>JBPXJS010000007.1:0-59750 GCA_051715425.1 Bacteroidota bacterium | reverse complement strand
CCTTGAAAACGTCATTTCTGAAATGTTCAGTATTGACATCATTCCTGATGATGATAACAGCTATGAACCAAACAACACAGGCCCAAACGCGTTACCGTTTTTTTGCACCCGATTCGGTGATGCAAAAAAGTGGCCGGTTGTTTCGTGTAATAGCAGACGATACCTTAAGTGTAAATGACAGCACCAATTTTGTGGTGCATCAGTATATAAAGAATCAACCCAATGCTTCCTACAGCTATCAGTTAAAAAGAAAGGGCCGCAGGGTGGAGGTTAGTAAAACCGATTCCCTTTGCCACGATAGCCTTACCACCGATAGTTTTACCAGAGGCCTGTTGTACCAAACGCAGGTACGTTTAAAAATACTGGCACCCGGCAGCAACAATTTACAACAAACCGATCCGGTATATGCCGAAGTGGTATACCGCACCCCTGCAGCACCTGCAGATACAACAAACCAAACCACACCCAAACCAAATAAAGAACCCTTTTTCTCCCTGCATGGCAGAGTTACGGTTATTGGTCAGGCGTCAGATAACAGGTTTCAGGGCCAATCATACCCGCAGCAGTTTGTGCGCACTTATGTAAATACCAATTTAAATCTGGGAGGTCTGCCCATCAATATGGATTATGTATACAGCACCGAGAGCAATAGCGGAATGAATAAGATCAACAATTTCCGTTTTTCTTTCGACTACCAGACCTTCTACCATAACCTGCGCAAAAAAATAGATCAGGGTGTGGCATTTGATAAAAGTAAAAAACTACAGGGATTAACCGATATCAATATCACCGAAGTAGATAAGGAATTCAGTGGCCTTAACAGCAAACTCAAATCGGGCAGCTACCAAAGGCAACTGGAAAAATATAAGAAGATACAATTACAGGGCGAGCAGGATAGTTCCTTCAGAAAAAGTTTCCGCTACAAACGTTCGGCTGCTTTTATGAGCAAATACAATGAGGATACCAAAAGGTTGAAGGAACTGGAACAACTCAAAAACGAATACCTCCGCTACCGCAGAATGGCCGATACCTATGCCGGTATCAAAGAACTGGATTTAAATAAACCCTCCGGTTTTAAAAAGGCCGCAGTAAAATATGGTTACAACAAACCCGGTTTAGGCTTATTGCTCAGCCTGCGCAAGTTCGATCTGGGTACGTTTGATCCGGATTATACCAAACTGGTATTGGGAGGGGTAAGTTTAACGGGAGTTAATATGGAATTAAATGCAGGCGTATTTTACGGAGCATTTACCTGGGGAGCAGCCCTCATTAATTTCGATAATCCATTTTCGCTAAACCTGGCAGGCAGCCGCACCATCACACATGGCCGCATTGGCATAGGCCGCAAAGAAAAAATGCTGCTGGCTATTTCCATTCTAAAAGGCAAAGATGGTTCAGGCAATTATATCAATGATTCATCGGGGAGTTATTATATCCCCTCCAGCAATTATGTAATAGGAGCAGATTATACCTACCAGATAAACGACAGGAGTGTGGTAGGTTTGGAATATGCCCGCACCATTGTAGAGCAAAACCCAACAGGCACAGAAGTATTATCTACGAGTTCCCAGTTAAACCGCTTAATCAGGGTAGATCAGGCACGTTTTACCAATGCATGGAATGCCAGGGCAGAAACGGTATTGCCTGAAACCAATACCAAACTAAAAGGCCAACTGCGTATTGTTGATCCTTTTTATTATTCCTTTGGCACCCCTTATTTGCGCAAAGATAATTTCAGAACAGAAGCCTCTGCTGAGCAACCCTTTTTCAGCAACCAGCTTACGTTGGGTTTAAGCTACCGGTTCGACAGGGATAACCTTTACGACCTGAAAGAAGGTACCTCAAAAAACCATACCTTATTATTTAAGGCACATATCAAAAAGAAAAAATATCCGTTTGTGATATTGATGTACTCCCCATCGTTTCAATCATTTTACAGCCACACGTTGCGCAAGGGGTTTTACAGCCGAACAGATTTGTACAGCGTGATAACGGGTTATACCCGCAACAAAAAAAATACGCAAACCACCTATACAGGTTCCTACCACAAACAATTAAACAGCAGCAACGAAAAAGAGATTACGCTATACCATATTGATATGGTATCGTTTAGTACCATACACCTGATAAAACCGATAGCCCTTGCATTAAGCGGCACGGTTACCTATATCCACCCGTGGGCCGGCAGCGACTCCAGCAAATCAGTGGGCGTGGATACAGAAATAAGCAAAGGATTGTTTAAACAAAAACTAACGGTAAAAGGAGGTTATGGATTTCAGCGCGATTTTGTCACCCAAACCCGCCATATTATTAAAGCAGGCACACAGGTAACACTTGCTTATGGTATAAGTATGGAACTATTGCTGGAGCGTCATTTTATTAAATATGCCCGTGCAACGGAAAAGGGCAAAAACACCGACATGCATTTAGGACGATTAACGATAATAAAAACATTTTAAGATGAAAAAACTAACCCTGATATTGATGCTGCTTGCAGCCACGGCTATAAAATCGGAGGCACAACTGGTGCTGTCGCTGATGCAGCCTTCTCCATTGCAGTTGCGTGCAAGCGATATGGTGCATGCCACGCTGGTAAACAGTGGAGGCGCCACCAAACTGTATTTTACAGGCAGTATGGTAAACACCCAAAACGGCAAAAAGATATTGGATTGCAAAACATCAGCACTGGATATAAACCCGGGTGTAAGCACGTTGAATGAAACTTTTTTGCAACCGGTATACACTTATTTTTCCGAATCGTTTAGAGAAAGTGGAGTGGCACCTTATGGCAATTACGAAATTTGTTTGCGGGCATATTCAGCAATTGATAATGAAGAAAGAGGAGAGGGATGTATCACGGTGGAGGTAACACCCATGTCGCCACCGTTGCTTATTACCCCGGAGAACCAAAGCACCATTTATGAGCAATACCCATTGCTAACCTGGCTTGCACCCACACCGGTAAAAAATCCCGGCAGTGTATTATACGATTTAAAGCTGGTGGAATTATTGCCCAACCAAACGGCTTATGATGCCATCCAAAGAAACTACGGCTTGCTGGAGTTAAAGGGATTAAAAACCACTTACCAGCAATACCCGATGACAGCCACCAAACTGGAAACAGGAAAAAAATATGCCTGGTTTATCAAAGCCCGCAGCACAGATGGCAACCTGATCGGGGAGACTGAGGTTTGGGTGTTTGAGTTGGGAAAGGTGGAGGTTACTGAAGCTAAGGAGTCCGGGAAAAGTTATGCATTATTAAAAACAGCCCTCACAGAAGATTTTGTGATTCTTCCTTCAGATGAGATGTTGCGCATGAGGTTTGTTGATAATTACGACAAGGCAAAACTAACCTTTAAAATCCTTGACAATACGGATAAAGATATTACTAAAACCTGCTCTTTTGATTTGAAGAAAAAATACGGAGAAAATTATTATGAAATAGATTTATCAAGGTGCTCAGAAATAAAAAACGGGTTTTACCTGTTAAAAGCCTACACAGAAAAAAACCAGGTTTATTACCTGCGCTTTAAAGTTACTAACCATTGATTATTTGAAGAATGAACAAAACGAATCTCATATTGATTATTGCCATCTTGGCCTTTGCCGGGGCTAGTGTAAGCGTATATAAAACATTTACACAAAAAACGGTGTGGATAGATATAGCTGAAGTATATAATGATTTTGGATTGAAAAAAGAGTTAGAGTCAAAAATGATTCAGACACAAACAGCACGTAAAAAAATACTGGACAGCCTGGAATTTGAACTGCAGGTATTAACCAAGAAACTGGATATGGCAAAAACTATTGCCGATGAAGATAAAGCCGTTTACAAGGCAAAAAAAGAAGCTTTCATGAGCAAGTACAATATGTATAAGGAAGAAGATGATCACATGAAGCAAAGTTTCGAAAACCAGATTATTCAACAACTGAATCAGTATATAAAAGATTACGGAGAGAAAAAGGGATATACCATGATTTTGGGGGCAGAAGGAAGTGGTGCATTAATGTATGCCTCAAAGGGAATTAATATAACCCCTGAGGTAAAAGAATATGTGAACCACAGATATAGCGGAGGAGATAAATGAAATTGAAACCTTTCCATATTGTCATCTTGATGTTGAGCAGTTGTGCCCATTCAGAGCAGGCTGTTGTTTCGGAAAAGGAAATAGCGCCTGCACAAATCACTTATCCGGAAGAGTTGGTTTCCTGGGTAGAAGATTCGGAGAACGGGTTGTTAAAGAACAAACAGATAGGAGATATCATTTATACCGTATTGTACAAGCCGGCCCAATATGAGCAGGTTTTGATGGGTGAAAGGGAAAACCCTATAGCAGCAGATACCAGCAAGATGGGAACCGGGGATGAAGAAGAAGTACAGTTTTTTTCACTGGCCATTACCACCGAAGAGAATAAGCAGGAACTGCTAAGGCATAATATAGAATCGGAAGAGGAATACATGGAGCGGGTAAATTATTGTATCAGCGAGATGCAACAGGATATCACCTTAATAGATGGAAAAGATACCTTACCCTGTGTTTTGTTTCATTTTGAAAGAACGTACAACCAATCTCCCGGGGCTACATTTACATTGGCATTTCCTTATTCCGATGAAGCAAAACGCCAGAGAAAAAATGGAGATAATAAAACCAAGAGTGATAAAATAATTTCTATTTACGACCGCATGTTTAATAATGGCAGAGTAAATATTGTGTTTAATAAAGAATCGTTTAATCAAATACCTGTTTTAATTAAAAAATAATATGTTATCATTATTCAGAAAACAGTACATCCTTAAGCCGCTGGTAATGCTGGTTATAAGCGGAATAGGATCACAATTGCTTTTACCGCTTAGTGCTTATGCGGTAACCGGTGGCCCAGGCCAACCTGAAATGCAAAGTTTTAAACCGGCAGGATCTTCTGATATGGTGGATCTTTTTACGGGAGACTTCAGTTACAATATTCCATTGATAGATGTTGATGGGTATCCGGTAAACATATCTTATCAGTCTGCCATTGGTGCCGATGACCAGGCTTCATGGGTGGGTTTAGGATGGAATATAAATCCGGGTGTAATATCCAGAAACAAGAGGGGCTTACCTGACGATTTTAATGGAGAAAAGGTAACAAGGGAATTTCATATGAAACCGAGTAAAACCTTTGGTATTAATTTAGCTGGAAATATAGAAGCTTTTAGTTTTAATTTATTAGGTAGAAAGTTCGCTTCAAAGGCCAGCGCAGGATTTTCTTATAACAATTATACCGGTGTTGCATTAGATATCGGACTTGATATTGCTCAGAAAGCATCCGGTGGAGCGAAACCTAAATTTAATTATGGATTAGGATTATCTGCTGGAAGTGCATCTGGAGTCGGCATAAAACCTAACGTAAGCTATAATTGGAGAGTTAGCAAGTTTACGAAGGATGAACTATCCACAACTGATTATTCATTAGGAGTTGGTGCACCTTATAATTCAAGGTCTGGTTTAAGAGCATTAACATTTAGTGGTACAAGGCAAAAATCAGGTTTGAGAATGGACAAAGAAAAAAGAATCTCGATTATTAACAAATCACTTGAAGTTTCTTCAACTATTTCTTTTGTTGGCCAAACTTACTCCCCAAAGAATGATATTCCCATGATGAACCTAAACCTTTCACTTGGCTTTGCATGGGGTGGAGAGTTTATTGGCTCATACCCTAAAGGAACTCTAAAAGGATACTTTGCTTCACAGTTTATTAGAAGTTGGAAACATTCCTTTGCTTCAAAAGCCTATGGTTATTTGTACCTACAAAATGTTGATCAGAGCAACGAGGAGGTGATGCGAGATTTTAACCGGGAGAAAGATGGGGTATATGCACCTGAGACACCTAATTTGCCCATAACCAATCTTACATATGATATATACAACATCAGTGGTCAGGGTATTGGAGGGATGTACCGTCCTTATAGGAGTGATATTGGTATTGTTTACGATGCTAATGTGAGTAATATATCTGCAGGATTGGACTTAGCAGGTGTAAAAGCCGGTACTGGTAATACGGTAAAATTTGGATTGGATATAGAGGTGAATGGTACGCACTCAAATAGTGGTGATTGGAGTGAAGGCGCAAACAAATTTAATGACTATGTGTATTATACCAAAGGAGTGAACAACTCCCTTTTTGAACCATACTATTTTAAACAGGTAGGCGAAAGAACGGTGGAGCGGGATATGGATTTGTTTAACCGTTTTGGAGGTTTTGGTCCGGTAGAGGTGGTTCTTGGGGATTTTGGGTCGGGCGATTATAATACGGCCAGACATACCATAGATACAGATCAGGGAATAAAATATATTGGTGAAGGAGAAAATAAAAGAACCCAAAGGGTTACACGTGTGCAGCCTGTAACTGTATTAAACGCTCATCAGGCGACCTATTTCGGCTTATCGAAAGAAATAGAGGTTTTTGATGCCAATGATTTTGATTATGAAATAAGCGGTTTGGGAGATTGTTACCTTAGCCCTCAGAGTAAGCTTAGCCGCAAAGATCCATCCACCACCATGGACTTGGATGTGAGCGATCACGTATCTGAGATGACGGTGATCAGAACAGATGGAACCCGATATATTTATGGCATACCGGCTTACAACTATAGGGAGGTTGATGTAATGTTCAGTTCTAATTCCAGCGAAGGTGATGTGGAAACCGGATTAACAGATTATACAAGCGATCAAGCCAGCAAAGAGAATGAAGAAGGTCGCAACCAACTTTTTGATAGAACAACCACGCCTCCTTATGCACATTCTTATTTACTTACGGCCATTGTTTCTGCGGATTATGTGGATGTAACAGGTAATGGCCCAACCGTTGATGATTTAGGTACTTATACTAAATTTAATTATTCAAGGGTGGAGAACTTCAGGTGGAGAACGCCATACACAAGAGCTTATTATAGTGAAGGCTTAAAAAACCGTACCGGAGAGGATGGGGATGACCAGGGGAGTTATGTATATGGCGAAAAAGCGCTATGGTATTTACATAGCATTGAAACCAAAAATCATGTATTGGAGTTTCATTTAAATACAGATTCCCGCAAGGATGGTTTTGATTCATCCGGTGAAGAAGTTATAGATAATGCAAATGGAAAAGGCTCCATTAAAGGGCGCTATCTGGAGAGAATAGATTTATATTCAAAAGAAGAGAAAAAGGCAAGCCCTACATCAGCTAAACCTATCAAATCAGTTCATTTTGTTTATAACTATGAGCTTTGCCCCAATACCCCAACTGCACAGGTGACTGGACAAGGTAAGCTTACATTAAAGGAAGTTTTTTTCACCTATAGAAACTCCTATAAAACCAGGCAAAGGGGGTATGTATTTGCCTATAATAGTGCTACCAATTACAGCTACAATATAAAATCATACGACCGTTGGGGAAATTATAAACCCAATTCAATCACCAATCCAAATTCGGAATTTCCCTACACCCCTCAGGGGTCTGAAGCAGATCAATATGCTGCCGCCTGGACACTATCATCCATCACGCTTCCTTCCGGAGGGAAAATTGACATTAGTTATGAGGCCGATGATTATGCTTATGTGCAGGATAAACGAGCCATGCAACTGATGCATATTATTGGATCAAGCTTGTATGGACCAGACAGAGACCATGGACCGGCCAGCCAATCCAGCTCTTTAATAACGGATAATTTGTATGAAGGTGTTTATGAAAATCCTGCCGGCATTACAGGTTTTAATAAAGAAAGTTACCCTTATTATTACCTGCAATTAAGCGAGCCTGTGGCCAATGAGGCCGAGTTTGAGCGCAAATACCTGAGCGATGAAAACGGAGTGCGTATGCCTTATCTGTATTTCAGGTTCCTGGTTAAAATGGGCATTCTTGTTTCATCAAAATACGAATATGTAAACGGTTATATACCCAAGGACGATTTTTCGTTTGGTTTATGCAAAACAGGCAATTGGGGTAAAACCGGAGATAAATACAATTATGCTTATATCAAATTATCGGCTAAGCCATTAAACGATAATTTTAATGCTGTTGGTGTAGGGGGGATGGCCGGGGACGCCAATCCCATAGCCAAAGCCGCATGGAATTTTGCTAAGTTAAACTTGCCTGAAATTGCTTATGGTCAGGCCGTAAAAACGGATGGTGCCATTGTTGGTGTCATTAAATCATTGATGTCTATTGTAGAGCAAACGGCACAAACTATCATTGGATTTAATTTTATGATGCGTGCCAAAGGAAGCTGTAGTGAATTTGATATTCAAAAATCACAGTTTCGTTTGTATAACCCGTTATCTAAGAAAAAAGGAGGGGGCAGCCGGGTGAAAAAAGTGAGCATCAGTGATGAATTTGGCAGCATGACGTCAAACCAAGGTTATAGTGCAGCAACTTATACTACCGAGTATCATTATACCACCACCAATAAAAATGGAGAATCCATCAGCTCAGGGGTGGCAGCATACGAACCATTAATAGGTGGTGATGAAAACCCCTTTAAACAACCGGTATATTATAAAGCATTTCAGTTATTGGTACCCTCACCCGATTATCTGATGGAAGAACCCTTTGGTGAAACGTTTTTCCCAAGCCCTCAGGTTGGTTACTCAAAAGTTACGGTTATCAATACCAAAGGTTCATCACCTGAAATAAACCAACATGGTACGGGTAAAACCGTATATGAGTTTTATACTGCGCGGGATTTCCCTACTATAACCAAACGCACTGAACTAGATCCTCACCGTATTAATCCCTCCCCCATTTTACAATTGCTTGAATTGGGAAGCATTGATATGGTAGCCGCATCGCAGGGCTATTATATTGAGCTGAATGATATGCATGGTAAACCCAAAAGCACCAAAGCGTATGCCCAGGGTGATGATAAAACCATTATCAGCGGGAACGAATACCATTATAAAGTGAATCCAACTGATCCAACAAAATTGGATAATAATGTATACACCATTAATAAAGCTGGAGATGTAAGTGCTACTCCTAAACAGGTTGGCGTGGATTACGATATGGTATTTGACATGCGGCAAAGTGAAACATATACAGTTGGTGTAAATAGTAGTCCGAATATGGATGGATTTATTGCAGCAATTTTTCCTGCTGCTGTTGCCATGTTTGTAACGCACTTTTCATACGAAGACCTGCGTTTTCGTTCTGTGGTTGGCACTAAGGTGGTTCAACGGTATGGGCTTGTAGAATCGGTTACCAGTTTTGACCTGGGTGCCTCTGTTACGGTTAAAAATATGGTTTACGATGATGAAACAGGAGAAGTGGTTTTAACTGAAACCACCAATCAATTCCGTGATCCTGTTTATCAGTTTAATTACCCTGCTTATTACGCCTATGCGGGCATGGAGCCAGCTTATAAAAATATTGGTGTGGATGTGGAAATATCAGAGGCTATTGCATATCCGCTAAAGTATTTTGTTCCAGGAGATGAAATCAGTATTGGACTACATACCGGTTGGGTAAAGGAGGTTCACCCCAGGTTGGTGGTCGTAGATAGAAACGGTTATGAATATGATATGGAAGATATGGAAGAAGATGGGGTAGATTTTGTTCGGATTCTGCGGTCAGGTAGAAGAAATTTGCTGGAACATAAAATTGGCCAAACCACGACATTGCAATATCCGCTGATGAATCTGGATGCTGATCCTGCACTGGAAATAAATTTTGATAAGGTGGTGAATGCGCAGGCCATTGAATATACAGAAGACTGGAATATCTTCTGTCAATGTGGATTTGGGTCGGGCAGTGTTTATAATCCTTATATAAAAGGTAAACGCGGTATCTGGAAAGTAAAAAGATCGCACGCCTATCTTACAGGCAGAACACAATCTACTCTGAATGGAAATACCAATATCAGAACAGACGGGGTATACACACAGTTTTCGCCATTCTGGGTTCCGGCTGGAGGTTTCGACTGGTTAGCACAGAAAAATGGCTGGCGTTACGTAACTGAGGTAAGTATTTTCAGCCCATACAGCAACGAGCTTGAATCAAGAGATGCACTTAACAGGCCTTCGGCAGCAGTGTTTGAATACAATAACCAGTTACCTGTGGCGGTGGGTTCCAATACATCGTATCGGGAGTTGGGTTTTGATGGGTTTGAGGATTATGACTATTACAGTTGTGATAATAATGACAAACATTTTAGCTATAACAAGTCTCTGAAATCGGACGTAAGTGAAGGATTAAAAAGCTCAACAACCAATGTGGTAAACAACGAAGATGTTTCGCATAGCGGTAAACGAAGTATGGAGCTCAAAAGTAATGGTGACTTTATTAAAATTAAAAAAGTAATCGTGCCATGCAATTAATAAAAAGTAAAATAAAGGTATTCCTCACAACCATTTGCGTTGTAGTTTTTTCTTTCGCGAATGCGCAAACGGTGAAAGAACGTATGCGGGCTGATTTTAACCCGGACATTTACGAAATCTATGCACGTGCGTACAACTGGTCTTCGGAAGATAAAGCGGCTCATGAGGAAGCCGCATACCAATCATATATCGATTTTTTAAACGATACGTCTGCTTTATTGGTATCGGCTGTAAACAATGCCAATCCTGAGGTGATGCATGTAAACAGCACCTGTGTATGTGGTACTGGTTATTGCAGTTCTATTCCGAATATTAATTTTGATCAGGCAAATTTTGCTGATTGGGATTTATATGCAGGAACTTTAGCGCAGGGCTCTTCAACCCCACCCTATAATTTTCAATTTAGTTACAGTGCTGTTACCAATCCGGTTGCCGATGTGCATACCATTACCTGGGGAAAAGGAACAGATCAATTAGCTGGTTTTCCTGTGGTTGCTCCCGGAGGATTATATTCTGTTAAACTTGGCAATAAGCAGGTGGGTGCCAAATCGGAGTATATAGAAACCGAGTTTTGTGTTGATCCTTCTAACCCCTATTTTACTTTTGATTATGCAGTGGTTCTTCAGGATCCTTCTGCCATTTCCGGTGCTCCACCACATGCTTCGGCAGAGAAACCATTTTTTGAGGCTACGGTATACGTAAAAGACGGGAGTAATTGTGATAACTACACAGAAATTACATGCTTGTCCACCAAAGTAATTGCCGGTTCAGGTGTATATGGTTTTTCATATTCTAAAGATGGCTCTATTATGTATAAAGATTGGTCGAAAAGGGTGCTCGACCTGAGCAGTTATCAAAACCAGACCATTAAAATAAGATTTAAAACCGGAGACTGTATGCTTGGCGGGCATTTTGGTTACGCTTATTTAGATGCCTCTTGTTTAACACCTGATATTAAAAAACTTGGATCTATGTGCCCCAAGTTTCCGGTGCAGTTCAGTGCTGCAGGTATTACAGATAATTATTTGAGTCAGAATCTAAATTGGACCACAAGTGATGGACATTCTATTACAGGTACTGTTGTTTTTCAGGAAGTAACAGAAATAATTAAAGGTGAAACGCTGGTGTATAATAAGAAGGTAGCAACACCAGCAGATATTGAGAATCCAGCCATTCAATTTGCAAGTTCCGGAACCAAAACGGTTACACTTCAAATAACCAGTAATAATATACCAAGTGGATGTACCAATGGTTATTCTCTTACCCTGCAAAATGATTTTGAAATTGAACCCTGCGATGCAGAAATCATGAATTGTGATGAGTGTATTCAATCATTTGCACCGGTTGCAGGAGAGGAATATATAGTGAGTGCCTGGGTAAAGGAACATAATGAAGACAATGAAATAAGAGCCACCTATGTAAGACCGGCAATACGTGTAAATTATAATGGACCGGGCACCAACTCGGGATTATTGCGTGCATCAGGACCAATTATAGACGGGTGGCAAAAGATAGAACAAAAAATAACTATTCCGCAGGGAACGGGATCTGTGGAGATTGAACTAAGAAATGATATTTCTGAGGGCAGTTCCGATATCATATACTTTGATGATATCCGCTTTTTTCCGGTTAATGGAAATATGAAATCTTTTGTATACGATCCGGTGACGAGAAGGCTGATGGCCGAACTGGATGAAAACAATTATGCCAGTTTTTACGAGTATGATAAAGAGGGGCAGTTGGTAAGGGTGAAAAAGGAAACAGAGAAAGGGGTAATGACCATTAAAGAATCAAGAACCAATTTGCGTTTAAAAACGGAATAATGAAATTAAGAATATTAACTATTTGCATGGTATTTATGTCTGCTGCAGCGTTCTCACAGCAGATAAAGGACGAAGTGTATCAGATAAATAAGGCATATAAGAACATGCCGGTTTATTCGGTGAATTCCGTTTACGAATTATTTGCCGATCAGGATCCGCAACCCGTGAAAGTAGAATCAGGAGTATTGGCCAGAAACCAGAAAAACAAGTATTTTAAGATTGGGGATTTAGAATCGGTGCAAACAGAAGAGTATGCTGTTGTGGTACACCACCCTTCAAAATTAATATCACTTAATGGTATTTCCTTATCAGATGAAACAAAAGCTCAGCTTGATGAGTACAACCCTGAAAATGTAGAACAATTGCTTAAAATGGCTGATAAGTCGGCATTAAAAACCACAGGCAAACAATCCTGTATCTCTTTTTATTTTAAGGAAGGTAAGTACAGCGAAATGCATTTGTATTATCATAAAAAAACATACCATATATCAAAGGTGGTGATGAAGTTTACCGATAAAATGGAATATATGGGTAAACATTTCCAACCCACTCTGGTAATCACCTATAAAGATTTTAACACAAAACCAGTTTTTGGGGCTGATGATTTTACCTACTTCAGGTATGTAAATAAGTCGGGTAAAAAGCTGGTACCAAAGCCTGCCTATAAATTATATAAAGTAAACGATCTGTTGATTAATAAAGAAAAATAATTGGTTATGAAAAATTCAATATTAAACCGCATTTTTTTGCTTGGAATCCTTCTGTTCTCAACAGGGGTGTTGCAGGCAGGTATCACTACCCAAAGTGTTTTCCTGCATCCGCTGGCTGCATCCGGCAATATCACCAATCATAGTGATGTAGCAGCCTTCGATAATCATAGCACAGAGGGCTCAACCTACTTTAATAAGAGGATTACGCAACGATTTATATTAAAACCGGCACCCGATAAAATATGTGATAACCTGAACGCCACATATACTGTCAATATTAAGATAGAGACATGGAAAGCCAATAACGCTACACAGATAGCATCTACTATTTATAAAACGCTACAAATAACTGTTAACTCTTCAGGGGTATATTATAATCAAAGCTTGCTCGAAGAAAATGATTTGGCAACCAGCAGTTATGAACCCATACCACAAAAATATAAGGTTACGATTTTGAGTACATCTCCTTCTACCTTGCCAGATTTTTTAATGATAGAATCACAACTCGAGGTGGAACGTTATTATGAAGCAACAACATCAAATAATATTATTCAGGTTCCTGCTGCACCAACCATCGACACAGAAAGTAAGCACCTGGTAGTTACCTGGACCAAGCGTGATTGGGCTGAGAAGTACGACCTGGAATGGATGTATGTGAGCAGTTATGGAGAAGGTGCAACCCTGTTAACCAACCCAGCGGTTTCTATGCGTGATTTCCAGTTTAACAGTACCCGTGTAACGGTTGAAGGTGATAAATATGAAATCCCATTAATTTACGATCAGGGTTTTATTGTGTATCGCATCAGGGGGTATAGCCGCAATGCCATCGATTTTTATAGCAACGAATTCCCCCAACCATGGAATATAATTAATGCAGACGATGTATCCGATTTTGAAGATTATAACTGTAAAGCGACCATTCCTGTCCACCGCCTGGGAATGAACTGGCAGGTAAATACCACTTATGCCGAGGAAGGTAAAAGTAAATTGAGTGTAGATTATTTTGACGGCACCCTCCGAAAAAGACAATCTGTAGTGTTGTTAAATACACCACTGCAGAACGGAACAAATGAAGAAATGAAACCCACCACTGTGGTGAATGAAGTGGTATATGATTATCTGGGCCGCCCTGCTATTACCACTCTTCCTGTTCCTACCGGACACAAAGCTGTTGATATGGTATTGCCCGAAAATAATAACAGCAAGGCATTTAATGCACCGGCAGGAAATACGTCCCGATCATACAGGGCCGAAGATTTTGACCTCGATGCAGCAGCCTGTTCTACTTCTACTCAGGCAATGGATAATGGAAGCGGTGCATCTGCCTATTACTCGGCAAACAACCCCTTTTTGAGCGATCAGTATTCTCCTTTTCTGAGAAAACAAAGCAGCTATATTCCCGATGCCGCTTTATTTCCGTTTACCCAAACTGAATATACACCAGACAATACGGGCAGAATAAAAACACAAACCGGGGTAGGTGCTGATTATAAACTGGGTACCGATCATGTAACCAAATATTTTTATGGTAAACCTTTTCAGGAGGAGTTGGACAGGCTGTTTGGCGCAGAAGCCGGTAAGGCAGAGTTGTATCAGAAAAATGCTGTGAGAGATGCCAACGGGCAGTTTAGTGTTTCCTATATTGATCCTTATGGTAAAGTAATAGCAACCACCCTTGCAGGAAATGCACCTTTAAATCTTACCACCTTAAGTACTGCAAAAACACCGGGTATTGATAATAACTTTACTGTGGATGTGTTAAATAAATCAGCCAATCAGCTTACCGGTACAGAAAATAAAATTGATTATGTAATAGGAACAAAAACGGTAAGCCGTAAACTTATTGTGCCCGATGAGCAACTGAGGGGATTTCAGTATCAGTTATTAAATGAAAGGTATCAACCGGGTTGTGTAAGCCCATACTCAGAGCGCAAAAGTATAGCTACTTCAGGCAAGCCTATTGCTGTGGGTTCTTCGCTTATTGATGCAGGTACCTTACCAGATCTGATGGTGGTTTACGATGGGCTGGTATTGGATACCATTGAAATATTTAAAAATATAACGCCCTCAACAGGCAATGGGAAAACAGCTTTCGAAAAACTGGGAGTAATTGTTTTACCGGGTAATGCAAATACACTTGATTACGATTTTAAAGACATAAATAACGATGGTAGAACCGATATCATTCTCTTAAGAGATGACAATACCATTCTTATTTATTCAGCTATGGGTGTCTCTTCTGCTCTTTATTATACATTAACCACTATTAATTTAAGTTTTGTTCCCAATAAAATTTGTGTGGCCGATATTAACGGTGGATATGCCGATATCATGGTGAGTCATGCCAATGCAAATACGGTGAGCGTATTCCTTAACAATAATTCAAGCAGCTTATCCTTTGCTTCCCCTCAAAACGTTGAAACCGGATTGAAGCCGGAGGGTATGGTGGTAACAGATGTTGACAATGACGGAAAAAAAGACTTGGTAGTAGCCAATAGCCTTGGCCATAGTATTTCTATTTTAAGGGTAACCAATCTCTCTGCGCTAACTTTTGCAAAAAAGACCGATGTGTCGGTTGGTTTTTTTCCTGTATACCTTGCAGCAGGCGATCTGGATGGTGATGGTAAAACCGATGTGGTTGTTTCTAAACCATCGTACCACAATTTAACTGTGATGCGCAATACCACAGCAGCAGCACTTTCTTTTGCCATTGATGATGTGCTGGTGCCCGGACAAGGGCCGGCAAAACCGGAAGTAGCATTGGTTGATAATGATACCAAAGCCGATATAGTGGTACCATGCAGCTTATCTGCCACGGTGGCCATGTATAAAAATACTTCGGTAAGCGGAGATATTCAATTTGCCAATATTGCTTCAACACCGGCACCGCTAAATCCGGTAAGTATGGTGGTTGATGATTTTAACGGCAATGGCGTAAAAGACCTGGCAGTAGCCTGCGACCAGGAGTTTTCAGTGGAGGTTTGGGAAAATGCGGTTCAGGGTGCAGCCGGGCAAAATCCATCGGTGCTTAATGCAAGTGCTTTTCTGGCAAGGGAAAACTATACCACATTAACCCATCCAAATTTTGCTGTAACAGCAGATGTGAATGGCGATGGTTGCAAGGAGGTGATTGTGTTGCAAAAAGACCTGGACAAGTTTGTTATTTATCCGAATAACTGTTCAGGTATTCAGATTAACAGTGAAACATTTGGCACAACAATAGAAAAAAGCACAGGCAACGAACCGGTGTTTGCCTGGGTGGAAGATATGGACAAAGACAAACGGCCTGATCTGCTGGTAGCTTTTTCCGGAGAAACTTATATATCTATTTACCGGAATATAAGTTCAGGAGAGAATATACTGTTTGATGCACCTGTAAATATCAATACGCCTTCGGTAGCTTCCGGATTACACGCTATTTCTATTGCTTCATTATATGCCAATAATGATCATAAACCAGACATGATATACTCCTGTAGCAATGGAACTGATACTTATCTGGTATTACTTATTAATAAAGCCAGCGGAAATAATAATGAGTTCCTCACATTCGACACTTATTATATGGATCTTCAGGGAGAGATACCAGGTGTGATTAATGTAGCCGACTTCAATAATGATGGAGAAGATGATATTGTTTTAGCTTTTCCTCAAACAGATCAGGTAAAAGTAATGTTTGATTTCATTTTAGGAGCCCCGGAATTTTTCTCATCTGATATTACTCTTACACAATACAACAATGAACATCCTTTATGGCCGGCCATTGGAGATATAAACGGAGACCAGTTACCTGACCTTGTTATATCCAGCGGTACTGCTTACAATTTTGAGGTTTTTACCAATACTTCTACCAGTTCTGGTGTTGATTTTGATCCAACCTCCGCAGTGGTAAATACGGATCAACTTCCGGGAGTAATAGCAGTAAACGATATCAATAAAGATGGGAAAAATGATGTAGTGGTAACTTACCCGGCTTCCAATCAGCTGGCCTTGTTCAAGAATATTACCTCATCAGGTACCATCACTTTTGATGATCCTAATGATATGGCTACCGGTTCCGAACCTGTTATGCTGTTGGCAACAGATATGAATAATGATGAGAAAACGGATATGATTACGGTGAACAGAGGTGCGGATCAGTTTTCTATTTTCCGTAATGCCCTGCAATCAAACCCGGCCTGTTATGAGTGTGTGGTGGATATTACCATTTCACTGAAAGATAACTGTAAAGATTACCTTACCGGAATTGATGATGCAAACGGATCGAGCAGGCAGTTTGGCCCTACCATCAGCAGTCTGGAAGCCAACCCTGATTTTTTTCCTAAAAACAATTGCAGCTCACCAACACTCTTTACCAAAAGCTGGAATACCAATATTCCCGGAACCGGAGATGTGGCCGTAAAGCCGGGTGAATACAGTTTGTTTAAAGAATTTAAGGTGAATGAAAAGGCATTGGATATTTACACGCAGAATTACCTGAAAAATAATGAGTGTATACTCGACTACAAATTTTTTGAGAAAGAAGAAGTAGATAAAATAGATTTTTCCGTTTGCGATATGACCTGCGAGGAATGTGTGGCTAAACTGGGACTTACTTACGAAACCTCTCCGCATAAGGATAAAATTACAGAAGAAAAATACGATGAGTTAAAAGAAGAATGTGAGGCGCGTTGCCGCATTACCTCACCTGTTTGTAAAGGGTTGTATGATAATATACTAAAAGACGTAAGCCCTATGGGGCAGTATGGAGAAATAATAGAGTACGGCACTATGAATGCCGATGGTACTTTAAATGAAGGCAATATGGCACTTGCCCCGCACCTGTTTCCGCTTTCTGTATTTAACGATTACAATGCCCTGCCTTTTAAAACCGGCCCTCAGCCTGTTGCGGGAGGACCGCCAATAGGTGATATGAATGTGTACCACCAGTACCTGAAATTTTATGCCGATTACAAAGGCTATTACGAATCTCATTATTTGGTATCAGGTACACCTTTCCCTTCTGCTAACATTTCAGCAGACTTTTTTAAACCCATTACACAGGCATTTCGGGCAAGCTGGCGTTACCCTTATAATATGGGCGAATCCGATTTGTTTAAGCGCCATGCCTACCTTGATGCGAATAACGAAGTTGTTTATATTACCCTCACACCACTTGCAGGTGGGGGGTATGAGCCAGCAGTTGATGAGGGTAAATACATGTTTATTATGGAGCAAAATGGGGTACAAAGAATACAGCCTCAATACCTAAGCAATCTGGAAGATTTTCTGAAACACTGGAAACCGGAATGGGCCAGATCGCTGGCCGTTTACCATCCGGAATATGGCTACTATACACGCTGCACCCTGATGCAGGAAAGCCATGATTGGGATGCCAAATGGTTAAGTGTTACCACCGCTGCTGATGTGCCCGTTTCAGGCGGAGGCACCATTCAGGGAGCCAATACCTTATTTACAGATTGGGGACACGATATGTTTCTTGGTGTTACTGTTTCTACATCTACCAAAGACTGGCTTGATCTGAAGCGGAGTCAAAATTATCCATCGGGTGTTACCGGTACTTATGAAATTATTAATGCTACCTCCGGTTTTATCAGCCGTGGTAAGTCGGGCATAGATCCTTATTTTACCGATAACAGGGTATATAATACATCCGGACTGTATTCACAAAATATTTTACTGGATGGTGAGTACGATGCTACTATGGAGCGTATGCGCACCTTCTTTAAAGATGCCAACGGTAGCAGTGTTTCCATTTGGCAGGCTGCCTACCTGATAGCCAATTGCCCTGATGAGGCAACTGCCGGTTGCAATCCAACCTGTTTGGCAGGCTTTGGCGGAACCTTAAGTACAGATGAAGAATGGGTGGCCTTCCGCTCCCTTTATTTAAGCCTGAAACAGGAAGTGCAAAGGGAACACCATACCCGTGTGGCTATTATAAACGATTATTACAATGGCTGTATTGGCAACAAGGAGTTTGAAAGCAGTAAAGATTTTTTCCTGTATTACCCATACAATACGGCAAACAGCAATAATTACCCGCTTAATACGGTGTTTCCGTTTAAGTTGTATGTAGCCAACTCCCAATTCCACAATCCTTGCCAACCTTGCAACGTACTAAGAGCAGAGTTGTATAAAAACAAAAGCAAGCGTTATATGGGAGCCCGCGATATGCCCACCCAGTCGTTTCGTTCAGGTACATGCAACCGCGCATCTATTGATGAGTTTGAGGTGCTGGCCTGCCCCGAAGAGGTGCAGCAGGTATTGGATAATCTGAAATCCATTGCAGAAACGGGCACATTTACCGAGTGTGGCCAGTGCCCTGTGGCCATGTCGTTTGTAACCCTGTTTAATTCCCTTATTACCGATGAAGATGTATTTGCCTCCAATGTGGATATGTTAAAATGCGCACCCACACCTTACAATTACAAACCCTTTGTTCCCATATTAAACAAAGCCATCAATGGGGGTACCCTCATGAGCGATGCCACCTATACCGGCACCCTATCCAATGGAAATAAAAACCTGCAGATTACGTTTACCAATACCAATACATCAGCTACGTGCAATGTGTTTATGCAAATACCCAATACGGGCAGCGAAGCATTGTATACGTTTAATGATATTAAAAGTATCTGCTGCATCAGGGGAGAGGATAATCCCTCTACCCAACAAAAAGAGTTTTATATATTGGCCTATGTAGAAGCCAAACCCGGAGACCAGGTAACCCCACTGGATTATGCCATTGCCACCCCGCTATACAACCAGCCCGGCATGAGCAACCTTACCAAACAAATTGTATTACACGGATACAGCGAATGCCTCGATTTAATTGCCTGCCAAACAGAGGTACAATGTAAACCCTCCAAGGCTACCATGCGTTTTGAGCAACTTATTAATGCCATCTGGTTCAGGGAGAGCAAACATAACCCATCACCACCGGCTGTAGTAGTGCCCAATGGTGCCAACCCGGGGTTTTACGATGATGCCAATATGCATTTGTACATGGTAAACCCTTCAACCCCTAAACCGTGGTACCTGCCTTTTGACAGGTTACGTCCGCTATTAAACCTCGATCATTGTGGGGACCCTAAAACATACCAGTGGACCGGTACACTAAATGTAAATGGCAATACCCTATCCGTAAGGATAGATGGGCCTGTATTACCAGGTAATGCACCCAATTATTGTACTGTTGACCTTACCCTGCCAAGTAATGCAGGTTTCAATTTCGATCAGATTTTAACCTTTGCCGATATACAAACCATAGTTGGCAATACCAATGGATTTACCGTGCAGGCCAAAGCCATAACCTCTGCGGGCATTGTAACCGGTGTGCTTACAGGCACCACCACCTGTTTTAATACGGGCGATTGTTATACGGATATACCAGCGGTTTTGGAAAACAACCCAGCTAAAGCACCTGTTGAAATATATGAAATATACAATGGAGATGAAGGCCTTTACCAAACCATCAATGCGGCCAGCCCATCACCGTCACCATTGCTGGCTGGTGGTTACCCCCCACAACCGGAACCTCCGGGTAGTTTTGGTTATGACGGGAATTTTGTTCCTTGTGAACTGAAAGATAACGTATTTAAAGAAAATGGATTTACTCCCAATCACTCCCAATTTCCTACGGATATACATCCTATTGACAATGAGTTACTAGGAAATATATATTATGTTATAAATCAGGCATTTGTTAATCGGCAAAACGGGGATAATGACTTACCTATTTCAGGAGATTTAGAGATTGATATATTCGCCATGTTTGGTTGTGCTGATTGCAAATACACCATCTACCTGTCTAAGCTTCAACCCAAATATACCACCCGGGATATTAAAAGTTTTAAAGGGGTATCGCGTATTATCAGCAATGTGGCCAATAAAGATTTTTTGGTGTATTTTGAAATGCGGGATGGAAGCACCTTTGTGGTGCCGGGTAAGGTTACGCTGGGTGGTTGCGATTTTGCACCGTATAATATAGGTGATGGCCCCTGCATGGTGAGCAGCCCTTCACCCCCACCTTCTACCTGCTATACCGATCGTTTTTCGCATTTCGATTTTCATCCCGAGCGATATGAGAAGACTTTTGTTTACAATCAGCAGGGTACCCCTACTGGTTATGAACCTGCGCCTAATTATTTTACCACCTATTATGATGGATTTAGTACTGATCTGGATTCCAATTCGGAGGCACGTTTTCCAGGTATGCGCACGCTTGGTAATGAAGAGTATGTATTGCTCTGGCAAAAACCTCCTGCCTACTATGGCGCCCATATTATGGTAATGAAATATAAGCACAGTGCTACCACAGGCCCGCAGGAAATAAAGGTATTTGCTAAAACAACCACGGTATTGCCCAATAAGCCCTACCGCATTTCTTTTTATCATACCAAGGCTGATGATGTGAAGTTAACTATTCTGATAAATGGATTAAGACCATCGGTACTTACCTCCAACTATGGCAGCAGCCTTACCCGATACGATATTATATGGTATGCCAATAATGCAACCAGCGCCACCCTGGAGGTGTATGCCCTTAAGGAGGTAACTATCCCTAATATTGATGATGAGTACCTGATGCTTGGGTTTACCTTTGGAGAAGACAATTGCCCCAGAATTTGTTGCCCGCCTATAACACCAGAGATTGAAGTGGGCAATAGTTGCCGCGATTTATTGCTGAGCGCTGCCAAAATGAATGCCACCAAACGGTATGAAGAGTATATTAAAAATATTACAGAGGAATTCAGGAGAGGGTATATTAACAAATGCCTGAGTGCTTACGAAAACTTTACCATGACCTTTGAAAATACAGAAGATCATTACACCCTGTATTATTACGATCAGGCAGGCAACCTGGTAAGAACCGTTCCTCCAAAAGGAGTAAAAATTATCAGAGATGGAGCGCAACTGGCCCAGATTAAGGCCGACAGGGAAAAAGGTGCCCGTACCATTTTTACTACACATGAGTTGCCAACCACCTATACCTATAATTCCCTTAACCAGTTGGTGCAGCAGTCCATGCCCGATCAAACCGATATGGATATTTGGGAAACCCAAACCAAAAACAATGGCATCCCATCTACCCACACCGTTAAAGGAACCTGGTTTACCGGAGATCTTGCCGGTATAAGTGTTACCGAGTATAACAGCAAAGGCCATATTTATGTAACATCAAACGGTGGCAGCAACTGGAATAAGGTAACCACCTTTGGCACACCGGATATAAACCATGCACGATGTATACCTGTGGGTACCAACCCCGATTATTATTACTACCTGGTGGGCAAAGAAGGGATGGTATTGCGCAAGCAGGAAAATGATGCCGAATGGACCATCAGCAAACTGCCTTCGGCTACAGAGTTGGTGCATGTGGATTATACGTTTAATAGCACTGGCACTGAAATATGGGTATACGATAAAAAAGGAAATATCTGGTATTCCACTGATAACGGAGCTAACTGGAACGGGCCGGTAGTAAGCCTGTCTAAATTGGTAAAAGGCAATATTAAAGATGTATGGTATGCTAATTCCACAGGTAACCCGATTGTAGCTGTAAGTGATGATGGTAAAATATACCGGTCGACCAATAATGGCCATACCTGGCGCATGGAAGCCAATACTCACAAACCTCTTTCATTAAACGCCATTTCGTTTGTAAACAATTATACCGGATATGCAGTAGGTGTTGATGGAACTTTGCTTAAAGGTTACCTCAGCAAAGGCGAGGCCACAATACCTGCCGTTTGGGAGGAGGTACACCACAACCTGCGTGTGCCTTTAACCGATGTGCATTTTTGTGATATGGAAACCGGAATGGTTACCGATGTAGCAGGTAAACTATACCGCACCACCAATGGAGGTTTATCGTTTACGGATATTACCCCATCAGGCACAGGCAGTGCCAAATACCTGATGATGCAGTTTTATGAAGCAGGCAAGGGATATGCCTTGCGTGATGATGGCTTATTGCTAAAAACAGAAAACAGCGGAGCCAACTGGACTACCATCAGCGGGCCTGCTTCTGTTACGGCTTCTGCTTTTTATCGCGTAATGCAGGCCAATGCCTCTAATGTGCAAACGGAATACCTGTATATAGGTACCAACAATAAACAGGTATACGTATCAACGGATGCAGGCGCCAACTGGACAGCTTTTGCAACCATGCAAGCATCCTCAGGTAATGTGATTAAAGATATTATTACCAAAGACAGACTTGATGTTTTTGTAAATATTGATGGTGCTGTATATGGTACTCCTGATGCAGGCGCCAACTGGACTGCAATTACCACAGTTGATAATGGAAATACCATTACCGTGAGCAATGCACTAAAATTTGTAAACAGCAATGCAGCCAAATATATTTTAACCGTTGATGGTAAATTATTTAAAGCCAATAGCGGGTATACCTCCTGGATTAATCTGGCCAATACCGTAAGTGGTACCGCCACCGATGCCTGGTTCTACGGAAACAAAGGAATTATTACCGGAACCAACGGAACCTTATTTGTAACAGAGGATGAGGGAGCCACCGCCTGGACCAATGTGGGCAGGGTGAGCAACCCTCCATTATATGCGGTTGGTGGATTTACCAAAAAGAACTTATCTTCCATTTTAGTGGCAGGCGGTGCTCACGGCACCATTCTTAAATTTAATCCTGTTGAATTAACCTGGACCAACGAATCAACCGGATGCACCACCGATATTTTAGCATTCGGAGCGGGTTTTACGGCTTCTAATGATGCCCGTTGTGTGGCCACCTTAAAAGGCAATGGCAGCACTACCGATATCCTGTTGTATAATGAAACCTCCATGGGTGAAGGCTGGATAAATAAAAATATTTTACCCAATTTTTCTGCTGATGTAAAAGGGGTGGTGGTAAATCCTTCTACCGATGCCATTGTTGTTTCCACATCAGATAAAGGGGTATTTGGTTCAACCAACAGCAGCTATACTGCATGGACTACCGAGATGAGTGCTGTAGCCGGAGAAAAAGATTTTTATACACTTGTTGCTGATAACAACGGGGTGGTAAAATTTGCAGGAGGCCAATCCGGAATTATTTATAAGCGCAGCTCAGGCGGGGTATGGAGCCATAATAATGAGTTTATCCCCGAAATACTGAACGATGTGTTTATGGTTACCAACGAGGTAGGATATGCAACAGGTAATGCCGGAAGCATGTATAAAACCGTTGATGGGGGATATAGCTGGAATGTGCAAACCACACCCGTAAGCAGCAAGGATCTTTATTCGGTTTATTTCTTTACTGCCATGCAGGGAGTAGCTGCGGGTGAAGACGGAACCATTATTACCACCGTAAACGGAGGCCAAACCTGGAGTACGGTTACCTCGGGGGTTAGCACCGATTTGCATGATATATCGTTTGAACCTGGTGGATATGGGCTGATAGCAGGCAACAGCGGAACCATTTTGTTATCGGCCGACAGGGGATTAAACTGGAGTACCATAACCGTGAGCGGACTTACCCAACACCTGCGCGGGGTACATGTGGTAGATTACGCCAAAGCCTATATCAGCGGAGATAATGGGGTGTTTATTACCCTCAACAATATCAGCACCACCCTTACCACCACACAAAGCAGTGTGCAGGTAAAATACCTCAACCAAACGGTATATGCTACCAATACCAGCCACTATAAAAAGGTTTGTTTTACCGATCGCACCACAGGTTATTTAACCGGTAAGGCCGGCAGCAATACTTTTATTTATAAAACCACAGATGGAGGGGCCCATTGGGATGAGGAGCTATTGGAAACTGCAGCTAATACATCAGCCACATTCCAGCCTTATACATTAAGTAATGTAGGTAAACAACATTTTTACCTTGGAGGTAGCGGAGGGCATATCCTCAGGGTTAAAGACCAGAAACACCGTTTTTCTTCCCGTTTTTATTACGATCAGGTGGGGCGTTTGGTGGTTTCGCAAAATTCCAAACAGTTAGATTTAAGCGGCAATGTGTATAGTTATACCTTGTTTGATGTAAAAGGCCGTATTACAGAGGTAGGCCAAATATCGGCCAGTACTCCTATAGAATCGCAATACATCAGCGGGGTGCTTGATGATGCCCTGTTTACCGCCTGGATAGCTGCGGGAACCCGTACCCAGGTAACCCGCACTTACTACGATAATCCGGCATTTGATTTACCGCTGGAGCAAAAAAACCTGAGAAGCCGGGTGGCAAGTACCACTTTTGCCGCTGCCATTCAGGTATCGGATCCAACCGTGTATGATGCGGCCAACCATTATACCTACGATGCCCATGGCAATGTGGATGAGATGCTGGTGGAAATACGCAAGCTGAAAAGTATAGATAACAGCCCCCTGGCCAATAACCTCGATCTTACATATAAAACTATAAAGTATGAATACGATTTGGTGAGTGGCAAAGTAAATGCTGTGCATTACCAGCCCGATCAGCCTGATCAGTTTCATCACCAATACGAGTATGATGCAGAAAACAGGCTGGTGAAGGTAGAAACATCCTATGACCAGATAAACTGGGAAGAAGATGCCAGGTATTTTTATTACCTGCACGGGCCATTGGCACGCACCGAGCTTGGGCATGATGAGGTGCAGGGCCTTGATTATGCCTATACCATTCAGGGTTGGCTAAAAGGCGTAAACTCCAATACCCTCGATTTAACCCGTGATATAGGAGGTGACGGATACCGCGAAGCCGATGCGGGAAATACCCATTTTGCTACTGATGCATTCGGGTTTACCCTCGGCTATAACCAAACGGATTATACCGCCATTGCTTCAACCGGTACTTCGCATTTTGAAGCTTCAGGTACAGGTAACCTTACCAATAAAAATTTATACAATGGCAATATCAGCCATATGGTTACCGCTATTGGTAAATTTATGGAAGGAGGGGAGCAACCCCTTGCTTCTACCTATCAGTACGATCAGTTAAACAGGATAAAAGATGCCAATTATTACCGCGATATCAATATGGCCAATAATGCCTGGAATACTTCACCCGCTTTATTGCCTGATTATGCCAACTCTTTTACCTATGATGCCAATGGCAATATCCTTACCCAAAAACGCAGCGGTGTTTATGGGGGTACAAGCAACTCTCTGGTAACGCCACCGGTGGCCATGGACGATCTGGAGTATACTTATTATGATAAAACCAATAAGCTGCGTGCGGTAGTTGATAAAGAAGCACAAAACAGTTATGGGGGCGATATAGAAGACCAGGTGAACAAAACGGATAATTACCGGTACGATAAATTGGGTAACCTCATTGCCGATGATGCCGAACAAATAACCAATATAGACTGGAATGTGTATGGCAAAATTAAAAGCATCAGCTTTAGTGAGGCCAGTAAAAAACCAAACCTGGAGTTTGAATACGATGCTACAGGCAACAGGATAATGAAAACCGTATTGCCTAAAACCGGAAGTAAACTAAAACAAACTACCTATTATGTAAGAGATGCCCAGGGCAATATCATGGCTACTTACGACAGGGAATATACACATGGCGTAAATTATGGCAGTATTGGCTACACAGACATCAATACCAAACTGATAGAAGAATATGTGGGAGACGGACCATTCCAGACCTTTATCTATTCCCTGCATTTAAGCACCCTTAGTCCATCTCAAAAAACATTATTTATCAATCACCTGGCTGATCAATTTAAAGCCATGTCGCCAGTAACGTTAAAAAGTTATTTTGGTACTGAGTATATAGAGGAATTGTTACTGGATAATGATATGCAAGGTGTTTATCAAAATACCATTACCGGTTATACCCACTACCAATTAATCAATGCTTTAAGTGGCTCGTCTAATACCTACCTTGGTGAGGTAATGGAGTCTCTTTGCAACTGCATGAGTTACTTGCATGGGGCAAATGGTTCTAATCCCCGTTTGGTAGATTGGCTAATGCAGAGTGCCAATACACAGGAGCGAGAGTATTTTTTCCGGGCACTCTATATATTAAACCAAACCACCTTTGATGCCGTGGTGCAAACCCATTTGGGAATTTCTTATAGTGATATCAATGATGCCATTAATCAGCTTGCTTCAAAAGGCGATAATGATATCATCAATGCACTTGATCAGGAAGGGCTTTATACCGATTGCAGCAAAATAAAGGATGTGTTTATAGTCATGGAATCTCATTTCAATACACAGTTCCATGCCATCATTGCTGCCATAAACAACTCCCGCGAAATGCTTACCGGCTTAACGGGCGATGGAAACTGCGGCCTTGCAAAAAGTACGGTGATTTCCCGTTTGCTTGATTACGATGAAGCCTTGTTGCTTTCTGAGCTTTATGATAACAATTCAACAGGTGATATTGTAAACTGGTATGCAACCAACTACCCCGAATTATTATTACAAATCGCCTTTAATAATGGATTGTCTTCGTATATTTACAATTCACAGGCCGGTTCAGGCGCCTATACCATGGAGGAATATATGCAATATATACATGCCAATTTTGACGCAGCGGTATATGCTTCATTGTATGCCTATTACCAGCAAACTTATCCGCTGTATCAGGAGCAAACCAAATTGCTGCAACAGCACCTGTATGGCAGCAGCAGGCTGGGTACCTATGAGGCTTCGGCACCATTGTATACCGCCAGGTTCACAGGAACACATACAGGGCAGGGTAATTTTACTTCCGTTTCGGTAACCTCGCAGCAAACGCATGAGCCGCCTACAGCTGAGTTGCAAACCACCCGTGGCAAAAAGCGGTTTGAGCTAAGCAATCACCTGGGCAATGTGCTTACCGTGGTAAGTGATAAAAAAACGCCTACCTGTGGTGAAAAAATACTGGTGGTAAACAAATACGATTATACCCTGGGTAAATGGCAGGCACGCAATACAAACAGTGAGGTATTGGTGGATATGCAGCAGCAAAAAACCATTATTAACGATGATGAGGATGGTGCCAGGTTGCCACTTATATTGGAGAGCAGTAAAAGTTATACCATCAGCTTTGATTATTCGCTGGGTGGTGGAGCACCCGATCCTACCATAGAAATATTTGATGCCACTGATGAGAACAATCTTGTATCATCATCATCGCAACTCATTACCGGGGGGATTAGCCAGTTTACCTATAACTTTACGGCACCGGCTAATGAGGTGTATATTGATTTGTGGGTACCCCAACGCAACGGACTAAGCGGTGAATTTTATATTGATAACGTGGTGCTGAAAGAAAACGGAAGCACTGCCCCTCAGCAATACACAGCCGATGTGGTATCAGCAACGGATTATGCCCCATTTGGAGCAGAGTTACCGGGCCGTACCTATAGTGCAGGCAAAACATGTTTTACCTGCGGGCAATTGAGTACCCTGTTGAATACCTTTATAAGCGGCAGTGGTGCTTCAGGTTATAATGCCAGCAATGAGCTTGCCTTTGCGGTATATGCCAATAAGGAATTAAATTATGCCTTAACCACTGCCCAATACCGCAAGGCATTAGAAGAGTGCCACCTGTTGCAGGTATTGCTGGATTTTAATCCGGGCGACCAAACGGCTATTAAAGCGACAGGTAGCATGGCTCCGGATATGCAGGTGGGTACCGGAGCATTTACTTTGGAGGCATGGGTATACCTTACCGGCAGCGGTAAAAACACCATTCTATCCAATATGACGGATAATGGAGGAGGGGTATTACAAGGCTACCAGTGGTATATAGAAAACAATGAAATGCACCTGCTGATGGGTGATAATACCAATAGCAACAGCACCCTGCATATACAAACCAGCGGAAGCAACCTGCAGGCCAACCAATGGTACCATGTAGCGGTAACCCGCCAGGGCAATGATGCCAATACGGGTTATTATTTGTATGTAAATAATACCACCCAAACACTCCAGGTAAACAGCAACCAGCTTACCACAGGCGATATTATTGGAGGACATGAATTGCATATTGGTGTATATCCACACACCATAAACTCCGCAGGTTACTATACCGATTATTTCGAAGGGTATATACACCAGGTGCGGGTGTATAAAAAGTTTTTAACAGGAGGGGAAATAACACAGAACTACCAAAGTGGTTGTTTTGGCAAAACCCAGGTGCTTGACCGGTTGATTTATGATGCCCCAATAAACGATGCAGGCATGGGCAACATAAGCAACTATGCACGTATAAACAGCGAAGGCCAGTTATTGGGCAACAATACCAATTGGGTATTTGAGACCGGCAATAGCAATTGTTATAATGCCAATACCCAGGTGCTTTGTGAGTATGTAAATGGAATGGGTGCGTATAGGTTCGGGTTTCAATCTCAAGAACGTGATAATGAAATTTACAGCGAGGGAAGAATGTATACTGCAGAGTATTGGGAATATGATGCGGCTTTAGCAAAGCGTTGGAACGCTGACCCAATTACTTACCCTTGGCAAAGTAGCTATGCGGTCTTTAATAATAATCCAATTATCTACATAGACCCCGATGGACTTTATTCTAAAATCGGAGCAATGTGGAGAAATACGTTGTATGGTGGAGAAGGCATTTCTAAGAGTGAATCAACAGGGGAATGGAGTTATAAAACACGACCTAAAGGAGAGGCAGGTGTTGCTGAAATTGATGGTTTGACAAGTGACGAACGGAGGGCTAAAATTGATAAATTCAAGGAAACACATGATTGGGTTGGTGGATTAGATGGTGGTTGGGTTGAAAGACAGACTCTTTCTGAATATAAACCTAGTCTTATGGATAAATGGAGTGAGTCAACAGGTTTTGTAGGTAAATTTTCCTACGATTTTGCAAACAGTATTTACACGGCACCTCAAATTTTCACCCAACCTTTTACAGGCGGATGGTATAGTCTAAATGGAACAGAGCAAGTAAGAGGAAGTAGTGAATTGACTGGCAACTTCCTTACAGGGGCTGCTAGTTTTGTTCCAATGGGTTCTATTGGAACCGCCACTAAGGGGGCAGCATTTGGAGAACGTCTGTTTTTAAGCGAAAAATTCGGAATAACTTCTCTAAGGTTCGGTAGTTCGGCAGCAAATGCACAAGGCGCATTAAATCAAGCAGGTCGGCTGTTTAAAGTAGGGTGGTCTACTGGAAAAAACTCTGTAGGACAATGGGGGTACAAATTTAGAATTGGAATCGGGTCTAGTTCAGCAAATCCGAATTTGGCGAGATTCCATGTATATGTTCCTAGAAGTTTTGTGCCAAATAGTTTTGCTAATCCGTCTATTCAAGTAAAACGTTCACTTTTCAATCTTGAACTAAAACCATAGAGCCATGAACTATACTAAAGAAGTATCAAAGAAAGTAGAATTAGTAGATGGGGTGCTGGATGAAATCCATGCTCCTCATTTGCTTGAAAATCCGTATTTTTCAGTAGATGAGATGTCTATGGAATCTTGGCTTAAGATCAACTTAAATGACGGAGGTCATAATAAGATTCCGTTAAGCTTAACGTTTACACAAACAAGCTTGGAAATTAGATTGGATAGAATAGTAGAAGCGATTGACTGGTCAGATAAAGATTTAAAGGAATCCAGTTTGGTTGTATCAGCCGTGCTTAAGAACATATTCACAAGCCACATACTTGTTGAGTATTATGGTTCGTCTCGTACGAGAATCAGTTTGTTTGGTCAGAACGGGAAATGCAGCAATAATTTCAAGTATAGTGAAGGTCTTTCACTTAAAGGAAAGCGAGAAGATAGGCTATATCATCCCATCTATTAAATTAATCAGAATGAAATAAATATTTACAAAAGCTAATACGAACAAGAAAACAGGTTTACTAAAGAAAAAACATCCTTAAAAAGCAGCATAAATTATGCCTATAAAAAGCGCTTTCAACCCCCGAGTTGTCGCGGACGTGCCGTCCGTGACTTAGAACCGAGTTGTCGCGGACGTGCCGTCCGTGACTTAGAGTTTACCAACATACCACAAAACGACTATTGCTGCAATAAAAGAACAACACTGAATACCAGCAAAACGTATTATATTGGATAGGTTAATTGTTTGATATACTAAGTATATTGGAACGTGTCAGAATTCTTAAAAATAGAAGAAGGTAAGACTTATTTCATCACCATGACGATTGTAGATTGGGTTGATTTATTTACACGTGAATGTTACGTAAATATTTTGTTAGATAGTTTAAGATATTGTCAGCAAAATAAGGGACTTGAAATATACGCATATGTGATTATGCCAAGTCATGCACATTTTATATTTGGTACGGCTGGCCAATTAAGCAGCATTCTAAGAGACCTGAAAGAGCATACTTCAAAAATGATCATAAAAGAGCTCAAAGACAATCAACAAGAAAGCAGGAGAGAATGGTTGTTGGATAAATTTAAAAAAGACAGCCAAATGGAAAACGATAATTCCGGATATAGGGTTTGGCAACCGGGTAATCATCCAATAGCATTATACAGCGACAAGTTTATTGAACAAAAGGAACGTTATATTCACATGAATCCGGTTGAAGCGGGCATTGTAAGCCAGCCACAGCACTATAGGCTAAGTTCAGCCAGCGAAGAGAGCCCGATAAAAGTGTTGGCATGGAAATGAGTATTATTGTTAAATATGGTGGGTACATAAACTACATCGAAAACTTAAAAAACCATAACTAAAAACAAGTAATAAATTATACCAAATTTTAAGCTTTTTCAAGCCTGTATTAGGCTTATATTCGTAGTATAAAGGTTTATTGGTATGAAACAAAAATATGTACTCCTATTTCTTAGCTATTTTTTATTTACCATGTATGGGGTGTATTCCCAGGCACCCACCATTACAGGCATTAGCAGTTATACCGGTGTGCCCGGCAAGCAGGTATTTGTTTACGGCAACAATTTTAGTGATACGGTAAACAATAATACCGTTTGGTTTGGCAAGGTAAAGGGTAGGGTAACAGCAGCCACCAGCACCCAACTTACAGTAACCATACCCTTCGGAGCCATGAATGGGCCAATAGATGTAAACACCCGTGGTTTGTATGCCAAATCAGGTTTTGATTTTGTACCCACTTTTAAAGGCAACCATGCCGGTTTTACTTCGGCTTCAAAGTTCTCTTCGAGTTTGTCGCATGTGAGGAGGGTGAATACCGCAAATGGTTTTGTTCATAGTAGTTTAGCAGCCGATTTTGACGGTGATGGCAGGGTTGATTTTATTTGTTATACAAGTAGTTCTTTTGCTCCAGATACCATTCCTTTAATATATAAGAATCTAAATTTGCCTGGGCGCACAGATTCATTCGTATTTGTGGGTAATGTTGGGAATCGGAGAGCTACATATATGAACATTGCGGATTTAAACGGGGATAATAAGTTCGATATTATTACTCAAAGTAATGATTCTGTTTTTTTTCATAAAAATGTGAGTACACCTGGGTTGATTGCTTTCAATCAAGCCGTATTTATTTATAAACACCTAGTAACGATGTATGCAAATTTGGAGGATCAAACATTGTTTAGAGATATGAATGGAGACGGTAAAATTGATGTTCTATTAAAAAGTAAACTTGCTACTCCTAACCCTAAGGTATATGCTTTAATGAACAACAGCAGCATAAATTCGGTATCAGCTGCCACATTTAATCTGGTGGACTTGGGTAGCTATCCCAGAACTAATACTTACTATACGGGTTTCTGTGATATTGATTATAACGGATTCCCTGATTTGTTCATTGTAAACACAGTTAGTGGTGCATCAGTTAATGATAGCGTTTATTTTTGGGTGCATAATGCGGTATCTGGCATTATTGATAGTAGTACATATGCAAATAAGTTTCTTATATTGAGTTGGCCAAATACGAGTAATATTGTGCCCATGATAAGCGATTTGGATGTTGATGGGAAGCAGGATTTGATTTGGTCATATTCTGCAGGGTCAACTAGTAATGGTATTGTTCATAAAAATAATCATGTATCAGGGCTGGCTTCGGTTTCTAGTATAAGTGCAATGCAAACTGTTGGTTTCGTGTTTGTATCAAATTATTTTTCAAGTCTGGCAGATATTAGTGGTGATGGGTTGCCAGATTTGGTTACGTTACCGTTTAATTCATCTGCTGGTTCAGGAACTCATTTTTGTAGAAATAACTCAACTGTGGGAACTATCCCAACTACTATTTTTTCTTCTTATTTTAATATTCCTAGTGATTCGACTTCGGGGGCTTCAAGATTGGCCGATTTCGATAATGATGGGCGTACGGACTATTTAGTTCCGAGGGTATCTGGTTCAGGCTCATCATACTCCAATAGTATATCCATCAGGCGCAACCAATTAGAGTTTTTACCCCCTGCTAATGCTGGCACAGTAAGTGTTTTATCCCAAACCAATACCAGCGCCACGCTTTTGGTAAATAAAGGCGATGGTATGGGCAGGGCTATAATGATAGGAGCAAATTATTCCCTTACAGCCGGAGATACCATGAACAGCACAGGTAACTACACAGCCAATACCCAATACGGTGCTGGTACACAAGTTCACCCTGGTCTTTACCTGCTGCACCTGGGAGATGCCGATACCATTACCGTAACAGGTTTAACACCCAATACCAACTATACGGTAGTGGTAATAGAATATAACTCCATTATAAACCCCAGAGCCTATTTAAACTTTTTGCCCACACAAAGTTACCTGAGTACATTACCTGTAAAACTGGTATCGTTTACCGCCAAAAAGCAAGGGGAAGATGTATTGCTGAACTGGCAAACAGCCACAGAAGAAAACAATGCACGTTTTGATATAGAACGCAAAACCCCGCAAGGAGAGTGGGAAGTCGTTGGTTCAGTAAAAGGTAATGGTACCACCAATATACCACAATACTACCACCACACGGATAATGAAGCCTTTACCCAAACAGGGAGCCATACCTTATTTTACCGCCTTAACCAAATAGATTACGATGGCAGTGAACACCACAGCCCTGTGGTAACAGTAAACAAACCATTGCTGGCAGCAAGCATAAACATACAACCCAACCCAAATGAAGGACTATTTGAAGTGGTGTTTCCCTCGAATACCATAACGGGTACCATAAGAGTAACAAACTTATTGGGCACCACCTTATACGAACAGCCAATAGAAGGCAACACCCAAACCCTGGACTTAAGTAGTAATAAAGGATTATTGCTGGTGCAGATTATATCCGGCAATGAAGTGATCACAAAAAAGGTATTGGTAAGGTGAGGGGAATTGTTACAAAATGTCACCTGGAAGCAAAAAATGAAAAAGACACCCTTTATTTTACTGGGGTTTCAGTGAAATTAAGGATAAAAATCTGATAGAAAGAGCAACCATTGGTTGCTCTTTTCTTTTGAAAAAACAGAAATACTGGGCTTGCAGGGTTAATTTACGACCTCGTGTTCCAAAATGTCACCTGAAGTAAAAATCGAAGCGGAAGTATAAACACTTCGGCTTTTCATTAGAAAAGATCAACTGCCATTATGGTGAACATTCTTGTATTAAGAAAGGAAGAAGGAAAGATATTACCCAAAGTATAACACACACAAACAAATAAACGGCATCCCGTATAACGCCAATAGCACTCTGCTCGATCAGAAATGAACCGAAAAAAGGCCTTAAATGATACTGGCTTCTATTTTCGGTTCCTTGTTTCCAAAATTGTTGGTTTATCAAACAGGCGTGATTGTTTTCGAATAAATTATGCCCAAAAAAAAGAGTGTTTTCACTACCAAAAAAGAGTGTTTTCACTCTATTCTGGTAGTTAAATTTTGTTTCACTTTGTTGGATGATTATTAAATACTGACACACATCGTATTTAATAAGAGTGAAATCCTAGCTATGAATCATGTTTAAAAAATTTGAAATCTATACCTGTATCCCTGCAATCGTTAATAGATCTAACGATATTCAAACGCTTTGTAAAACGAGTAACAATATGGGTATACTAAACATCTTAAATAACGTATACCATCACCAATCCCTTTGCCTCTTAAAATTATTTATAAATAAGAAATAAAATTATGGAAATAAACACAAGCACATCAGGCCTTGTACCTGTTGGTACAATTGTAGCCTATTACGGTAATGAACAGTCTATCCCCAAGGGCTGGTTTCTTTGCAATGGTCGTCAGATGACACAAAATGAAATTGATCAATATCCTAACCTGGCAAATCTTCTTTCATCCACTAATTATTATTTACCCAATCTGGGAGGACTAACTATTGTGGGAAGTGGTTCACAAGGGAACGGTGCACCGGTATATGCATCCGGACAGAAAGGCGGAACAACAGAGGTAACCCTGAGCCTTGAAGAAATTCCTGCCCATACGCATAACCTCAGCTATTATAAATGGACAAGCTCCCAGGGAGGAGGAAGTGGCGATGCCTCACGGTTGAACGAAGAAGGATCAACTGCCATTACCAGTTCAACTGGTGGAATGGCTGATGGAACAACCAAGCCACATGATAATATGCAGCCATATTGTGTATTGAGTTATATCATGTGTGCCGGCCTTTAATGAGAAAAACAACATCATAACAAACGCCTCTTATGTTTAAGAAAACTGACCCCAATACCTTCACACGATATAGCAATTTATATATGAAGGATGCCAATGGTTCTGATGTCCGCATCGGTTATCTCACACTGGAATACCAGGTAACGCTGTATGAAGATGTACAAACCTATGGTCCAGGTTCCGTAATGAAGGCGAAAAATCAGAAGTTCATTCTCGGTTGTACACAAAGGATCAATATTTTCAATCCTGCAGGTGTGAACGTGAGTCCTCAGGATAACCTGAACTCTTACCTGGATTATCCTTCATTGATCAATACTTCCATCCATATGGGTGATGAAGGTAAATTCATTTTGATAGACTATACACCGCAAACAGTAAACACACAAATTCAGAGTTCGCTTTCTGATGGAGTGAGCAGCGGAACGAGCACCTCTAATTCCATCAGTAATACCGTTGGATCGTCCACTTCGGAGACAAACAGTTTCGGTGTATCTATTTCAGCGTCTACGGGTGTGATGGCGGGTACCACATCCACTGCCAGTTATGAGCATTCATCTACCGTGACCCATGACAATTCGAAGACAAGCGGATCGGATATCGCAAAGAGCAGGAACAATGAAAGTTCAAATGCCGCCTCCATGAGCATGAAGGATTGGGGAGCTTACTGTCTGGTGAATCCGAATAACCAAAGTCCGATGTGGACCTTTGGCCAGGAATACCCGTGGGATGCAATTGAGTGCAGGAAATATACAGATGAGGTCAATCCAGAAAATGAAAATCAGGTACATCTTGTTGTACCAAGTTCGCAGTTAAATCGGTTGTATAATGGCTTCTGCCTCTATCCTCCAAGTGAATTATCGGTGTTTGGGGTTAATTTTGTGATGAAAGCAAGCTGGCTTGTTATGCTTGAAGATGGAATGTCTGATCAGGTCAATCTCTATCATATCATCAATTACTTTCAGGCATCACATATGTTGAATAATGAATCTGCAGACACTCCCGTGAATGTTTATATGGACAGGGAAGCCATTATACTCAGTGGCGACAATGCGGATGCTATGAATACAACCATCAATCTGAACTTCATGGCGCTTGCTCCGTTGAGTGTAAATACACAGGCAGCCATTGTTGGTTTTATTCCGAATAAATTCATTGTGAAACCGGTTCCGGCAACCATAGACCCAACAAGCAATGAGCTGATTCCACCGGTTCGTTTTAAAATTATTTCTACCACCAATGATCTGTTGATTGCAGACAGCACAGACTACCAACCAGATTGTTCCGCAGGTGCAGGATTCAGGGCTTCTGACACTTCACTGAGTGCCACATTTGCCGAAACCTGTCCTGAATTAAAAATGACCCTTTATTTTAAAGTTATTGATTCCGTAAGCACTTATAACCTATATCTGAAGCATTGGAAAACGCAACAAACAGGTGTACAGGTAAAGATGACCATTAACAAAAATCCACTTTATCCGGATGATGCTACCGTAATTACACAGTATGTAGATGCAATGGAAGCGGAAGGGGGAGAAGGTAATCTGCTTACTATTGCCCTTCGCAATCAAAATTTTGCCTCTGTTGATTATCATGATTATTTACAGCTTGGTTTAAATTCCATCGAGATCAGCATTACCCCATTAAGTACAGGTACACCCTGTGAGTACGAGGTTCGGGCCATTTCTATTGAAAGCAATTAGCAGGTGCCGTTTGAAGTAACTTCAGAGGTTAAACCCATTGAGCTAACGATAAAACCCGAGCAGGGCTCCGTGCGTTATACCGGCCACGATACAAAGGCCAACAAAGCCGCATTATGTGACGTACTTTCCTACCGGAGCAAGGTATTGGGTAAGGAACTAAGCGTACCCGAAGCAACGGCATTACTAAACTCAGAAAAGGAAGGGAAACCGGTTACGGGGGAAGGAAACCGCACCGCAGAAATGCCGACTGGTACAGCCATTTGCCATAAAGTATCTGATTTTTCCATTCGGTCAACGATAGAAGATTTAAGCCCACATCCTGAAAAACTGGAACCATACCTGAGAGATCTCATTGAGTATATCAGACCAAGGCATGAATCGGATGAAACGCCTGAGGGTTCTTATTATCATGCAGAGGTTCAAAAGAAATACAAGGCTGCTGTAGATGCATTCAGGTCTTATAGAGAACCAACACTTAATCCGGAAAAAAAGCTAAAAGCTGCGCATCAGATTGGGAAGGCAGTAGCTACCAGTCCTGTAAACCTTTTTATTGGTGACAGGAGCATCAATTCAAGCGTAAGTGCAAGGAATGATATAAATGCATATAGAAACAGGGCATCTACACCACGTTCCACCAGAGGTAGGGTTTTCAGTTATGAGCACCATACGAAACAATTTCAGTATACCGGGAAACAATCTTCAATACTTAGAAGCGAATCGCCTTTACGTTTACGGAATGGCGAAACGAGAACTTCATCGGGTAGCGTGCGAATTGTAGGAGCTTCGGTTAAAAGTAGAAAGCGAAGTTCGAGCCTGATTTCGGAAGCTAATTCGCCTTCTTTAAAGTATCAGAAAAGTAAGTTTATTTAACAAGGGGTGATCGATACTGTACCCGGAATGATTAGTGAATAAAGAGTTTTCTAAGTTGATATTGTTTTCTTAGGTTGTTACTTGAAAGGAGAATTGAATAGTGGTAAATGTCGAATTCTGCAATATCTGGTTTGTTGGCAAGTTATACCACAAGGAGTAATTAGCTACCCTGAACTTTGTTTCATGTTACATCGGTGGCAGATGATCAACAGGTTCCACCCTTTGAGTTGATTTTAATGTTGGATTTTTTCTTAAACTTGAACGATAAAAAATAAACGGATGAACATTGCAACGATAAAACTGGACTTAGCCAAGAAAATAATTGATACTAATGATAAGGAGATCATTGGTTATATCAAGGCTATATTTGAGGGTCAATCAGACAATTGGTTTGAAGAGTTACCTGCTGATGTTCAGGCGTCTTTTGAAAGAGGATTAGCACAATCTGAAAGAGGAGAAGGAAGGCCCCATGCTGAAGTAATGAAAAAATATAAGAAATGGCTAAAGAAGTAATCTGGACTCCTGGATATAGCACCTAAAAATTAATGGGAATTAATAGCGCTAAATTTGTAATAGGAGTATATTAGCCCAATGTGCACGAGAAAAGAATACCTAATTCGGCAATTAGCTCAAAATCGTTTATCCATTCAACCCCCATATTATCGCAAACGTTAGGGATTCTTACTCTTGAAGAGTTTAAGGCTGTTACTTTTGCCTCTTTAGTAACTACAATGGCCTTTTCATTTAATGCATGAGCAATTACCCAAGGATCGGCAAGTGATCTTCCTTTGATGTTATCAACAAGATTCTGATGTGAGGGATTTTTGGCATATATCTCCTGTAAGCATTTTGTGACGTTTGCATCAATTTTACGAATTGGGATTTTGCTTTCTTTAAGCCATTTACATAACTCATCCTCTGTTCGCGTGATTTCTTCAAATACCATTTCAGGTAAAAAGATTCTTCCTTCTTTCCCAAGATTATTCAAAACATCCCAATACTGAGGGCAAAATTTTGGAGAATAGTATTTTTGCCAAGCTTCAATAAGCACATTTGCATCTAAACAATAGATTTTGTTATCTGCACTCATTTATACAATTGGGCTTCTAATTTTTGAAAATTGTTGACCTGAACATTAAGCAAATTGCTTGCTTGCGTTGGTTCAATAAACCCACTTCTAAATGCGTCCAGTACAGTCTGTGTGAACAAACGACTATTCTTATTCAACTGTAATAAGTAGTAATTTGGCCCACCCTTTTTTTCTTTCTCCTTTTGTTGTGCTTTCTTTTCTTCTTCTCTTCTCAGGAATTCTCTGTATTCAGTATCAGCGGCCTGCTTGAGTGTTTTGTACTTGTCTAATGAAATGAGGTTGAGATTCAATGCTCTCACTAAAAAGGCAAATGAACTAACGCCTAGTTTCTTTGCCGTGTTAAAGATTTCTTTAGCCGAATTAAATGTAGAGCTTTGAATATTATTAATAATCTCTGTTGGAATGAGTGCATTAGCAGCAACTTCATTACAAAACAATTCAATCGGGTGTAATTTATCTTTATGCTTTAAATTGGGTTCAATGTCATTTGAAATGCCTGTTGCTGCAATCCAAATATGTGCTAGCTCATGCACCAGCGTAAATAATTGTGGAGCATTCCAATCGTCAGAATTAATGAAAATAAAAGGCGCAAAAGGGTCAGCTATTGCAAAGCCCTGTATTTCATAGCTATCAAGTTTTAAGCGGGAATGAATAAAGCTGGTTCTTGAAATAAAAATTCCTTTAGATTCAGCTTTGTCAATCCACTCTTTAATTGGATTGTCGTTAGCGTAGTTAGCTGGATTTATATCTAGCGTTTTAAGAATATCATTGGCAACAACCCAAGGATTATCCTTAATCGAAAATCTCCCAACAAAGGGGACTTTCGCTTCATTATTTTCTTCATTGACTTCGCTGATCCACCCTTGCTTTTGTTGGATTTCCCTGATAATAAAAATAGAACCTGTACCAAGAGGTTTTGAATCATTGCTCCTGAAATCCGGTAAGGGTTGAAAATCTCTTGGAATATCTGGCAGGAAAAACAGAGCAAAAGGACGTTTGTATGCCTTCGCTAATGTTTGAGCCTGTTTAATTGTTGGTTGGCTTGTTCCATCTTCCCATTCTTTCAGCTTAGAAATGGACACAGCAACTTTAGATGCAGCAGCTTCCTCGCTTATTCTTGCCGATTCCCTTGCCCACTTCAGTACATTAGGTGTTATGGATGCCCTGTCTGCCATGTAAAACGCTTACGAAAATATACTATTTATTTTAGAATTATAATGATAAGTTAGTGAATTGATCTTCATGATATTACTATCTAAGTGGAAAGGGTGGCGTTCAATAAATCATTTTTTTTGGAGTTCAATCATGTAACGAACTGCTTATCAGAAAATACCCCTTTACTTTCCGATACAAAACTTACTAAAAATATTGGCCAGCAAATCATCGGTGGTAATTTCTCCGGTAATTTCGCCCAGGTGGTATATGGCTTTACGGATATCGAATGCAAGCAATTCTCCGGTTTGTTTATTGTCCATACTTTTTAATACCAGCTCAAGAGAGTGGTGGGTGTTTTTAAGCGCCTCGTAGTGCCTGAGGTTGGTAATAATAATATCGTTTTTTACCTCATCTTTTTTTACCACTTCAATTAATCGTTTCTTCAGGGTTTCTATGCCCGTATTATTTTTGGCAGATACCGGTATGGATAAAGGGGTATCTGTTATGGCTGTTGCCAGATCCGTTTTATTGGCAACAGGAATTACAATGGCCTGGTGCTGCTTAAATGGTAAGAGCTCTTCTTCCAGTTGTGTTGGGCTGGTGGCAGAGGCATCGTATACATACATCACAATGCTGGCCTTTTGTATTTTTTCGAACGTGCGCTCAATTCCAATTTCCTCAATTTTATCGCTGGCCGTTTTGCGTATGCCTGCGGTATCAATCAGCCGGAAGGTGATGCCCTCGATTACAAATGCCTCTTCAATGGTATCGCGCGTGGTACCGGCAATATCACTTACAATGGCTCTTTCCTCATTTACCAGCGCATTTAGCAAGGTAGATTTTCCGGCATTGGGTTTTCCGGCAATTACTGTGGGGATCCCATTTTTAATGGCATTGCCATAAGTGAAAGATAAAATAAGCTCCTGTATAATGCTTTGGATATGTTCCACCAGCACCCGCAACTCATCACGGTGGGCAAACTCCACATCTTCCTCACTAAAATCAAGTTCGAGTTCTATCAGCGAAGCAAAGTTTACCAGCTTTTCGCGCAGGGTACTTATCTGTGCGCTAAAACCACCCCTCATCTGGTTCATGGCTGTGCGGTGGCTTTCCGCACTGTTGGATGCAATCAGGTCGGCCACTGCTTCTGCCTGCGAAAGATCGAGTTTGCGGTTTAAAAATGCACGCATGGTAAACTCACCCGGTTTGGCCATACGGCATCCGTTGTTTACCAATAACTCTAAAATTTGCTGTTGGATATATGGCGAACCATGGCAACTCAATTCCACGGTATGTTCACCCGTATAAGATGTGGGCGCCACAAAGAGGGTGGCAAGTACCTCATCTATTACCTGTGCCCTGTTTACAATTTTGCCAAAATGAACGGTATGCGAAGCCTGTTGTAAGAGGTTTTTTCCTTTAAACAGGTTGTTTACTATGGTTATGGCATCGGTACCGCTTACACGGATAACCCCAATGGCACCAACACCACCTGCAGTGGCAAGGGCACAAATGGTATCGTTTAAATCGTTTCTAAGGTAAGCACTCATGGCAGGCAAAGGTAAACAATGCCTGCAAATTAAGGTTTGTAGGTGTAGGGATATTCTTCTACTTTATATCCTTTCTTTTTCCACTCGGCAATTACTTTGGTTCGCTGACGGCCGGCAGCAGCAGCATCGTCAAACAATTCACCCTGGCTATCGGTAACGGTTGCTTTAAAATTCCAGGCAGCCACTTCTTCCTGTTTGATGAGTGTGCTAAGTACCAGTTGCTCGGTAAGGTTCTTTTTTACGTCTTCATTTTTTGAAGTCATGGATATACCATCAGGCAATACAATACCAAATACATCGGTGATGATGACCATTTTTTTCGCATCGTTTTTTACAACAAAAAATTCTTCGGAACGGTTAAGTCCTTCCTGTTCAGTTTGCGCATTTGCCAGGCCGGCACCAAATACCAGCGCCATCATAAGGATTGTCAGTTTTTTCATAGGTAGTTTCATAAGCTGTAGTCAAATATAAAAATTTCCACCTAAAAAGAAACTGATAAACAGGATTATTCAGGGTTTATACTTATACGGGTATTCGTAAACGCTGTAACCTTTTTTACGCCAGGCATTCATCACTTTTATGCGGTATCGGTTTGCATCCTCCTCATCATCAAAAAATTCTCCTTTCTCATCAGTGGCTATAGCTTTGTAAGTACATCCCATTTCTTCTTCGTGGGTAATTACCATGCCTAATATTAACTGATCGGCCAGAAGTTTTTTAATCTCATAGTTTTTTACCGAAAGTGAGGCTTCCTGTGGCAGTGATACCACAAAATCTGCCGTGATGATGATTTGTTTTTTCGCATCGTTCTTTACAATAAAAAACTCGTGTGTATGATTTAAACTTTCATCATGTATCTGAGCAAGCCCGTTGAAATGTATGGTAACAAACGAGATCATTATCAAAAGCGTTTTCATGGATGTAGTTGGTTAACAGAGAAAATTTCTGAATCAAGATTAGGGCCAATTGCCAATAAAAATTATGACAATGATCAGTATGGCTCATCACCTATCTTCTCCCGATATTCGCACCGTTATTTCAAACAACCATTTATGACATTAAGAAAAACACTAACCTATATTTCGCCTGATGAGGCGGCTTCTCTGGTTCAATCGGGCAACCGTGTATTTTTACATGGAAGTGCAGCTACACCGGTAAGCATGGTAAATGCGTTATTAAAAAGGCAGGACCTGAGCAATGTGGAGTTGGTGAGCATCAGCACGCACGGAATTGATTTAAATGATGAATCGCTGAGGGGCAGGTTTTATATTAATTCGCTTTTTGTTTCGGGCAGCACGCGCAAAGCGGTAAACAGCGATCTGGGGGACTATGTTCCGGTTTTTTTAAGTGAGATTCCTAAACTGTTTACCAGAAATATATTACCGCTTGATGTGGCTATTATCCATGTATCGCCACCGGATAAACACGGGTATTGTTCACTTGGAACTTCTGTTGATGTGGCAAGGGCTGCGGTGCACAGTGCCAATCTGGTAATTGCACAGGTTAATCCAAATATGCCACGAGTGCATGGTGATGCTTTTATTCCGGTATGGATGATTGACCATGCAGTTTATGTGAATGATGCCTTACCGGAAGTAAGTTATGCCGATGGTTTTAATGAAGTGTATGACCGGATTGGAAAAAACGTGGCCACATTGGTGGAGGATGGCGCTACCCTGCAATTGGGCATTGGAACCCTGCCTGATGCGGTGCTCAAAAATCTCGGGCATTTAAAAGATTTAGGCTTACATACAGAAATGTTTTCGGATGGGGTTATTCCGTTGATTGAAAGCGGGGTGATAAACAACAGCCGCAAAAAAGTGATAACAGATTATTGTGTGATGGGATTTTTACTGGGCACCAAAAAATTATATGATTTTGTAGATGACAATCCGCTGGTAAAGGGATTAGATATCAGTTATGTAAACGACCCCAGGGTAATCAGCATGAATCCGAAAGTAACGGCCATAAACAGTGCCATTGAAATAGATATAACAGGACAGGTATGCTCTGATTCCATTGGCACTTATCAATACTCAGGCATTGGCGGGCAAATGGATTTTATTCGGGGTGCAGCCCTGTCAGAAGGCGGTAAGCCTATTATTGCCATTCCTTCCACCACCTCTAAAGGAATTTCCAGAATTGTGCCTTACCTGAAAAAAGGAGCTGGTGTGGTTACCACCAGGGGGCATATCCATTGGGTGGTAACAGAATACGGAAAAGTAAATTTATACGGAAAAAATATGGAGCAAAGGGCTAAGGCATTAATCAGCATTGCACATCCGGATCACCGGGAAGAACTAAGCCGTGATTGTGCTGAACGTTTTAACCACCACTGATTTTACTGGCCTTTGGCATCAAGCCATACAAACTCTCCGTGTTGAAACAGAAAAAGATCGTTATCCAGTTCTATCTGGTCACCGTTTCTTATTTTTTTCATATCCACATCATTGTTGGCGGTATGGATAGAACCCTTGGTGCTGTATGCCAGTTGAAGATACTGCGAGTTAATTCCTTTTTTTGTGCCGCATAAAATAATATGAACCGGTTTTCTGATTCGCTTAAGCAGTTTCATATCGCGGATATCGCTGTCATCGGCAAGTAATACAATATCCCCGTAATCCCGGTAGGCGGTCATGCCTTTTATTACCGCTTCGAGGTCGTTTTCCGGATCATCTCCACCTTCTCCTTTTTTTCTTACCTCTTCAATATCTTTTTTAAACTTTTTAAAATCTTTGCCCTCAAAAGTATGTACACCTCCGGTATTGCCTACAGCCTTTTCCCCATCGGGTCTCCCATCTCCATCATTAAACAAAGCGTAGTATTTTACCTTTTCGCTTTCGAAATTCATTTTATACCAAACAAGCAACTGGCCAATATAAGGGAACATGCTGCCGGTCATATCTACCACCAGCAACACTTTTTTCCATTGCGGGTTGCGGCTAAACACGCGGAATATGGTGGAGTCTTTAATTTTATACTCCCCGCTTAAAAACTTGTCGAACTTTAATGTGGTTTCCTTGGTAGGCGACTCATACGTTATAAATCCTTTTTTATCGTAATGGGCATAAGTACCCACCAACTCCCCGTTTTGGTATTGACCTTCGGTTTCCAGAAATCCGGTTTGATCGTAACACCGCTCGTAGCCATGTTTTTTTCCGTTTTTATAAATTTCTTCGCATTTGGTATTGCAATTACTAAAAAAGGTAACGCTTGGCCCATCGAGTACGCCCTTTTTGTAGGTGTTTGAAAACTCAATACAATCCTGCCCGTCATAATACCTTATTTCCAATCCTTCCTTCTCATTGTTTTCGTAATACACCTCATATTTAAGATCACCATTGGGCCAGAAATATTTCCAGAATCCCTGTTTTTTGCCATCCCAATCAGTATAGTTAATGGTGTCCTTATCGTCCAGTTCAAAGGTTTGGGCGTTGATTTGCAGGGCTGCAAAACAGAAAAATATGAACAGAGCCAAAGGCCTCATTCTGATGGATTTTATGCTTTTCGCAAATTAATCCAATCCAATGACATGAAAAATCACAAAATCAACAGATAATTACCAAATAAATGGGTGTTGTAGTGTTTTAAGCTCATTATGTCATCACCGCCTTTCTCTGTTAAAAAGATAGCCGGTTTTTAAAAGCTTAATTACCGATGGCAGATATGCTATGCAGGATTAAACGATTCTCTTTAGTTTCCTGCAACCACTTTTTTCATCACCACTTGCCCGTGTGCGGAGGTAAAACGAAGGAAGTAGATACCCAATTGCAAATCGGAAACAGGTAATAAGCCGGTATTGATATCCGATTCGTTAAAGGTTTTTACCACACGTCCGTTGATATCTGATACGCTGATTTGAACCGGTATAAAATCGGTACTTTCTATCCGTAAAAAGTCGGAAGCAGGTTGAGGATATATTTTAAGTGTAGGATTTGGCTTAAATGTTTCTTCCTCACCAACAGGTGTGCCCACACGGAAATTAAACTGTACAAAATTTCCAAAATCGGCATTAAAGGTTTTAAGCAGGGCAAAAGGATTTGCAGTAAAACGCACATATCCCGATCCTTCTACTGGTGGGTTCCAGAAAGATAATCCGTTGCCTCCTTCATCATTAAACATAAAAGTATAACAGCCATAACCGAGGGTAATGGTATCGCGGTAAACGGTATTGGCCTGGCTAAAGGTTTTGGTCATTTTCACAATACCCTGATTGTCTTTAATGGTATAATTATTATCCTGAGGGCGGTTGTTTGTTTTTGTTTCAACAATAAAGTTTAACGGAAGGGTTGGTGGCAAATCAATAACCGAAGTAAGGGTATTGTTGTACGTATTTTCATCAGCCTGGTTGTTTACGCTTTCAATCCAAACCTTAAATGTTTTGTTGCTGATATCTCCTGCCCATATCATCCATGGCAATACGGCTTCTTCGGCCTGTTGTGGTTTGAGATTGGTATTGTGGTAATGAAACTTGGGGGCAGCATCGCCCACCTGAAATTTAAACAATACCTGGGTAATGGTGCTTTTACCAAAATTACGCAACAACACTTTGGCATTATCACAAACCGGGTTTGATTTGCTCGACCAGAAATCTTTTGTAGGCGCCAGAATTCTTTCAATACCTGCATCTACATTTCTGGTATTGGCTTTATAGTATACCAGTTGTGCCTCATAGCCGTATCCAGCGCTGCCATTGGCAACAAAGTTATCCATATCAATATCTATCTTCACACTGTCGTTGGCATTTACACTCAGCTCATATTCGTATGGAGTAACCAGTTCGCCCGGGCACCAGTTGGCGCGGTCGTAAATCCAGGTTCCTCCCTGATTGATAATCGGGTTTGATCCGCAATTGTCTCTCCAGATGAGTTGGCGGGCTATTTCTGTTCCGTTTATATGGAGGTAATAATTTTTGGCACAAAACTCCGAGCAGTTTTCATTTTGCTCACCACCATGTCCGGTTACGGTAATGCGTAGTTTGGTTTCTCCAGCAGTTGCATCAACCTTAAAGGTTTTGGCGGTTAGGTAATTTTCAATAGGATTATTGGTATTGCCATAAGGGAAATATCCGCTGTACACATTGGTTACTTTATAAGCCTCACGTGCTGGTTCTCCTTCAATAAAATAAAAATCAACGGTGGATGTAAATCCAAAAGTATAGCCCTCATAAATGAGGCGAAAATCTGTAGAATCGTGCATCAGAGAAGCATAGTCGCTTACATCATACAGGTATTCGTATTGAAAGGCTTTATTAAAAAACTTGGCGTAAGGAGTAATCAGACGTGCAATTTCATAGTTGTTAATTACATCAAAAACATCGTAATAAGGGGTAAGCACTTTTTTAATGATTTGGTTGGATGTTATAAAAACAGAATCGGTTTTGGCTCCTGTACTGTCAAACTGATAGCGGTAATAATTGGCGGTCCACCCGATGATGGTATCAGTTGGTACGGTAGGTGTTGCCGTATTCATAAACCTGATAATGGTGAGTTTGGTGGATGGAACCGAATCAGTGGTTTTGGTGGTAGAGTTAAAGGAATTTACCCAGGTGGTATCAGTACTGTATTTAAGTGAATCAGGCGTATTTCCGTTTACTTTAAATGAAGGAGCTTGTTTTAAAGTAGAGTCTTTTAATCCTGTTCTTTCTCTAACAGCCGCCTTCAGGGTATAATCCCATTCGCATTGTCCGTTTGATGTGCATCCGAGCGTAAGCTTCATCCAGATGCGTTGGTGTTTTTTTGATGTATCAGGAAATTTTACACGCGTATCAAAAGTGCCGTAACGGTTCATGTGAAATTTATCGAACGCACGAATGGTGGTGGTATCTCCATTGGCTGCATTTCCAAGGAGGCTGAATAATACGAGAAGAGTAGTCAGGTAAGACTTCATGACAGGTTAGGTTTAAGTGCGCAAGTTAATGAATAGCTGCGGATTGACAAACCTCCGGCCATGTGGCTTTATTACTACAAAAAAGGAAGTGAAATTAATAGTTTAAAAGCTGTTCTAATTCTGTTTTGAAGCGCTCTTTAGGTAAGAACTGTTGTTCAAGTCCAATATTAAACGGAACAGGGGAATCGAGACTGGCACTGCGTTTTACCGGTGCATCAAGGTAAGTAAAACAAAACTCTGCAATATGTGCGGCAATCTCTGCACCTATACCTCCGGTTAATGTATCCTCGTGGAGAATAAAAGCTTTACCTGTTTTTTTAACACTGGTTTCAACCGCTTCTTTATCCCAGGGTAGCAATGTTCTCAGGTCTATAATATCGGCATCAATTCCGGCTTCTGCACAGTGTTTGGTTGCCCAGTGCACACCAGCACCGTAAGTAATAATACTCACCTCGTTGCCATCTTTTACTTTGCGTGCTTTGCCAATTTGCAATTCATAATAATCATCAAATACATCTTCTTCCAGATCAACAGAACGGTAAAGAGCTTTGTGTTCAAAAAACATCACCGGATTTGGGTCGCTGATGCTTGCGGTTAACAATCCTTTGGCATCTGATGGGGTAGAGGGGTAAACTATTTTTAATCCTGGAACATGAAAAAACCAGGCCTCATTGCTTTGCGAGTGGAAGGGTCCGGCACCTACTCCGGCACCGGTTGGCATGCGCACCACCACATCTGCCTGCTGCCCCCATCGGTAGTAAGATTTGGCCAGGTTATTTACAATCTGGTTAAATCCTACGCTTACAAAATCGGCAAACTGCATTTCCACCATGGCTTTCATTCCTTTAACAGATAAGCCATAAGCCGCACCAATAATGGCACTTTCGCATAGAGGTGTATTACGCACCCTGCCTTTGCCAAACTGATCTACAAATCCCTGGGTAATTTTAAAAACCCCGCCATAAGCACCAATATCCTGGCCCATTAAAACAAGGTTATCATGTTTTTCCATACTTTGTTTTAATCCATCACTAATGGCATCCACCAATCGTTTGCGGCTTTTTGAAGCACCCGCAGGCGCAACAGTGATATGTTGCAGTTCATCAATGGTTGTTGCAGAAAGCACAGGAGCCGGTGCATAAAGATCAGCCAGTTCGGTTTGTGTATCAGGAATAATTTCAGGCTCGGCCAGCACTTTTTCTACCCCTTCATCTATCTCCTTTTTAAATTGGGTGCGGTATGCGGCTATCATTTCATCGGTAAGAATACCTTCCGCCTTAAGCCAGTTTTCGTAATTGGAAATGGGATCTTTTTTGCCCCATTCTTCAAACAATTCCTGCGGCACATATTTGGTTCCCGAGGCTTCTTCATGCCCACGCATACGGAAGGTAATGCACTCCAGAATAACCGGCCGCGGATTGTTGCGCATGGTAGTGGCCAGGTTTTTTACGGTATCATACACCTCAAGAATATTGTTACCATCTATTTTGTATCCCTGAATGCCGTATCCTATGGCTTTATCAATAAAATTTTTGCAGCGAAACTGCTCATTGCTTGGGGTAGATAGTCCGTAGCCATTGTTCTCAATTAGAAAAATAACCGGCAAATCCCAAACGGCTGCTGTATTGATGGCTTCATGAAAATCGCCTTCGCTTGCTCCACCATCGCCACTAAAAACAACAGTAACTTTTTTCTCCCCCTTCAGTGTATTTGCCAGAGCAATGCCATCGGCCACACCAAGCATGGCGCCCAGGTGCGAAATCATGCCAACAATATGGTGCTCATTGGTACCAAAGTGAAATGAACGTTCGCGGCCTTTTGAATATCCGTTGGCTTTTCCCTGCCACTGTGAAAACAGTTTGTCAAATGGCATTTGGCGGTTGGTCCATACACCGAGGTTGCGGTGCAGGGGTAAAATATATTCATCAGCATCAAGTGCCTGGGTTATGCCCACACTGATGGCTTCCTGGCCCATTCCGGAAAACCACTTGCTTACCTGCCCCTGACGAAGCAGAATGAGCATTTTTTCCTCAATCATACGTGGCATCAGCATGCCGGTATATAAGTTTAGCAGAACTTCGCTGGAATGGTATTTTTTATTGAATTGCATGATGTAACTGGTAAAAAGAATGGTGCAAATAAACGGCAAATGCCATAATCTGCCAACTAATAATCTTAATGGTTTTGAGCGTGTTAAAAGTAAAATTAATCAATCATCTTTAGCTGCATGGCAACTTTAATCAGCTCGGCAATACTGTTTACTTCCAGTTTACGCATAATATTGGTGCGGTGTGTATCAACAGTGCGCGGGGAGATAAATAACTTTTCACCTATTTCGGTATGTGATAATCCGCGGGCCACATATTTTACTATTTCGCGCTCGCGTGCGGTAAGGATATACCGTTTATCTACAGTGGCATCTTCTTTTTTGAGTTCCTTAGCCACTTCATCGCTGAAATATTTTTTGCCTGCTGATACCTCATGTAAAGCTTTTACCAGTTCTGATTTTCCGGTGTTCTTCAGAATATAACCTGAAACACCGGCATCAATCATATCGGTAATAGTTGATTTTTCTCCAAACATGGAAAGGGCTATTATTTTCTGATCTGGTTTTACCCTTTTGATAGCACGTGTAAACTCCAGGCCATCCATTTCAGGCATATTGATATCGGTTATCAGAATGTCAACATGATGTTTCCTTAGCCTGTCGAGGGCATCGGCACAGCGCAAGGCTTCTCCGGTTATTTCAAAAGACTGTTCATCGGCCAGCAGGGCTTTTATCCCATCAATCAGCATCTGATGATCATCAACAATAAATAAGGAAATTTTTTGGCTCATCGGTATTGCATGATACAAAAAAACCAGTGCATTAACACTGGTTTTTTTAAAAAATTAACCGTTTGATTTTTTGTGGTCGGCCAGGAATTTCTCGAGGCCAATATCTGTGAGCGGGTGTTTGAGCAGCGCCAGAATAGAATCCAGCGGACTTGTAATAACATGCGCACCGTATTGAGCCGACTTAATAATATGAATTGGATTACGGATAGAGGCAGCAAGTATCTGTGTTTGAAAACCCTGCACAGCAAATATCTGAGCAATCTCGGCAATCAGGCTCATGCCATCGTAGCTGATATCATCGAGGCGGCCAACAAACGGAGAGATATAGGTAGCTCCTGCTTTTGCAGCCAGAATAGCCTGACCTGATCCAAAAATTAAGGTGCAATTGGTTCTGATACCTTTTGATGAAAAATATTTAATGGCTTTGATACCATCTTTAATCATTGGCACTTTTACCACAATATTTTCGTGCAGGGAAGCAAGCATTTCACCTTCTCTTACAATGCCTTCATAATCTGTTGCAATTACTTCCGCACTTACATCTCCATCTACAATATTGCAGATGTCTACATAATGTTTCATAATGGCATCGGTTCCTTTAATGCCTTCTTTGGCCATCAGGGATGGGTTGGTGGTTACCCCGTCCAGAATCCCGAGGTCGTTGGCTTCTTTTATCTGAGCAAGATTAGCTGTGTCAATAAAAAATTTCATGTGGTATAAATTTGGCGCAAGTTTACCTTATTTTTATTAAACCGATACACATAAAATACACATCGCAAAAAATATGAAAGCAGATTTCTGGCAAAACCTTTGGGAAACCGGCCAAACCCGCTGGGATTTAGGAGAAATATCGCCACCATTAAAGCATTATATTAACCTCTTGCCTGATAAGCATATTCGCGTGCTTATTCCTGGTTGCGGCAATGCCCATGAGGCTGCCTATATGCTGGAAAATGGCTTTACCAATATGACGGTTATTGATATTGCGCCTGTTAAAGCCCTTTCAGAACGGTTAAGCCATTTTGTTGAAATGGGTTATTTACAAGTTATTTGTGGTGATTTTTTTGACCTTACCGGAGCTTATGATCTTATTCTGGAGCAAACGTTTTTCTGCGCCCTGTTGCCGGAACAAAGAAAAGCATATGCCATAAAAACACATTCCTTATTGGCAGAAGAAGGGGTATTGGTCGGTTTGTTATTTAACAGGGATTTTGAAGACGGGCCTCCATTTGGTGGAAATGCAGAGGAGTACATCACCTATTTTAAACCTGTTTATGCAAAGGTTGATATGCAGCCGTGTAATTCCTCAGCCCCTCCGAGAGCAGGAACGGAATTATGGATTGAACTTAAAAAATAAGGCCTACAGTTTTACACCTAAACCAATATACCAGAGTCTGCCATCAGCAGGCAATAATCCGGGTCCCGGATATCCACCGGCTCTTCTGGTAAAATACATTACATCGGATATATTATTGATGCCCGCATTAAACTGGTAGTGTTTTTTAAAACGTAAACTGGCCGACCAATCCATCACCTGATACGATGGAATAATGCCGCTTTGCCCGTTAATACTTGGTTTACGTGTATTCAGGGCATCTGCATATGTTTCACTTACGTAACTGTGTTGCAGAGTGGTACTGAAATGTTTGTAGGTATAGGTAATACCCGAACGGATAATTCCCTGAGGCGCGTTTTCAACCCATTTATTGGTTAGGGTTTTTGTTGGATCGGGATTATTCCAACTGGTATAACTTGCATGTATAAGAGACAGTGTATTGAATAAACTGATTTTGCCAAAAGCACTCTTGCTTAGGAATGCGGTGGGTGTAAATTCCACATACGATTCCACTCCTTTTGAAACAGAAGCCCCAATATTGGTTTTATAGTTTTTGCCGGAACTTAAATAGGTTCCTATTCTGTTATCATAATGAAGATAAAATACGCTGACATCAAAAGCCAGGTAATTGCCAAAACTACCGCGGTACCCTAAATCTATATTGTATCCTTTGCTGTCTTTTAAGTTTTGATCAATAGAGTCGGTTGCATTTTCGAGTGTAAGGTCACTGAATAAAACCGGACGGTATGCCTCACTGTAGTTTGCGTAAATATTGGTGGTGGCACTGGTTTTATATTGCAAACCTATCCCGGCCAGAATAAAAGTGCGGTTACTGGATTTGTTATTGTTTACAGCTCCAACAAAACCCTCCGATTTATTTTCCAATACCTCCAGTCTTGCCCCGGGGGTAATGGAAAAGCGTGAGGTTATATTGAACATATGCTCTGCAAAAAGGGCGAAATTTTTAGTGCGGTAAACCAGGTCTCTTTGTAATGTTGGCAATTCGGCATCAAGAGAATAATTGCTGCTTCGGTTTCCGTTTGTATTTCTTATTCTGGATGTTTTGCCGCTGTAAAAACGCGCTCCTGCTGAAAGAAATTGGGTTTCTTTTCCGAGTTTATAGGAATACAAATACCTCACTTCACTTCCTATATTATTGTACTTATCAATATCAATTTGGCGTTTACCATATTGTCCGGTTGCTGAATTTATGGTATCAGGAATTTGAATGGCCTGCAAAAATCCAATACTGCTTCTTTCTCCCATTAAACCGAATACTTTTATACCAAGCGACTGATTATTGCTGATTTTATAATCGAAGGAAAGGGCTGGCATATTCCACAGAAGGTTAAACCAGTTTCTGTTTCTTAAAGATTGTTTGGCATCATTGGCAAACATAGAATCTGTGAGTCCGCCTGGTTGGTGCACCAGTTGGTTCATATGCGTGTATTCAAGCTGCAGCTTCATTTTTTTATTGAGTTCATAACCAATATTGATAAACCCGTTCCATGTTTGATAATCATTGTTCTCCCTCCATCCGTCTGATCTGCGGTAATTGATATTGGCGTAATAGGAGAATTTATTTAAAGTTCCGCCAACGGCATTAAACGTACTGAACATATGATTGCTGCCATAGGTCTGCATGGATTCAACCCCTATTTTTTTGCCGGTAATGGAACGTTTTTTTATGTAGTTTACCACCCCGCCAAACTGAGGGCCAAACTGAAGAGAAGCCGCACCTCTGATGATTTCAATACGATCCAGAGATTCTACAGAGGGTGTATAATACGCTTCGGGGTACCCAAAAGGATCAGAGGCAATATCATATCCATTTTGGCGGGTATTAAACTCCCACATCCGGTTCGGGCTTAAGCCACGGGCTGCAATGCCCATCTGTACACCGCTTCCGTCACTTTCCCATACCTGTATACCTGGTACTTTGGAAAATAACTGGCGGCTGTTGTTTTGAGCCAGGTTTGCAGTTGATGTACTTAACCTCACCACCTCATTTTTCTTACCCGCATAAATAATATTGTCTTTTACATCTGGCATCCGCTCTATGTTGCGGTTGGTATGGTTGTTAATGATATTTACTTCATTTAACTGAATAGCCCTGGAGATTACCACCTCCCCTAATTCAATGGATTCCTTTTCATCGGTTACCGTAAAAAAAGACAATGTTACCAGTTGCCCGCCAATTTCCGTTTTTAACTCATACGATCCTTTAAGAACCTGCTTAAACTCAAAGGTTCCATCGTGCAGACTGGTTGTTGTTCTGCCATTATTAAGAAATAATGATTGTGAAGCTACATTTTCGCCCTTCTCATTTTTTAGTTTTCCTGAAATAGTTGCCGCATTGGCATAGGAAGCCATGCAGAAAAGCCATGCAATAGTTGTTAAACGATATAGGATAATGCCCTTCATATGTGTTTAATTGATGGGGGCAAAAATATATTATTTGTAATTAGTCTAAATAAAAATTATATGATTTTAATCAGGTTTTAGGGTTAGTGTCCCAGACTAAAAAGGTAGGTGCATGAAATCCATGGGAGCATAACTACGTCTGTATTATAGCGTCTTCCATCTGTGGCATAAAAAAAGTAAGCGCCAAAGTCAACAGTATAATCTTCTTTAAAAAAACGGAAAGCAAAACTTGGCATCTTTAAACTGTTATTGGAATATTGACCACGGCCGCTTAAGAACCAGTTATCTGTCATCACAGAAAGAAAACTGGTAAGTTGAAGGGTAGCACCTAGGGTAAAAATATTGGCATCTATTTCACTAAATCCCCTTTCGTTGCTATTGGTCATGCCATGAACATAACTTACCGTAAGCATGGCTTTGGGATATCCGATAGTACCTGAAATATAAGGCAAATACGCGCCCTCTCCCTTTATGTTTATGAGTGCGGTAACACCGGCCGAAGTGTAAAGCCCTTTAGATAATTCAGTTCCTGCACGGACGGAAAGCGCATTAGCCACCAATGGAGCAGCAATCAGTGTTCCTGCATGAATATTAATATGATCTGTAACACCATAACCGGCTCCTAAAATAAACAGCATATGATTGGTAAGGTATGCCTCATTTTTTTTAAGCATACGGCTGGTATTGGAAACAAGAAGGCGGGTATAGTTAGGATCTCCCTTTTGGCTGCCGTGAATAAAATCCTTATTTAAAGGCTCAATAGAAGCCTTTACCAGTCGGGGCTCAACAACCTTATCGCGTCCGTTTTTATCATGTATTACAATAGCGTGTTTACCAGCCTTGGTAATCCGGCCGGTTATTTTTAATCCGCTTTCCAGCTCCACCTGATAAACTTTTCCGGCCAGTTGCTCCACCTTTTTTTCATAATACGCATCAATATTGGTAATATGCTTTTTTATGGCATAAATGCTATCAGAAGTAATAAATGCTGAATCCCTCGATCCGTCTTTTTTGATAATTAACAGGCGAAAACCGTTGAAAAGCGATTTCGTAATAATGGCCTGATCAAATAAGGAATCGGCAGGTTCAAAAAGTTCGTAATAAGCACGTTCTGCGCTGTCAACTTCTTCCCCAACAAACTGGTGAACAACAAATGGACTTTTTTGCGCAAAGGAAAAACAGAAGGAAAGGGAGAATAAAAAGCAAAAAAATATACGGAACGACATTTATTCGATGTCCCAGCAGTCAAATAACTTCTGAATCAGTTTGTTTTCATGATGCTGCATATCTTCATCAGCCATTACCACATCCATTGCAAAGCGGGTAATGGTATGGCGTTCATCCGGATTGCTCAGCGAGTACAAATGTTCTGCTGTTTCAACAAAGTGTTTTTCATGTTCTGAGGAGGGCAGTGCTTTAAGGAATGCCTGTTCTTTTATCAGGTCCACATTTCCATCGAAATGATCATTCAGAAAATCAATAATAACGTCACTTTCTGCCTTATGAATTTTGCCATCCGCAAGAGACAGAAGCATAAGTAAGTGAAAACCTGCTTCCGTTTTATTCATTTTTTTAATAAACTGAGTCTGCATATCAAATTGTATTGTGCTTGTGAATATAAATGATAAATATGTATTCGCAAACAACTTTAATGTTATTTTCGCGTGCGATATTCACCAATCTTTATTGCAGTAACAAATAATTTATATATGAAGTTCGGAACCAAAGCCATACATGCAGGGCAAGAGCCTGATCCAACCACAGGAGCTATCATGACTCCTATTTATCAAACATCAACTTACTGGCAGGAAAGTCCGGGTAAGCATAAAGGATATGCTTACGCAAGAGGAAAAAATCCAACACGTACGGCTTTGGAAAAATGTTTGGCAGCACTCGAGAACGCAAAATACGGCCTGTGTTTTAGCAGCGGGATGGGAGCCACAGACGCTGTTGTAAAACTATTGCGTCCGGGTGATGAAGTAATAACAGGGAATGATTTATATGGTGGAACGTACAGAATGTTTACAAAAGTGTTTGCCAACTATGGTATTAAATTTCATTTCATCGACCTGAGTAAGGCAGAAAATATCATTCCTTATATTAATGAAAATACAAAGTTGCTTTGGGTAGAAACGCCCACCAACCCAACCATGCAGATAGTGGATATAGCAGCCTGTGCAGTAATAGCAAAAAAACACCGGATCACTTTTGCGGTAGATAATACGTTTGCATCCCCATATCTTCAGAATCCGCTTGATCTGGGTGCTGATATTGTAATGCACAGTGTTACTAAATACCTGGGCGGACACAGTGATGTGGTAATGGGAGCCTTGCTTACAAGCGATGATCAGTTGTATGAGCAACTGGCGTTTATTCACAACAGTTGCGGTGCTACACCCGGTCCGCAGGATGCGTTTCTGGTATTGAGGGGACTAAAAACATTGCACCTTCGCATGAAAGCACATTGCGAAAATGGACGTGAAGTTGCTGCTTTTTTGCAAAATCATCCTAAAATAGAGAAAGTATACTGGCCAGGTTTTACAACCCATCCAAATCACGATATCGCAAAAAAACAAATGAGAGATTTTGGAGGGATGATTTCTATCGTATTAAAAGGCGCTGACTTAAACGAAACTTTTCGTATCGCATCCTCTTTCAAAGTATTTTCACTGGCAGAAAGTTTGGGAGGGGTGGAGAGCCTGATCAATCACCCGGCCACCATGACCCATGCCTCAATCCCGAAAGAAGAAAGAGAAAAAGCCGGAGTAGTGGACAATCTGCTGAGATTAAGTGTAGGTGTAGAGGATATAGAAGATTTACTCGAAGACCTCAAACAAGCTTTGGCCTGAGTTTGCAGAACAGGTAATGGTATTTAGCAGCAGTTTTTTTATTCTGTACTTTTTGCCGGTGTTTCTCACCTGTTATTACCTTGTTCCTCCGAGGTTTAAAAATTATATTATTCTTGCTGCAAGCACACTGTTTTATATATGGGGTGCTCCCAAATTTGTTTTTGTTTTATTTGGATCCATTGCGCTCGATTTTTACCTGGCACGCTTTATATATGAAGCAAAAACACCTTCAGCAAAAAAACTGCTGGTCACGCTTTCAGTTATTATCAATACCTCCGTATTGTTGTATTTTAAGTATGCCAATTTTTTTGTTGAAAACCTGAGCCTGATATTACAAAATGCAGGATTTGAGCAAATCTCCTGGGTGAGGGTGGCACTTCCCATTGGAATCTCTTTTTTTACCTTCCATGAGTTAAGTTATATTATTGATGTTTACCGGGGAGTAAAACCTCCTCTGAAAAAAATAACAGATTACGCTGTTTATATTCTGCTATTCCCGCAACTGGTAGCCGGCCCTATTATCAGGTTTAATGAAATTGCCGACCAGATTCAGAACCGAAACCATCAGATTAATGCAGATAACGGACTCACCGGTTTTTTTCGTTTTGCCATTGGACTTGCAAAAAAAGTACTTATTGCGAATACCTTGGGAGCAGAGGCCGACAGGATATTTGCATTACCTGAAAGTGAACTGTCATTCGCTGTATCATGGCTGGGAGCGCTGGCCTACACCTTTCAGATTTATTTCGACTTTTCAGGCTATTCTGATATGGCTATCGGACTGGCATTAATGATGGGTTTTGTTTTTCCGGAGAACTTTAATAACCCCTATATTTCGCAAAGTATTACAGAGTTCTGGCGAAGATGGCATATGTCTCTCAGCCGTTGGATGCGTGATTATTTATACATTCCTCTTGGAGGAAATAAGGTACCTGCGTGGAGACTTTATCTCAATCTCTGGATTGTATTTCTCATTTCAGGTTTTTGGCATGGAGCCTCATGGACTTTTATACTTTGGGGAGCTTATCACGGTTTTTTTCTTGTTGTTGAAAGGTTGTTTCTGCAACGCCTGCTTGTTAAACTCCCCAAATTTATGAAGCTGTTATATGCTTTTTTAGTGGTGGTAACGGGCTGGGTTTTTTTTAGGGCTGAAACGGTTTCACAGGCGCTTGCTTTTTGCCGGTATATGTTTTCGTTTGATGCACACAGTTTTTATTTTACTGTTCCATTAAAGACTTACGCGTTTTTTATATTAGCGTCTATAGGGTGCTTTATAGCCATTTCACCTAAGGTGGAAAAATTGGAGTTGTCTCTTTTTTTACCGGGCAGCAGGTCTCAACGCACCGCTGTTATTTATGCCGGTTTATCCATTATCCTTCTCCTTATCTCAGTAGGGTACATTACTTCAAGTGACTTTAACCCGTTCATTTATTACCGTTTTTGATTAATTAAGCATGTTTATACATGGCTTTTAGCTTTTTTTTGCCTGTTAAGGAATATTTAAATATCTGATATTAGCTAATTTACAATTTCTTCATTTACTTTGGTTAAGCAATACACCATACTATGAAATTAACTTTAAAGGTTTTGATTACCCTCTTATGTTTTTCATTTACGGGGGTTTGGGCTCAAACACCACAGTATACCTATACGCCCACCCCTTCAAACGGATTAAACATTCCATTAAACACCTATAGTTCCGGAAACTATACCTTGCAATTAATATATACTCCCGGGGATCTTACTGGTGCCGTAATGGGAAATATTACAAAAATATACCTCCAGGCGCAAACAGCAGCGGCAGGTCCAACCATCTCAAACTTTGAGATTAAACTCGGGCAAAATAGCCAGACCTCTTATGCCAGTAGCACTGCACCGCTAATTACCGGGCTCACTTCATGTTTCACCAGTGCATCTCATGTTGTTACCAATCCGGGTGCCAATAGCTGGATTGTTTTCAGTCTCACCACTCCCTTTTTCTACAATCCGGCTCAGCCTCTTATTGTGGAGTTTGGGAGTGATGCGATTGCTGCTGGTGTTGCTGTAAATATTGCGTCTATTGCCACCAACAAAATTCAATTGGCTACCCCAAAAACTGCTACATCCGGAAATGGTGCCTTAGGTACCAATAATTACCATTGCTTATTTGGTGTTGATATTACCCCTGGAACCGGTGGCCCTGTATTACCGGCCCTTGCCAGTTTTGTATATGACAATACCACCGATACAGCCTGGATAAAAAGCCCTCACACGTTTGTAAATACCAGCAATAACCTGTTAAGAAGTTATTGGGATGTTACTGCATACAGTTCTGTAAGTGCAGCAGGCCCTTATACTGCATGGAATGCACCACGCAAATGTGGCCCGCCAACAGGAGCCAATGGTTGTTATATTGATACCACCAGTTTAAACTTTAAATACACCTTCCCTACCCGTGGCTGGTATAAAGTAAAATTGAAAGCAAGAGGAGCTGTTCTTCCGCTTGACAGTATAGAAAAAGTAGTATATGCAGATACACCGAGTGCCCCCCCTCTTATCGATTTCTTTGCAGAAAAACGCATCATCGGTATTTTCGATCAGGTGGGATTATATGATATCAGTAATAATGGTCCCTATCAGTGGAACTGGTATACCAACCCTGCCTGTGTTACCTGCGGCTTGTTCTCCAACTCTTTCTCTCCAAACAATACCGATCAGAACCCCAAGTTTAAT
>JBPXJS010000006.1:0-3027 GCA_051715425.1 Bacteroidota bacterium | reverse complement strand
CAAACCCCCCACTCGCTACCGGAATACGTCCACTCGGGTGCGCCCAGAGCCCTTCCATCAGTCGGATCAATCGCTTTGTCCGCCGGGCATCCCCCAACTCCACACCCCCAGTTCTTCTAATACCCAACTCATCCCTATTCCTCAAATACTCCATAGACTACAATATCTTGGAATTGTGGGGAATCGGGTGGCTTTGAGGGGTTCATCCATAAGCCCACCCGATTACCCACATCTTTTTATATTTTACAATCAATTAGTTGTGGTGCTTTGGTACGGTTGTCAGCCGCTAAGAATCTACGCTCGTGCAGGTGTTCCTAAAGGGTTTACTGGTTTTCAGCGTCTTGATCTGCTCTGGGGCACATGGAATCGCTTCAACATCAATCCGATGATAGCCGGTAATGTGTTGATTTATAAAATTATGAGTTACGCAGTTGGATCTCTAACGCTCTGATTTTAAAAGAAATCGACTTGTGCGGCAGACAACCGAAATCTTCTATTAATCAATTACTTAGAATTTCAACTGCGTAACTCCTAAAAATATAAACTCAAAGTAATACTAAATTCCATGTAACATATTGAATATAAAGCCAAAAAAGATGTGGGTAATCGGGTGCCATAAGCCCCCGGCTTTGCCGGGGATGATTTGACTTTAAGTAATTTTTTTAGTTAGTTTTTTTAAAAGGGTTTTTTATGATGAAAAAAAATAAGAGCGAGTGCATTTCACAAAATAAATCTATTTGTTTTATCTTAGAAACAAAAGCTTTTGGTGGGGTAGAAGCCCATTCTCTTAGATTAATTAAGTCGCTAATTGAATATGGCTACATAATTGAAATTATTGTCAATCGCTTTAAAAAATATGGTGAGTGGATCGAATCGTACGGATTACAAGATAAAGTCACAATTATTAACGTCGATTTAGGCGGTATACATGATCAAAAAAATGACGCAAAAAAATGGAAAGAAACTCTCAAGGCTATATGTAGCTCTATTCTAATTTTTCCTAAGGGACACAATCTACATGGAAGTGTGGGTTTTTTATATGTATGTCGGCGCAAGTTTAAAAAAATTATTTTTATAGAACATTTAGAGTCAGAATTACCTGAAAAGAAAACATCGAGATTATGGTTAGGTTTGATTCCTGGAATTGGTTTCTGGTGGTATAAGAGGCAATTTCATAAAAAAGCCCGCTCCTTTTTTGCTAATCATATAATAGCTGTAAGCAATAAAGTTAAAGATAGCCTTATAAAAAACAGTGGCTATTCATCTAAAAAAATAATTGTAGTTCATAATGGTGTTCCATGGCAGAATTTTTCTTTCAATGAAATAGAAAAAATGGCATTCTGTTGCCAATTTCAAATACCACCGGAGAAATTCATTTTTGGAATGTTAACTCGATTAAATGTGGAAAAGAGAATTGACATTGCAATAAGAGCACTAAGTAAGCTCCTTAAGGATGACTCTATAAAAGTAGATATCTCTACTAAACCTTTTTATTTAGTAGTTGCTGGAGAAGGACCTGAGATAGGCAATTTGGAAGAATTAGTAAATACTCTTAATCTTAATGATTATGTAAAATTTATCGGGTTTATAAATGATCCAAAGAAAGTTCTTTCTGGCTACGATGTTATCTTATTTTCCAGCAGAATTGAGGGATTACCTTTAGCGCTTTTGGAAGGAATGGCAGCAGGCTGTATTCCAATTGTTACGCGTGTGAGTGGAATGCCAGAAGCAGTTAATAGCAATGATATAGGATTGGTTGTTTCTCCAGAGAACCCAGAGGAGTTATACATGGCTATGAAACATATTCTTATGCTTGATAAGTCAATACTCTTACAAATGAGAAGATGTGCAGTGCGTAGAATTCAGGAGAAATTTGATATCGACCAATCTCATCGCACCATAATTGAGATTATTGAATCCTAATCAATTGCTTAATATATTTAGGAGTGGCGTTATATGGCTCGAGTATCTATTATTATTCCAACCTATAATTACTCACAGTTTATAATTCGTGCACTGCATTCTGTTTTTGAAAAAACATATAATGATTTTGATTCTGTTTTTGAAAAAACATATAATGATTTTGAGGTGATTATAGCGGATGATGGCTCAACTGATAATACCCGTACGTTAGTTGAGCAGTTTGATAAATCGATTGTCTATTATGCATTTCAACCTAATCGAGGACTTTCTTCAACTCGGAATTTAGCATTATCCAAAGCCAGTGGTGAATTTGTCGCTTATTTAGATGCTGATGATATGTGGTATCCAGATAAACTTGTAAGACAAATAGCATTCCTTGATGCACATCCAGAATGCGCTTTAGTGCATAGTGACGCATCGGTTATTGATGAAAATGATTCGATTATTTATCAAAAATTTAATGCTGAAAAAAAGCGTTTTGTTCCGTAAGGATTTTGTGCTAGAGAGCTTCTCGAATACTCAACTATTATTGTGCCAACAGTGGTTGAGCGACGTGATTGTGTAATAAAACTAGGTGGGTTTGATGAGCGCCTCCGATCTGTTGAAGATTACCTGCATTGGATTCAAATAGCATTAAGTGGCTATGCAATTGGATATATTAATGAGGCTTTGGCTATGTATCGATGGAGAACCGGGACTTTAAGTAGGAATGAAACAAACATGGCGGAAGCAATGATTCAAGTTTGCCAGATTCTCATTAATGAATGGTATTTGGCTGAGCGTTTAGGACTTGAGGCTGAAATTAGTGTTCAGCAGCGTCTAGCTTTAATGAAGCGTGATCTACCATACATGTATCGGCTAGAGGGCATCCGATTACCCACAAACTCGCATTATCCATCGCTGGCATAGGCAGCTTTAGCGGCGGCGACGCCCAAGGCGAACATCTGAACCCGTTGTAGACCTTCCCAGAGGGTCTTAGGACCGGGATGACCGTCGTGTTTGCGACCGAGAAACCCACCGAAGCCAGCGATCAAGCGCACCATCTGACCCAGGGGGGGTGGGGTTTCCGGGGGTTTAGTCCGGTGTGCGACGATCCAAGCGGCT
>JBPXJS010000005.1:0-7064 GCA_051715425.1 Bacteroidota bacterium | reverse complement strand
TCGCATTCCGGATGGCCGCCATTTATTATACTGGAATCCGGAAGTTAAAATCAACGGCAGTGAGGCGAGGCAACTGGAGTTTTATACCTCCGATCAGCCTGGCACTTACCGGGTAGTAGTACAAGGTATTGCCGCTGATGGCACCCCGCTTTATGGAGAAACAACCTTTAAGGTTGTGCGCTGAAACAATCGGTTGAGTTAAATTTTATTTTGCTCGCACACCTGCTGCGCCTTATTTATGCTTTACTTTCGCGGATCACATCTACCAGTGTGACAACACCGGTACTTCCTAGGAGTAGGGTTAAATTTTTATTTTAGCGGTAAGTGGTGTAATATACTGACAGCTACTTTTGTTGTTTTGGCAAATTTAACGTAAATGCTCAAATCAATTTTTGCAGTCCTTTTTTCTCCATTGGTAGTACAGGCCCAAAATTTTCAGGACAATACTGGAGAAAGAATTGTTTCTGAATACTACGATTCTATTATGGGGTCAAAATTAGAAATCTATTTAGGAAAGAAATTTTATGATCCCTTCGCAAATATGAACATTAATGGGTTTCGGTATTACCAAAATGATACCTGGGCTGATGGATCGATTGGCTTTAATGGACAGAACTATAATTCAATCAAACTACGGTACTACATTTTTCTTGATAGATTAATAGTTCAAAAACCTGACGCTTCAGATGTTATTGAAATGCCAAATGATAAAATTGATTATTTTATTGTCCATCAAACGAAGTTTGTTGTTCGCAACCAGCCTCAACCAGGGTTCTACGCGTTACTCCATCAAGGAAAAGTGTCTATACTCTGCAAATATTATTCTACCTTGAAAAAAAGTGTGGAGAACAGAAACGTAGTGAACGAACTTAGATCTAAACAAAAATACTTTGTTGAGAAGAATAATAGAATGATTCAAGTAAAGTCCAAAAAATCAGTTTTAAAGGTGCTTGAGAATAAGCAGCAAAATAATGCATTAAGGAAATTTCTTAAAAAAGAAAAAATCATCTTTTCACAAAATAGGGAATTTGCTCTCCGTGCTCTAGGTCAGGAGTTTGATAGACTACAAAACTAAGCATGAAAAAATTCGTTGTTGCATTGTCTCTAACAATAGGGGCTCATCTATCCTGGGCTCAGTCCTCTGATTTAATTACTGGTGATTTTGCAAATCTGAATCTCATGCAATTTATTGAGGTGATCGAAAGACAAACTGATTACAAGTTCTTTTTTATTAAAGGTGAATTTGACAGTTTGATAGTAAACTATAGCGGTACGCGTAAACCTATTACTGAGGTCTTAAATGAAATACTAAAGGATACCCCGTTGAAATTTTCGATTGATCAAGATGGGTATATCTATATTACAACCCGAAATACAATTATTACGGAACTCCCATCCTACTATTTTTCAATATATAAACACCTTGATGATAGTGTAATCACTGATAATAGCCTTTTTGAAGAGGGTATGAAAATAAAAACAGATGCGGTAACGGTAATTGGTAAAAAAGGTTCAAATACAAAGGCTACCGCTACGGTTGCTGGTTATGTTCGGCAAGTTAAGTCTGGCGAATCAATAGTTGGTGCAACAATAATGATTGAGAAACCGCTGATTGGTTCTGTAACTGATGGTAATGGGTATTTCTCAATAACACTCCCAAAAGGCAATCATGAATTAAAGATAAACAGTCTTGGCATGAAAGGTTTGCAAAAAAAAATATTGCTTCATTCAGACGGAGAGTTTAACATTGATATGGAAGAAGATGTGACGCCACTAAAAGAAATCATAGTTGAATCCAGTAAAGACGAAAATGTAATGGGGCTTCAAATGGGGTTGGAGCGTTTCGACTTTAAAACTATGAAGCAACTACCGATGGCACTTGGTGAAGTGGATATTCTTAAGACAGTTTTGATTTTACCCGGAGTTCAAACAGTTGGAGAAGGGACAGTAGGTTTTAACGTACGGGGTGGAGCCACCGATCAAAACCTCATTCTTTTTAATGACGCAACAATTTTCAACCCCTCTCACCTATTCGGCTTCTTCTCTGCCTTTAACCCTGATATCATAAAAAATGTTGAGTTGTACAAAAGTGGTGTTCCGGCTGAATATGGTGGGAGAATTTCATCGGTACTTGATATAACTACACGCGAAGGAAACAGGAGAAAGTGGAGCGGAGCTGGTGGAATTAGTCCTATAACTGGTCGATTTACTATTGAAGGTCCATTGGTGAAGGATAAATTGTCAATCCTTCTTGGTGGCCGCTCCACATATTCCGACTGGCTCTTAAATCAAATTCCATCATCCGCTTTAAATCAAAGTAAGGCATCTTTTTTCGATTTGAATGCGCATATCGGATATTCTCCTAATTCCAGGAATACCTTTACTGCAAATGCCTACATAAGCAAAGATCAATTTAAACTACAAAGTGATACGATATACAGTTACAAGAACTCGGTCATTGGCATAAAGTGGAATCATATTTTTAACAGTAAATTAATCGGCTCCTTGAGCGGAAATTATAGTGGGTATACATATAATATTCAAAGTGGAGCTAATCCAATCAATGCCTTCAATTTAGATTATGCTATTAATCAACTTCAGGCAAAAATAGATTTGAGTTATTTTTATTCAAGCAAGCATACACTAACATCAGGAGCCGGGGTTATTAAATACGATTTATCCCCAGGCAATTATCAGCCCTCGGGAAACCAATCTATTGTTTTACCTGACAAACTTCAATCGGAGCAAGCAATCGAAAGTTTTGTTTACGTTGGAAGTCAATATGAATTAACATCAAAATTATCAGCGTACTTTGGTATACGATATTCTATGTTTCAGAATTTTGGGCCTCATGATGTTTACAACTATGCCGAAGGAGTTGAGCGAAATGTAGACAATATTATTGATACCACATTTTTTTCCAAAGGTGCAAATATTGCTACCTATAGCGGGCCAGAATATCGTGCATCCTTGCGATATAGTTATTCAAGAAAAGCATCTTTCAAAGTTAGCTTTAACCGACATCGACAGTATATTCAAATGCTATCGAATACAACAGCGATAGCCCCTACAGATGTCTGGAAATTAAGCGACTCCTATATAAATCCACTTGTCGGTGATCAGATTTCTGTTGGGCATTACTCATTTATTGGAAAACGCTCTATAGAAATTTCAATAGAGGCCTATTATAAATGGATGAAAAACTTTCTTGACTACAAAGGAGGAGCCGAATTAATACAAAACCACCATATCGAAACAGATGTCTTAAACGCCAAAGGTAATGCTTACGGTTTTGAATTTATGCTAAAACGATCGACCGGAAAACTTAATGGCTGGTTTAGCTATACATATTCCAGGTCACTTTTAAGAACCATTGGCTCAACTTCAGTTGAAACGATCAATAGAGGAGAGTGGTATCCGAGTAACTATGACAAGCCTCACGCGCTAAACTTTATAAGTAATTATAAATTTAGCAGAAGATATAGTATGTCTTTAAATATGGTTTATAGTACAGGACGTCCAATTACGTTACCGATCGGGGTATATAATGTGGATGGGACAGAAAGATTAGTGTATTCAGACCGGAATCAATATAGAATACCGGATTATTTCCGGACCGATCTGGCCATAAACATTGAAGGAAATCATAAAATTAAAAAATTAGCACACAGCTACTGGAGTCTTTCCGCTTACAATTTAACAGGAAGACGGAATGCTTATTCAGTCTTCTTTACCTCTGAAAATGGAATCGTTAAAGGCTACAAGCTTTCAATTTTTGGATCTGTCATACCTACTTTAAGCTACAATTTTAAATTTTGATGCATGAGAAAGTATTCTGGTATCATCTTGATGAGCCTGTTCAATTGCATTGAACCTTACTCACCTCCTGAGCTTAAGACTCAAGACCCTATTTTAATAGTAGATGGTTTTGTAAATACCTCAGGCGAAAGCAGGATTACACTGGCCCGTTTACTTCCGCTAACAACTGACGCCATGCCAAGCTATGAGAATAACGCCACTGTATGGGTGGAGGATAGTGATGGAAATAAAAAATATTTTACAGGAGATAACCTTGGTAAATATACCTTGGTGCCTCAGGATTTTCCAGCATCAGAATATCGACTTCGGATAATAACTGCGGATGCCAATGAGTATCTATCCGATTTTGAGCCCATCATAGCCACCTCACCAATCGACAGTGTAACATGGAGATTAACTGACAATCAAAATGTTGAAATCATGGTATCAACCCATGATGATAATACGAAAAATGGATTTTACAGGTGGACATTTGAAGATACATGGGAATACCGGTCATTATTAAATTCTCATTACATCTATAACCCCACTACAAAAAGTCTTGAGTCAAGAACTGAAAACATCTACAATTGCTGGCGATCTACTCTTTCAACAAATATCAATATTGAATCAACTGTGCGGTTTAGTGAAAACCTGGTATCAGAATTTCCAATTGCACGCTTCTCTCAAAGTTCAGAGCGATTCAGATTTAAGTACAGTATTTTAGTTCAGCAACAGTCATTATCCCGAAATGCATATTCATACTGGCGGCAAGTGAAGCAAAGCAATCAAGATCTTGGGACAATATTTGGACCTCTACCCGCAGAAATACGTGGGAACATCAAAAGTTTAACAAATAGTGAAGAGCCCGTTGTTGGTTTCTTTTCCATCGGAACAACCGAAACAAATAGAATTTTTATTACCAATGCGGATATGCCCATTGCTGAGTTTTGGGATACACCATATAAAGGATGTAAGTATGACACTTTGTTTCTTACTAGAATACAGGACTTTCAGGGCCCACCCTTTTTAATTGGCGGGCGCCTTTATGAAGGAGATTTGTTAGTAGGCTATTCTTATTCAACCGAATATTGCGTTGATTGTAGGCAAAGTGGTGGTACTAATATAAAGCCAGTTTTTTGGTAGCTATGAAGGGGTTCTGGATATTTTGCTTTTGCTTCATTATTTCATCGACTGGGATGAGTCAGATCGAAAAATTCTTTGAAACCACCCAGGCTTTTAAAGAGTATTCAAGTAGAAATGTTCAGGAAAAAATTTTTTTACATACCTCTGCTAATCTTTGGGTGGCTGGAGAATCAGCATGGTTCAAGATCTATCTTGTGGATAGCAAAAGTCATCAACTATCCAATACCAGTAAGGTTGTTTACATAGAATTACTTACTGCAGATAATAAAATAGTTCTTGACGCTAAAATTCAAATCACAAAAGGCACTGGGCAAGGGCACATTGTAATACCAGCTTCTTTCTCTTCAGGTAACTATTATATACGTGCATATACACGCTGGATGAAAAATTTTCCGGCTGAGTTTTACTTCCACCAACCCATAACGATACTTAATACTTTCAGAAAAGTATCGGAACAAGAAACACCAAGCAAAAATTCAATTGAAATACATTTTTTTCCAGAAGGCGGATACTTGATAGATGGTACCCTTCAAAAAGTGGCATTTCAAGCAATTGATCATAGGGGTAATGGAATTAATTTTAGTGGTGTAATTGTAAATCACCATGGTGATACCATCACAAATATAAAACCAGTAACTTTTGGTATTGGTGCCTTTGAGCTAATTCCAGAAAGGTCCATTAAATACAAAGCCATAATTAGTTATCAGAATCAAAATACAATAGTTGATTTACCTCAAATTCAAGGCGCTGGTTATGCCATTCGGGTGTTAGATACATTAGATAATCAACTAAAGGTTAGCGTTATTTTAAAGGGAAAGACTGACCACCTAGTACATTTAATAGGTCACACAAGACAACAAATAAAGTTCGCTAACTCATACATGTTAAAAGATGGCAAACTTGAAGTTACTATTGACAAAAACCTCCTCGAGCCAGGGATCAGTCACTTTACACTTTTTAATTCGGACGGCCAGCCAGTATGCGAACGCTTAATTTTTACTAAGCCTTCAAACAACTCCTCTCTTACACTGAAGACTAACAAGGACCAAACTACTACGCGTAAACAAATTTTACTGGACATCCAGAACACTTTAAACTCAGATAAATCACTTTCGGTTGCAGTGAATCGAATGGATCAACTCAATCAATTCTCATTACCAACAATTGTTAGCAATTTACTTCTATCTAGCGATTTAAAAGGAACTATTGAAGCTCCGGAGTATTATATGACAGCCAGTGATAAGGAGATTGATAATCTTATGCTAACTCATGGCTGGAGTAGATTTAGATGGGAGAATCTTAACAATGATCAACCAATAATATTCATGCCTGAGTATAGGGGACATCTATTGGAAGCTAATTTAACAGATAATGATGGTAAGCCTGTTATTGCCGAGATTGGCTATATCAGCACTCCTGGAAAAAAGATTGAATTTTCAGGATCTAAAAGTGATTCTCAAGGTAAAATTTTCATTAATTCAAATTTTATTGGCTCGAAAAAATTGGTTCTACAGACAACAGAACCACAAAGCAATATCAAGTTGCTTAGTCCGTTCTCAACTCAATTTGCGACTGTTAAAATTCCACCTGTTTTTCTTTCAGAAAAAAACTCACGAGAAATCATTCGCAAAAGCGTTTCCATGCAAATTGCGGATACGTTTGGAGATTCTGATAAATTCAAACCAGAAACTGATAGTTCAGCATTTTATGGAACCGCACCCGAAATCTATTTACTGGATGACTATACCCGGTTTCCGGTTATGGAAGAAGTTATGCGCGAATATGTAAAAAGTGTTTGGGTACGAAAAAAGGGAGATCAATTCACCTTTAAGATTGTTAATCGCGACAAAGGCGATTTGCTGGACGGAGAAGCACTTATATTATTGGATGGTGTGCCCATTTTCAATGTAAACGATATCATGGCATTTGATCCGCTCAAGATTAAACAGTTAGACGTATTGCCAAGCCGGTATTTTGTTGGGTCACTCGCTTTCGATGGCATTGTAAGTTATCGCACTTACAAGGGCGATTTGGGTGGATTTAAGTTTAGCCCGGAAACAGTAATCATTGACTACGAAGGATTACAACAACAAAAGGAATTTTATTCACCACGCTACGAA
>JBPXJS010000004.1:0-2296 GCA_051715425.1 Bacteroidota bacterium | reverse complement strand
GGGGTGTAGTGTTAAATTTAAGCGTATGTTTCAAATGCAGTTTGGTCACGGGGGACAATTTTGCAGCAGGTCGGTCTTAGCATTCCGCTGCGCTTCATTGCTAAGCCCTCCTAATCCCGCAACTGCATAAACTCAAACGTTAGCGGGCATTATAAAAAAATACAGAGAGACAAAAAAAGTACATATGTAATGTTTGTGGATATGATGAAAGTTTTGGTGATTATTTAGATGTGTATTTTCGGTCATGTTTTAAAAAATACAGAAATGGTTCTATTAGGGCTGAACACCCGCATGACAATGTGGCCATACCGCAAAAGAATAAGTAATAAAACTTTTAAATCTAAATCACTATGAAAAAGACTAAATCACTTGCTGCACTAATGACATTTACATTCATTTTTGTAGGTGTTATCTCATGTTCCGAGGAACAAGGTTTAAAGAACGAAGAAGTTTTTGCATCAGTTGTAATCCCGGATAGTTACAAAAATAGCTCCCCAAATGGGCGGACTTCATCTGCGACAGAGGAGATTATTAGAGATATAACAGTAACTACCACGAGCGGAGAAGTTGTTCATGGAAAAGTAAAACTGACAATACCAACAGAAGGTGACGGTTTAGTCGGATTCGAGATAACACAGAATATATTCGACCAAACTGAACTCACTCCTACATTTTGGGCAGATGGAGTGGCAAAACAAAACAATGCTGGTAGAATTGCAGGTATTGGAGAATGCCTTTCCGGTTGCCAAGACATACCAAAGGGCGAAGGAAGAGGCTGGTGTAAGGCTGGTTGCTGGGTCGAATTAGCAGCTACGGTTGCAATTGTAATTATTGCTGTTGCTTAATTATAATAGAGTCAGGCTTGCATAAGCCTGACTCTTTTTTTATGAAAAAGGTACTCTGCTTCGTTTATACTTTCATAGGAATCTCATCCTGCTTCGGTCAATACAGATTGACTAAGACTGTTGTGGATGCATCAACTAACAAAGCAATACAGTTTGTAAATGTAACCCTAACTAGAAACCAACACATTGGGACAATTACTAATGAAGACGGATTATTTACTTTATACCTCGAAAATAAATCGGATTCAATTGAGGTCTCTCATATCGGATATAATAAAATTCGACTCACTTTAGACTATAGCGGTGATACCATTCGCCTCAATAGCTTTGCCACGATTCTTGATGAGGTAACAATTAGCAGCATGTCAGCAACACAAGTTATGGTAAAGGCAATTCAAAACTTAGAAAATAATCACTCTGTTGAACCCGTTACATACAAAGCATTTGTCAGAATAGTCGAGTACCCTCAAGACACAAGTGAAATACACATCTTTGAAGAACACTCAATAACTATTCATCAAACAAAGGATAGTAATTCGAAATTTAAGATAGAAAAAACAAGAGTGAATGCATTCTCTGAGGCAGGCGAAAGGAGACTAAAAGATTTAAGATTGATAAATATGGTCAGTGTATATGCTGACAATATTTTTAGATACCAAGACGACTTCTTGAAAAGAAGAAAAATAAAAAATTACAATTATAGGTTTCTTGAGAACCTAGTAAACGACTCCAGTATTTATGCAATTGAATGTAGATTAAAGGCTGACACTTCAATTATTTCAGCTAAACTATTTATTGATAAAAAAACATTTGCCGTAAGTAAACTTACTAAGTATTATAAAAATGAAATTGGTCTCTACGACTTTACCGACATCAATTTTAGACAACATGGTGACAAGTGGTACCTGTCAAATTCATTTCGTCATTTCAAGAATAGTATTTACTCACGATATGGTGACAAAAAAAATAATTACACAGACAGAGTTTGTAGTTACACTGTGACTAATGAATCTAATAACCTTAAAGATTTTAAAAGCACAGTAAATATCTTCGCTGAGCCAATTAAAAGACACAAGGGAAATTTTGACGATGAGTTCTGGGGCCAACAAAATCACTTACCAATACCAAGTTGGATAGAAATAAGATTGAGATAACGCCCGCTAACAGCGTGCTTGTGCAATGGCCGGGTTCGCAGCTGCATTAAACATTCGGTTTCATTATATACATTTGTCACGGTGGACAATTTACAACTGGTCGGGCTTGTCGGGCTATCGCCCTTAACAAGCCCTCCTAAACCGGCCACTGCACAAGCACCAACGTTGCCAGCCATAGGGTCGGGACAAATTAGTTTTCAAACAAAACGGTTGACATTTTACTAAAACAAATTCTCAACGTGGACAAGTACGCGACCAACGAGACGGTTGACTGAAACAACGTTAAAACTCGGTTGA
>JBPXJS010000003.1:0-2287 GCA_051715425.1 Bacteroidota bacterium | reverse complement strand
TATTTAAAATTTAAACTGGTGGTATCAATATAACAGCCGTTGGCTCCTGTTGGCGGACCGCACTTACGTGGTGCACTCCATGCGGTATAAGGACCTGCTGCACTTACAGAACTGTATGCAGTAACATCCCAATAACTTCTTGACAGGTTATTACTGGTATTTACAAAAGTGTATGGGCTTTTTATCCAGGCTGTATCGGTGGTATTATCATACACAAAACTCGCAAGGGCTGGAACCTGCGGGCCTGTTGGACCAACAGAACCGGCCTGAATATCATCAATAGCGGTAGGCCCGAATCCCCTGAGAGATAATCCTCCGGGAACAAGAGCTGGTATGGTATAATTAAGAGTGGCTAATAAGGTTGTTCCATCTGTGGCATAAAGATTACCAGTAAGATCTGTTGTGGTATTGAAGATTAACTCCACCTTGTACCACGTATTGGTTGAAAAGGTATAAGGAGTAGAGATCATTTCAGTGTAGGTGTTATAATTGGCTACCTGCTGGAAAATCATGGTATTGGTATTATTTCCAACAACCAGGGCATAGGTATTGGTGGCGGTTGAACCAAATCCGCAATAAGCTCTTCCGCTACCCTGAAAGTTAATCCACCACACACATTTTTGCCCCGGAGTTCCAACGGTCAGGTCTGTCCGGTAAGTCCATTCTCCGGTTCCGCTTAATCCAAATGATCCTGAATGCGCAGCGGCTGCTGTTTTAGTAGATGTTGGCGTGGCAACATTTACCCATGGTGCCCATGACCACGCTGCAGCATTTTCAAAATTCTCAACTACCGGTTGAGAAAAACAGGGACTTAACAAAGCCGATACAAGGAAGAGAGTAGTAAATATTTTTTTCATAGGGATAGATTTGAATAAGAATGGTTAAGGCTTGTTTTCTTAAAAAGACCTTAATCAAAATTAATAATGTATTCTTAAAATAAAAGGGTTAATTTTATTTTAAGAATATATGTTTATTATTCTGTTTGTGAGGCTGTTATTGTAAAGTATATACTTATGCCTCGTGGTAGTATTTAATATAATAAAAAGAGCCACTAATCATGCGATCAGTGGCTCCTGAATAAAACAGCAACCTCGTTTGGGATTACTGAGGCAACCTCTTTGGAATCAAATGCGGTTATTTCAGCACCACTTTATTCATACTCACATTTCCGTTTTCGTCTGTTAATTCAATCATATAAATCCCCTTGCTGAGGGCGGTAAGATCAAGTAACAGTTCTTTCGATACCGGCACCTCCATGGTTTTGATAAGTTTACCAAATATATCAACCACACGTACTTGTTTAATGGTTGAGGTCATACTTACGATATGGAGTAAACCTGTTTCTGAAGGGTTTGGATAAATATAAAAAGCATGGTTTTTATGTTGATTTACGATACCGGTTGTAACATCTTCCACAATAATCAACCTCTTTACTTCACGTGCTTTATTACCCGAAAGGTCACCTACATTATAGGTAACAAAATAAGATGCAGGAATATCGTTTTTGATTTTTGATGCATCACTAATAACAGATAATGATGATTCAGGATAGTAGTTATCACTTGCAGTAAATCCAGGCTCTACATATGGCTGAAATCTTTTTAAAATTAATGGATTTGCACCAAGCAATTTTATTTCCGGAGCTGTTTTGTCAACCACTTTCACTGTTCTTGTTAATGCCATACAGTTGTTGGCAGCATCGCAGAAGTTATAAGTAATGGTATAGTTGCCAAGCACACTGGTATTAAGATTGCTGCTGGTGGTTACCGTTACATTTGGATAATAATTATCGGTTACATTGTATCCAGGTTCATTGTATGTACTGAATACTTCTATCGCCATCTCTTCTAATCCTTTCAAGTCTGCTGTTGGAGCCTGGCGGTCTTTTACCTCTACCACTGCAAGGAATGGATTGGCCATATTGCCTGATCCGTCTGTAGCGGTATAGAGTAAATTGTAGGTGCCCGGTACATTTACATTGATGGTTCCTGAACGTGTTGGTACAATGTTTTTCCAGTAATTATCTGTTACATCTATGTATTGGCCATCGTCATAAAATAAACCGATTTGATGCTCTATGGTAGACGTTCCTCCTATGATGCCAATGGTTGGTTTCACAGTATCTTTTACCTCAACCACCCTTACCTTTTGTGCCATAAATCCAAAGGCATCTGTAATGCGGTAGATAAGGCTGTAATAACCCAACTGCTGGTTGTCAAGCGTGCCCAGTTTTACAACCTGGCTGCTGATATTATTGCCCAGGTTATCCAATGCCACTGCTCCCGGA
>JBPXJS010000002.1:0-672699 GCA_051715425.1 Bacteroidota bacterium | reverse complement strand
TGAGAAGGTAGCACAACTGGAAGTGGTATCGGTATCACCAAATCCGTTTGATGCGCACCTGAGTGTTCAGTTTGTAACCCCTCATACCCAAACCATGGAAGTACAACTGATGGATGCCTTCGGGCGTATGGTATCAAGCCGTCAGATCACTCCGGTACAGGGCAGCAATACCATCGATGTGAATGAATCAGGTATTAAAGCAGGTATCTATTTTGTACAACTTATCCAAAACGGTGAAGTGAAAAACATCAGGGTGGTAAAACAATAATTAACCACTCATTTTACCTTTTTATACACCTTTAAAAGCAGGCCGTTCAATGGCCTGCTTTTTTTGTTATCCTTATCCACAAAAACAGGCAATAATGTGGGTATTTTTAATACATAAATGATGTGCAAAGCTTGCTTATAACATATCTTGCATTGCTTTAAAACGCGTAGCCTGAAAAGGCCTTAAATCGCTACAAAATCAACGAAAGAATGGCAGAAGACAGAATTATCCCAATTAACATTGAAGATGAAATGAAAACCGCTTATATCGATTATTCGATGTCGGTTATTGTTTCCCGCGCATTACCAGATGTTCGCGATGGTTTAAAACCCGTTCACCGCAGGGTGCTTTATGGAATGACCGAATTAGGTCTGGCATCCAACCGTCCCCACAAAAAATCGGCCCGTATTGTGGGTGAGGTTTTAGGTAAGTACCATCCGCATGGCGATGGTTCTGTTTATGACGCCATGGTGCGTTTGGCTCAGGACTGGAATGTACGTTATCCGCTGGTTGATGGCCAGGGTAACTTTGGTTCTATTGATGGTGATCCACCTGCAGCAATGCGTTATACCGAAGCAAGGCTGCGCAAACTGGCAGAGGAACTGCTGGTAGATATTGATAAAAATACGGTTGATTTTCGTCCGAATTTTGATGATAGTTTAACAGAGCCTACCGTACTGCCTGCTAAAATTCCTAACCTTTTGGTAAACGGAGCATCAGGTATTGCCGTAGGTATGGCCACCAATATGGCACCGCATAATTTGTCGGAAGTAATTGATGGTACTGTTGCCTATATAGATAACAAGGATATAGAGATTGCTGAACTGATGCGCCACGTAAAGGCACCCGATTTTCCAACCGGAGGAATTATCTACGGATATCAGGGGGTAAAAGAAGCTTTGGAAACTGGCCGCGGAAGGATTATGATGCGTGGTAAAGCCATTTTCGAAACTTCCAAAACAGGCAAGGAACAAATTATTGTAAATGAAATACCATATCAGGTAAATAAAGCCCAACTGATAGAACGTACTGCCGAACTTATTAATGAGAAGGTCATAGAAGGTATCAGCGATATCCGTGATGAGTCGGACAGGGATGGAATGCGTATAGTATATGATTTAAAGCGTGATGCCGTGCCTAATGTGGTGCTTAACCTGCTTTATAAATATACTACCCTTCAAACCTCCTTCAGTGTAAACAATGTGGCTCTTGTTAAAGGACGCCCGGAAATGCTTAATCTAAGAGACCAGATTAAATATTTTGTTGAGCACAGGCATGAGGTGGTAATACGCAGAACCCAGTATGAACTGGAAGACGCACAAAAGAAAGCACATATTCTGGAGGGTTTATTAATTGCCCTGGATAACCTGGATGCTGTTATCTCATTAATCCGTGCTTCGAAAACGGTTGAAGATGCCAGAAACGGTTTGATGGAACAGTTTAAACTGAGTGAAATTCAGGCCAAGGCTATTCTGGATATGCGTTTGCAGAAATTAACCGGATTGGAGCGCGATAAGATTAAAGATGAGTATGCCGAGTTAATGAAACTGATTGATTACCTGAAATCGGTATTGGCTGATGAAGGATTGAGGATGCAAATTATTAAGGACGAGTTGGCTGAAATGAAGGCCAAATATGGCGATGCTCGCAGAACAGAGATCATCATGAGCGGTGATGAAATGAGCATGGAAGATCTGATCCCTGATGATGAGGTGGTAATTACCATATCGCACCTGGGTTATGTAAAACGTACGCTTCTTTCTGAATACCGCACACAAAACCGTGGCGGACGTGGTTCCCGTGGGGTATCTAAACGTGATGAGGATTTTGTGGAGCATGTGTTCATGGCAACCAATCATAATTACCTCATGTTCTTTACCAACCAGGGCAAATGTTTCTGGTTAAAAGTATGGGAAATACCTGAAGGCGAAAAAACATCCAAAGGCCGCGCTATTCAAAACCTGATTAATATTACTGCCGATGATAAGGTAATGGCTTATCTGAATGTGAAAAACCTGAAGGATGAAGAATACCTGAATAATAATTTTGTGGTAATGTGTACCGAGCAGGGAACCATTAAAAAAACCACTTTAGAAGCATATTCCCGCCCACGTGCAAATGGTGTAAATGCCATAAACGTAAGAGAAGGAGATATGCTGGTAGAGGCTCGTCTTACCAATGGTACCTGCGAAATGATTATTGCAAGCACTGCCGGTAAAGCCATCCGTTTTAACGAAAGTACCGTAAGGCCAATGGGCAGAACCGCTACTGGAGTAAGAGCCATCAGGCTGGAGGGTGATGATAAGGTATTGGGAATGATTGCCATTGAAGATGCCAAGAAAACCAATGTATTGGTGGTTGCAGAAAATGGTATGGGTAAACGAAGTGAAGTGGAAGATTACCGCATTACCAACCGGGGTGGCAAGGGTGTAATGGCCATGAATATTACCGATAAAACAGGTAAACTAATTGCCATTAAAGAAGTTGATGATACCAACGATGTGATGATTATGACCAAGAAGGGAATCACCATACGTATGGCCATTAGCGAACTGAGGGTGCTTGGACGTGTTACCCAGGGAGTAAGACTAATTAATCTGGATGATGGAGACGAAATTGCATCCATTGCTAAAATTGATTATATCGAAGTTCTTGAAGACGATATGATAATTGATGGCGAAAATACTGATGCAACAGGAACTGCCGAAACACCGGAAGTGCCGCCAACAACAGATGATACACCGGTTATTGAATAAATAGAACAGTTTAAAATAATAAAAGCCCCGCTCTATCCGAACGGGGCTTTTTATTTGATGGGTTTTAAAGCATTATCTTGTTAGTTGCCTGATGGCTACCAGGTGACTGAACAAACAATAGGGCACTATAAAACAGGGAAGCCATATAAAAGGAAAATAGAAAACCCCCATATTTGGTTGTTCAAATGCTATTTGCTGAAAAGGAGTTGGGGCAGCCAGTATAGCAGTACCAACAATATTAAGCAGTATGCCAAGAGAAACAACGTTCCAGATAAGCAGGAAACGTTTGCTGAGTTTGTTTTTTACAAAACCAAAATAGTAGATAAACGGGGCAGTAAATCCAACCAGAATATCAAAATTTCTGCCTTCAAAGGTCATTATCTCCGGAATTTGTCCGCTTAAAAACAACCAGAAAAGGGTAATTTCTACAGGCACCCTTACCGTATTAACCAGCAACAGTTTACCCAGAGGAAGCCCGTCAATAAATGTTTTACCCTTTTGGGAAATAAACAACCAAAGAATGAACAACAGGGGAGGCAATACGGCCAAAATAAAACGGGGCGGAACGCTTGTGGTATTCAGGTAAAACCCGCTTAAAGCCAATATTGCCTGTAATGTCAGCCAAAGCGTTGCTAAACCTAAAACCAAGCTGGTTTTTTTAGCAATATGGTTTTCTGCGGATTGTTTAACAACCCATATCAGGCCATATAAGGTAAGAAAGGTGGTAAGTGCAAAAACAATTACCACGTGCATTGGGATTTGAGGATTCATCATAAAGTGGATTTAAATTAATTAAATGTATATGCAAGTATTATAGTAAATTTTTATTTCTTTAAATGTGGGATATGACTCTTTACGGCTTCAGAGATTGAATCAATTTGTTGTATGCTGAATTTGCCAAGCAATGATTCAAAGGAGTGGTGTAATTGCTCCCAAACCGGAATAATTTCCTCCAGTAAATCATACCCGGATTGTGTTAATTCAAGTTCTGAATGTCTGGAATCCCCGCCCTTATTTATTTGCACCCAACCCCTGGCAACAAGTTTCTTTAAATCTCTGCTCATGGTTGATTGGTCGAGCACCAGCATCTCTGCGACATTTTTCTGATTGATATGTTTGCGTTTACCTATAATAAATAAAATAGACAGCATGCTACCCTGGAGGCCATACGGTTTAAAACTGTTTTCGTATACCCCATTGAGCATGCGGTGAAGCCTGCGCAATTTCCCGTTTATACATTCCCGGGGATTAATCCTATCCAGGTTTGGTGTGGCCTTTTTGCTTTCCATATTGCGGTGGCAAAGGTAAATAAATTAATTGTATGTGCAAGTAATTTCAAACTAAAACGAAAGAGACATACAGAAACAATATTACTTTTGCCGCATGCCGGTCAGATTTCAAACCCTTTTTATTTACATCCTTAAATGCATATCTGGGATAGCACTTAGTTATGTGATCACACGTTTTACAGCGTATATTGATTATACCTGGTGCCTCATATCTGTGATTCTGGTGCTTTCCCCTGAGGGTAGTGATGCCATGAAACTGGCTGTGAACCGCATTAAAGCTAACTTTGTGGGTGCAGGTGTGGGTGTTTTGTTTTTGCTGGTAAGGGTTCCGGCCCCGTTTGATCTGATTGCCGGTGCGATACTGGCTTTATTTCTGTGCGACCTGTTTAAGCTGAATGAGGCGGCAAAGTCTACGCTGGCAGCACTTGCCATTATATTGCTTTACCCAAGCGGGGAGGGTCTGCTGGATACTTCCTGGCAAAGGGTAAGTGCGGTAATAGCTGGTTGTTTAATCGGACTCCTCATTACCTTTGTTTACCACCGTATATTTAAAGTAAAGGTAAGTGCCGAAACAATCAGCCCTGCGTCAGAAAGAGAGGTATAAACTATTTAAAGTACATCCCGCAATTCAGGTGTTTTATCAAATACGCTGCGTGCAAAAGGGCAGAGGGGTATAATATAAATATGCTTTTGCCGTGCAAATTCAACCGCCTTTAATACCATTTCTTTACCCGCATTTTTGCCTTTTAAAACCGGATCCACCTCCGTATGATCTATAATAATACGGTCGGTACCTGCCCAAACATAAGTCACCTGAGCCAGCCTTGAGCCTGATTCTTCTATATAGAATGCACCTTTCAGCCCATCGTCTTGTTGTTTTATTTCCATCCTTAAAAAAAACTAAAATTTACACTATTCTAAAAATTAATTAGTTATATTCAATTAAATATTTTTATTTGCCATTGTAATTTTATTCTCAAACAATGGATATCTACGTAGGAAACCTCAATTGGAAAGCCAGCGACAATGAACTAAAGGATTTGTTCTCTCGTTATGGCGAAGTAACAAAAGTAAACATCGTTAAAGACAAAATGACCAGACGTAGCAAAGGTTACGGCTTCGTTGAGTTTGCCAGCGATAGTGATGCTAACAATGCCATCAATGAATTGAATGGTAAAGAATTTATGGGCAGAAATCTGGTGGTAAACCAGGCTAAGCCACGCCAGGAAAGATCGGAAAATAGCGGAGGATACTAATCGTATATCGTTTCCTGTTACTCTTTAAATGGCAAAGGGCGTTACCGATACATATCGGGACGCCCTTTGTTTTTTTAGTAAAACGCAATAAGCCGGGTTCTGTCTAAGGTGCAAACAAGTCTGCACCAAAGCTGTCATTTATCTGGCTCCCGCTTCACAACGGGAATCTAGCAGCCTACCCATCACATCAGGTTACAGCGAGCAACTGTATTACCGGAATAAACCAGTAAAATGTGACCTATTTGGCCTTACAACCCGTAAGGTTTACCATGCAATTGCCATCACTGGCAACCCGGTGGTCTCTTACACCGCCTTTTCACCTTTTCCACTTCCCGAAACAAGTCGGAGGGTGGTAGTTTGTTTTCTGTGGCACTATCTGTCTCCCGATAAAATCAGGATCCTACCCGTTAGGTAGCACGATGCTCTGTGTTGCCCGGACTTTCCTCCCGCCTGCATAAACAGGCTGGCGACAGCACGTTTTACCACTGCAAAAGTAACTTATTTACTGTATTTATGTTTAAGATAGTTGTAAATATCCAACTGGGCTCTATGCTTTTCGCCTTGTGTGTCGGGAGCATATTTATTATCGTAATCACTATCAATAATGCGGGCTTTGGTATTGTCTGATAGCTGTATCTTAATAATATCTCTTATTTCCTGCTTAATGGACTCATCATAAATGGGGAAACCGCTTTCTATGCGGTGGTGCAGGTTGCGGGTCATCCAATCGGCACTGGCCATGTATATTTTTTCATTTCCATTATTAGCAAAAATATAAATACGTGCATGCTCCAGGTAACGGTCTATAATACTGCGGATTTTTATATTCTCACTTAAGCCCGCAATACCAGGTACAATGCCACAAATACCCCTCACAATTAAATCTATTTTAACTCCGGCACGGCTTGCATCATACAATTTTCTAATAATATGGTCATCAATGAGGCTGTTCATTTTTGCAATAATATAAGCCTCTTTGCCTGCTCTGGCATTCCATATTTCATTATCTATCAACTCACTGAATTTTCTGGCCATATTATCCGGAGCCACCAGCAAATGTTCAAACCTGTGCTTACGCGGACTCTGAAACAGCGTATCCATTAGCTTTTCAAGATCGTTGGTTAATCTTTCATCCTTGGTAAATAATCCATGATCGCAATAGAGGCGGGCAGTAACACCATTATAATTGCCGGTTGACATATGCGCATACCTGGCCAGCTTCCCGTTTTCTTCTCTGTAAATAACGCATAGTTTGCAATGAACTTTTTGCCCGGGTTTACCAAAATGTACACGGGCTCCGGCCTCCTGCAACTGGGTTGTCCAGTAAATATTCGCTTCTTCATCAAAACGGGCCTGCAACTCCATTAAAACGGTAACCTTTTTACCATTTTTAATGGCATTAATCAATGCGTTTACCACATTGGAGTGTTTGGCCACGCGGTATAAGGTAATTTTAATGGCCTGCACATTTGGATCAATAGCCGCCTCGCGCAGCATCCTTATCAGGTAATCAAAACTCTGGTAGGGGTGGTGCAGCATAAAATCCCTGCGGCTAATACTTTCAAATATCGTTTTTGAAATATCCAGATCGGGGTGCGGAATTGGAGGCCACATTGGGTGATGGTACTCTTCCTTATTGAGCTTAGGAAAATCCATAAAGTCCTTGAAATTGTGGTAGCGCCCACCGGGAATTAAACTCACATTTTTTAACTGCAGTTTTTCTGTAAGCAACTCCAGCATATTACGCGGAATACCGTTATCGTAAACAAAGCGGGTAGGCTTTCCTATAGAGCGCTGTTTAAGGCTGCGCTGTAATTTTTCCAGTATATTTTCTCTGTAGTTATCTCCTTCATCTATAGTAAATTCCGCATCACGTGTTAATTTAATGGTATAAGCCTCAAACCGGTTGAAATTAAAGATGGAAAAGATCATACTCAAAGAACTTCTGATCACATCATCAATAAACATAATATTGGTTTTATCGTCAGTTTTTGGCAGAACGTAAAACCTTGGAAGTTGGGGAGAAGGTATTTCTATGATGGCATGTTTGGGAGATATATCCATTTCTGTGCTGCTCATTCTGATGGCTAGGTAAATGGACTTGTCTTTAAGGTGGGGGATATTTTTTATATCATCCAGAATAACCGGAAATATATAGGGGAGAATGTCTTTCTTAAAAAACTCTTCTACATATTTTTTCTGATCGGCATTGAGCTGGTTTTCATTTAAAATATGAATATTGTTATGGGCTAATGCTTTAATAATCTGGTTAAAGGCTCGGTTAAACCGTTCCTGTTGAACCAGTGCAAGCCGTTGTATCTCACCAAGAATAATATCAGGAGGAAACTGAAACTCTCCGGCCGGTTTGTTTCTGCTAAGTAACTGCAGCCTGCGCAAGGCCGCCACACGCACCCTAAAAAACTCATCATTATTGGATGAAAAAATGGCCAGAAATTTAAGGCGTTCCAGCAATGGGGTATCTGCACTTTCTGCCTCCTGTAATACCCGCTCATTAAACAGCATCCAGCTAATATCACGGTCTTTAAACAGGTATCCTTTTACTTCTTTTATCATTTATTGCGGTAACAAATTTAAGAGAATAGGCGGGCAGGCGCATATTAAATTTCAACGAATATCAGCATCAGGTAAAATAAATGGACATGTTAATGAAAACATAACATAGAAACCCATAAGAAACGTTGTAGGGGTTGGATATGTTTATATGGCCAGGTGCTTGTATCTGTTTGTACTTAGAAATATACGGGCCTTTAATAAGCAACTTTCCATATTGATAATTTTGACTTACGTTTGTGCTTCAAAACAACTAATAATTCCAACCAAGATGAAGAGATTCTTATTGATGTTGAGCCTTTTACCGGGCGTAGCGGCTTACGCGCAAAAGAGCAATGTAGAAAGTGCAGCCATCTATTTCCGTAATGTGGAAATGGAAGATGCCAAAAAATCGATTGATGCGGCAGCCGAACATGATGAAACCAAATCAGACCCTAAAATGTGGTTCTATTATGCCCAGATTTATGATACCCTTTATCGCAACCCGGCTTATGAGTCACTGGATAAGGATATTGTAGAAAAGTTTGTGGTAGGTTGCAAAAAATGCCTCGATACCGATACCAAAAAACGTTATGAGTACTATTGCAGCTATGCTATTGTAAACAGTGGATTTGCTGCCTATAATAAGGCCCTTGAATATTATGCAAAAAACGATGTGGCCAATACAGCCAAGTTTTTCCAATATGTAATTGATATTTTTCCTTACGACAAGAATAAGGACCTCACCAAAAACAATATAAATGAGAAGGCCATTATCTACTCGATGGCTGGTTTGGCTTTAAATAATAAAAACTATGCAGAAGCCAAGAAAAACCTGAATAAGCTGGTGGAGATGAATTACAATGACCATGTGATTTACCTCCTGTTATCTGATATACATATGAGAGAGGGCGATACCGCAAGTGCTATTTCCATTATAGAAACAGGTAAGGGTAAGTTTAATGGCGAAAAAGACCTGATTAATCAGGAACTGGTTATTTATCAGGCTCAGGGGAAAACGGAGTTTTTATTGTCAAAATATAACGAGGCTTTAGAAGCTGATCCGGAAAACATATTATACCTGTTTAACCGTGGTGCCATGTACGATATGGTAAATAAGGACCTGGTGAAAAGGGCTAAATATGCCGCTGATACGGCTGCAAAAATTAGCAGCAAGGCCAAGGCGGAAAAAGTTCCGGCCAATAAAGCCAAACTGGATAAAGCTGCAAAAAGTTATGTTTTGCTTAGCGATTCATTAAATAAACTGGGTAAAGGGTATGTGGCAAAAGCCGAAACGGATTACAAAAAGGTAATAAGCATTAATGCCGATTACCTGGATGCTTATTATAACCTGGGTGCATTGTATAACAATAAAACCACGGAACTGGTGGAGAAAATGAATGCACTGGTATATGGCACGGCCGATTATCAGAAAAAATACGATGCACTTAAAAAAGAACAGGAAGATATCCTGAAAATAGCGCTTGACTATTTAAATAAAGCCATGGATTTGGCCGATCAGATGCCTGAAGATGATGACAGCAAAAAGAAGTACAAAAAGGAAACCCAGTATAGTGTTGTGGTGAGTTTATTAAACGTATACAGAAATTTGGGCGATGAGAAAAAGAGTATTGAAATGTCGAAGAAAAAGAAGGAACTGGAATAGGTTGCAATAAACAACAAAAGATAGAGGATTAAGGGAGCTCAAAAGGCTCCCTTAATTTTTGTTACAGATTAGAACAAAGGGAGAGAACCAGCAGCGTAATGAGGATAAATTCCTGTATTTCATTTATATGCTATTTAACATAATATTAATTATGAGGCAAAAGAGTATAATTGAATAACCGGGTTTGAGCTAGGTTTATGGTTTTTTGCAGCTTAAAAATACACCTTCAGGCTTACGGATTTATGATATGGTTTTGGCCATATCTATATTCCTTAAACAACACGCCCTAACCCTATAATTTGGATTTGATTTTAGCTTCCAGTTCTTTGGGGTTCGGTAATTCGCCCTTTAGTTGTTTGGGCAGTTTTTTGGTAAGCTGGTATTCTGAAACACCTATTGGTTTATCAATTCCTTTTAAAGCGAATTCTACCTCTATATTGTCTTTATCCGCGCAAAGTATAATTCCTATGGATGGGTTTTCTCCGGATTGCTTTTCCTTCTCGTCAAGCAGGTTCAGGTAAAAGTTCATTTTTCCGGCATATTCCGGCTGAAATTCCCCAATTTTAAGGTCGATAGCTACCAGGCATTTTAGTGTGCGATGAAAAAATAAGAGGTCTACAAAATAATCTTTTCTGCCTAAGCTTAGTTTGTGTTGGTTTCCTATAAATGCAAAGCCATAACCCAACTCCAGAATAACCCTCCTGATTTTTTCCACCATCTTATTCTCCAGTTGACGCTCAAGAACAGGTTTATTTATGCCCAAAAAATCAAGATAGTAATTACTCTTTAGAGCTTCTTCAGCCTGTTCTGCTATATGAACAGGTAATGCCAGTTTGAAATTATGCTGTTTCTTTTCTTTCAACTGCCGCTCATAGGCCCTGGCTTTTATCTGGTTCAACAATACGTTTCTACTCCAGCCCATCTGTGCTGTTGCCTGCAGGTAATAAGTCCGGGCTTTTACATCTTTAAGTTTTGACATAATAACTATGTTTTGCCCCCAAGGTATTTGCCCCGCCACAGCTAACATAGCCCGCCTCCCGGTGTATTCCAGGTAAAATTGTCTCATATACCAGAGATTTTGAACAGAATAGCCTTCTGCTCCACCTAAATGTTTGGTCAGGTCTTTGGATAGTTGTTCTACAATATTATCGCCCCAATTGTTCTTCTTTTGTTTTTCTACAATGAGTTTTCCCAAGTCGTAATTCAATCGGATAAGTTCTTCATTAAGGTTTTTTGCAGCATGAACCCTTGCACCGGCTATCTGATCTTTTACCTCTTTCAGAAAGCTCTTATACGTATCTTTTACAGGTTTTTTCATAGTTTTTTTTTCAATTCTCCAACAGTTGTTGGAGTTTTATGTTAGCATCAATTTTAACTTGTTTCTAATTCTCCAACAGCTGTTGGAGAATTGTGGTACTTACATGCAGCAGCCTATCTACAGTTACCTGTTGCAGGCGCTTTCTGCAATATATTAAAAAACAGGAAGAGTTGATACCGGAAGATTCATCAGTGTGCAGGAAGCTAAGGAAGCACCATATGCTGTAACCAGTCTGGAGTTAAAACAATCCGTAGTTAAAAGAAGTACATTCGTATTGGTTCTGCATATAATAAATTAGCGGAACTGCTTTCGTACCATTTGGTGTGAAAAACCCTGTGTTTATGGAGGGTTTACGGCTTTTATACTTCAGGTGCAATTCTCCAACAGCTGTTGGAGAATTGGGGTATTTGTTTGCGGTACCTTTTGTGCAGCTGCATTTGGCAAGGTACTTTATCATTATATTTTAAAAACAGGAAGAGCTTATACAGACGGATTAATTGGTTCTGCGCATGATAAATAACCAAAACTGCTTAGTACCATTTGGAGTGAAAAACCCTGTGTTTATGGAGGGTTTACGGCTTTTATACTTCATGTACAATTCTCCAACAGCTGTTGGAGAATTGGGAGTTTAGTTGCACAAAGAATTATTCTTTTCGGGTTCTATACTTCTTTATGCTTTTAGTAATACAATTGCTCAGGCGTAAAAAAATGCAGATTTTGGCTAAGAATTTCAAATTTTATTCTCCTTACAAAGCCGGACTATTCACCACTATTCCTTGCAAATACTGACCTGTTTATCGAATAGTCCTTTTAATCCTGCATCCCCTTCCCCATCAGTATTTGCTCCATACATTTCTCAATTCGGGCTTCGCGGGTTTTGCTTTGTTTGGGTGCAGAGAAAAATATGAGGTATCCCCTTTGGCGGCCCGGGGTTAGTGCCTCGAATGCTTTTTTTAATGCGGGAATGGCCTGCATCTTTTGTTTAAACTCTTCGGGGATATCCCATTCTGATGCCTGTTTACGGGGTACCTTTAATCCTGCCTTTTCTATCTCTATGGCTTCGTAAATATGTGTTTTAATAACTGGAGCCAATTTAGTAATATCACGTAAATTGGTAAAACGGATGAGGCGTGCCACCTGTGAGTTTTCTCCTGCTTTTTCCAATATACCTTTGGTATCTTTTAATAAACTGCCTTTAAAAAAGCTTATGGAAACAAATTCTTTAAATGCAGCCAGCATCACAATATTGTTTTTCTGGTGGGTATATACAGGCATACTCCATTTTATTTCCTCAGTAAGTCCACATTCCAGCAACAGCACTCTTAACTGTTTCAACTCGTTTGTCCATTTGTGTACCTTGCAATCTGGGGTACCGCCCAATGCACATCTGCCGCATCCTTCGGCCAAATAATGATCAACTCCGGGGTTCATAGGTTATTTAATTATTCAGTTACGGTACCAACGGTTTTTCTGCCAACCGGCCTGAAATACCAGGATACGAAAATAAGGGTAAGCAATAATATCACCGGCAATATATCTGTAACCGGATTTCCTTTTACCAGGTGCGAATACAAGGCTCCGGCCATGGTAAAGGTGAAACCGGCATAAGCCCATTCTTTTACCTTTGGAAATTTTGGTATAAGAATAGCCACCACACCCATCAGCTTGCTAAGTCCCAGCAGGGTGAGTAAATATTCCGGATATCCCAGATTTAATATAAAAGCTACTTCTTCTTTTATACCCAATACCTGTACTATTCCGGTTGATACCATACCTAGGGAAAGCCAAAGGGTGGCAATCCAATAAATAATTTTGTTTCGCTTTTTCATATCATGTTTATTTTAGTTTGCTAACTGTTTCTTCCAACCGGTTATGTGCCATATTTATTCCCTGAGCAAATGGCAACTGCATCAACTGGTCCCGGTGCGCTACCGATTTAAATACCATATGCATGGTAAGTTTACTTGTTTCTGGAGTAAGTTGTTCAAACTCCAAAAACTCAAGCTGCACGGGAAACGGGGTATGCTCCATTTCAAATGTGCGTATAATTTGCCGGTTCGGAATAAACTCATGAATTACCCCGGTAAACAAATGCTTGTTTCCTTTGGGATCAGTGGTTTCAAACCGGTAGCTGCCATGTTTTTTGTTTTCCAGCTTAAGCACTTTGGTACCCATCCACTGCTCTATCAGTTCTGGTTCTTCATATGCTTTAAACAATAAATCGAGGGGTAAATTAAACTCCCTTGTAACTACCAGTTCCTGCCTGCCCTCTTCTGCTTTAATTTGTGTTTTGCGTTCCATTGTGTTACTTTTTATTAGTGCCTTTGCCTGCTTTATAGTTTTTCATTACCGACTCCAGTTTATTAAACCGGTTATCCCACATATTGCGGAAGGGGTCAATAAAGTCGGCTATTTCTTTCATTTTTTGTGGGTTGAGGTGATACAACATTTCTCTTCCACTCTGCTCCTGTTGAAGCAACTCGCACTCGGTGAGAATTTGCAGGTGTTTGGAAACGGTTGGCCGGGCTGTATCAAAATTGGCTGCAATGGAACCGGCTGTCATGGATTGTGAGGCTACCAGCATCAGTATGGCTCTTCTGGTGGGATCTGCTATGGCCTGAAAAACATCTCTTCTTAAATTCATTATGTAGCTATTTGGCTACGAATATATGTGTAGTTATTTAACTACGCAATTTTTTTTGAGCATACTTTAAAAAAAAACGCCAGCAATTTCTGTTATGGTTTACAGAAATTAGCTGGCGGCTGGTGTGGTTGAAATCTATTTACCTGATCAGGTTAATGTATCCTGACTTACACAGCTCACAAAAGAAACCCAGCTGCCGGGATAAGCATTATCCGCTAAATAATTTTGAATAAAGTTATTACCGGTAAAAATGGCGCAAATTCCGTTTCCGTTTAAAACAATGGGAATTTCATAGCCATGGTTAAGTACCCCCGGGTAAAGGGTTCCGTTGGATGCATCAACTTTAAACAGGTTGCCGAAACAACCAATAAAAATGTATCCGTTATTGCAAATCATACGTAGGTTATTATCTAAAATGCTTTGGCTTTCCGGAAGCTCAATAACAGAATTGCTCCAGTTGCTGTTATTGGCAAGCGAGACAAGGTTAAGGGAAATCAGATAACCATTTGTTCCTGCATAAAGGTTATTTCCATCGCTGGCAAGTCTCACCTCACTGCTTCCGTTAACAAGGTTATTCTGGCTTACCAGGTTTTGATTACCATCATAACAATAAACAGTTCCATTTACACCAGCGTAAAGGTATCCGTTTACGGCCAGCAGATTTACCAACGAATCCGGGCTTACCACTACCGTTTTTGATGGGTTTTGAAAATTGCCGGGCTCAAATACAAAAAAGTTTCCATCAACACCAGCATACAAGGTATCACCATCCATAGCCAATCTTACTTCACCATCAGCATTTGAAAGATTAACCCTGTCTCCTATCATAGTTCCGGTATTGGGGTCAAGCATAGCAGCATCACCATGGAAACCTGCATAAAGGGAATTGCCTCCATAAATAATATTGGTGGTACCACTTTGAGGGAGGTCGCATGTCCAAAGAAGCGATGTGCTGGTATCAAGAGAAAGGGCATATACATATCCCCTTGCGCTGCAGGCATAAAGCATATTGTTTGCCACAACCAGCCTCAATTCACTCGATTCATTTTGGATAGGTACACCATTGCCATTTCCGTTCAGAATATTTCCTGTAACAGGATCCATGGCGAATATGGTACCATTGGCACTTGCATAAATGATATTGTTGGTACCCATTACGATATTGCTTAGGTTATATAAACCCGTGCCGGGCAATCCGGTGTTCCATCCTCCCGTAAAATAAGGATTGGAGGTATAAAGGTTTTCAGCAGCAATTGGAGGATTAAGGGCAGGTGTGGTTGATGGTTGTGATGAGCCAAAAACCCATACCGGATAATCATAATAATTTACCTGCGGAGAAGCAGTGTTGCTGAAATCTATAACCGCAAAAGTATGATTGATCCAGTTATTGGTAGTACTTGTAATACCTGCCGGGTAAGGCCATGTAACGGATGTGCTGCCTACAGCCGGCATGGGTACTGCAGTAGAATATGGAGTGAGCGGGTTGTTTACTGTAAAAGGATCCTGGCTTGTTTCTTCTTCATAGCCACTGTTTCCTACAAGTCGGCCTTTTGATAAACCATATAAACCATCCTGAAAAATACCGAGCGCATGCTCATGCCCCCAAAACCATGCACTGATTTTATTAAAAAACGGACGGAAATAGCTCAACAGAAAATCATTGAGGTAATCGCTGCCAGGCTGCACATAAAATGCCGGAGGAATAAGATTGGTAACACTTGTACCATTTATAGTAGCATTGGCAGAAAACAACTGGTGATGGGATAACATAATGGTGTTGCCTCCAAAATTTTCAAGTTTATCCTGCAACCATGTTACTTCAGAAGGGTGAAGTGGCGGGCCTAGTTCCGGTTTTACCCATGGCACCGAATAAAAGCCGGTATCCATGCCTAAAAATTGCCAGGTACTGTCGGCAGTGCGCAGGCAGAAATAACTTGCCTGTTGGGTACATCCGGCCGGGATGGGTGTGGTACCAGGAGACAAAGGGGGTAAATTATTTAGCGGCAATACATAGGTATAAAAACCACTGCCGGCACCCTGCCCCATAATGCCTCCCATGTATTCATGATTTCCCGGTATGGAAAAAACCGGAACTGTTTTACCATAGTTATTAAACGCATTCTGAAACACATTTACAATGGCTGATTGGCATTCGGTATCCATTCCGGCATAATAAATATCTCCAATATGGATGATACAATCCGGATTGATGGTACTAAGCAATGTACTTAACATGGCTATGGCATCTGCTTCTCCTGTTCCGTAATCACCAAGTATTACAACCTTTGCATTAGCCGGAAGTACCCAATCTATCACCCCGAAATTAATATCACCATTTCCGCCAATATTACTCCCCTGGGTGGGTAAACTCCAGTCGTAATAAACCTGATCTGGAGCAATCAGGCTATGAAAAAGTCCGTACTCTGTTGCCGATGCAGCCCACTGGGAAAGATCACTGTCGCTGTATGGAAGACCTACATCCGGAATAATATTGTTCTGCACACGTTGCGTTACTGCAGCTTCAAAATATTGCTGAGATAAATAACTGTGCAGGTGATGATCTTCATGAATTTGAGCGGCAGATTTGCCTTTAAAATCTGCTTTAGATGGGGTGTCAATTTTTTTACCGCGGTTAAACTCCCTTACATGAATATTTGTTGCCTGTACCATGGGGTGCATACGTACCTCATGCGAATTGATACTGAGTTTGGGGTTGTTTTTTAGCAGTTGTTTGTGCACATAACTGGAAACAGCAGATTGCCACTGAGACAAACAGGGATCGCTGCAGGTAATAAATGGTGGGGCTTGTTCCTTTTTCATAATATTGGTTTTTATGTTAGTGCCTACTCTTAAACGGTTTTCGGCTACTCCGTTGCAATAAACCCGCTAAAGGTTTATTGCTAACAAAGGACACCCTGCAACACTCCGGAAACATCACTACCATTGGTGAAAAAATAAAATACCGGTTTTCAGGGAGGAGGTATAAAAACTGTTCATCCATAAAATGAAAAACAGGTACAGGTATCCCCATACCTGTTAAAACAAACAGGCAGTATTTCCCCGTTCATATAGGTAATAACCGCAATAATGTAAATGATTAGTCTTCCAAACCCGGAATCCAAAGTCCGGTGGGGTTGTTATTGTTTTTAAGCAACTGGCGCAGCATAAATCCGGAAGTACAACTGGCTAACTCCTGAGTGGAATTGCCCAATGCATATTTTACATGTGTAATAAATTCAGATAATGGAGGATTGGGCTCATTAAAAACCGATGATGGAGTGAGTGTTTCTGCGTTCGATGGATAGTTCTTAAACATCGGTTCACTCAGGTGAATGGCAACCTGGGTTTGCCACCAAAGGTTACGTGCACTTGTTTCAACAGATGGCCAGTTAATGAGGTTGGCCGGTGCAGAAGATGGTGATGGCTGCAAACTAAAAGAGGGGCCCGAAGGAATAATAAACATCCGGTTTTTTATGGAATATCCTTTGCTGTTTGCCCATGCTTCTAAACGTTGGTATGAAGGGTTGGTTTCCGAAGTGAGTCCTGCTGAGGCGCGGCCTGATGAACCAGAAATCAATACGGCCAATTGAGGGATTTGAGCGGTATCGGGCATAACCTCGTTTAGCCAGCTTATTCCCTGAAAATGATCGGCCAGATTGGCAAGGGCAAAAGTGGCTATCATTACATGGTTAAAAGGTTTGGGTGATCCGTCCAATAACTCATCCCTTAAGTGTTCGAATGTGAGCAGGCTGTTATCGGAGTTTATTTTATCAAGGTAATTACTTACCGCCTTTAATCCGGCATCTATCATTTTTTTCAGCGGAACCGCATACGAATCAAAAACGGGGTTCAGGTTTTTCCAGTTATCGGTGGTATTGCACAATTGTGCTTTTGCCACCAGTTGCTGCAATACCGCTACCTGAGCCAATGCTGCTGAACGATCTGCTGATGTGCCGTATTGATACATCCTTACCAGGGAGGCAATGGCAGGCCCGAGATGCGAAACGGCAGCAAGTTCTACCATTCCACTGGCAAATCCGCCACTGGTTACAGGAGGTTGATATGTTTGCGTGAAGGAATTGTTTGCAGAAAAAAAAGCCTGCCCTGATCCATAGATATACAAAAAAGGGGCATCAACACCAGCCTCTGCTGCTGCTGCTTTGGCCACCAGTTTACCAATTCCCGGATTGGCGCCTGGCTGCGGAGGTCCCATTGGGCCAGTGTAAGCAGTAAACAGCGCTCCGAAAGCCTGTTGAAAGGTATCTGATGGGTTCATAGGTTTTGCTTTTTAGGTTAAGGGTTGTGCTAAATTAGGATGAAGCCAGCACACTACAAAGAAACCTATCAGCTAAAGATGAAACATCACAGAAAACCGTGATCCGATAAAATACCTGTTTAAGGTGATTGATGGGTATGAACATTACACGCTATGGTGAATGCAGATCAGAAAATAAGTAGCAGCATTTAGCACAAGAGGTACCCAATGGCTAACTGGTGCAATAAAACGATAGAAGTAATCAAATTAGCTCTGCAGTTGCACCACTATGCCGGAGCTTCAATACCGCATTTTCCGCATCCACTTTTGAAAATCCAGAACGAATAATGACTGGTGCATTGCTCACCGCTGCTTTGCTTTCTTTCAAACCAAGTCCGGTAATTTCCCTTACTGCTTTAATAACACCAACCAGGTTAACACCAACATGAATCAGTTTTACGCCAAACTCTGTTTGTTCTTCAACAGGTGATTCAGCAGCTATAGGCGAAGTAATGGCCTCAACCGGAGCCGGTATGTTTTTCACCTTTGTTTCAACCGGTTTTTTTTTCTTGTTTTTTATAGGGGCTTGTTTAGGAGCGATTGGTTTTGCTGCTACCTTTTTTATAGTTGCTTTTTTAGGAGTCTTAACCACTTTTTTAACAGGCCCGGCAGGTTTAGTAGCTACCGCCTTTTTAAGTGGTTTAATTAATTTTTTTATGGCAGTGACTACTTTTTTGCCCGTGGTTTTGTTAGCCGACTTTGCTTTTTTCTTTGCGGGAACAACTGTTTTTTTAGTTGCCACCTTTTTTGCCGGAACGGTTTTTTTAGCAAGTTTTACAAACTTTTTAATTGCCTTAACCACCTTTTTTACCGGTTGAGTGGCTTTCTTTTTAGGTGCTACCGTTTTTTTGGAAACAACTTTCTTTACGGTTTTCTTTTTTGAAGCGTTCTTATCTGAAACTGTTTTTTTCTTTTTGATTACTGCCTTACCGCCTTTTACAGCATTGGTTTTGGGAGAAGCTTTTACTTTTTTCAAAGCCTTTTTTGTAGTGCCTTTTGATTTTTTTGCCATGTGTGGTTCATCAATGAACAGTGCAAAAGTAACTTTTAATTGCATCTCACAGCTATATCATTTTTCGGGTATGGCTAAAAAGAATCTATCTAAGTAAAACCATTTACAATTTAATAACAGAAATTACATACTCATATGATGCCGGATAAGTATGGTTGCCCCTACCTTACCAGATATGTTAAACAACAACGATGAAACCTCCATACCAACAGAACAGTTTTGGAAAACACTAAGAACAAGGGTCCATCTTTATTTTAAAGAAAACCATATCTCCACCAAATGCAATATGGTCATGGTTACAAAAACAATAACCATGCTTACCCTTTACCTGCTGCCTTTTGTATTGCTTTTTTGTTTACCAATACCGGCATGGCTTGCCTTGTTTTTTGTAGCACTAATGGGAATAGGAAAAGCCGGAATTGGCATGTGTATTATGCATGACGGCCTGCATGGCGCTTATTCTTCTAAAAAATGGATTAACAGGCTAACCGGATGGAGCATGTATTTAATAGGCAGCAATGTGTTTAACTGGAAAATACAACACAATATACACCACCATGCTTATACCAATATCAAAGGATTGGATGAAGACATTCAAACCAGATGGATTATACGCCTGTGTGAATACACACCCTTGCACCCTATACACAGGTTTCAGCATATTTACGCTTTCTTTTTATACGGCCTCATGACCCTCTCTATGTTGTTTGGCGATATCAGTCAGCTTGTGGGATACAACCAATCAGGTATTACCCAAAAATACAGCAGTCATCCCAAACTTGAGTTATTTAAAGCTCTTTTGGTAAAACTGATTTACCTGCTGGTGATGCTTGGTTTGCCCTTGTTTTTTCTTGAGTATCATTGGTATCAGATTATAGCCAGTTTTTTACTGATGCACCTGATAGCCGGATTTATTTTAAGTCTGGTGTTTCAGATGGCGCATATAGCAGAGGGAACCACACAATCGGAAGACAATAAACATATCGTTACGGGAAACGACTGGGCCATACATCAATTGCTTACTACTTCTGATTTTGCCGTAAACAACAAAATATTAAACTGGTACGCAGGCGGCCTTAATTTTCAGGTGGTACATCATTTGTTTCCCAATATTTGCCATGTGCATTACCGCACCATAGCTTCTATTGTAGCTCAAACAGCTGCTGAGTTTGGTGTACCCTATCATGTAAAACCATATTTGGGTGAGGCATTGCGTTCACACGTAAATCGCTTAAAAGAACTTGGACGGCCAGCGCAATACTAAATACCTTAATTAACAAAGCCACCTGATACTTGATATCCGGTGGCTTTTGTTACTAAAAAACATGGCTCTTATTCCTAATAAAAAAACTGTTCTTTAATAATCTTACCTTCTTTTACCTCATACAAAGCCACCTCATCTAACCGGGTTCTTCCGGCACCTTTCATGGTAAGATCCATTCCCATACCAACGGAAAAATGATTGCCACCAACAACAGGCTCCGTGGTATAAGCCTCATGTACCTCTTCTACCATTTCACTAAAACGCTCTCCTTTTTCGCGGATAGCTTCTTTGCCCTCCACTGATTCCAAGCCTTGTGCGTGAGGAGGTTCAATACTTACAGCCTCATTGCAAACAGCTCATTTTGAATTTCTGTCCAGTTTCCTTCTTTAGCAAGCTCGCTGAATCTTGCTGCTACTTCCTGTGTTGTCATAGTTTTAATTGTTTAGGTGATGAATAAATTACCTTCAATTTTAAGGCAGTCAGTTTTCCTTAACCATTAAAAAGGGTTATTAATTTATTAAAGAATAGTTACGATAATCAAACAGCTGTTATTTTACCTGATACATTGAAATGGCAGAGATATTACCTCCTTATTATTGCTGATAAGAACATAATAAATGCCCTCCGGCAGGTGGCTGATGTCGATGCCAGTGTTTACACCTGAATGATACTCCCTTTGATGTACAAGAGAACCCGCATAATTATAAATACAAATCTGGTTTGTTCCGGCAGGTTCTGACAACTTTATGGTTAACATATTACTTGCCGGATTGGGATAAATGCGGGCAGAAACAGGTTGATGAATTTGTGGGATGGAGGTAAACAAAGAATCGAACAATACACAATTATAATTGCCCGGATTGAGTTCAATATAACCCTGTGGGGTGAGCATCTTGCCTGCAAATGCAGGATAAGTTAATGGATATTTATAAGAACGGAACACATTGTTATTTAAAGGGGTAACACCTTGAGAAACCACCCCGGTGCCTGAAACCGGGCTGATATAATCCCACACGATATTTCCGGCAGTATCTGTCTCCATCAGGTGTCCCTGGATTCCCTCGCAAACAAGAGTATTGCCATTTGATAAACGCTGCATTCCGCCAATAAACGCTGAGTAAAAACTATCCTGTGGAGCCGGCTTAAATGTGAAAACTGTTTGTAAAGGGCCGTAAAATCCGCCACCCGGGCTTGAATAAAACCCTGCACTATCTTGGGGTGGTTTTATTTCGTCCACGCTGGAAAAATCCCCCCCAGGTCTTCCGGTGCCATTATTAAACACAATAATATTTCCGGCACCGGGGTTTCCACTTTTTATCCAATTGGCATTGTGCTGAAAATACAACTTTTGATGGGTACTGTCTCCCCTGCCATATGCTTCAGGGTTTCCCCAGCGATATAGAAGATCCCCTCCTTTCCCATATTTTCCGCCACTATGTGAAGCAGCCTGAGCTGTGGTGGTGCTGTGATCTATCATAAAAAACTCGCTAAATGTGCGCGAACTGATGATGATCTGATCAAGGTCGGGGTTATAATCAATTCCATTACCATGCAGCCAGTCGGCAACCAGGTTATTTCCGGTTGATGTATAATTCAGATCAAGCAATTCCGGATGATCCGCTACTATTCCATATTTTGCTTTGGTACTATCGTGTTGTTGTATCGCATGATCCCAGGCGTGCCACTCCCACACAATTACACCACTATCGGCACCAACAGGTTGTACCTCAATCACATGTTCGGGCCATACTGCGGTATTTACTTTTCTGCCATTGGCAATTCCCTCGGCTTGTGTTTTGTATTCAAAAGCAAGCAACAATACATTTCCATTCGGCAATGGGGCAATATCGTGGTGTTGATGAAAAAGCGGTGAGGTGTAATTAAAACGCCAAAGCAAATGACCATCCCAATTCCTTTTTTCTAAGCCACCACCACCCTGATTGCTAAACACGTTATTATTAATCTGACAGGGTTTTAACAAAGAACCATCTGATAATAAATATGCACTTAAACCGGGTTTAAAATTACTCTGCCATTTGTGAACCAATTGTCCGCAGTTGTTTATCAGGTAGGTGGTGGAATCCGAAAGAGGTGCCATAAGCACATATCCCGGAAGAGCCTGTTGGGTATTTTTAAAAATACCAACAGTTTGCTGGGCATGTACCTGAAAAATGTACATGAATATAACACTGAAGGTAAACTTAAGGCGCAATACTAGATTCATTTCGTGTATAAGGATACCATTCGAATGTATATACAATTATGGGGTATGTCATGTCATTTTTTTCTTAAAAAGGCTTTACCTTCTTCTATCTTTAGAAATGACAATATCTTCAACTACCTGCTTCGAATCCTGAACGAACCATACACCATCTCAAAGGATCGGAAACAGAGAAAGACCTTTCTACATTCCGGTTTACCTAAAACAGTGAAACCATGAAAATAATTTGCCTTTGGCAGGTCATTTCCGTTACCAACATTTCTGGCGTGTTTACACAAACCTCGTGTATTTAAACACCCGGCAAAAGATGGATATCTAAAATCAGATAAATAATATCATTGGAGTATTTGCCTCAACGTCTATTGTGGTGTTGCCACCTCAACCGCTGGCATTTTTTAATTACAATTGATTTTAACTTAACAATATTCCAATACTACACTAACATTAATTCAATCTGTCCTTAATGCAGCGGCAATAGTTTCGCCCCAACCTAATAAACGATTATGCGAAAAATAATTACGCTATTGCTGTGCGGATTTACCCTCACAGGTTTTCAGTTGAAAGCCCAAACACTTATTCATTACTGGCATTTTAACAACTTCAACAGTGGTTTTGCTGCCGCCACCAATCCAACAAATCTGGTACCCTACCGTGCCGATTATTCAGTTGGGGATACCAATCTGGTAAAGGTTGCATTCAGGGTACTTCCTGGCACCAGTAGTGCTTATACCACTTACTGGGATCAAACCACAGGAGATACATCCAATGTAAAACTAAGTGCAGGAGCAGGTAATTGTCTGCGTCCGCGCAACCCTACCGACAGTATGCAACTTGTTTTTTATATTCCTTCAACAGGTTATAAGGATATCGGTTTCCGTTATGCCGCACAAAGATCCAGTGCCAGCAACGGTTCAGCTGTTAACCGCTTTTCTTACAGTATAGATAGCGGAGCAACCTGGATTACAACAGGACTTTCTGTTGATACCTTTGCTTTAAGTGTTGCCTGGGCAAGTTCTCCCCTTATCAGTATCAATAATCCATTGGCCAATAATAACCCCAAACTGGTGTTCCGCATGATATTTGGAGGCCCGGGAAATACGGGTACCAGTGGCAACAACCGCATTGATAATATCAGTGTGGAAGGTAAAACTATTCCTCAGGAAAAACTGTTGCACTATTGGCATTTTAATCAGTTTAACAGTGGTATATCAGCTGCCACAAACCCACTTAATCTGATACCCTACCGCGCTGATACCACCTTGTTTGATACGAGCAAAGTAAAAGTTGTTTTCAGCACTTTACCAGGCACCTCATCAGCCTACACCACTTACTGGGATGGTGCCACCACCGGTGATACCACCAATGCCCGATTAGGCAATCCGGCCGGCAGTTACCTGCGACTACGTAATCCCTGCGACAGTATGGCATTACTCATATATGCACCCACAACCGGTTATTATGAGCCTGTATTTAAATATAGTGTTCAAAAATCAAGTGCTTCAAATGGTGCTGCTGTGAATTATTTTTCATACAGTATTGACAGCGGATCCAACTGGATAACAACTGGTCTTTCCATCGATTCTTTCATTACCTCTGCCGCGTGGACAACCACTCCGGTAAGCGTAAAAATAAACAACCCAGCAGCCGATAATAATTCACGTTTGGTTTTCCGCATCCGTTTTGGTGGTGGCGGCCATACCGGCACCAGCGGCAACAACAGGCTGGATAATATATCTGTAGATGCCATGACAGCTCCTTCAGGTTCAGGAAGCACCTCTGATGTAACCCCTCCTGTAGCCACCTTCTCCCCTGCAAATAATGCAATCGACATCGCATCAAATGTACAACCAACCATTACATTCAATGAGCAAATAAGACTGGTAAACAATACAGCCATAGATAATAATGCCGTTGATACATTGGTTGAGTTAAGACTTAATGATTCAGCCGGAACTCTGGTACCCTTTAATGCAGGTATCTCCAGCAATGTAATCACCATTATTCCAAATAGTTTACTACAGAGCAACCAAACCTATTACGTTGCAGTTAAAGGTGGTTTAATTGAAGACAGCAGCAATAATGTAATTACCACGCGCATTGGTATTAAATTTACCACCATTACCCAACAAACCATTTTTGCTGCGGGTGATTTGGTTCCTGTTGCTTACCGCATGAACGCAACCGGAGCTGATGATGAAGTTGCCCTGCTTACACTGGTGAATATTTTGCCCGGCACCAAAATTAACTTAACAGATGCCAAATATACCACCAACACTCCGGCCCAATGCAGCGGTGGTATTACCTGGACAGCCCCGGCAAGCGGAGTAGCAGCAGGCACTGTTATCAGCATAAAAAATGATGCAGGCACTTCCAATATCGGAACCATCACAGGTTCTCCTTTTGGTTTAAGTTCCGGTGGCGACCAGTGTATGGTTTATACGGGAACAAATACATCTCCTACCTTTATTACCGCACTCAGCTCCAATAGCTGGCTTACATCCAACACAAGCTGTTCGGGAAGCAACTCTATGCGTCCGGCTACACTTGCAGATGGTGTTTCATCCATTGAGTTTAGCACAACAAAGGGTACCGTTTCGGGTAATACGGCCAACGCTTATTATGCCGGAATACAAACCGGAACTCTCAATCAATTGCGCGCAGCTATACTTGATACCGTAAACTGGATAGGCACTGCAAGTGGAACAGCACCTCAAACATGGCCTATTTGGTCTTTCCCCGGACCACCTGCTGTGGTAAGTGCATCTATTTTAAATGCTACTACCATACGTATTATTTTTAACAGAGACCTTGATGATGCAACAGCTACCAACACTGCAAATTTTACAGGAATCAGCGGGCTTAGCGGCATTTCCAGATCAACCAACGGGCCTCTTGCAGATACGCTCATGCTTTCATACAATACGCCTTTTATTGGAGGAAGCAATAATACCCTAACTGTTTCAGGTGTTAAAGATGCAGCGAATATTGCCATGTTTACTCCTTATGTATTTAACTTTACCTACAACACTTCCATCTCATTTGCAAATGCATTTGCATCTGTAAAAGAAGATACAGGTAGCGTAAACATCAGGTTAAACCTAAGCAATCCATCAGCCTCAAGTATTCAGTTGGTGGTAAAAACTGCACCATTTAGTACAGCTTCAGCAAATGACTTTACCCTCACCACACAAACCTTAAATTTTACAGGAGCCAGCAGTTCCGTTCAAACCATTAATATCCCGGTAATTAATGATGCACTACACGAGCAGGATGAATATCTGGTAATAAGTTTGGAGAGTCCTTCCGGAATGACCATAAGCGGAAGCAACGTGTTTACCTTATTTATCAGAGATAATGACAGGCCTGCTCCTCCATCTCAAAAGCAGGTTGAGTTAAAATATGTGGGTAGTTTTGATCCGAGCCCTATTACAGGAAGTACCACAGAAATTGTGGTGTATGATTCTGCTTCCAAACGTTTGTTTATGACCAGTGCGATACAAGACAGGCTTGATATTGCAGACTTTACAAGACCTGATAGTATTGTATCTATTAAATCAATCAATATGGCGCCTTACGGAGGTATTACCAGTGTAGCTGTTAAAAACGGAATTGTTGCTGTAGCATCTCCTAATGCAAATGAGCAACTAAACGGTACGGTAGTATTTTTTAATACCAATGGCGATTCGTTAAAACGTGTTACTGTTGGTGCATTGCCGGATATGATTACTTTTTCGCCAGATGGCAAACTGGTATTAACAGCAAACGAGGGACAACCCGATGCCAACTACCTGGTTGATCCGGAAGGTTCAATTAGCGTAATAGATTTAAGTGCCGGTATCAATACCCTCACGCAGGCCAACGTGAATACCTTGACATTTACCGCATTTAATTCGCAGGATAGTGCATTACGCGCTGCAGGTGTAAGAAAACTAAAAGTGAGTAACACCTTTGCACAAGATTTTGAACCTGAATATGTAACCATCTCAGCAGACAGTAAAAAAGCCTGGGCAACGTTACAGGAAAACAATGCTATTGCCGAAATAGATCTTACCACTAAGACAATTACTGCTATATGGCCAATGGGTACCAAAAATTATGCAGCTTTCGGCAATGGATTTGACGCATCAGATAACAGCGGATTTATACACCTGGCCAACTATCCGGTTAAAGCATTTTACATTCCGGATGCAATTGCCAACTACCAGGTTGGTGGTGTAAATTATCTTGTTACAGCCAATGAAGGTGATGAGAAAGAATATGGAGGTTTAAATGAAAGAACAACTGTTGGTGCGGTTAATCTTGATTCCCTTGCATTTCCAAACAGGGATGTGTTAAAACAAAACCATCACCTTGGTCGCCTTCGCATTACCAACTTACATGGCGATAAAGACGGAGACAATGACTATGATGAGTTATTTGTAGTTGGCTCCCGTTCATTTACCATCTGGAATGCCGCCACCAAAAGTAAGGTATACGATAGCGGAGATGATTTTGAAAAGATTACATCAACCGATCCTTCCATTGCTCCTCAGTTTAATGCAGATAATGAGGGCAACGGATTAAAAGGCCGCAGCAGGGCAAAAGGGCCGGAACCTGAAGGACTAACCATTGCAGGAATTGACGGGAAACATTTTGCTTTTGTTGCATTAGAACGTGTTGGCGGGGTAATGGTATATGATATTACTGACCCGAACAATCCGGTATATCAGGATTACAAAAACAGCAGAAGCCTTACCACTTATTCAGGAGATCATGGGCCTGAAGGTATTGTGTACATTTCTCCTTCTCAGAGTCCAAACGGCAAAGGTTATATCACAGTGGCAAACGAAATAAGCGGAACCATATCTGTTTATGAAGTAAAAAACAATATGCCGCGTTCTGTGCAATTTGCCCAAAGCAGTGCAACTTATTCTGAAAATTCAGGAACTCAATCTATTCAGTTGCAGATTGGTGCACCGGCTCTTGCAAATGGAAGCCTTACCTTAAAGGTAACCCATGGAGCAAATACAACATCCGCAGATTATCAAACAAACCCTGCTCTAAATGGTGATACCATAGTGGTGCCGTTTACTTTAAACAGTACAGGAATTGCCTTTACTTTTACACCTGTTGATGATGCGGCTGACGAAAACATTGAAACACTTACTTTTCAGGTGATTCGTGCAACCGGAGGTTTAAGTATTGGAACCAACAATACATTTCAGGTTACCATTGCTGATAATGATACCACTATCCCTGCCCGAAGCATCGCTTTTTCTGCCTCATCAGCCACTGTTTCTGAAAATGCAGGAAGTACTATCGTTACCCTTAACCTGAGTGCACCTTTAAACGGCAGCGGTTTGGTGGTTTTAAAAGCCAATAAAGGTGCTGATTTAACTACTGCAGATTTTACCACCACCCCTGCTCTTGGCACCAACGACTCCCTGTTGCTTCCAATAGCTGATGGTGCAGGCAGTGCTACATTTCAGGTAAATATTACAGATGATAGCAATGATGAAATAAACGAGAAAATTACTTTTGTTATTTCCAGACTGGAAGGAAATTTGGTTAACGGAAACAATCCGGTATTTGTATTAACCATAACAGACAATGACAGTATTCAGATTGGAACCGAGGAATACCTGATAAACGGGAAGGTTTTTGCGATGTATCCAAATCCTAACCATACCGGTAAACTGCAGTTTAATACCATTGTGGATATGGAACTTTTTGACATGCAGGGCAAACAGTTGATGGGTGCCTCGCAGGTTACCGAAGTGAACACTTCCAACCTGGCGAAGGGCATTTATCATGTGCGTATAAATGGCTCCATTACCCGTAAGCTGGTTATCAACTAAGAAGTATTTTACCTCATCAAAAAAAGCTGCCTGGAATTTTTTCCGGCAGCTTTTTTTGTAATCTGTTTGTCTATTTAATTTTAAGGAGCGGTACAACCTTGATTGCAGGAAGAATCGTCCGGATTGGTGGAACAACAACCGCCTTGTGATGTTCCTGTTGTATCCCCTCCTGACTGAATCTGCTCCGGTGCAGAGGAAGATGAATTTGTAGAAACCATATAGGGCCATACATATATGGCAGCACAGAAAAAGGTTATGAGCCACAAAAACGTTTTTGACCTGATGAAAGTATTTACCTTGTTTTCTGCTGATGGCTTGCAACAATCTGCTGCCGGTTGATCTGCATTGCAACAGCTAACTGCTGGTTCAGGCTTTCGGTACGCTTTATAAAAGGCATATCCCAGAGAAAAAATGGTAAGGCCAATTAAATATGGTTTTAGAGGCTCAACAAATGAAACATATGAAGCCGCATAACTGGATAATCCAAGGATGCTTAATACCGGTGGAACACAACAGGCTACTCCACAAGTGGTGCCACACGTAACAAATGCAGCACCAATTGAAGAGATGATCCCTGTTCCTAAATTTACCAAAGGAGATTTCATACAAGGATAGAAATTAGCAGCAACCCGGGGTATTTTTGGTTTCCGGAGTACAGCATGAGGATTCATTTTTACCGGTGGCTACCGTATCATCAGAAACAGCGCAACAACTGGTGGCCGATGTTTTGGTGGTTGAGCAGCAGCCTGCTTCTTCAACTGGTTTTGATGAGATTTTACTTTTCTCCGCTGTAGGAATGTGTTGTGTGTTCATGGTCTTTAAAATGATTAATTGATTTCATTTATAAAGACGCAGGAATAAAAAAATGATGCAAAAAAACTGTTTTACTTAGCTGCACATATCACATGAATCTCCGTTTTTATTCCTGAGATTTGCCTCCAATACATTGCCTCGTTTATCCAACTCTATGCGGCAGCAATTCAATAACATTTCCTTAAGCCTGGCTCTGCCCCGCTGCACCCTTGAACGAACAGAAGAGTAAGCCAGATTATATTTTTGAGCCAGGTCTTTCTGTTTAATCCCCTTTATCTCACTGTCAATAATGATATCCCTGTACTCATCCGGTAATTTATGAATAAAACGACTGAGGCATTTATCAAGCCCTTTGGTATTGTCATTATCAACCTCTTCCGGTAATATTTCAGAAAGTGTTTCAGAGAATGGGGTTTGTGAATTGTTTTTTTGCTTGCGGTAATAATCGTTTATGGCATTGCGGGTAATGGTAAAAATCCAGCTTTGCAATTTTTCATGATCTTTAAGGGAGCCCAGGTTGGCAGAAAGCTTAATAAATACTTCCTGCAAAATGTCTTCCGCATCATCAGGTCTGTTTATTTTACTGATAATAAATTGCCTTAGTGACCGGTGAAATGTAGCGTGAATATTATTTATTTCCATGATAGAACATCCTGAAGCTTAAACGTGACTGAAAGGTATACAATAAAAAAGAAATGGCCAACAGAATGGCCGACATTAAAATAACAAGGCGAATCTGACTGGATGAAATAAATACTCCTCCCATAAGGGTACCACATGCAGCACCCATATCTCTCCATGTGGCATTTACAGATAAATCTCTTAACATATTTTTGCCATCTGTAATACTTCCACCCGGAGTTAAAGCAGAACTGATATTGTTGGCAACAAAAGCCAGTATTATTCCGACCCCGGAAAATCCAACTGCAATCAGCATCATTCCGCAAATGGTAAAGGCTGTGGTAACTAAAAAAACTTTATCAAGTCCTGCAAAATCAGCAATATAACCGGCTACCGGTGCGCAAAGAATCAGGCTCACCCTTCTTAGGGCAAGATAAGATGCCACTAAAGCAGTGATATTTGCAAGAGAATAGGAATTACCAAACAAGGAGCCCAACAATACCACCAACATTCCGTCTATAAAAAAAGAAGATACAAATGTAAGCCAGTTAAATGCCGAAGGCAGCGGATTAAAGCCCATCCGGCTATCTTTTGCCTCAGTGGCAATTTCTGGAAGTAAAATAGCTGTTAAAACAGCAAATGAGGTGATAAGGGCAAGCACTGAAAAAACCACTTGAATATTTGTATAACCTAAAATAAGAGGTGCCAGCAATAAGGACAATACCGGTCCGGTTTCCTGAAGCCCCCTGCTTAATCCAAGGCTAAACCCTCGCCTTCCACTTTGTATTGCATATTGTAAAGTACTCAGTCGAAGCACGGCAAAACTAAACGCCCATACCAGCCTGGCCATTAACCAAAACAACAGGTGATTGGCAAAACCGTAACTTAATGTAGAAACCATGGCACAACAAGCAGCCAGAATGGAAATATTGCGCACGCCAAAACGCATGAACAGTTTTACAACAAAAGGATTAGCCACCAACCTTGCAAAACGGTTTACCGATAAAATAAATCCAACCCACAACAACGGAACATTTAGCTGCTGTGGGTTGGAGGGCAAAACCGCATAAAGAAAGGTATCTCCGGTTAGTGCCAGTGCCAATGTTATGGAAGAAAATATCGTGGCTTTCAATAAATGCTGCTCCTTTTAAACCGCACAACAAGCAACACCACCAATATCTCCAGTGCTGCAAACACCTGTTTCAGGTAAATCCAACTCTACTTTACGGGCAGCCTCCATATCTCCGGCAAGTGCAGCAACGATAGAACGAACCTGTTCATACCCTGTTGCCATTAAAAAGGTAGGAGCCCGGCCGTAACTTTTCATACCCACCACATAAAAATCTTTTTCCTTTTGTTGCAATTCCAATTCTCCATGGGGCCTTACGGTGCCACAACTGTGCTTATTAGGATCTATTAAATCTGCGATGGCCGGCACACTCTCTACGGTTGTATCAAACTCCACCCTAACTTCTCTAAGGAAAGATTGATCGGGGCGTGTTCCTGTATTGCAAACTATTTCATCAATTCCGGATATGAGGCGAAGGGAATTATTCTGGATCCCAACCACCGCCATTTGGTTGTTTTCCTGTACAATCTCGTTCACATAAAAAGGTGTGTATACATTCAGCTTATCCTGTTTAATCAGTTGTTCTATTCTAATTCCCAACTCTCCCCTTGCTTCGAGTGCATCATTTTCTTGTCCGCCAAACACATCACGGATTTGTTTTTTTCTCATCACCCAGTTTATCTGCGTCTGAGGAAATAAATCTTTCAGCTTATTTAATTCCAGAATGGTATTAATGGCAGAGTGGCCGCCACCTACCACAAGGATGTTTTTATTCTGAAACCGGTTTTTATATTTATCCATTACATCCGGGATGCCATAAAAAATGCGGTGTTGGTTTTCAGCTTCTCCTAAAGCATACATCCCTCCTGATCCAATGGGGTTTTGATTCTGCCAGGTTCCGGAGGCATCAATTACTGCGGAGGCATCGATGGTGATTACCCTGCTTCCTTGCTGTACCTGCAATTCAAAAGGATAAGCTTCCCTGTTGAGGGTTTTCATTTTGTCGATCCCTTTTCTGCCAACCGCAATTACTTTGCTGTTGTTGTGCACAAAAGAGCGAAGGGCAGGATGTTGAGCAAGAGGCTTCAGGTATTTTTCCACCAGTTGTTTCCCGGTTGGCAATTCATTTTCATCAGGTGCTTTCCAGTTGGTTTGTTCCAGCAACTCACGGGCAGCTTTATCTATATTGTACAACCATGGAGAAAATACCCTCACATGCGACCAGGTTAGGATATTGGCTCCGGGGCTTGATCCTGACTCCAGAACTACGAATGGGATTTGTCTTTTTACGAGATGAGATGCAGCAGCCAAACCAACAGGTCCGGCTCCGATAATAGCCACTGGGAAGCGATACTCTTTAGTGATCATAGATAATTTTACCCAATAGACGCAGATTGGGAAAAATGATGCAGAAAAAGTTTACTAAGCATTTTCCTACTTCATCGCTTTTGAGAAGTGGATTAAGGTTTGGGAGAAACTGTATATTCGCTTTTTAATCAACAACAGAACCAAATGACCATTTCAACCCTCACCATTCCACTCCTGTTCTATTATGGCCTGTTTCTAATGTTATGCGGAATAAGTGCTTTTATTTTTATTGGTAAAAAAGCAAAAACGGCACTAATTTCAGGTGGCACTGCAGGCTCATTGGCTATGGTTGTGGGGCACTTTATGCATGAGCAGGCCAACTGGGCACCTGCCGCCTCTATCATTTTAACCCTAGGTTTATTTTGCGTATTTGCGTGGAGAACCACCAAAACCTTATTTGCCATGCTTGCTTTGGTAAAAGCCGGAACCGAAGCTATACAACCTAAAGCCATTGCCTTTTTAATTATTGGTTTAATGGCGGTGGTTTCCTTATTTACCTCCATGCTGCTTGTGGTATGGTTAAGTTAAAAAGAGGCTGACTGTTTGGTATTCGTTTAATTGATATAGCATCAATTGGCTATTTAGCACAAAAAAGCCGGAGAAGATATTTCCCCGGCTTTTGCGTTTAGCTTAGGTTGATTAAAACTTAAGCCATCAGGTGAAAACGCATTACGCTGCTTGCCGCTGAGCTACCGGTAAGTTCAACATATACTTTTTTTCCTGTTGTAATAGCTGCAATGGTGGTTTGATTTACCATTGGTGCAATAAGAGGTGGAACGTAAAACCAGGTGTTTTTAAAGCTTCCTGCAGTATCAGTAAGCATTACATAACCTCCTGCATTTTCAATAGGGCCGCCCTGATTTACATTTACTACTGCCCAAACTGTTGCAGCCGCGGCTGCTGTGGCTGGTGCTCCAACCGGTGAAGATGAACCTGACATAATTTTAATTTTTATTGTACTTACTCATTAGGCTTTTCAGTTATCGCCCCCGTTTTTTCCTGTGCGGGTCAGTCCGTTTCTTATAGTGGGTTCTGCTCCACTTCAAAAGCTTTTGTGGTACAAAGATGAGGTGCATGCCACCGGCAACCAATACAAGAAAACAGGTAATTTGTGGGGTAACGAAATATTAATCGAACATGCCTAATTGTGCGGCATACTTAATTAACTCAGCGGTATTGCGCAGGTTTAATTTGTTAAGCAAATTTTTGCGATGTGTTTCAACAGTGTAATAGCTCAGGAAAAGTTTATCAGCCACATCCTGGGTAGATAAACCATCTGCAAGTAAGCTTACAATCTCCGTTTCACGCTTGGAAAACGAAGGATTTAATTCTGCGAAGTGTTCGGCACGCTCGTATGTATTCTCATTCATGATGGTATTGTTCACATCAGCACTGAAATAAGATCCGCCACTAAAAACGGTTTGAACTGCTTTAATCAGCTCTTCCTTTCCGGTGTTTTTAAGCAGGTAACCATCAACTCCAAGTTTATAGAGGTTAAATATAAACTCGCGTGTTCTGTACATGGTTACAATAAGTATTTTAATATCCGGGTAAGTTTTCCGTATCTGACTGGTAGCCGTTATACCATTCATTCCAGGCATATTGATATCAAGCAGCACCACATGAGGTTTTGCTATTTTGAGCTTCTCCATTAACTCCTCCCCGCTTGCCGCTGATCCGATAAGACGGATGCCGGTTTCAGGCGTAAAAAAACCTTCCAGCGCCTCTGTAAACATCTTATGATCGTCAGTAACAATAATATCAATCATAACAATTAACTATAATTACAAATGTACTTCCGTTCCCTTTACCACTGTCAATATGGAGGGTTCCTCCTAACTTATCAATCCGCGACTGAATGCTTCTTAATCCAATTCCTAAACCCTTCACACCTGTTTCAAATCCAATCCCATTATCATGGTAAATAAGTGTAAGCTGATTTTTGTGCCGTGTAATATCTATGGTTACAGCGGTGGCATTGGCATGGCGAATGGTATTATTGAAGAGTTCCTGCATCATGTGATACAGGTTAATTTCAACCACCTTGGGAACCCGGGCGCTCATATTGTAACTGGTGATTGATATCTCCAGTCCGTTTTTGGAAAGAGCCTCCTTCAGATCCAATAAAGCTGGTATCAAACCAAAAGTATCTAACACCCCGGAAACAAGGTTATGAGACACCAGCCTGATTTCTTCACAGGTTTCATCAATCAATTGGGAAAGTTTTTGATAAGCGGATTGCTCTGCATCGCCAATCTGATTTGCCGGAATAAGATGACTAAAACGTAGTTTAATGGTTGATAACATACTGCCAACCCGGTCGTGCAGGTCTTCCGCAATGCGCCTGCGTTCCTTTTCCTGGGTATCTATCATGGTGCGCATGGAAAGAAGCTCACTATTGCGAATCAGCTCCTCTACTTCCTGCTGATGGATTTGTTTGTTTTTCTGATCCATTCGTTTGGCATTCTTTACTTTTTGCCTGAGAATGAAATAAATAAGAATACTAATAAACATCAGTGCCAAAGCAAGTCCAATAAATATATCACGTTGTTTTACGTGTACTTTGTTCTTTAGCTCTTTCACCTCATTTTCCTGCCTGAGGTTTTCAATTTCCATTTTACGCTTTCCGGCTTCAAATTGTTCCTGAAGCATTTCTGTTCGTTTTAACAATTCTATATCTCTCAAACTGTCATCCAGCATTTTCTGAATACTTTTAAAAAAAAAGGCCTTTTTATAATTACCTGTTTCGGAATAACATAAAGCCAGATTATGATAAACTTCCGGTAGTATATCCGAATACTGTTCAGCCTTATGCAGTAATGGAATGGCATCATTCAGGCGATTTTGTAAAATCCGGATCATGGCCATATTGTTGTATTCCGTTGCCATCTCATAATGATTGCCAAACAATGTTTGTATCTGTAATGATTGTTGAAAATACGCCAATGCTTTCTCATATAGCTCCAACTCGCGGCATACCAGCCCGAGATTATTATATGCCGTAGCCTGTAATCCAAGGAGGCCTTCATTTTCGCATGGTATAAGCGCATTTTGTAAAGCAACCAGGGCCTGCTTCATTAAGCCCCTGTCGGCCATATTACTTGCCATGGCCAAATTGGTACGCGCTATAAATTCTTTGTTGTTTAATTGGTTTGCCAGATTGTTGCTATGTGCATAATACCCCTCAGCCTTGTCAAACTTCCCCAATTCGGAATGCACATGACCTAAGTAAAAAAAACTTCTGATCATGCTAAGGGTATCTTTGATGGCGAAGGCCAGTTTTTCTGCTCCAAAATAGGAACTGAGCGCACTGTCGTGTTTACCATAACACCGAAATGCTGCACCAAGGGAAATTAATGCGCTTATTGAGTCGCCTGTATTTTGGGAAGCGTGTATTGCTTTCTGAGCATAATACATGCTGCTGTCGCAGTTTTTCTGTTCTACCCACCACCTGGCATTTGCAGCATTCAACCGAATAAGGAGCGATGGGTGGGTGCCACCTGAAGAAACCATTTGATTGGCAATAAGTAATACCCCGGCCGCCTGAGACGGTCTGGTATTCATAAGCGAATCATAATTATGGAGGAGTTTTACAAGAGTTGCACCTTTGGTTTTACCTGTGTTGTTCTGACCTTTGGAGTTAAAAAGGGTAACTGCCAAAAGAACTATAACTGAACCTATCCGATAAAAATTATTCTTCAATATCAATAACTTGCGGAATTACCCTGGTGCCTTTTTAAATCGGTATCCTGCCCGTAGCTCTTTTTACCCATGGGGCTTTTTACGGGTGTGCGTCCATTTACAGATACCTCCAACTCTACCCCTTTGGAATGTGTATTAATCAACTCATACGGTCCCAATATTTCAACATAAGTCTGATGAGCTTCATTAGGATCATCAGCACTGGTTACCGATAGAAGCAAGGTATCCTCGTCTCCGGTTCCAGGTATAAAACTTGCTTCGGTTACAATATCCGTTAAGTACAGAGGCATATTTACAATAATATAAGCCGATTTTGGAATAGTTTCGATATAGAGGTTGTGATAAGGTGCAGAGATATAATCCGCCATATGTATCACACTTTCCGTTGAATGCAAGGTTCCTTGTCCATACTCTAATAAATGGGTGGCTACATTTGTATTGTTGTTTTGAAGAACAACCTGAATCATATTTTTTGCAGGCACCAATCCCGTTATCATTTCAGCAACAATCAGCCTGCCTGAATTTCCTGATGGTGTAATATTAAATACAAACTGATCAAACGTATCGTCAGCAGTTCCGGGAATAAATGCATGTGTGTAAGTATCCCCTTCGCATAATTGCAGGTTTACAGAGAGACAGGCAGTAGAATCGTACAATTCGAACGGTGCATCTGCATAAAGGATGGCATAGTTTTCTAATTGAATGGTCATGGTTTTAAGTATTAAATGTACCTTCAAATCTACCCGTAGAGAGCTGTAATGACCTATACCTGTTTTCAGGTATTATGCAAAATCCGTGTACAGCCCCGATCAAATATACCTAACAAATGAGGAATTCTTTAACTTAAAAGTCTAATAGATGAGGAATAAATATTCCCTGCCTAATTCATAAGGGAATCAGATTTATTTATGATAGCGCATTCGAAAAAAAGGAGGAGTTACCGGAGTAAAGGTAATGTATGGAAGCATTATGAATGACGGTAATTGGTAAATTATCCTATGGAATTAGGAATCTTATTTTATTATACCTTCTTCACAAACTCTGATTTTAAAGCCATGGATCCAAAGCCATCAATTTTGCAACTGATATTATGGTCTCCATCTGTGAGTTTTATGTTTTTTACTTTGGTTCCGGCCTTAAGTGCCTTGGGTGCACCTTTTACAGGAAGATCTTTGGCAATCATCACCGTATCTCCGTTCTGAAGGAGTTGTCCGTTTGCATCTCTTACTTCATCAACAGTGCCGGTACTAATGCTTTCTGTGGCATCCCATTCATGCTCGCATTCTGAACATTTATATTTGCCATCTCCCAGCGGATATGCATAAGGAGACTGACATTGTACACATACTTTTAATTCTTCGTCCATGCGGGCAAAGCTAAGTATTATTGTGCTAAAACAACATCAAAGCAGTATCTGTTAAGAAAGTTGGTTTGTTTGTGAAGAAAATACTTACTAAACCAGAGATTCACTTTTCAGATCATTTACAGGCGCTTAATACCAATTGCGTGCTTTCCTGAAGTCTTTAAATACTAAACAAAGAAAAAATTCAGACCACTCTCCTGCTCATCCATTAGCTTTGCACCGTGTCATTTGATTATAACATTCAAAACCTCCCGGTTGCCGATATTATCCCTCAGGTAAAAGAAAGCCTGAAACAGCACCCCACTTTAATAGTAAATGCCCCTCCAGGTGCCGGTAAAAGCACCTTGCTTCCGCTAACCCTGCTTGATGAACCATGGCTGCAAGGTAAAAAAATTATTATGCTGGAACCCCGCAGGCTTGCAGCTAAAACCATTGCCATGCGCATGGCTCAGCTTTGGGGCGATGAGGTAGGCCAAACGATTGGTTATCGCATTCGATTTGAAAACAGGGTAAGCCCAAACACCAAACTGGAAGTGGTAACAGAAGGCATTTTAACACGCATGCTCCATACAGATAATGCGCTGGAAAATGTTGGATTGGTGATATTTGATGAGTTCCATGAACGCAGCATACATGCCGATGTGGCGCTTGCCCTTTGCCGTGAAGCACAACAAATATTGAGACCAGACTTAAGGATTATGGTCATGTCGGCAACCCTGAATATGCCACAGCTAACTGCATTGCTGGAAGCTCCGGTTGCTGTAAGTGAGGGTAAACAATATCCTGTAGAAGTTTTTTATACAGGTGGTCAGGATATGCAACTGCTGCCCGATATGACAGCAAGAACCATTATTCAGGCCATTCGCGATCATGAAGGTGATTGCCTCGTTTTTTTTCCTGGGGAAGGTGAAATAAAAAGATGTGCCGAAATACTAAAAAAGGAATTACCAGACTTTGCTATTCATCCTTTATACGGCATGTTATCACACAGCGAGCAGTTTGCAGCCATTATGCCCAACAAGTATGGCAAACGAAAAATAGTGCTTGCTACATCCATTGCAGAAACGAGTTTAACCATTGAGGGTATAAAGATTGTAGTAGATACCGGATTCGGACGTATCAGCCGCTTTGACCCCAAGTCGGGTTTATCACGTTTGGAAACAGTACATATCTCTAAAGATTCAGCCGACCAGCGCGCAGGACGTGCAGGGCGTTTAAGTGCCGGAGTGTGTTACCGCATGTGGACCAAAGCCACACATGATCGTTTGGCAGACCACCGCTTGCCCGAAATAATGGAAGCCGATCTGGCTTCTCTTGTACTTGATATGGCAGCATGGGGTATAACAGATGTATTACAATTAACCTGGCTTACCCCGCCCCCAAAAGCATCTCTAGCTCAGGCAAGTGAGGTGTTACATCAGGTAAATGCGCTGGAAAACGGGAAAATAACAGAACACGGAAAACAAATTCATGCCCTTGCCTGTCATCCCCGTATTGCGCATATGTTGTTGAAGGCAAAAGATGATAACAGCATCACGCTTGCTGCTGATATCGCTGCAGTGCTGGAAGAGCGTGATCCGCTTCCAAGAGACAGCGGTATAGATATTAATTTAAGAATAGAAGCATTGCGCAGGGCACGCAGCAATAACAGCCTTGGCAACCGGATGGCACGTATTGAGAAAGTAGCAGAATCATACAGAAGGTTATTGGGTGTGGAGGTTGATAATGGTGCTGTAGATGTATTTGAAACAGGGTTGTTGCTGGCATATGCCTACCCCGAAAGAATTGCTTTTGCCAGACCAGGAAACAATGCACAGTTTCAACTGGCTAATGGCAAATATGCAGTTGCCGGACATAAAGATGACTTAGCCCATGAACCCTGGCTGGCCGTGGCACATATAGATACGCGTGACGGACTGGGGAAAATATTTATGGCCTCACCGCTTAACCCGAAGGATTTATTGCCTTTGGTAAAAGAGCAGGTAGTTATTACCTGGGATACCCGCAGAGGTGGTTTGATAGCAAGCAAAGATTTAAGAATTGGAAGTATTGTTTTACAATCCAAGCCTCTGCCCGACCCTGATGAGTCGCATTTAATTCAGGCTATTTCTGATGCCGTAAAAACGGAGGGTGAAAACCTGCTGAACTTTGATGAGCATATGGTTCAGTTGCAAAACAGAATAAGCAGCCTGCGCAAATGGAACCCTCAGGATGGGTGGCCTGATGTAAGCACCACCACCCTTTTATTAACCAATATGGATTGGCTTGGGGCATATTATAATGGTGTAAAAAAACCGGAAGATCTTAAACGCATAAACCTTTCCCAGGCTCTTCTTCAATCGCTTGAGTGGGATAAACAACAGGCTTTACAAAAACTGGCTCCTCAAAAAATGGAGGTACCCAGCGGTTCTCATATTCCAATTACCTACCTTCCTAATGGTGGTACCCCTCTATTGTCCGTGCGCCTTCAGGAAGTATTTGGACTTACCGATACCCCTAAAATCAATAACGGAAAAACGGCATTGATTATGCACCTGCTTTCTCCCGGTTACAAACCTGTGCAGGTAACAAGTGATCTCCGAAGTTTCTGGAACAATACGTATTTTGAGGTAAAAAAAGAATTGCAAAGGCGATACCCCAAACATGCCTGGCCTGAAGATCCATGGACCGCTCCGGCTGTTGCCAAAGGAAGAAGCGTTAAATAACTAGTGCATTGTGCACGGTGCAAAGTGCTTAGGTTACTCCTCATGCATTCAACCTTTGCGTCTTTGCGGTGGTAAATAAATGTCAAATGCCTAATGTTGAATGAGGAGAATAGTTTTACATATTAATGTTAAGCATTAGGAAGTTTAAGGTTCCGGACTTCATTTGCGCATTTTTTCACCTATTGCGCATATATGACTGCAATGGGCGTGAAGTATACTCCCAAAAAGTAAGCGGACAGGAATTTTTGTTTGATGCATCTTCCCTATCCAAAGGAACCTATCAATATCTTATTGAAACCATTTCGGGCGCAACTGTTACCGGTAAACTAATTCTTTCAGAATAGATTTTGGAATAACAGGGTTAATAGCATCCGGCTTGCGCTAACAGGTTTATTATCATCTTTTTTGTGGGCTTATATAGGGGACATAATTCCCAATGTTGTCTATACAACAACACAAACTATATAAGATGAGAAAAATAGCTACTATTTTGTTTACCACAGTTGCCTTTACCTCCTTTGCGCAGGTGGGCAGGTATACATTTACCAAAGAAACCGGGCAACCCTGGGAAATTGACCAATATCCAAATATTGCCGTTACTGATCATGTTGTAAACGATGATTCGGTTTGGCCATACAAAATTAAAATTCCATTCCCATTTAAATTTAATGGCCAGGTAATGGACTCAGTTGGTATTGCAGAAAACGGTTTTATCTGGTTTGGATCTGCAACTGAAAATGAGGTAGCAAGTGTTACCACACCTATTTCAGGCACTTTCCCTTCAACAGTTACAGGCATTATTTCCGCAATGGGCGCAGATTTGCATCCTCATGTAAATACTTCATTAACCACCTTGCTGCGTTCAGGGCTTACAGGTACAGCACCAATGAGGGAACTTATTATTGAGTGGAAAAACACCTCACGCATTGAACCGATAATGGGTGGGCGTGCACTCGATACCATTACTTTTCAGATTAAACTATATGAGTTTATGAACCGCGTAGAGGTTGCATATATTAAAACAGGTTTAAATCCTTTTTATAACACCCTTACACAGGTTGGATTAAGAGGAAAAAAGGGAGATGACTATAATATACGCAGCACAGAAACAACAGGCACTAACTGGCGCAATACAACAGAAGGAACAAAAAGTGATGCAACATGCGAACTGAGTGCCACCCATTACCCTAACTTTGGAGATATGTTTGTTTGGATGGACCTGAATACTGATCCAACTTCTGTTGACGAGTTGAATCACGCAGGTATGCGTTTATACCCAAATCCGGCAACAGATAAAATCGAAGTATCTACTGGAATGGTTGGGCTAACAACCCTTTGTATAATGGATATCAACGGAAAAGTTATTCATCAGCAGATTTTTAGCAGCAATACCGTAATAAATACACAAGATTGGAATCGTGGGATATATCTGATACAACTGAAAGATAAAAACAACCGCTTTCAAACAAAGAAACTGGTTTTACAATAACAATTGCCTTATTTTAGTACCAAACCGCCCCTGCTCTTTTGTAGCACGGGGCGGTTTTTATTTAAGGAACTTTATACGGATTATTTGTACCGAAGCTTAATAGCTGTAGAAAGAATAAAACCCTTTGCTTCCATTATTATAAATCCCCTCTATCAAAATCTGGCCTCTTACTTTCTCCAGGTCTTTAATAAACTGTTCGGCATTTGAGTATTCGTTTTTGTTTAATGAGGTTACAATAAAATCTTCAGGAATGCCCATATTTCTTATGCGGCCATTGCGGATATTGAGGATTTTAATCCCACTTCTGATGCCGTATTTTTCAGCCTCGGTTTTAGATATTACCTGAAAATCGGCACCCAGCACGTTAGAACTCACGCTTTCTTTTTTCAAAATGGCGGTATTTCCCTCGCGGTTTATCAGCTTAATAAAAATATCCTGAGGCTTTCCTTCGCGCAGTAAAGTCAACTTTAATTTATCGCCAGGGCGGAAATAGCTGATATGCTCATCAAATATGGCTTTGCTGTCAATTGCCTTTTCATTTACCCGTACAATTACGTCACCCGATTTTACCCCGGCCTCATCACTTGGCCCTTTAGGCAATACATACTGAACATATACGCCAAGGTTATCGTGTATATTCAGCTTCTCTGCAAGGCCAGCATCAATATCCTTCACATCCATGCCGGTAAAACCACGCTGAACCTCTTTAAACTCTATGAGATCTTGTACAATTTTGCTCACCATATTGGCAGGAATAGCAAATCCGTAACCATTATAGCTTCCGGTATTGGAAGCAATGGCTGTATTGATACCAACCAGCTCTCCCCTCGTATTTACCAAAGCCCCTCCGCTATTACCCGGGTTAATTGCCGCATCCGTTTGTATAAATGATTCGATAGGGAAACGGTTATTTACAATATTGATATTGCGCCCTTTGGCACTAACAATACCTGCTGTAACAGTTGATGTAAGATTAAACGGATTTCCTACAGCCAATACCCATTCTCCAATACGCACATCGTCTGAATTGCTAAATACAAGATGTGGCATCCCTCTGCCTTCTACCTTTAATACAGCCAGATCGGTGGCACCATCCGTACCCACAAGTTTAGCCTTATATGATTGTTTGTTGTTATTGGTAATAACCTCAATAACCTCTGCATCCTTTACCACGTGCAGGTTGGTTACAATATAGCCATCGTTGGAAATAATAACCCCGGAACCGGAACTGGTAACTGGTCCCCTGCGACCAAAAAAGTCCATACTGTTCCAGAAATCAAAAAACGGATCAGCATAGTTTTGCTGCTGACCAATGGTTTTAATAAATACAACAGCCGGTGTGGCAACCTGGGAAGCTTTAACCATATCATCGCTTGAAGCAATGGCATTTTGCATGGATATGGCTGAAACCTGGTTATTTGTTTCTTTTTCTTCCCGTGTGGCTGTTTGTAATACCACATGCCTTGGGATAAACATATGAAATGAAAAGGCTCCGATTACTCCGCTTACAAATGCGGTACAAATAATTACTATTGTTTTTTTCATAAGATTGGAAATAAAAAAGCAGTGCAAATTTAATTGCACTGCTTAATAACGTCAAGTCTGTTTTATTATTTGTCCTGTCCGGGAATAATTACTTTGGCCTTAATCTTTATCATCAGAACCGGGTTGGCCGGATCGTTTTGGAAAACGATAATGGTTTTTTCCTGATTTCCCCTTTGATTGGATGAGTCAAATGTAACACTGAGTTTTCCTTTTTTCCCTTTTTTGATAACGATAGGCTCCTTTACATTGGTAGCAGTGCAACCACATGAACCCTTGGCTTTTCTGATTAAGAGGTCAGATTTTCCTTTGTTGGCCACTACAAAATCATAGGTCACTTTTTCGCCAAGGTATATTTCACCAAAATTATGTTCCATCACAGTCCAAACGGCTTTAGGTGGACTTTTCTTTATTTTAGGATCTATTTTTTCAAAATCCTGCTCAATATAAGCCTTCACAATTACCCGTTTAGAAGGGATGCTATCATCGGTTGTGCCAATGGTTATTTCGTCAAGCTTTTCGCCCAGGTCATTTGCCAGTTGTGCGTTATAATACAACCAAATATGGGTACCCGACTTAGGAAGTACATTTTTCTTAGGAATATATGCTTTAATATGAGGGGGTACTTTTACTGAAGTTATTTCAAAACTTTTGGTTGGGTGGTAATTGTAGATACCCACTGCTACTGAATCTACAGACATGTCGGTAATCTTTTTTATAACCGGTGCATTTGTGCTAAGCCTCATATTGCCCTGGGCAAAAGGATAAGCTACTTTCAGGTCCTGATCTATGGCAATTACATCTCCTTTTATGGTTAGGGTTGTATATTCAGGCTGTCCATCTGTATACACGGTAACGGTTTTGCTAAATGATCCTGATCTGTCTTTGGTATCATAACGTACATCTATTTTACCCATAGCACCCGGAGCAATTTCTTCCCGGGAATAATCGGTAGCAGTGCATCCGCAGCTTGTTTCTACCTTTTTAATTTTTACCGGTTTGCCGCCTACGTTTCTGTACGAAAATGAGGTGGTAATACTGCCCTTTGCCTCTTCCACCCTTCCAAAATCATGCACGGTGCGGTCGAAAAATACCACTCCATATGTTTTTTGTTCAGGGGTTAGAAGTTTTTCATCAACCTTTTTGGGTTTGTCCTGAGGTTTGGTGTTTTTTTGGGCATAAGCTCCCAAGGTTGTAGATGCGATAAATAGAATAATTCCTGCTTTTCTGATCATAAACACATTATCAATTATTAACCTACGATGTAAATATTTAACAATAGGTTGCAATATTAAAACTTCAATTCAAAAGGATCCGTATCGGCACCAACCGGAAACTCTTGCCGGTATTGTATTACCTCCTGCAAATCAAGTTGAAAAGTTTTCACCACTTCCTTATCAGACTCCTGAAACAAGATTTCTCCTTTGGGGGATATCAGGGAAGAATCACCTGAATGGTAAACTCCGTTTCCATCATCACCAACCCGGTTTACCGCAGCTACATAACATTGATTTTCAATTGCCCTTGCCCTTAAAAGTGTTTTCCAGTGTTCTGCCCTTCGCTGTGGCCAGTTGGCTACCACTATCATCAGGTCGTAATTAAATTCTTCTGTTCTGCGCAGCCAAACCGGAAAACGAAGATCGTAACAGACTATTGGAAAAATGCGCCATCCTTTATAGTTAACCAGTAAACGGTTTTTACCGGCTGTATAATGTTTTTGCTCCTCACCCATCCGGAAAAGATGATGCTTATCGCAGGTTTGATAGGTACCATCTGCATGAACGAGGTACAGGCGGTTGTAATAATGCCCGTTATCCTTTGTCATTGCACTGCCTGTAATTGATGTATGGTATTTTTGTGCCTGACTTTTTAACCAGTTCAGGGTTTCCCCTGCTTCAGTTTCAGCAAAAATTTCGGGCTGCATACTAAATCCGGTGGTAAACATCTCAGGCAAAACCATCAGGTCGGTTTGTGCCGTTTGCCCCTCTATTAAACCGGTAAAATGATCCAGGTTGGCAGCCCGGTTCTCCCAATGCAGTGCCGTTTGAAATAAGGTGAGGTTTAAAGTACTCATATTTTATGCAACTTTTCTGCAGCTTTTTCCAGGGTTTCGTTTTCTTTAGCAAAACAAAAACGCAGTACCTGATTATCGTTTTTCTTATGATAAAAAACCGAAGTGGGAATACTTGCTACTTTAAATTCTTTGGTAAGCCTAACGGCAAAATCCGTATCCTTTTCCTGTGTTATTTTTCCATAATTAAGCAACTGGAAATAGGATCCCTCGCAGGGCATTAACTTAAACTTCGATCCCTTAATAAGCTTCTGAAAATAATCCCTTTTCTCCTGATAAAAGGCCGATAGTGTGGTGTATGCCTCTTTATCATCCAGGTAATCGGCAATGGCGTATTGTACAGGCGTATTGGCACTAAAACACATAAACTGGTGTACTTTTCTGAACTCGGTCATCAGGTTGGCCGGAGCCATTACATAACCCATTTTCCATCCGGTGGTATGGTATGTTTTACCAAATGATGAAACAATAATGCTTCGTTCAGCCAGTTTAGGGAAACGTGCCACACTCTGATGTTCCAGGCCGTCAAAAATAATATGCTCATAAACCTCATCACTCAGCACAATAATTTCTGTGTTCTTCACCATTTTTTCCAGCTTAATCATATCCTGCGCATTCAAGGTTATTCCTGAAGGATTATGAGGCGTATTAATTATGATCATCCGGGTTCTGTAGTTAATGAGTTTTTTTACCTCATTCCAGTCGAGCCGGTATTCCGGATATTTTAACTCGGCAAATACGGGCCTTCCTCCATTAAGCTGAATGGCTGGAACGTAAGAATCATAACATGGTTCTATAATAATTACCTCATCTCCCTCTTTTACAAATGCAGAGATAGCAGCATACAAAGCATGTGTGCCACCGGGAGTAATGGTAATTTCGGTCTCCGGGTTGTATTTGGCGGAATAAATTTCTTCTGTTTTAGCAGCAATTTTTTCCCTCAATTTCATCACCCCGGGCATAGGCGCATATTGGTTATGCCCCTGTTTCATATAATGATAAACGAGGTCAATTAACTTAGGTGAGCAGGAAAAATCAGGAAAACCCTGGGCCAGGTTAATGGCTCCATGCTCATTGGCAAGGGCTGACATGATGGAGAAAATGGTAGTTCCTGTTTTGGGGAGTTTAGATGTAATGTTTCCTTGAAAATCCACTTCGCGTTTATACAATGATGATGATGCAAAATAATACCTTCCTGTGAAACCTCATACACATTTCAGTGGATAAATGATAACCGGCTTCAATACAGAAATTTAAGGCCAAATATTTGTATGAGCGAATATCTGGTGAAGTACATTAAAGGCTCGAAAACTTGTATTATCTTCGCGCCCTGTTTTATGATAGCACTAAATAATATTTCTTTTGATTTTGGGGGTCGTTACCTCTACAAGGATGCCAACTGGCATATAAAACCCAATGAACGCATAGGCCTTGTGGGTATGAACGGTACAGGCAAGTCTACCTTGCTCCGGGTTATTAATGGAGAGTACCAGCTTGCTGCCGGATCGGTTTCTAAACCACGCGACCTGACCATCGGTTTTTTAAATCAGGATCAACTCTCCTTTGAAACGGATGAACCGATTATCAATGTAGCCATGACCGCATTTGCGCGCGCACTGGAGCTGGAAAAACAAATTGAAGATGTGTTAAAAGTACTGGAAACCGATCATTCTGATGCGGTAATAAACCGCCTGAGCGATTTGCAACATGAGTTTGATGTGCTTGACGGATATAATATTCACCACAAATGCGAGAAGGTATTGGAAGGACTGGGTTTTACTACTGCCCAGTTAAAACAACCGTATAAAAAGTTTTCAGGAGGCTGGAGGATGAGGGTAATGCTGGCAAAACTGCTTTTGCAAAGTCCTAACCTGCTGATGCTGGATGAGCCAACCAATCACCTTGACTTACCTACCATTCAATGGCTGGAAGAATACCTTCAATCGTATGAGGGAACCGTAATTGTGGTATCTCACGACAGGGAGTTTCTGGATCGTATGGTTACCAAAATTGTAGAGGTAAGCATGCAAAAAATTACTGAATACCCCGGTAATTATACCAATTATCTGGAAACCAAATCGGGCAGAACAGAATTGTTGCAACGTGCATATGACAACCAGCAGCAGTTTTTAAAAGACCAGGAACGACTGATTAACCGCTTTAAAGCCAAAGCATCAAAAGCAAGTATGGCCCAAAGCCGGATAAAAATGCTCGACAGGATTGAGAAAATTGAAGCCCCTGAAGAAGATAACCGGGAAATCAATATCCAGTTCAGGATGACGCAAAACTCCGGGAAGGTGGTTACTGAGCTAAAGGATATCAGCAAATCTTTCCCGGATATTAATATAGTAACACACAGCAACGGGGAAATAGTAAGAGGCGATAAAATAGCTTTGATTGGCGCCAATGGTAAAGGTAAATCTACCTTACTTAGAATGATAGCCGGCACTGAAAAATTTGAAGGAGAAATAAAAACCGGCCATAATGTAAATGCTGCATTTTATGCCCAGCACCAGTTGGAATCGCTCAATATTGATAATGAAATACTGGCAGAGCTAATGAATTATGCGGGAGAAAGAACCGAAAATGAAGTGAGAACATTATTGGGCTGTTTCCTGTTTGCGGGAGATGAAGTATTTAAACGCATTAAAGTATTATCAGGAGGAGAAAAAGCCCGTGTGGCATTGGCCAAAACCCTGATGCAGGAAGCCAATTTCCTGCTGCTGGATGAGCCTACCAATCACCTTGACATGCGTTCTATTAATATCCTGGTGCAGGCATTACAACAATATGAAGGAACCTTTATTGTGGTATCCCACGACCGTTTTTTTGTATCGCAAATTGCCAATAAAATCTGGTGGATTGAAGATGAAACCTTAAAGGAATACCCGGGCACCTATGCCGAATATGAATACTGGAGAGACAAGCAGGAAGAAGAGGAACAAAAAAGGCTTAAAAGCATGCCCAAACAAACAGTTCCAAAAGTTACAGAGGTAAAAAAAGAAGAACCTGCAAAAAACAAAACCTCATCCAATAACTCTAAGCAAAAACTGCAATGGGAGTTTGATGAGTTGGAGAAACAAATTAACCAGTTAAAAGCAAAAATAAACGCCAACGAATTATCGTTTGGGGATAGCAGTATTACTACCAATAAGGAAAAACTGGATCAACTCCGTACCGAATACGAACAGCATAAAAAACAACTGGAGGTATCGGAAAAAAGATATGAAGAGGTGTTTGAGGAACTGGCTTTGTTGCAATAAGTGTTGCACCTAACCGCTAACGCTTTTACTGAGGATCATTTGTTTTAATTCGCTTGGGCTGATATCTACTCATCCGTTAACCCTATCTGAACGGCATATTTTACCAGTTCTGCCACGCTGTGCACTTCCAGCTTGCTCATCATATTTTTGCGGTGTGTATCTACCGTATGCGGACTTAAAAACAGCACTTCGGCAATTTCTGTATTGGATTTTCCTTTGCTGATATGTTTTAAAATCTCTACTTCCCTTTTAGAAAGTTTATGGTTAAAACTGTCATCAAAAGTGGCTCCATCTCCTTTGTTTTCCTCCGGGTGCAGGGCAAGTTCCGGAGAGAAATATTTGGCTCCGGCATGTACCGTTTTAATGGCATTTACCAGTTCCTCCGGGTCGGCATTTTTAAGAATATAACCCCTTACCCCTTTTCCGGTGAGTTTTCTGATAAACTCTGGCCGGTTATACATGGATAAAATAATAATACTCACTTTGGGGAAACGGTGGTAAATAATATTGGAAGCATCAATCCCATCCATTTCCGGCATATTGATATCCAGCAAAACAATTTCACAAGGGTATTGCTCCAGCATGGTAATCAACTCCTTTCCGTTGGAGGCCACCGCTGTTACTTCAATATCAGGAGTAGTATCGAGCATGTTTTTTAAACTGCCTGAAAACATCTTGTGATCATCAGCGATCATTATTTTTATTTTCCCGCTCATAGTGGTATTTCTATTATAATGGTTGTTCCTGCTTGTTGGTGCGAATCTATATTAACTGTACCATTTAAAATCTGAACTCTGTTCCTGATTTGTTTCATTCCCATACCCTCCTTTATTTCTGAAGGTTTAAACCCTTTGCCATTATCTGTTACCATCATATTCACATGGGTTGCATCACCATTCAGCTCTATACCAATTTCATGTGCCGATGCGTGTTTAATGGCATTGGTTACCAGCTCCTGGCAACAACGGTAAAGTGTTACTTCCGTTTTATCACTGAGGCTAACCCCACGCAAATTATTGGCAAAGGATATATTGATAAGGGAAGTTTGATTAAGTTGGGTGGCTAAATCGCTTAACGCTGCGGCAAGTCCAAACTTTGCCAGCACACCCGATTCCATATTGTGTGAAATCCTTCTTACCTCGGCCGTTATTTCATCAAGCAAGGTAGCGGCTTCAGCCATTTTTGCAGCCAGGTCCGGTTGCGTATTTCGGGCCACCTGCTCGGCAGATTTAAACTGAAGTTTTACGGTAGCCAGCATACTTCCTATTCTGTCGTGTAAATCACCGGCAATTCTCTTGCGCTCCGATTCCTGAGTTTCCATAATGGCATCCATGGTGGCAATCTCCTGGCGGTTTAGTGTATCATTTAATGCCGAGTGAAACATCACTTCCTTTTTATGCATACGCTGACGGAACAGCAAAAACGACAATACCAGAAGCAACAACGCAAATACCACCAGTACATATAAAATAACCTGCTGCCGTTGTTTTAGTTTAAGGTTGGTGTTTACCAGCATCACTTCGTTTTCAAGCTGGGTTATTAAGCGCGTTTTTTGCGTGTTTTCATATTCACCCTCCAGCCCTTTCATATTCAGCAAGGTTTTTTCGCTCAACAATTGTTGCTTCAGCGTTTCATACGTTTTAAAATAGGTTAAAGCCTCCTGCCCGTTGCCAAGGGATTTATGTGAGGCTGAAAGAGACATTAATGCAATCAGCTCTAAACCCTTGTCACTTGCATCACGGGATGCTTTCAGTGCATTTGTATAATAAAACATGGCCCCGTTTATATCCTGCTCCGAAAACAACAGGTTGCCGTATAATAATTGAATAGATGCGGCCAGCAACAGTTCCTGGTTATTATAAAAATAGAACATCAGTTTGCTATAAATCTCTTTGGCCTCAGCCGTTTTATTTACAGCAGGTAAACAAAGGGCTTTTTTAGATTGGGCAATGGCAAAGAGATAATATAAATCCAGTTGGGTAAACAGTTCGCCTGCATCATTAAAATAAACAATGGCATTGGCAGTATCTCCCCCCTTTAGTGCTATTTCTCCAAGGGTAATGCGGGTTTGGGCTTCAAGAGGTTTTAGTTTTTCATTGGCTGCCACCACCAACACCCCGTTTGCCAACTTACGCGCCTCACTGAGGTTACCAATTGCCGCAGTAATATCGGCAGAAAGTAAGCGTGCCTCCTGAATGAGTGCGGTATTATTTGCTTTAGAGGCCATATCGGTTGCCTTCAGGTTCATGGCCCTTGCCTCATCATACACTCCTTTTATCAGGTTTAATCTTGCCAGCATCATATATGCCCTGAAAACAATATCTTTATTGGAAGAAACAAGCAAAGAAGTGGCAAGGCTATCCGCACGTTTCAGGTTCCCAATATGCAGGTGGTAAGCTGAAAGAGCCAAACGGGCAAGCTCTTTATCTCCCTTTTTTTCGTTTTCATCAACCACCTCAATCAGTTGCACCGCTGAGAGATATGGCAACCGGTGAGCCGTTTGTGCAAACCCTTCTGTAAAAAACAACAGGAAAAGAATGATGTTGAATACTTTCATTTCAGATACAATATAGATAATAAGTTCAAAAATCAATAAAACCAGCAACGTATAAATACCCCGATCAGGGTATTCTGTTATTGGTTATTCCCCCTTACTTTTGAATCAACAAAAATAGCCTGATATGAAACGTTTACTCTTTATTTGTTTGTTTGCCCCGGTACTGGTATTAGCCCAGCAACGCAAACATGCGCTGGTTATAGCCATTGCAGATTATCCCGAAGAAAGCGGCTGGGGCGATATCAGCAGTGATAAAGATATACAACTGGTAAAGCCCGTTTATGAACTGCAGGGATTTACCGATATGATTTTGTTGCAGGATAAAGAAGCCGACAAACAAGGCATTATCAATGGTTTTAAACAACTCACAGATAAGTGTAAACCAGGTGATGTGGTACTTATCCATTACTCGGGACACGGACAACAGATATTTGACGATAATGGCGATGAACCTGATGGTCTGGACGAATCGCTGGTGGCATATGGAGCCCCTTCTGAATATTTAGCCGGATACCAGGGCGAAAAACATTTACGTGATGATGATTTTGGAAATTTAATAGCGGAACTACGAAGCAAATTGGGTAAGCAAGGAAGTGTATTGGTTATAGTTGATGCCTGCCACTCCGGAACCGCCTCAAGAGGTGCCGGCAAAAAACGGGGAGGAAAATCTCCTATTATCCCTCCTCATTTTAAGGTGATAAACAAAAAGGAAAACGGCCCGGGGTATAATGTAAGCGAGGCCAAAAGCCGTGGCCAGCAGGTGGTGCTTTCTCCAATGGTATTTATTTCGGCATCCTCTTTTGATGAAGAAAATTCTGAAACCTTCGATGATAACGGCACCGCAGTTGGTTCGCTAAGTTATGCCATGGCGCGCAGCCTCAGCCAATGTAAGGCACAACAAAGTTACCGCGCACTGTTTTCCAATATCCTACATGTAATGAATGAAAAGGTACCCCACCAAACACCTATGCTGGAGGGTGATATTGATTATGCCTTGTTTGCCGGAAACATGGTTGCCCAAAAACCTTACTTTACCATAAAAGAAGTAAAAGCGGCAGAAAACGAACTGGTGATGCATGGAGGAAGTCTTGTTGGAGTAAATCCGGGAAGCAAAGTAATGATTTGCCCCGCAGGCAGCATGAACGGTAATGCTGTTGAAAAGGCCATTGAGGCAAGGGTTGTTTCAGTAAGTGCAAACAGCGCAGTATTAAAACCAGCCAAACCGGTAAAAGGCAGTGCGGCAGATTTTTGGGTGTTTATGAAAACTCCTGCATTGGCTAAACTTCAGCTCAGGTATGCGCTGGCTCCTGCCTGCTCTACCAAATGGATAGCTTCCATTCAATCAGCATTTAAAAGTGATATATTGGTTTCGGCTGCTGCCAGCCTCGATGTAATAATTGATGAAGTAAACGGTTACCTAAGGTATGTAAGGGCAAGCGATGGTTTTGTGCTCGACTCTGCCATAGCCAATGCCGATGCCGCTAAAATTCTTGGATATTCCCTCAGTGCGTATGCACAAAACAAGTACCTGCGCGATTTCAGAGCAGGTTCTGTAAACAGCCTTAGCCTGCAACTGATACCTGTTGAAGACTCGGGTGCAGATAAAAAACAGGCGGAGGTACTGCAACTTAAAGCCGGTAATCAGGTTAAAGTAAAAGTGATAAACACCGGCAAGCAAAAACTCTATTTTAATATTATCGATATTCAGCCTGATGGCAAAATAAATCCAATGATACCAGGTCCGCAGGAACTTTCCTTAAAACACGCTGAACAATATGTGCTGGCTCCCGGTGAAGAAAAAATACTGCCCTACCCTTTTGAAATTGCTCCTCCTTATGGCAATGAAGTATTTAAGGTATTTGCCTCAGGTGAGCCATTTAATATTACACCATATATTGCCAACGGTTCTTTGCAAACAAGGGGTGCTGATAATGGAAGTGTACTCAACGCCTTTATAAAACCAGAGGTGGGCACCCGTGGTGTGGCAGCAAATAAAGCAGAGTCAGACGAACTTTTTACCAGTGAGGTAATGTTTAAAATTATAAAGTAGCTTAAAATTTTCTGGCTACCATGGTTACCATTCTGTTTACCGAATCATTAAACTCCACCATCATTCCCTGATGCTCTATTAACCTGATAACAAGCTCGGGGTTTAGCCTTACTTTTTTATACGAACTTACTTTTTGTTTCCACTCCCCGCCTTCCCGGAGATGCAACAAATCCGTTACATGCACATGTGTTTCATCATAATCCACACAGCAGGTTAAAATCTGATTGGCATCACTTTTTACGGGTATAAAACGGCTATCTCCGGTTAATGGTATGGTATAATCACGAAAGGAGATAATAAACCTGCCACCTGGAACCAGGGTATCTGCACAATCACTGATCAGGTTAGAAACTTCATCCACGGAATCGAGGTGTGTAATGGTATCTCCGCAACAAACAATTAATTCAGGCTCAAGCTTTCTGTACCTTAGTACTTCTCTGATATCCCCTCTTATGGGATGGATGGTTAACCCAACTGCTCTCTGCTTTAATTCACTCAGCAAAAAATCATTAAAATCTATAGCACTCACTTCAAAACCCAAACCGGCCAGTGCCACACTTTGAATGCCATGTCCGGCACCAAGGTCAATGGCTTTTCCTGTAGAGAAAGGCTCCACTTCAACAGCAGATAAAAATTGAGAAAATGCTTGTTGCCCGGAATTAAAATCTCCGGACATCCATGAATAAATGTCAGCAAGGTGATGATCGTAATGTTCTTTTACGTTGGCCATTTGGGTAATTGGATAATGATATTCAGGCAGCTTGTTTTTGGTTGAAACTACCAGTAAAAATTATAAAATAAAGGATAATAAATAATGTTGCGAATCCTGTTAAAACAAATGTCGCATTTGAGCCAAATGTAAACCAAACAACTCCTGCAAGCGAACTGGCAAGCAATGCAAACAAACTTTGATAAGCTGTATATGTACCAATGGCCGTTGCCGTTTCTTTTTTGCTGATGAGGTTACTGATCCATGCTTTTGAGACTCCTTCAGTTGCTGCGGCATAAATTCCATACATAAAAAACAATGCTATAATGGCATAAGTATCCGTAAATATTCCCATTCCTGCATACACGATGGAAAAAACAAAAAGTCCGGAAATAAATAGTTTTCTTAAACCAATTTGATCTCCAATTATTCCCAAAGGAAAAGCAAACAAAGCATACACCATATTGTAAAAAATATATACCCCTATTACCATAGAATCACTTAAGCCACACTCTTTGGCTTTAAGTAACAGGAATACATCAGAACTGTTGAACAAGGTAAAAGCCAGCAATCCGCCAACCACTTTTTTATATGTTGGCGGGCTTTCTTTCCAATATTGCAATAGCACAAAAAAAGAAACCGGCTTTTTGTTGCTGAGGATATGTGTGCTTTTATCTCTAAGCAAAAGGGAAGCTAAAATGGCCAGTAAACCGGGGATAAAAGCAATATAAAAGAGATGGATATATTGCTCAGGATAAACATATAAATAGAGTAAGGCAAAAGCTGGTCCTGCCACTGCCCCGATGGTATCCATGGAACGGTGAAAGCCAAAAACTTTTCCTTTTGTTTCCGGTGTGGCTTCATCGGATAACAAGGCATCTCTTGCCCCGGTTCTTATTCCTTTGCCCAGGCGGTCAATGGTGCGTGCCATAAAAATCCATAAAGGAAAAACCGCAAAGGCCATCATTGGTTTGGATAAGGCACTTAATGTATAACCCAACTGAACAAACGGAACACGTTTGCCTGTTATATCAGAACGTTTACCAAAATACCCCTTGCTTAATCCAGCGGTGGCTTCGGCAATTCCCTCCAGCACACCAATAAGTAATACAGAAAAACCGATTGACTGAAGATAAACCGGCATTACCGGATACAACATTTCACTGGCTGTATCAGTAAACAGACTCACCAGAGATAAAACCCATATGGTGCGGGTAATGTGTTTCAATCTTAACCTATTTAATGCAATTTAACTTTTTTTACGCCTGATGGCATAAATCAATTCATCCAGGTATTCTCCGTTTTTGTATATCACTTCTTTTAAAGTGGTTTCCAAAACAAACCCATTTTTTTCCAATATCCGTTGTGATGCCTTGTTGTTTCCAAAAGCCTTGGCAAACAACCGGTTTATATCGTAAGTTTTAAATGCAAACTCAACCAGTTGAGGCATTAATGTGGAAACTATTCCTTTGCCCCAATAAGGTTCAGCAATCCAATAACCTATCTCCGCATTTTTCCTGTGAATATCCTGCATCGGATGCACACCCATGCCACCGCAAGCTTTGCCTTCAATATCAATAGCGAAAATATGAACGGGCTCATCTTTGGTAGCCATTTCTATAAAAGCTTTTGCATTGGCCAATGTATAAGGGTGAGGAAAACCATCCGTCATAAACCTTGCTATATTGCTGTTATTGGCACTTTGAGCCAGACTCTCCAAATCATCTAAATGAAAGGGGCGCAATTTTATTTCCATTGAATAAACTGTTGTTGCCTGCAACATACAAGGTTTTTAGAGGATAAACCAGTTTAAATAAACCCTATGTATAAGAAAACGGGTGTTGTTTTCAGAAGTATAAAGTCTCTGCAACACCAAAAAAAGCAATGTTTTGCCCTGAACTTTTGTTATACTTGCTATAAATCATCCCCTGATAAGGGTATTTTTAAAACCTAAGTTACAACACGTATTGACTAAACAAAAAGCCGACATAACTTGCACCCAGAAATAACAAAAACAACCTCTAATTAAGTAACCTATGAAAAACTCCATCAAAATCTTCAGCCTTACTTTAGCGCTGCTAGTGGGTGCAAGCGCATTCGCCCAATCAAACAAAGAATGCTCTGTTTATTCAATGGCTAAACCTATTGCCAAAGTTCGTGGCAAAGCTGGTATGGTTTCTAAAATTCCTGCCAAGCCGGTTATCCTTCCTAAAAAAGCATCAAAATCCCGTGGAAGCAAACCTGAGTGCATGATCAGCTTTTACAATTACCTGAACCAAAAAATTCACGTTTTTGTAGATAGCAGCTATGTTGGATCTCTTCAGGCAAACAGTATCGGAGTGGTAGAAAACCTGAAAGGATATAATAATATGTTCTGCATATCAGACGACAAGATTAACTCCTGGTCAGAAAACGGAGAATGTAAATGTACCTTTATCTATCACCTTCGTGTTAAAGAAGGTGAAGGCGAGATTAAATACTGATAATTGGGAGGGTTTTTAAAAAAAATTAAGAAAAAATTTGGAATCTTAATTTAAAGTTACGACCTTCATTTTGCCAATGAAACATTAGTACCTTAAATCCTCCGGATTGCTCTAAGCACCGGAGGATTTTTTTTTGCACCACTTTTTATCATAATGTTGTAATTATATTCACGTTAAACACTGTATGCGAAATCTTATTCTTTCCCTCCTGCTTCTTGTTTCTATAATGGTTAGATCGCAGCCACAGCTGGTGTACGACAATATGATTTATGATGACCGGGTGCAAACCGTACTCCTTTCCAAAGCGGGCGTTGATGACCGTTATCCGATTATGTCGCTCAATACAACCGATCAACTGGAACTTGGTTTTGATGTGCTCGGAAATAAAAATGAATATTTTCAATACACGCTGGTGCATTGCGATGCCAACTGGAATCCAACCAACTTAAATCCCAATGATTACTTAAGGGGATTAACATTTGATAATATTAACGACTTCAGGTATTCTTCCAATACCTATGTAAAATACGTGCATTATACCCTTCTCCTTCCCAATGAGAATATGAAAATTGTGATACCGGGTAATTATTTACTGAAGGTATACCGAAATTTTGATGAAGAGGATTTGGTACTTACACGAAGAATGTTGGTTCTTAATTCATCGGTTACCATTGAAGCCAAGGTGCAACCCTCTACCCTAGCCCAATACCGTTTTACCAAGCAGGAAATTAGCTTTAATGTAAATTATAAAGGATACAATATTATAAACCCCTTTGGCGATGTAAAGGTGGTGATTATGCAGAACGGACGTTGGGACAATGCCATTACAGACCTGAAACCACAATTTATTCAGGACAATGTATTGCAATACAATTCTTTTGAGCAGGCTTTGTTTAATGGCAGCAACGAATTCCGCTTTTTTGATTTCAGGAGTATACGTCAGCTTAGCCAAAATGTGAGAACCAAAACTTTTGATACCATATACCACATTATATTAAACACTGATGAATCCAGGGGAACCAACCAGTACACGCAGTTTATTGATAATAACGGGCGCAGGGTAATTGCCAATAAAGACGGAAATGACGGGCGGTTTGACGGTGATTATGCATGGGTAAATTTTTACCTGAGTACTTATAACCAGTTGGAAGGAAAAGAAGTATATGCCTATGGAGAGTTTTCTGACTGGAAATTATTGCCCCAATACAAAATGAGGTTTAATAAATCACGTGGGCGATATGATATGGAAACTTTGCTTAAACAAGGCCGCTATGAATATTTATATGCCGTAAAGGATGAAAACGGAAAACCCGATGAACTTCATTTTGAGGGCAGCCACGCCAATACGGAGAATGAATATATTATATTGATATACCATAAAAACATTCAGTATAAATATGATGAACTGATAGGCGCCAGAAAAATTAAAACCCAGTTTTGATCATTACTTTATTGCGCTGGCAGGCCATTCGGATTTTATGAAGCCTGCAATTTCTTATACGATTTACACATAAAACTGATCTGGCAGCTTAGGCATTTTGGATTGCGTGCCAGGCAGGTATAACGCCCATGTAATATCAGCCAGTGGTGGGCCACATGCACATATTCAGCAGGAATAAACTTGATCAGTTGCTGCTCTGCCTGAAGGGGATTTTTTGCTCCCAGGGTTAATCCGATGCGGGCTGAAACCCTGAACACATGCGTATCAACAGCCATAGCGGGCTGATTAAAAATGACCGAAGCAATGACATTGGCCGTTTTACGCCCTACACCCGGCAATTTCACCAGCTCATTTATTTCAGCAGGTACTTCACCCCCAAAATCATTCACCAGCATACCGGCCATTCCTATCAGGTGTTTGCTTTTATTATTTGGATAACTGATGCTTCTGATCAGGGAGAAAACATCATCAAATGTGGCAACAGCCAGTTTTTGAGGAGTAGGAAATTGTTTAAACAATTCAGGTGTTACCATATTTACCCGCTTATCTGTGCATTGGGCAGATAGGATAACGGCTACCAGCAACTGGTATGGGTTTTCATAATACAACTCCGTTTCGGCATCGGGCTGGTGTTTGGAAAAGTAGCTGATAAAAGCCTCGTACCGCTCTTTGCGGGTCATATGCGGTTAATTAAAAAAGCCTTTGGCAATAAGATAGGGAACAATAAGCCATAATAACCCTTTGATAAGAAAAAAAAGAAAGCCGGCTATGCCCAATCTCTTTACCCAACGGAATAAAGGCCAGCGGTGTTTGTGTGGCACCGGGCACTCAACAGGTTTCGATTTGGTTTGTTCTATTGGATTCATACTTTCCGGATACAAGTTTCGGGTTTTCTGTTTAATCTAACAAATGTTGCCTGAAATTGGTTTGACCCTTATGAAGTTTGATTGCATTTTTGTTATTCACGGTATATAGAAGTTACTCACTACGCTTTCTCTTCCACGGGATAATAATAAAACAGGCCAATGGAAATGGTGAGTAACAGAATGCCCCTGATCAGTGTATCGGTAAAGAAAGGGACTAAGCTGCGATATCCGGTAACTTCATCCAGCCAAAAATCGAATATAAGTATATCTGTAAACCTATAAATAAAGAATACTACATAAAGCACATTTAATGCAGCTAATACCAGCGCTAATGGCTTTGAATACAATTCGCCCTTACCTTGTTTAATGTATTGCCATAATACAACCCCGGCCGGAATGAGTACGACATAATTAAGTATATCCCAATCAGTATGTTTTACCATCAACTCGGCTATAAGCAACAAACCGGCCTGCAGCAATATTATCTTAAGCCTTACAGTGGTTTTAGATTGATCTTTAAATATTGGATTCAAAAAAGGGAGTAAACCACTTAGAAAAGTTGCCAGTATCCAGGCATTTTTTTCAAGATCCCGTGAATGGTCGCCAACAAGCAGGGAGATAAACGTAACCAAGGCAAACAAGGTGATTAAATAAGAAACGTAGGTTAACCACTTTTTGACAGGCGAAAAAACAAGCAGACCCAGATTTAAAAACAAGCCTGCCTTTGCAAGCAACAGCAAGAGTGCGCCAAACAGAATTCCTGCTGCTGCACTATTATTCATATCCAGTAATAGCCCTGTCATTTATATGCTTTTCTTTATTATATAAGATGCCAGAAAGGTTTCGAGCAGGCTAAGCGGAATGGCCAGGTATAAAATAGCCCAGGGCAAAACATGTAGGTTGCCAGGTACCACCCACATGAGTACAAACCCTATAAACCAGGAAAATAAAGTAGTTTCTATCAGGGTAAACTTTTTAGAAATAATATAGATGGCTATGGCAAACAACAAAGACCATAATCCCCATAAGGCTCCATTAACCGGCTCAGCAGGAAATACAAGGCCAAGTTGTTGGTAATGGGCGGTCCAGTATGATTTGAGTAAAAACTCGTTTCTAATAAATTCTGAAACACTGATCCACACTGTAGCTAAAAAAATGGGCAATACCGTTTTTTTCAATGAGAGAATCACGAAGTTGTTCGGGCTAATTTTTCGCTTACCTCTTTAAGTTTGGCCATGGCTTTAGGCCACATTTCCATAAACATATCGTAGTAATCTTCTGTAACTTCCATGTCCAGTTTAAAAATGGTACCGGGGTTTGCGTCTTCCAGTGTATAGTTTTCGTATGAAGGAGCCCATTTCTTTACCGCTTCACTGGTGGTATCGGCTACCCCGTTCATGATATAACCCAGGTGCTTGATGGATATATAGGTTGGGTAATTACTTTCCGCAATTTCAGAGATCATCCCCTCCACTTTGCCTTCCTTATTCTCTGCAACAAAATGAATGCTGTCTCCCTGGTTCCAGCCGCCTTCAAAACGTGAACCTTGCTGAAATACGGCTGTCCACTCCATATATGCTGATGCATCGGTGATTGCTTTCCACACGGTTTCGCGTGAAGCGTTGATCATGATTTCAAGTTTTATAATTTGCATATGGTGGTGAATGTTTAGGTGAATATTCAGGAACTGCTTTGTATCATCTAAAGTAACAGAAATAAACAAAAACGCAAATCAATTTGTTCAGATAAATCATGTTTATTGATGTTTCATCACCTTACCCGACCGGCCATATCACCTATACAAACTACCGGTACCATTGGGTTACAGGTATTTTTATATATGCATATTTCATTTCTTAACCCAAATCAATGAAATTGGAAAACGAGGCAGGTACTTTTGCCCCTGGATAAACAAACCAAAAAGGATAAATGAAAGCCATAGTATACACGTCATACGGATCTCCCGAAGTGCTTCAGTTAAAAGAAGTGGAAAAACCCATACCTGCCAAAAATGAAATCCTGATCAGAATAAAGGCAACCGCTGTAAATAGTGGAGACTGCCGTTTGCGTGCAGCTGATCCTTTTGCAGTAAGGTTCTTTTTTGGACTTTTTAAACCTAAGAAAACCATTTTGGGTAGTGTATTTTCTGGTGAGGTGGAACAGACAGGAGCTTCGGTAACCATGTTTAAAAAGGGCGACCAGGTATTTGGTTCAAGCGGAATGAGGTTTGGCGCGTATGCCCAATATGTGAGTTTACCGGAAACCGCCACCATGGCACTTAAACCTGAACAGTTATCTCATCAGGAAGCTGCTGTTATTCCGTTTGGAGGTAATACGGCCTTGCACTTTATAAAAAAAGCCGGAATAAAACCGGGCCAAAAAGTATTGATTTATGGTGCTTCGGGTTCGGTTGGTACGGCTGCCATACAATTAGCTAAACAGGCAGGTGCTGTGGTTACAGGTGTTTGCAGCACAGCAAACATGAGTCTGGTAAAATCTATTGGTGCCGATAAGGTAATTGATTATACCAAAGAAGACTTTAGCCAAAACGGTGAAACCTATGATATGATAATGGATACGGTTAGAAAAATGCCATATAAAAAAGGCCTGCAATCCTTAACCAAAAATGGGATACTTATTTTGAGCGCAGCCGGAATATCTGAAATGCTTAAGGGAATATGGACTTCTCTTACAAGCAGCAAAAAAGTACTTATCGGAGTGATCAGCGAAAACACCGATGGGTTGTTGTTTCTGAAAAATCTGCTGGAAAGCGGAAATTATAAACCGGTAATTGATAAAACATACAAGCTGGAACAATTGGCTGAGGCGCATGCTTATGCAGAAAAAGGCCATAAAAAAGGAAATATAGCTATAACAATAGAGTAAAACGGCCGGCTTACAAAGCCTGATTGAATATCCGTTTTCTTATGCGGCTTAGCGATTCGGGCTTTACCCCAATATAACTGGCAATATGGTATTGGGGAATTTTCTGGCACAACTCTGGCCTGTTTTTAAGCAGGTTGGTATACCGTTGTTCAGGTGTATCTGTATAATAAGAAGCCATAATCTCCTGCTGCTCGGCAAATACTTTTTCCATTACCTTACGGGAAATGGTTTCAAATTTGGGAAACTGCCTGTATAAATGTTCCTCCTTTTCTCTGTTGCCCACCACCAGTATGCTATCAATACAACAGGATAAAAAATGCTGTGCAGGTTCATTACGGCTCATGCTGTTAATAGAAACTACCCATTGTTCTTCGGTAAAAAAATTATTGGTTCTCTCCTCCCCGTTTACCAGGTAATATTGCCTTACACATCCATCCAGCACAAAATACGCTTCTGTAGAAACCTGTCCTTCTTCCAGCAAAACCGCACCTTTTTTATACTCCTTAATACACATGGTATCGGCAATAGCTTTGGCCTCCACTTCAGACAGTGGCATAATACGTGAAAAATAGGCTAAGAGTTTTTGGTGCATGCAACTGAACTACACACCAAAGATAATGTTTTAACCAACATCAATAGTTGTTGCTGGTATTCATCTCATTTCACAGGAAAAGCATTTTTACCATTTCTGGTAACCTCTGTTGCATCACGAGAGGTATTAAGTACTCTTAACAACCATCTTTCCGGCAAGGTATCCCATTAAAATATAAGCCCCGCCAAGATCAACCACAGTAAACCATACTGGTGATGGCAGCATAAAGATATTGATGATTCCTCCTATCATAAACCAGGCACTAATACCTAATGCAAACCGCATTTTATAAGTTGCCGCAAGTTTGGCGGCCAAAAATGCGCCAACAAAGGTACCAATGGCATGAGCTAAAAAAGGCATTAAAAAGTGGATGGGTTGCATCAGGTGCATAGAGGCTTTTAATCCCTCCATTGTTTTCAGGTCTGCACCTTCCGGGGGTGGAATAACATAACTGCTTAATAAGATTATTCCCATATTCACCATTCCACCTCCAATTAATCCGGCCAATACGGCCAACACATTTTTTACTGCTGGTTTCATTGTACGCTTATTTAATTTAACAGATGGGTGATATCAGGGTTTCCATCTGCTAAATCAAATGTACAGGTTTAAGTTATACAAGCAATAATAAATTGGAAACACCAGCCTGCATATCCTAATCAAAAATGGCTAACTTCAATGAAGTGGTGTTTTTACCTTCCTGTATAATGATTGAACACAACCCTGTGGCAGTAATTTTTTGCAGGGCTATTTTTCCTGAACTGCAACATGGAATAATGACTTCTTCCTCCCTTAATGCGCGCCCTAACTGATCCATAACCAAAATATGCAAAACCTTTTGGCTTTCAGGATTTTGGTAATGAAGGAATAATTCACCTGACTCATACACCAGACTAATGCCCTGTATTTTGTTTGGTTGCCTGTCCATCCCTGTAGTTAATCCGGTAACTGTATTGATCCAGCTTACGTATTTGCTTACCATAGTATATACTGCAGGGTGTTTGAGGGTACCCCATCCGGAGCCTGGAAAACCATGGCTGGTAATTCCAACCTGCACCCATTTTCCACCATCATCAATAAGCATAGGCCCACCGCTATCGCCCAAAGAACCTGTAACTACCGGAGACCGATCGGGTGATGCACAAAGAACATTGGAGTTTATGAGAAAACTATTGTAATGATCTGCATCGTTGCATGTTTTATGACTCATCATTTTTGAGTTACCCAATTGAAGGGTATCTGCAAAGGTCTGTCCGAAGGTATCTTTAATGCCCCAGCCAAGCAACCTGCAAATGGCTCCATTGGTGCTAAGTAATGTATCTCCATCTGGTGGCATGGTTACAAAGCTGGTTTGTTTGGATGATGCTTTAAGTCGCAACAGCGCAATATCAAAACCTGATTCTACATTTCTGAAAGCGGGATGTATAAATATCTTTTCAACTGATAAACGTTCTTCACCTGTTTCTCCGGAAAGATCCCTGTAATCGTTGGCAATAAGTTTTAAACCGGGATCAGTTTCATCAATTCCAATCACGCAATGTGCAGCCGTTAGTACCCATTCAGGAGAAAGCAAGGTAGCTCCACAAATATGCCTGCCATCAAGTTTCATGTTTAGAACCCAGGGATATTCACCCTTTGTTGCTGGCTCTCCACCTACTATATCGTTTTGGGCAGATAAGGATAAACCAAACAGGCTTGCAGCAACAGAAAGAAAAAAACTCAGACTCCCTTTTTTCATGATTAAAAGATTGATGATCATCAAACTTATATATCATTTTTTAAAGTGAAGGATGAAAGTAAATGAACACGGAATTTACAGGGGTGAAAGTAACGTCTTACGTTATAAAAGTGATTTTATGAAAAGGAAAACTGGTATCACAAAATCAACATTTTTATACTCCCTCATGGCTATTTACGGATTTATCCTGCCCGAAAGTAAGCAGGTTGTGATCCGGATCAAGCAAGGAAAACTCTTTTTGTCCCCAGGGTTTTAAAGCCAAATGCCCGTTTGGGTGTACAGGTATATTATTATCCAGAAAAAACTGGTATAACCTGTCAATTTCATTGGTTCTGATATACACCTGACCATCATTTTCCAATGGGATAAGGTTTTCAAATGCAAAAAAGTGAATCTCCACCTGATCTTTTTTCACCATCAGGTATCCTTCAAAATCAGTAGTTCCGGCTTCCTGAAATCCAAGTTTGTTGATGTAATAGTCCCGGGTAATATCTTTATTACGCATTGGGAGCTTTGGGTGTATGGCAATTAGCATATTTGATTTATTAAAATACCTTCTCAAAACACACGCTGCTCTCTACATCGGCATATTGTCCGTAGTTTGGTATTACCTGGTAATGGTTCTTTTTATACAAGGCAATAGCCTCCGGTTGTTTTTCCCCTGTTTCTAATATACATTTTGGGTATCCCAGTTCCTTGGCCCAGTTTTCCAGTTCCTTTAAAACCAAAGAAGCTATTCCTTTTCCCCTTTTTTCAGGCAAAACATACATCCTTTTTACCTCCATCATTTGCGCTTCATACTCTTTAATAGCTCCACAACCAACAGCAGTTTCGTTTTGGTAGGCAACAACTACATATTTGATAGCGGCAATTTTGTTGAACTGTGCAAAAAAAGCATGATCCTCTCCGTCTCTTATCGCAAGATCAATGTCTAGCTCTCTCACCAGGCTTTGAAAATCAGCATTGTCTGAGTTGGTTCTTATTAGTTTATACATATTTCTTATCAAGGTATATTGGTAACGCAATATGCAATATTCAGGGGATTTAGTTGATGGTTCTTATCAAGAGCATTCCAATATTTCCCCTTTTCACATCCCGGTAAAACCTATTATCTTTGCCCCTCATGCAAAAATCGGTAGCATTTTATACCCTGGGCTGTAAGCTCAACTTTTCGGAAACTTCCACCATAGGCAGGCAGCTTACCGGTGCGGGTTACCAAAAGGTTAATTTTGAAGAGGGCGCTGATGTGTACGTGATTAATACCTGCTCCGTTACCGACCATGCCGATAAAAAATGTAAGAAGATTGTACGGGAAGCCTTGCGCCACAACCCGGAAGCTTTTGTAACTGTGATTGGTTGTTACGCGCAGCTTAAACCACAGGAAATAGCGCGTATTGAAGGCGTAGATCTGGTTCTTGGAGCTGCAGAGAAATTTAATATAGACCAATACCTCACAGATACACGAAAAAAAGAGAAAGCCGAGGTAAAAGAAGGCAAAATAAAAGAAGTACTGGATTACCACGCCTCCTACTCCATTGGCGACCGCACACGTACTTTTCTGAAAGTGCAGGATGGCTGCGATTATTTTTGTTCTTTTTGCACCATTCCGCTGGCCAGGGGTAAAAGCCGCAGCGATACCATAGCCAATGTGGTAAAACAGGCTGAAGAAGTGGTGGCATCCGGTATTAAGGAAATTGTACTTACAGGTGTAAATACCGGTGATTTTGGCGCGCAAACCGGTGAAACTTTTTATGAACTGCTGCTTGCACTGGAAAAAGTGGAGGGCTTACAGCGTTTACGTATTTCGTCTATTGAACCCAACCTGTTAACAGACGAGATTATAGCATTGGCTGCACGCTCACAACAGATTGTTCCTCATTTTCATATTCCGCTGCAATCCGGTTCTGATAAGATTTTAAGGATGATGCGCAGGAAATATGAAACCTCTCTGTACACCTCCCGTATTGAAAAGATTAAAGCCCTCATTCCTCACTGCTGTATTGGAGTAGATGTAATTGTCGGGTTCCCCGGTGAGACCAACGAAGATTTTCTGGAAACTTATCAGTACCTCAACAACCTTCATATTTCTTACCTTCATGTATTTACCTATAGCGAAAGAGCCAATACAACTGCTTATAAAATGGCCGATAAGGTAAAACAGGCCGACAGGTTTGAACGCAATAAAATGTTAAGTATACTGAGCGATAAAAAGCGCAGGTATTTTTATGAGCAACATGAAGGAGATGCCCGAAACGTGTTGTGGGAAGCCGAAAACGACAATGATACCATGTTTGGGTTTACGGATAATTATATCAAGGTAAAAACCACTTACGACCCCATGCTTGTTAATGAAATTACCCGGGTAAACCTGCTTTCCATAGATGAGGATATGGTTGTAAAAACCAGTATCCTTACCCCTGTATTATAATCTTTTACTGAAGGCAACATGCTGAACGCGCAACAGTTATAAATATTGATTGTGGCGCAACACCATACTGCTTAATTTGCAGCGTTATTCCTTTTTTGATAAAAACTATTTATGTATCCAACTATATCTGATCTCCTTCGCGACCTTTTGGGTTTAAATATCCCATTACCGGTTCAAACCTTCGGCTTTTTTATGGCCTTATCGTTTGCAGCCGCTTTTTGGGCCACCCAGAAAGAACTGCAACGCAAGGAAACAAACGGCTTATTAGCATCAAGGCTACGTACCATTACCAAAAACAAACAGGTAACAACTGCTGATTATATAACCAACGTACTTATTGGTGCATTACTGGGTTATAAATTGCTGGAAATGGTACTTAATTATGGCGAACTGGTAGCTAATCCTCAGGAGTTCCTCTTATCAACCCGCGGAAGTTTGGTTGGTGCACTTGTTGGTGGTGGTTATGCGTGGTACAGCAAAAAACAGGAGCATGATAAAGTAAAAGACAAACAACCGGAGCAGGTTCAGGTAACCGAACACCCTTACGAGTTAATGGGAAATGTATTGGGTATTGCAGCAATTGCCGGTTTACTTGGCGCCAAAATATTTCACAACCTGGAATACCCTGAAGATTTTGCAAAAGATCCGGTGGGTGCATTGCTTTCGTTTAGCGGACTTACCTTCTATGGAGGTTTAATTGTGGCTGCTATTGCTATTTTATACTATACCGGAAAAAATGGAATACCTGCCCTTCCTATGATGGATGCAGCAGCCCCCGGTTTAATGCTGGCCTACGGCATGGGGCGTGTAGGTTGCCAGTTAAGTGGTGATGGAGACTGGGGCATTGTAAATACCGCTGAAAAACCTTTAGGCTTTTTGCCAGACTGGTTCTGGAAATACAATTACCCTCACAATGTGGTAAAAGAAGGCATACCCATCCCAGGTTGCGAGGGTACGCATTGTTTTATGCTTCCTGATGCTGTTTACCCTACCCCGCTTTATGAAGCTATTGCAGGTATTCTGCTGTTTGTATTCTTATGGAATATCAGAAAAAGGATTACAGTACCTGGTGTATTGTTTGGTGTTTATCTGATTGTAAATGGAATTGAGCGGTTTTTAATTGAAAAAATTCGTGTAAACAGCACATATGAAATTTTTGGTGCGCATATCACACAAGCAGAGCTTATTTCTGCGTTATTCGTTTTAACCGGTATAGCCATGGTGGTTTACCTGCCTAAGCGAAAACATAATGCCTAAGAACCTACTCAACATGATGTGCCTGCTGCTATCTACCCAGGTTGCAGCACAAAACCTTATTGCCAACCCTGATTTTGAAGATATCAATACTTGTTGTGAAAATTATGCAATGTGCTCACATGAGGCCTGGTTCCGGATGAGCACCACCCAACCCACCACCTTTACCGGAACATCACTTGAAAACAGGGATAAAAAGAGCTTTGCCTGGCTTGAAATGGGCACTGAAGATGCACCTGATGCCCCATTTTGCCTGCTCACCCCAATGCTTTGTACCATGCGCGAAGGCGAAAGTTATGAAGTGGTAATGAAAGTAAAACCTATGTGTTTTGTTACCAACCAAATCCACCTCCTGTTTACCGATACCATGAGTATAAACATCAAAAATCCATTGGAGCCTTCTGTTATCTTATCGGGTACTGGCAAGAAAGGAATGATAAACAATCAGGAAGATGGGGTTATTGAACTTCGGCAGGTATATACAGCAAAAGGAAATGAACGTTTTGTTATACTCGGTTTATTTGGCGATAAGGAAAACATCAGGTGGGAGAAAAGAGGCCGGGTAGGTTGCAATATAGGTTATGCCATACAGCACCTGAGTATAACTGCAGTAAACCACGTGCTTGATTGTGATACCTCGGGAATGAAAAAACTGATTTATAAAGAAAACAGGCGCCACTCTTTTAGTTCGGAATGTGCGGGCGATCACTTTAATCTCTTTCCATACCTGAGGGGAAGCGAACCGGAAAAAGAGGTTTGGGTAGACCCCAGGATAAAACGTTTTGCCGATGCCAAAAAAGCACAGCAAAAGCCGGTTGATAATGTATTGCGTAACCTGAATTTTGATACAGATCAGTCGATGCTGAAACCCGAAGCGTACAAAGAAGTAAGCCGCCTGGTAGTAATCCTTTACAATAAAAAAGACCAAAAAGTAAAACTGATTGGATATACCGATAACCAGGGAAGTGATGAGCACAATATGCAATTATCGATTGCCAGGGCTAAGGCTGTTTACGAATACCTGATACGGAAGGGCATTGCTCCTGCCAGAATCACCTACGAAGGAAAAGGGGCCACAGATCCCATTGACAATAACGATACCGAAGCCGGACGAAGCAATAACCGCAGGGTTGAATTTTTTCTCACAGATTAAAAATTGGCATACTTTTGAGTATTGAATAATGCTATGAACAGACTTCTCTTTTTGCTCCTTGTACTTCCTTTTGCTGCTGTTGCCCAAAACCAGGTTAACGATAGCATTCCAAAAGACACCATAAAAAAATATCAATTGCCGGAGTTTATCAAAGAGGCACAACGCGATCCGGAATACCAAAAGCGCTATGAGAAACTGGTAAGGGATGTAAAAAAAGTACTGCCCTACGCCAAGATAGCCGGATTCAGGTTGCAAATGATGGAACAAAACTTACAGTTACTTCCCAGTGAAAAGGCCAGAAAAGAATACCTTAAACGAACAGAGGAAGCCATTAAAGAGCAGTTTATGGATGATCTGGTAAACCTTACCGTTACACAAGGAAAACTCCTGATTAAACTGATACACCGCGAAACCGGAAAAGATACCTATACCCTGCTTAAAGATTACCGTGGCGGACTAACAGCTGTATACTGGCAAACCCTGGCCAAGGTATTTACAGCCGACCTGAAAAACGAATACAACCCCGTTGAAGACTGGCAAATAGAACAAATTATTCATTCACTCGGTTTTGAATAGACCTTTACCAACACTTAAATAAAATGTTGAATGTTGAGTTTTGAATGTTGAATGTAAGTTCGAAGCGTTTTAGTTTAAAATGTTAAATGTTTAGTTAAGGGGTTGTGAGTTCATCTTCACATTTGCACATTATTCCCCTTGCGCCTTAGCGTCTTTGCGGTGGTTGAATAATTATTAGTTTGAAGTTGAGAAGTTCGAAGCTCCTTAGTTTTAAATATTACCTGTTGAGTTAAGGGGTTGGTGAGTTCATCTACACATCTGCACATCTTCACATTTGCACATTATTCCCCTTGCGCCTTAGCGTCTTTGCGGTGGTTGAATAATTATTAGTTCGAAGCTCCTTAGTTTTTAAATATTACCTGTTGAGTTAAGGGGTTGGAGAGTTCATCTACACATCTACACATCTGCACATCTGCACATCTGCACATTTGCACATTTGCACATTTGCACATCATTCCCTCCCGCGCACGTTTGAGGTAAAAATCTGTTTCCTATTTCTCCTCATAATATCCGCCTTCGTCTTCATCGTGTTGTTGTTTGCGCATATCAAACATGGCACTCATCAGGTCTTTAAAGGTAATTCCTTTTTCGAGGTTGTGCTTGCTAAGCTGGCTAAATTCTGCTAAGCCATGCAGCACCAACTCCATCATCAGCAGTTTTTCTTCTTTGGGCAATTTGCCAATTACGGTTTCCACCAGTTCCTTTAAACCGTTTACTTTATTTAGTTTTTCCTCGTATTCCTTTTGTGTACCGTTGCTCAGCAATTCCACGGTATTGCCTTCATTAAACCAGTTTATGATGTCGGCATACGGATTTTTCTGTTTCGATTTTTTGCTCTTTTCCGGATCGGCAAACAGTTGAGAAAACAGGCTGCGTATAGCTTTGCCAATTAATACATAAGCCACATTTGCTGCGCCTTCCAGTTCTCCCTCATACACCAACTCTACCTTTCCGGTTATGGATGGCAATACCCCATACAAATCTGTAATACGCGCCTGGGTTTGTTTCTCGCCTGCAATAAGCATCCTGCGCTCCGCATGGCTATACAGGTTTTCGAGGGCACTAATGGTTAATCGGGCAGATACCCCGCTTTTCTGGTCAACAAACTCACTGCTGCGGGCCTCAAAGGCTATACGTTCTATCAGGTCGGTTAATACATCATGCACACCAATATTTTCTTTTTGCACGTTTAACACCTGCGCCTCCTGCCCCGTTATTGATTTTGATATGGAAATGGTTTTAGGGTAATGGGTAAGAATCTGGCTATCTATCCGGTCTTTTAATGGGGTTACAATGGAACCTCTGTTGGTATAATCTTCCGGGTTAGCGGTAAATACAAACTGTATATCAAGCGGCAAACGGAGTTTAAATCCGCGGATCTGCAAATCGCCTTCCTGTAAAATATTAAACAAAGATACCTGAATGCGGGCCTGCAAATCAGGCAACTCATTTATTACAAAAATGCAGCGATGCGATCTGGGAATTAGGCCAAAATGCAGTACCCGTTCATCTGCATAATTTAGTTTAAGTGTTGCTGCTTTAATGGGATCCACATCTCCAATCAGGTCGGCCACGCTCACATCAGGTGTTGCCAGCTTCTCTGTATAACGTTCATCCCTGTACACCCATCGTATGGGTGTTAAGTCTCCTTCAGCGGCAATTAAATCGTGCGCGTAGCGTGATATGGGTAAAAACGGGTCATCATTAATTTCAGAGCCATCAACTATAGGAATAAACTCATCAAGCAACTGAACCATTAATCGTGCGATACGGGTTTTGGCCTGACCGCGTAATCCCAGCAAAATCATATTGTGGCGGGATAAAATAGCTGTTTGCAATTGAGGAATTACCGTATCTTCATATCCTTTTATATCTGCAAACGGAGTGATTCCTCCAGATAACATGCGTATAAGGTTATCACGCATTTCCTGTTTAATGCCTCTGGATGTATAGCCGGCCTTTTTTAACTGACCGAATGTTTTTATTTGTTCAATATTCATAGGTTGAATGAGTATAACAATATACGAAAGTTTAATGTTTGTGGTTTAGGGCTAAATAGAGATAATAATCTTCATCATATACCATTGCTCCTGTAAAAGCAGCTATTTGAGTTGCCCGGAGTTGTTTATGTGTGATCAGTTCATCAATAGTTTGTTTGTATGAAGTATTGATAATCAGCAAAACGGTGTCCCCGGCCATAGCCAGTTGAGATAAGGCTTTATTTACGTGCAATGAATCTACCGGTCGCCCTCTTTTATTGTCCCAGCGGATAAACCTTCCGGTTTCATCCCGTTCAATAAAATAAACCGGTTTGTGCAACAATTCGGCAAAAGGAGAAAGGGTAAACTCTCCGGCACCGGTTACCGGAAACTTATCCAACCCCTGCTTTTTAATAAACGAGGCAGTTTGTGCTGCGTTGGAAAATGGCCTCACTACATCTGCGGCATAATAAGACAAACCCGCAATTACCTGAGTCCCCAATAAAAGGGTGAGCATATAAGAGGCCGTTTTTTTTACGGGATTTCCTTCGTTGCCGGCCAACCACAAAGCAGCCAGCAATACCATCAAATAATGTCCCGTTTGGCGCGGTGGAAAACGTTCAGCAAGAATATTTAAAAGAAATACGGATGCTGTAGCACCAATATAAAAAAGCAAAACAGCTTTGTTTGAAGTTAACCGTTTGCCAAATACAATTAAACAGCCCAGGGTAATCAGTCCAAAAAACCAGGAAGCACCTGGGGAGAATTTAAAGTTTGATTGCAAATCCCATAACGGGTAAATATTAAAATTATACAGGTTGGTATAGGCATCACCTATTTTTAAAAACGATGCCTTTATAAAATCCGCTTGCATAAATGAAGAGAGGTTTGTCTGGTAGCTGTTATCAGGTTCAGGCATAATTTGAATGGCTGATAAAAAAGCAAACAATAAAAACAGCAACAATGGAGGAATAACCTGCTTTGTCAATTTACTTTGATTAAGGAATAAATGATAAAGGTTAAAACCCGATAACACAAGGGCGAAAGTTAATCCATAAACCGAAGTATTGGCCAGTAAACAAAGTACCAGGCTTTTTTTCCATGTGAAGTGTTGGTTTTGCTGATGCAATACACAAAAAAGCATGACCATCAAGAAACCTAGGCCATAACAACGGCTGATCAAAGTATACTCAAACAATAAGGTATAGCCAAAAGGCAATAACCATTTTTGCCAGCGTGTAAAAGGACTGTATCTGGCTATTAACCAAACAGTGCTGATGCTGATAAGCACATGCAATACCTGCATGGCCAAAGGTTTAGGGTAAATAAACTTCACCAAAAACAACAAGCTATGCCACAATATGGGATGCCCCTCATAACGACAATTGCTTATTAAATCAATAAAAGAGGCTGAAGATATAGCAATTTGCCAGGCCTGCAGTTCATCCCTCCATGGCTCGTGAAACCAGATACCGGTAAATGCCAGCGCGGCAAATACGAGGGTAATTATAACCGGAAACGTGGAATGATGAGGTTTCATTAACGGCAAGTATACATTTTTTAGAGGGTGTTGCTGCATCATTTCATGTTATCCCGGGATCAAGTTATTGCTATCAACTATACCCTCGAGGCTAAATATAAAGTAGTGAAATGCTGTAGCCTGGATTTATTAAGTCTTTATATTACAATGAATCAAACGGGTAAAAGGCGTCTTCAAAATGTTCAATTTCAAACTTTTCTCCTTTAATAACCGCTACAATATCAAACCTGGTTGAGCCGCGGTAGTTTATTTCCTCGAGAAAATTTTCGGCTGCCAGCCTGATATTTTTTTGTTTCCCCTTTCCCACCGCCTGTTCAGGATAAGCCATCTGGTCCGATGAGCGTGTTTTTACTTCAACAAATATGATTTCGCCCTTGTAATCGCAAATTAAATCAATCTCTACTTTGCCATGGCGGTAATTGCGTTTAAGTATCTTATATCCCTTGCGCTCCAGGTATCCTGAGGCAATGTCCTCACCCAGTTTACCAAACTGATTGTTATGCTTATTGTCTTTCATCGCCTGAGCCTTATTAATTGAAGCCACTTTTTTAACAAGATACAAAAAGCCCTGCTGTTTTAAAACCCGGGAGAAATAAATGCCAGAAATTTTGGTATGAAAATGATTAATCCGGTTATCAGCGCAGTTGCCGAGGCAATAAGTACAGCACCTGCAGCAATATCTTTTGTATGTCCTGCTTTTTCATTCCATTCCGGAGAAATCAGGTCTACCATTTTTTCAATGGCTGTATTAAGCAACTCTGCCGTTAGCACCAAACCAATACATAAGATAATAGCGACCCACTCTGCCGTGCTTAGTTGAAGTATAAAGCCGAGTAAGCAAACAAAAAGCGTTGTAAAAAAATGGAACTGAAAATTCCTTTCGCTTCGTAAAGCACTTCTTATCCCTTTCCAGGCATAACCAAAAGACCGGAATATATAGTGCTTATCTGCTTTCAAATCTCGCTGATTAAAACCAATTCCTTTTTGCGTATTCCTTTTTCCGTTTGTTCTACCAAACAAGCCTCATCTGTTGGGTCGTGTTCAAAGTACAGAATCATTTTATGATTGGCAGCGGCTTCCTGCAAAACGGCAGATTTTTCATTCATCGTATCCAGTGGCCTCACATCGTAGCCCATTACATAGGGTACCGGAATATGAGCCTGAGTAGGAATCATATCAGCCAGGTAAATCACCTGATGACCTTTGTATGAAATAACCGGATGCATCATTCCCTGGGTATGGCCTTTGGAAAAACGCAGATCCATGTTTTCATAAATGCGGTCGCCCGGATTAACCAGTTTAAGTTGCCCGCTTTCCTGAATAGGCAATATATTTTCTTTTATAAAAGAAGCCTTCTCGCGTGGGTTGGGTTTGAGGGCTTCATTCCAATGCTCTTCGCCTATCCAGTAGGTGGCATTGGGAAAAGTTGTTTGGTAAGCCGTGCGATCTGCATTCCAGCTTATACTGCCACCACAATGATCAAAATGCAGGTGGGTGAGCACCATATCCGTAATATCGGCCGTGGTAAAACCCAGTTTGTTTAGAGAGTTTTCAAGGGTAGCGCTGCCATGTAAATAATAATAGGAATAAAATTTAGCATCCTGTTTATTGCCAATACCGTTATCAATCAAAATCAGGCGTTTGCCATCTTCAATAAGCAGGCAGCGCATGGCCAAACTAATCATATTGTTATCGTCAGCAGGGTTTAGTCTGTTCCAAATGGTTTTGGGAACAACGCCAAACATGGCTCCACCGTCTAATTTAAAATGTCCGGTTTCTATGGTATGTAGTTTCATTTAGTAGTTCTTAACCAATCAAAATAACCTATAATTTCCGAGAAAGTAAATAAAGATTAACCCACGTTATGATTTATTTATCTGCGATCAACTTTATCCTCATTTTACATACCTGTCAGAACTTCTTCACACTGTTTATAAAATGGCAAAGGCTTTTTAGCCGCATATCGCAAAATTGCAGCACATTTACACGAAATTATGCGTATACATTTTATTTCTACTGGCGGTGCGGTAATGCACAATATGGCCATTGCCCTACATAAAAAAGGGTTTAAGGTTACCGGCAGCGATGATGAGATTTACGAACCTGCCAAATCAAGGCTTGATAAATATGGCCTGCTTCCAAAAGAAAATGGCTGGTTTACTCAAAATATCAGCTCAGATATTGATGCCATTGTTTTGGGAATGCATGCACGTAAGGATAATCCTGAAATGCTGAAAGCACAGGAAATGGGAATAAAAATTTACTCTTTCCCAGAGTATATGTACGAGCAGACAAAAGACAAAAAACGGATCGTAATTGGTGGCAGCCACGGCAAAACCAGCACCACCGCCATGATTATGTTTGCCCTAAACTACCATAAAGTAGAATTTGACTACCTGGTTGGTTCTATGATTGAAGGTTTTGATACCATGGTGGGTTTAAGTGAATCGAGCAAAATAGCCATATTTGAGGGCGATGAATACCTTACTTCCGCGCTCGACCTGAGGCCAAAGTTCCATGTTTACCAGGCCCATATTGGCATTATTACGGGTATTGCGTGGGATCATATCAATGTGTTTCCAACATACGAAAACTATGTAGCCCAGTTTGAAATATTTATAAAAGACCTGCCTGCCCATGGTGCCCTTATTTATTGTGCTGACGATCCGGAAGTAAAACGCGTGAGCGAATCAACTCCCTGCAAAGCAAGAATGATTCCTTATACCACCCCTGCCAATACGGTAGAAAACGGAGTTACTTACCTTACCAACCAAGATCCAAAAGTAGCCCTGAAAGTATTTGGCAAACACAACCTTCAAAACATGATGGCGGCTAAGTTTGCCTGTATGGAAGCTGGTTTAACAGAGGAACAGTTTTATGAAGCCATTCAACATTTTAAAGGAACAGCCAAACGCCTCGAAACGCTCAAGGAAACTGCTGAAAGTATCATATACAGAGACTTTGCTCATGCCCCCTCCAAATTAAAAGCCACCATAAATGCCGTTAAAAACCTTTATCCGGAGAGAAAACTAATAGCCGCTTATGAGCTTCATACTTACAGTTCACTGAACAAAGCCTTTTTGCCTCACTACCACAACAGCATGGCCGAAGCAGATATAAAAGCCGTATTGTTTAGCAAACATGCGCTGGAAATGAAAAAAATGCCCATGCTTGACGAAGAAGAAGTGAGCACCCATTTTGGTTCAGGGGTTAAGGTTTTTACAGATAAAAATGAACTCCGAAAGTTTATAGATTTACATTATACAGGTAAAGAAAACCTGTTGCTGATGAGTTCGGGTACATTTGATGGTATGGATACGGCATTTTAAACATTGGAAACTCAAAAAAAATACCTCGTATGTATACTAGGACCAACTGCCATTGGTAAAACTGCTGTGGCTATAGAAGTTGCCAAATATTTTGGTACTGAAATTATATCGGCTGACTCCAGGCAGTTTTTTAAAGAAATATCCATTGGAACGGCAAAACCATCTTTGAAGGAGTTGCAGGAGGTGCCTCACCATTTTATCGGGCATATCAGTATAGAACAACGATACAGTGCCGGTGATTTTGAACGCGATGCCCTTGCCCTTTTGGATGAACTTTTTAAGAACCATGATATAGTGGTAATGGTTGGTGGTTCCGGCCTTTACGTAAAAGCGCTGCTGGAAGGGTTGGATAAAATGCCTGAAGGAAATGAAGAACTGAGGGCAGAATTGGATGCGCTTTTTGAAAAAGAAGGGTTGCCCGTTTTACAGCAACGCCTGCTAAAAATAAATCCTGATGCCGCTTTATCCATTGATATGCAAAACACCCAACGGTTAATGCGGGCCATTGAAATTGCCGAACAAGGTGGTATAAACCTGAATGCAGAAAAAAAGGAAAGGCCATTTATTCCTCTAAAAATAATACTGAATACAGAGCGGGAAAAGTTGTATGAGCGAATTAATAAGCGGGTAGATGATATGATAAAGGCAGGCCTGATAGACGAGGCAAGATCTGTGCACAGCCGAAAAGAAACCTATGCCCTGCAAACGGTGGGTTATACTGAACTGTTTGACTATTTTGAAGGCAAATGCGATTTAAACAGAGCCACCGACCTGATAAAACAGCATACACGCAACTACGCCAAAAGGCAAATTACCTGGTTTAAAAGGGAGGAAAATGCCCATTGGTTTGAGCCTCAGCAGGTAAATGAGATTATAAGCACCATAAAAATTTTGGCAAAACAATAATATCTTTGCACCCGATATTTTAAAAAAGAATGCTCGAACTGTTTCTTAAACCGGAAGCCTGGCTTTCGTTAATTACCCTAACCATCATGGAGATTGTTTTGGGTATTGATAATGTAATCTTTATTTCTATTGTTACCAATAAACTGGAAAAAGAGAAACAGAATGCAGCCCGTAAAATGGGTTTGTTTCTGGCATTGTTTATCCGCGTGGTACTGCTCTCCTTTATCAGCTATATTGTAAATGAAATGACCGATCCGATTATTAACGTATTGGGTCATCCTTTTAGCTGGAGAGATATTATTTTACTTGCCGGAGGTTTGTTTCTGCTCTATAAAAGTACAGTTGAAATTTTCGAATTGCTGGAAGGTGGAGAGCATGATCAGAGCAGCCGGGTAAAACCCACTTTCTGGAATGTGGTCATTCAGGTGATTCTTATTGATATTGTTTTTTCCTTTGATTCTATTATTACCGCAGTTGGCCTGGCACAGGATCTCCCGATAATGGTGCTGGCTGTTATTCTTTCCATGATTATTATGTTGTTTTTCTCACAAGCTATTGCCGTATTTATTGATAAACACCCAAGTGTTAAATTACTGGCCCTCTCCTTTTTATTAATGATTGGTATGTTGCTGGGAGCAGAATCTATGGGTTACCATGTGCCAAAAGGATACGTATATTTTGCCATGGCATTCTCTCTTGGTACTGAGGTTTTAAATATGCGTATGCGTAAAAAACCTTCCAAACCTGAGGACGATAAACCGGTGGAGTTAAAAGACCTTTACAAATAAGCTATTGGCAAAGAGCGTAGCATTTATTAACTGGGGACTTATTGCATACAAAGAGGCTTGGGATCTCCAGGAAACGCTGTTTAAACAAAAGGCCGATACCAAATTTAAAAACAGGGAATTACCTCCAGGGCAACAGGAAACCATTCCTAACCACCTTATTTTTTGTGAGCACCCGCACGTGTATACACTGGGAAAAAGCGGCAGTGAAAACAACCTGTTGATCAATGACGAATTTCTTCAGCGCATTGGTGCCACCTATTTCCCCATCAACAGAGGGGGCGATATTACTTATCATGGTCCCGGGCAACTGGTGGCCTACCCTATTCTTGATCTGGAACAGTTTTATACCGATATACACCGTTACCTCAGAACGCTGGAAGAAGCCGTGATACTTACCATTGCAGAATACGGACTAAAGGGCGACCGTTATGAAGGTTTTACAGGTGTGTGGCTTGATCCCAAAAACCCAGCACGAGCAAGGAAAATTTGTGCCATGGGGGTAAGATGCAGCCGTTGGATTACCATGCACGGACTGGCCTTAAATGTGAATGCCGATTTGAGTTATTTTAACCATATTGTGCCATGTGGAATTACAGATAAACAAGTAACATCCATTGAAAAAGAGCTGGGCCACCGTGTGAATATGGAAGAGGTACAAAACAAACTAAAAAAACATTTTGCAGCCCTTTTTGAAGTGGAACTGGTTTAGTTACTCAGCACAAAAGATATCGGCAATTTAAATCGTACCGGAACTGCTTTGCCATTCTGACCACCCGGAATCCAGTCGGGCATTAATTCTATTACACGTGCAGCCTCTTCATCACATCCAAAACCTATTGATCTTTCTATTTCAATCTGAGATATTTTCCCATCGGCATTGATCACAAATGATACCACCACTTTGCCTTCTTTACCAATCCTGGCAGCCAGTTCCGGATAGCGGATATGTTGTTTTAAAAAGGTAAACAAGGCCCCGGTTCCGCCTGGAAATTCGGGCATCTTTTCCACAAAAGTTCTAATTGGTTCCGGTGTTTCTATTACAGGCAATGCAATACCGGTTGAGCCTCCTGTTGCTGTTCCTCCTTCGCTCCCCCCACTTCCGGTTTCACTTCCTGTTGAAGTGCCTGCTTTGGGATCGGGTGTTGCAGGTTGTTGTGGTTTTGTGTCCTTCGCTTCTTTGTCTGGTATAATCCGGTACGATTGATTATCAGGCTTGGTTACACGCTCCCTTAATCCTGTTTCGGGTTTGCTCAAATCGGCTTCAATTTCAAAGTTTTTGAGTTTATTATCAAAAACAACAATCTGAAATGTATCTCCCTTCAATGAATCACTTAATTTACCGGGAGGTGTTTGCTGCGGGTAAATATAAAGCAGCGTAATTCCTCCAAAAGCAATAAGAACAGATTTTACCAGATGATCAGGGTATGCTTTGCGCAAAGCATAAGCACCATACGACTTGTTGCGGTTGGCAAACACAATCTCATCAAGGTTGTTGTTGCCGGGGTTTAGCATGTTCATGGGTGAATGGGTTTACCTGTTAAACCCACTGAATGCTCCCTGTAGTATGGATAGTTTTTTTTATGACGATGAATTGACGAAAGCAGGCTTACTCAATATACACCCTGGATTGATAAATACCTTGTCGTGCATTTACCTGAAGAATGTATAATCCTTTTTTGAAAGCAGCCGTTTCTATTGTGGTTACCCGGTTTGTAAGCTTTTGCGAGAGCACTTCACGACCCTGTAAATCTCTTAATTTAATTTCTCCATCTTCGGCAATTGCACTACCCAGTTCAATATTCAGGTGGGTTGATGAAGGGTTTGGATAAATAAGCAATGGTGGTGCAGATTGTAATCTATGAAGCCCCATATTCTGGCCTATTACAATGGTGTATCGGTAATTGGTATCATACTGCAACGACTCCGGAATTTGAATAGGAATGATAAAAGAAGTGATTTTACCCCTTAGTTTTACTACCACTTTTAGGGGGTAAGAACCCACCTGGATACTTGTGGGTGTGCCTGTTATTTTTGCACAACCTACCTGGCCACCATTAACCATACAAGATGCGTTATGGCACTCATATGAAAACCCGGATGGCAAACCCAAAACACCGGTTATGCGCAGCGAGTCTACCCTGATGGTAATTGGTGTACCATTAAATATAGCACTGGTATCTAAAGGAGCTTTAAACTGTATGATGGCAGAATATGGCTGATTAACCCATGCGCCTTCAAGGGATTCCGGTAAAGTTCCCTGAGTACCTGGAAAATTATTATCAGGTGTGCACGGTTGTGCAGTGGCCTCATTAATTCCTAATACAGTTAAAATGAAAAACAGTATTTTGGCAAATCTTTTCATGATGTTAAAATATATAATGGCAATTTATATAAACTCATACAAACAACAACTATTGATGCTGTTTTGCCTTTGTCATTTTTTACCTGCGGTGGCTCAGGTAAAGATATTTGGTACGGTAAAAGACTTGAAGGCAGAACCACTTGCGGGTGTAAGCATTACCCTTAACGGCAAGCTGGCAGCATTTACCAATACCAAAGGGTATTATGAACTAAAGCCTGATACCGCAGGTACTTTTAAAATTGGGCTAAGTTATGTGGGTTTCGAAAGTATAGAGACCACACTCTTTGTTTCAAAAGAAAAGGCCCATGATTTTGTAATGGTGGAAAGTAAAAACGAATTGAATCAGGTGGTTATTTCTGCCGGGCGTGTGGAGCAGGAAGTAAAAAGAGTAACCGTATCTACAGATATTATAAAACCTTACCTGGTAGAAAATAAAGTAACCGTGAATATGGAGTATTTTATGAACCAGCTCCCATCTGTAAATGTAATTGACGGGCAGATTAATATCCGCAGCGGCAGCGGCTGGACTTACGGAGCAGGATCGCGCGTGATGGTAATGCTGGATGATATGCCCTACCTGAGTGGTGATGCCGGACAAGTGCAATGGAAATTTATTCCGGTGGAGAATATTGAGCAAATGGAAGTAATAAAAGGAGCAGCCTCCGTGCTGTATGGCTCCTCAGCCCTTAATGGCACCATCAATATCCGCACGGCAACACCTAAAGCAAAACCACAAAGTGGCATAACGGTGTTTTCCGGAATGTATGATAAACTCCCCAGAGACAGCAGCAGGTGGTCATCCTCGGCCCGGTGGCAATACGGATTTAATGCTTTTCATAACCGAAAAATAAAACAGCTTGATTTAAGCACTTCCATTAACTACCTGAATGATGAAGGTTACCGGCTGGGAGAATCAGATGAGCGGTTGAGATTAAACTGGAGAACCAATTACCGCAACAGAAAAATAGCAGGACTTGCTTATGGAATAAACGGAAGCATCAATACCCAAAAAAGCACCAGTTTTTTGCTTTGGGAAAGTTATGCCTACGCATACACTGCGCTTGATTCTTCTGTTACCCATGCAAACGTCACCAATCTTTCCATTGACCCTCACCTTGATTTTTATACCGGTACAGTAAAACATAAAATACGCTCACGCCTGCTTTACACCAATAATGATATTACAAATATGGCCGGTGATACCAATGATCAGGACAATGCCTATAAATTATGGTATGGAGAGTATCAGGCACAGTTGCCTTTTTATAAAAACAGGGCTTTGCTAAGTGCCGGCCTGGCTGGGAGTTATACCTCCAGTAACTCCCCATTGTATAACGGCAACAATTACAGCAGCAACCTGGCTCCCTTTGCCCAGTTGGATTTGCGTTACAAAAGGGTTAGTGTTTCAGGCGGTATCAGGTATGAACAGTTTACCATAAACGATTATAAACAAAGTAAATTTATTAAACGTGCCGGGGTAAATGTAGAGCTCACCTCCTCCACCTTTTTCAGAACCAGCTATGGAGAGGGTTATCGTTTTCCGGCCATTGCAGAGCGGTATATTACTACCTCCGTGGGTTTATTAAACATATTTGCCAACCCCGACCTGAAACCGGAAAGTGGATGGAATGCTGAGGCCGGTATTAAACAAGGTTTTAAAGTTGGTGGCTGGCAGGGATATGCGGATATGGCTTACTTTTATACAGAGTATGATAATATGGTGGAGTTTAATTTTGGAGTATGGAAAGAAATAGATATAGCCAACCCTTTTAACAGCATTGGTTTTAAAGCACTTAATATTGGCCGCACCCGCATTACAGGCTGGGACTTTACCCTGGCAGGGCAGGGTAAAATTTCTGCTGTAGATATCCGGTTGCTTGCCGGCTACACCTACTCTAATCCGGTAGCGCTGGATTTTGATAAGGTAGTTTCAACAGATCCGTATGGAAACTCCTACAGCTATCGCTTTTATAATGAAGACACCACTAAAAATGTATTAAAATACAGGTATCACCACCTGGCCAAGGCTGATATAGAAGTGGGGTATAAAAAGTTTACAGCAGGTATAAGCGCCCGGTACAACAGCTATATGCAAAATATCGACAGGATTTTTGTTGACCCTTTGTTTGAGAGTGCTTCTCCGGGAATTAAACGGGGGCGTGAACTAAACAAAAACGGTGATTTGATTATGGATATAAGAGCCGGATATAAAATCAACAAGGTTATTCAGGTAAATGTGGTGGTAAACAACCTGACCTCGCATGAGCAAATGACACGGCCGGCTGACATGCGCCCTCCGCGGATGTTTATTATACAAACCTCCTTTAGGTTTTAATTACCTGTGGCCTTTTTCAGGGTAAATGCAAATGTGGTTCCTTCGCCCATGGATGAACGCACATTAATGGTTTGAGAATGGGCTTCAATAATATGTTTAACAATGGCGAGTCCCAATCCGGTTCCACCCGGACCACTTTCTCTTGAACGGCTTTTATCCACGCGGTAAAATCGTTCAAATATTCTGGGTAAATGCTCCTGTCCTATTCCCTCTCCATTGTCAGCAATTTCAATAAGAATATTTTCATCCATATCATAAAAAGATGCCGTGGCGGTGCCGTACTCTTTGCCGTATTTAATGGCATTGCCCACCAGGTTCACAATTACCTGCCTTATTCTGTATTTATCGGCATAAACAAAAAACGGACGGTTACACCCCTCTTTAATAAGCAAACTGATGCCCCTTTCCTTTGCCCTTACCTCCAATTGTTCATACACATCTTTTGCCATGGCGTTGATATCAAAACGTTCCATTTCCATCTGCAGTTCGCCTGCTTCGAGTTGTGATATTGCCAGTAAATCTGCAACCAGATCGCTAAGTCTGTCGGCACTTTTGGCTGCCTTTTTTAAAAAGCGGATATTCACTTCCGGATCATCCAAGGCCCCGTCAATAAGGGTATGGATATATCCCTGTATATTAAAAATGGGGGTTTTTAACTCGTGAGATACATTACCTAAAAACTCTTTTCTGAAATCGGCCAGGCGTTTTAATTCCTCCATCTGCTCCTTCTGGTCTTTGGCCCAGTTGATCACCTCCTTGTTCATATTGGCAATCGGATCTGTTTTCCAGCCAAAATTGCTTAAGCGGGCATCGTATTTCTGTGTTTTAAGGCTATGTATGGTTTTATAAATGAGTTTGATTTTGCGGTAAATAAAAAACTCAAGGGAATAAAAAAACAGGATAAAAGAAAAAACAAACGTAACAAGGGAAGCAATCAGCGCCAGAGAACCATCAAATCCATCAATAACAAAAGTGGTAATTCCAACAAATACAGAGAGGATTATAGCAATAATAGCTGCAATGGTAACCGGCTTGGGGTTTCTGATCATAGTTCAAATTTATAGCCCACACCCTTTACGGTGCCAATATATTCATCACCAAGTTTTTCGCGCAGTTTGCGGATATGTACATCAATGGTTCTGTCAACCACAAGCACCTCATCTCCCCATACTTTTTCCAGAATATACTCACGGGTAAATACCTTGCCTGGTTTGCCTGCCAGTAAAAACAGCAATTCAAACTCTTTTCTTGCAAGCTGAATTTTTACTCCGTTTTTATATACAAGAAACGTTTCCCGGTCAATCACAATATCACCAACCGTAATTTTAGGTTCCACCACTTCTTTGCTTTTTCTGCGCAAAATGGCACTCAGGCGGCTAAGCAATACCCTTGGTTTTATGGGTTTTGAAATATAATCATCGGCTCCGGCATTAAAACCGGCAATTTCAGAATACTCCTCTGCCCTTGCAGTTAAAAACACAACAAAAGTGCCTTCAAACAATGGGTCAGATTTAATTTGTTTACAAGCTTCAATTCCATCCATCACCGGCATCATCACGTCTAAAAGAATAAGATCGGGTTTCACCTTTCTGGCTACATCTATAGCCTCCTGCCCATTGTGAGCCAGTGATACATCATAACCTTCCTTTTTCAGGTTGTATTGAATAAACTCGAGAATATCATTCTCATCATCCACAACCAGCACTTTATAGGTGTTTTGCATTTCCATTTTTTTGGTAACAATAGGACAGGTTTATTGCAGCAATATTAACCTAAGTTTAATTAATTGTTAAGTGCTTTTATTGGGCATTACATGGTTCCGAAAATCTCTTCCAGCTTTTTCTCCAGTGCATTACCCCTCAGGTTTTTACCTATAATTTTTCCATCTTTATCAATAAGCACTGTAAACGGAATGGCTTCAATATTATAATCCTTTACCACGCTTGAATTCCATTTGGCGAGGTCAGAAACATGTGTCCACAGCAATTTATCATCATTAATTGCCTTGGTCCAGGCATCGCGGTTATCATCAAGTGATACACTAAAAATATCAAATCCCTTTGTTTTAAATTTATTGTAAAGCCTTACCACATTAGGGTTTTCTTCCCTGCAGGGCCGGCACCATGAGGCCCAAAAATCGATTAAAACATATTTCCCCCTGAGGGTAGATAAGGTAACTCTTTTGCCAAAAGGATCGTTTTGTACAATTTCCGGAGCAATTTGGCCTATGGCAGTTTTTTTCAGTACTTCTACCCTGTTGTGCAATTCTACTGCGTATTTGGAGCGCGACTGGCTATCAAACAACTTCTGATCTACTTTAGAGAAAAACTCAAAATCGGCATCTGTTGCCAGAAAATTGGTGATGAAATAAGGAATAATTCCCTCTCCGGCCAAAGCCATTTGTTGCAACTCCGCTGTGCGGTTTTTCATAATGGAATCATATTCATTGCGGATCATGGCCTGTGTTTTCTCATCGGGCACACCGGCTGACATGCGGGAATATTTATCTTCCATATTGCGCATCAGCATCATGTATTTGTTATTGGCCTGCATTACCTGGCGCAGTTGTTCCGTTTCAGGCGAGCCGTTTACTCCATAGGCATCAGGGCTTGCCGCATCAACAGAAAGTACAATTTCCGAAGCAGAATCAACCACCAGCACAACAGCACCACCAGGAGTGGTAATGGTACAAAAGGTTTTTTCCGATACGTTTCCGGTTAGTTCAAAACTACCATCTTCAGCAACGGTTGCTGTATCCAGAAATATCAGGCCTTTGGTGGTAATTTCATTCAGGGTGATGCTTTTTTCGCCAAGGTTTTTAATTTTCCCTTTGATGCTAAAACCACTGGTTGCTCCTTTATCCGCGCACGAAGCAAGAGCTGCCACCACCAAAAGGAAAAAACTCCATTTATATTGTTTCATTTTCTTCAATTTATTAATTCATTTGATCTAATGTATCCTTCACCAGTTTGCTGGCCACTTTAGGATCAGCTTTGCCTTTGCTTAGTTTCATTACCTCACCCATAAACAAACCAACAAGAGAAACCTTGCCGGCTTTATACTCAGCAACCTTTTCAGGGTAGCGGCTAATGGCTTCATTAATTATTTTTTGCAACTCACCCGAATCGCTTTCCTGAATCAGGTTAAGTGTTTCTGCAATTTCCAGTGCCGATTTATGATGCTCATCAATCATAGCAGGAAATATTTTTTGGGAAGCTACAGACGAGCTAACTTTACCTGAATCTATCAAATCAATCAACTCAGCTATTTTGGCTGGCTGCAACACAAAATCGGTAATAGCAAGCGCCTGATCATTGAGGTATCCCTTTACCTGCACCATTACCCAGTTGGCCGCGGCCTTTATATTTCCGGTATGTTTTAATACCCCTTCAAAGTATTCTGCAATATCCTTGTTCTCTGTAAGCACGCCAGCATCATAATCACTCAAGCCATATATGCCTGTGTACTTTTTATACAACTCCTTTGGCAAGGCCGGCATCTGAGCTTTTACACTTTCAATAAACTCACTGGTAATATGCAGTGGTGGTAAATCCGGTTCCGGAAAATACCGGTAATCGCTGGCACCTTCTTTTGTACGCATTACCAGCGTTTCTCCTTTCAGGGCATCAAATGTTCTGGTTTCCTGATATAATTTCTCCCCTTTTTCCAGGGCCTCAATCTGTCTTTTTATTTCGTAATCAATAGCACGCTGTACATTCCTGATGGAGTTCATGTTTTTTACCTCCACCTTGGTTCCGAAAGTTGTTGAGCCCTTTAACATCACAGAAACATTGGCATCACAACGCATAGAACCTTCTTCCATATTGCCATCACATATATCCAGGTAACGCACCAATTTTCTAACCTCGGTAAGGTACTGGTATGCTTCTTCCCCTGTTTTAATTTCGGGTAATGATACCATTTCTACCAGAGGTGTACCGGCACGGTTATAATCAATCAGGGTATCATAAACATCCTGATCGTGCATGCTTTTGCCGGTATCTTCTTCCATATGAATCCGGATCAATCCAATTTTTTTCTCCGTTCCATCCTTCCCTTTAATTTCAATAAAACCATTTTCGCAAATGGGTGTGGTATGTTGTGATATCTGGTAGCCCTTTGGCAAATCGGCATAAAAATAGTTTTTGCGGGCATAATAATTATACGGCATAATATCGCAACCGCAAGCTATTCCAAGCTTTACTGCATACTTAACAGCCTCTTTATTGTGCACAGGCAATGTTCCGGGATGCCCCAAACTTACAGGCCCCACCTGTGTATTAGGGGCTGCCCCATACTCAGTGGCATCGCTGCAAAAAGCCTTGCTTCTGGTAAGCATTTGTGCATGCACCTCCAAACCAATTACCGCTTCGTATTTGCTATAGTCTACACTCATCTCAAAATCTTTGTTTAACGTAATTAACAACCCGCGAATTTATTGTTTCAATATTGACAATCATAAAAATGTTGTATATTGTTTTTATAATCTCCCGGCTATGTTAAGTGAATCAATTAAACTAAGCATTAAAGTAACGCTAATTTATTGGATTACGGGCAGTTTGTGGATTATTTTATCTGACCGCTATGCAGCAAGTATTGATTCGCTAACACCAGCATTTACAAATGTTCAAACATACAAGGGCCTCTTTTATGTATCAGTAACTGCAGCATTGCTGTTTCTGATTATTCAAAAACTAACCAACCAATTGATTAAGAACGATGAGCAGTACCGGATGATGTTTACCACCAACCCAACGCCTATGTGGATTTATGATATTGAAACTCTTCAGTTTATTGCCATTAACCAGGCTGCATTATCTACCTACGGTTATACCCGGGACGAGTTCCGAAATCTAACCATCAGGGATATACGTCCAAAAGAAGAGCTTAACTACCTGGAAGAAACATTGGAAGAAATGAAGTGAAAGCAAGGGTTTAGCCATACCATCGGGTGGAAACACCTCACCAAAAAAGGAGATGTACTGGATGTTGAAATTATTTCGCACGATATGATTTTTAACAATAAACAGTGCCGTTTGGTGATGGCGATTAATATGACTGAAAAGCTAAAACACCTTCATGAAATAAGCATTCTTAATAACAACCTTGTTAAAAAAGCGGAGCAAATACGACTTTATAGTTTTGTTAATTCACATAAAATACGGAAACCTTTGGCCAATATCCTGAGTTTGGTTGAAGTAATGAAAGCAGAAAACCAGTTAAACAATAACCTTAGTGAAATGATAACCGAATCGGCTATGGAACTGGAAAAAGAAATTCAGGATATGAACAGGATACTCTCAAACCAGCAGCATGAAACCAATTAAAGAATTATTCAGTGAATACGCTGAAAGCCATCAAAACAAGGTAAATAAAGCCATACATTGGCTATGTGTTCCTTCCATCTTTTTTAGCCTGGTATGTTTAATGCTGGAGGTAAGAATTGGAGGAGTTTTCTCCCTCGCCTCAGTAGTAATTATTTTAGTGGTACTCTTTTTTTTGAGGCTCTCCCCGCCTTTTGCTGCAGGAATGGTATTTCTGTATATTTTATGTCTGGTGGCTGCGAAGGTTCTTTTATTATTAGGTTTTACACTATGGAAAGCCGGTTTGGTTATTTTTATCGTTGCCTGGATTGGCCAGTTTATAGGCCATAAAATAGAGGGCAAAAAACCATCATTCCTTACCGATCTGAAGTTTTTACTCATTGGACCAGCCTGGCTAATGAGCTTTATCTTTGACCGGCTGGGAATAAAATATTAAATTTTTACTACTTTTCTGATTTGCCTGATTTCTCCAAAATCAATAAACAGAAAATAAATACCCGATGGGAAGGTTGCCAGCGGGATATTTAACTGGTGTTTTCCCTTTTCATAAGTTACTGCCGTAAATCCGGTTCTGGCATTCCCGCTTAAGTCGTAAATGGTCCAGGTGATGTTTAAAGCCGCTGTTAATGCAAAGCTTAAACGTATGGTATCGGTGGCGGGGTTGGGAAACAAAACCAGCCCAAAAGTGGAGTCGAATGGTACAGGTTTAAAGGGTACCATCAGGTTGGTTTCTTCGTACACAGGCTCATCTTTTCTGCATGCTATAACACACAGAAAAAAACATAAGCATAAAACTTTACCGGCAGCTTTCAATCTATTGTCGCAATCACTTTCAACTCAATAGCAATAGGTGTTGGCAGGCAATTAATCTCCAGTGTGGTGCGGCATGGCGGATTGTTTGCAAAGTACTCTGCCCACAGTTTGTTGTATACCGGAAAATCATCTTTCATATTGGTTAAAAAAACGGTAACGTCTACAATTTTATCCCAACTGCTTCCGCTTTCTTCCAGTATCATTTTCACATTATTAAAAACAGACCTGCATTGGGTGGCAATATCATAAGCCGCAATTTCGCCCTGCTCATTAAGGGTTACCCCGGGTATTTGTTTGGTACCCTTTTCGCGTGGGCCCACACCCGACAAAAACAATAAATTACCTACCCTCCTGGCATGCGGATATAAACCAACAGGCTCGGGAGCTTTTGATGAATGTATGGAAGTATGTTGATCGGTCATGCAGCAAAAATGCAATATTTTTTGTTAGTTGCTGTAATAATACCCACATATGTATCCTGAATTGTTTCACTTTGGCAGTTTTACCATATACGGTTATGGTTTTTGTATTATGCTTGGGGCATTTATTGCCTACTGGTATGCCGTAAGAGAGGGTAAACATTTAAACATTCATCCGGAGAAAATGGCCGAGATGGCATTTTACATTTTTATAGCTTCGTACGTGGGTGGTAAGGTATTCCTATGGTTTTCCGACTGGGGATATTATATGAACAATCCGGCAAAAATGTTTGCACTAAGTGGAAGCGGATTTGTGTTTTACGGCTCCTTCATTTTTTCCATCATTACCCTGAGGTGGTTCTTTAAACGCAATCAGTTTAAGGCCGGAGTGATGTACGATATACTTGCCGTGAGCGGCACCATTGTTCACGGTTTCGGAAAAATTGGTTGTTTACTTGCTGGCTGCTGCCATGGTAAGGTGTGTGCTCCTGCTTTAGGCATTATATACAGCAATCCCAAAAGCCAGGCTAATCCTTTACATATGCCCTTATATCCTGTTCCTGTTATTGATGCCCTGATTCTATTCAGTTGCACACTGCTGCTGCTTTACATTAAAAAGAGGAAACAGTTTGACGGCCAGTTGATGTTAATTTATGGTTTATTTTACGGTGTTGGCAGGTTTTTTACGGAATTTTTGCGGGGCGATGATGACCGTGGTTTTATTGGTCCGCTAAGCCAGTCGCAATGGGTAAGTATGGTAATTATAGGTGTTTGCCTGTTTATTTACCAGCGCTTAGCGACCGCGCCCACGCATCGCAAATAATGGCTGTGGCAACTGCTGCATTAAGGGATTCTGCATTTCCTCTTTTGGGTATGGTTACCGGATTGGTAACTAAAGGAATAAGTGAGTGGCTAATACCGGACCCCTCGTTTCCTATCAGCAAAAATGCAGGCGTTGGAATTTGGGCCTCATATATACTTTGCCCGTTTAATAAGGCCCCGAATACCGGAACCGATTTGTGCCAGTTAAGGAAAGTCGCCAACTCATCAATATATATCAGCTCAACACGCGTAAATGATCCCATGGAAGCCTGTATCACCTTCGGATTAAACAAATCGGCACAACCAAAAGAGCAAATAATATGCTTAATACCATACCAATCGGCAATCCGGATAATGGTACCAAGGTTTCCCGGATCCTGAATGGTGTCCAATACCAGGGTTAGTGAATCAAATTTTTCTGGCAAATCAAATTTGGGTATTTCGCAAACGGCAATTACCTCAGGTGGGGTTTGTAAGGAGCTCATTTGTTTAAGTTGCTCATTGCCTGCAACTATATACTCTTCAAGGTTATTAACAAGTTGATGGTTTGTATCTATCCACTCCTGCGTTGCAAATAGTGATTTTACCCCTATTTTTGAGGCAAGCACTTCAGGCACGATTTTAGCCCCTTCGGCAACAAACAGATTTTGCTCCTGACGGTGTTTCTTATCTCTTAATGATTGTACAAGTTTGATTTTTGCTTTTGATAACATAGTTGTAAAGAAAAGGAAAATTTACACCTTATGGTTCATTTTGCCTTTTATATTCGCTTCGTGCGGGATTAAAAAGCATTTACAGCCTGACCAATATTTACTTACAGAAAACAAAGTTCAGGTAGACAAACCTTCTAAAAAAGAGATGGAGCGGGATCTCAGAAACCTTTACCGCCAAAAACCCAATCGCAAGTTCTTGCTCTTTTTCCGTAGCCGCCCATATTTTTATCTGAAGGGATCAAAAGGAGAGGAAAACTGGTACAGGCGTTTTCTGCGTGATAAACTTGGAGAGCAACCCGCCATTCTCGACTCTTCCTATATAGACAATACCGTGAAACGGATGGGAACCTATATGAAAGGTAAAGGATACTATTATGCTGAAGTAGATTATTCCGTTAAAACCAACAGGCGCAAACACGCTGTTGTTACCTACCATATTAAGAAAAATATACAATACCGTTTTGGGGTTATTTCCCTTCATATTGCCGATAAGGAAATATACGACCTGATCAGGGCAAATATGAAAGAATCTCATATTGTGAGCGGCCGCGGACTTGATCATTCCAACCTCAGCAAAGAGCAGGATCGTTTATTAACGCTGCTGAGAAATAACGGGTACTTTAGCATAAGCAAGGATTTTATTGATTTTGATATTGACACTGCAACAGGAGATTATTTTGTAAACGTTGGTATAAATATTCAAAACCCTGATGAATTTATAACGCATAAAAAGTACTATGTAAATGATGTATACATAGAAATAGAAAAAACAATTGCCGATAAGGGTCAGATCAGGCGTGACTCTTTAATTACCAAGCGTTTTTATTACTCCCCTAACGGCTACAGGTTAAACCCTGATGTAATTGACCGCAATATTTTCTTTGATAAGGGTAAGTTGTTTAAGCAGGATAACCTGAACAGGTCATATGGGCGTTTGGCCGATTTAAGTGTTTTTCGTTTTATTAATATACAGCCCAAAACTTTTGAGCGAAATGACAGCGGATTTGTAAATTATTATGCCAGGCTTATTCCTTCAGGCAAATATGATTTTACAGTTGAACCGCAGATGCTTACCTCTGATCAAAACAATACGGTGGCTAATCAGGGGCGAAATTACGGGGTGGCGCTGCTTGCCCAGTTTACAGATAAAAATGTATTTCATAATGCAGAGTTGCTTCAGTTAAGCTACAGAGGTTCAATTGAGGCACAAGGGCAAATAAAAACAGCAGGTTTTTTTAATAGCACAGAGCAAAGTTTAACGGCCAGTATTATTATGCCACGCACCCTGTTTTTTCCGACATTCGATAGAAGAATCGGATTTTTAAGCAACAAAACATTTATCAGTGTATCGGGTATATATGAGCAAAATACTGAATACAGAAGGCAGGTTTTAACCACCGGTTTAAACTACCAGCTTAACCGGAGATTAATTACTTATACCATTGCACCTGTAGAGATCAGTTTTATTAAAAGTGATATTGTATCTCAGGAACTGGAAGACAGAAAAGACAATAACCTCTTTTTGCAAACCCTTTTTGCCAATAACTTAATTGTAAGCAGCCGTTTTGGTTTTGTATATTCAGATAAGCCCATAGCCAAAACCGATTTTTCGGTAATCAGATGGGATGTAATAGAGCTTGGAGGCAACAGCATTACCTTGATTAAAGACCTTATAGGAGATGAAAAGGATGAGACCGGCAGGTATAAAATGTTTGGCATCAATTATTTTCAGTACATAAAAACTGCCATTGATTACAGGTACAATCATATTGTAGATCAAAATAATGCTGTGGTTTATCGGGGATTTTTGGGTGCTGCCATACCTTATGGCAACTCACCGGATTTTGTGCCTTTTGAAAAACGTTTTTTCTCAGGCGGGGTAAACAGTTTAAGAGGGTGGCGCCCGCGTTCTGTTGGTCCGGGTTCCTATAGCTCGGCTGCTCAGTTAGATTATTCAGGTGAATTAAAACTGGAATTAAATACCGATTTCAGGTTTAATTTATACAACCGCTGGCTGGAAGGTGCTTTGTTTGCTGATGCAGGAAATGTTTGGAATGTAAAACCCGCTGCCGAAAGACCAAATGCACATTTTGACCCTTCTCGTTTTTATAAAGAAATTGCCATAGATGCAGGTGTAGGAATCAGGTTAAACTTTGATGTACTGGTAATCCGGTTCGACTTTGCGTTGCCTCTGCACGACCCCAGGTATGCGGAAGGTGAACGCTGGATTATTGAAGACTTTGATGGAGACTGGCTGCTAAACAATACCAACTTTAACTTTGGAATTGGTTATCCATTCTGAGATCCCTTTATTCCAGGGTAATTAATACCTGATTTTTCTCTACGGCCACCTTTTCGTTCACGTTAATTTTTTTAACCACCCCATCTCCTGCTGCTTTAATTACGTTTTCCATTTTCATGGCCTCCAGCACCAGCAGCGGATCGCCTTTTTTTATCGCATCTCCCTCCTTTACCATCATTCTCAATACCATTCCGGGCATAGGCGCCTTTACATCATTTACCTTATTTCCGGCAATTTTATCCATACCCAGCTTTTTCAATAACTCGTCATACTGGTTGCTTACCGAAACCTGATGTTTTACCCCGTTTATCAAAATAACCAACTCTTTTCCGCTTTCATCTGCCGATAACAATTCAACCTGATAAGATCCATTGTTATGGATAACATGATACTTGTTATCACCTGTTTTATTCCAGTCGGAAGCTACCTCCAGGTTATTAAGCAACATGGCTCCGTTCTTATTTTCACTGTCAAACTCACTTTTCCCGTTTACCTTTATTTTTAACATAGTTTCTCCTTCGTTGGATTTATATTATTTTGGTCCGATTTTATTCAGATGAAGAACAATATTATTATTCCGCTTATCCTCCTGGCATCGGTTATGGCTTGCAAAGTAACAAAAAAACCTAACCCCAGAGATAAAATGGAAGAGGTTATTTTAAATGAGATTAAGGTAAAGGCAAATCAGGTGCCCATTATCCCCTACCAGCCAGCGGCCAAACGCACTGCGGATATGCTGCATATGAATCTTTCTGTTTCGTTTAATTATGATAAGCAGCATGTTTATGGAACCTCGGCAATAAGGTTTAAACCCTATTTTGCACCACTAAAATCGCTTGAACTCGATGCCAGGAATTATGAGATACATCAAATAGCCCTCATCACAGAAAAAGACACTTTACCCCTCACCTATTCTTATGATTTATCTAAGCTTAAGATAACGCTTAACCGAATTTATCAGCAAACGGATACCTTCTCGGTTTTTATCAGGTACACGGCCAAACCCAATGAAATTGAAGAAAAAGGCAGTGAAGCCATTACAGATGCCAAAGGACTTTATTTTATTAACCCAACAGGTAAAGAAGAAGGTAAACCACGACAAATATGGACACAAGGTGAAACACAATCCAACTCAGGCTGGTTTCCACTGATTGATGCACCGAATGAGAAAATAACACAGGAAATTTCCATTACTGTTGATGAAAAAGACATTACCCTTTGTAACGGAGACCTGATGCTGAGCAGGCATTTACCCAACGGCAAACGCACCGATATCTGGAAACAAACAAAACCACATGCCCCTTACCTAACTATGCTGGCTGTTGGCAATTTTGCCTCCGTTAAGGATTTCTGGAGAGATTCTGTTGATGTGAACTACTATGTAGAACCGGCATTTGAACCTTATGCCAGAATGATTTTTGGAAAAACGCCTGAAATGATGGAGTTCTTTTCTAAAAAACTGGGTTATGCCTATCCATGGGATAAATTTTCGCAGATTGTGGTAAGGGATTTTGTTAGTGGAGCTATGGAAAATACCAGCGCTGTTGTGCATTTTGAGGGGCTTCAGCACAATGCCAGAGAGCACCTGGATGAAACCCATGAAAGTATTATTTCCCATGAGTTGTTCCACCACTGGTTTGGTGATCTGGTAACCTGTGAGTCGTGGTCTAATATTGCCCTGAACGAATCGTTTGCTACCTATGGTTCTTACCTCTGGGATGAATACAAATACGGCCGGATGGAGGCCGATTTTGAATTTCAGAAAAACCTAACAGCCTACCTGCACTCCCCTGGCAAGCACAGAACTCCGTTGATCCGATATCGGTATTCAAACCGGGAAGAGGTTTTTGATGTAGTAAGTTACCAGAAAGGAAGCAGGATACTTCATTTATTAAGATACACGATTGGTGATGAAGCATTTTTTAAAGCACTTTCCCTTTACCTGAACAGATATCAGTTTAGCACTGTTGAAGTACACCAGTTAAGAATGGTGTTTGAAGAAGTAACCGGAGAAGACCTGAGTTGGTTTTTTAACCAGTGGTTTTTCGGTTACGGACACCCGGTGCTGGGCATAAAGTACCGCTACAACAGTTCCCGCACACAGGCAGAAGTTCAGGTAACACAATTGCAGGATACCGTTAAATACAAGGTGTTTGATCTTCCACTATTTGCCGATATCTATACCACCAATGAGGTAAAGCGGGTTCCAATTCATATTAAAGAATCAAAGCAGGTATTTACCTTTCAAACGGATGAAGAGATCTTGTTTGTAAATATAGATGCTGACAAAGTATTGCCTGGTATCATAAGAGAAAACCTGTCGTTAAAAGAAAATATAGCCCGTTTTGAAAAGGCACCGCTTTTTATGGATAAGTACCATGCGCTTCAGGGCGTGTATGATTTGCTTGTAGACAGTGTTCCTAAGGAAGTAGTATTGCTAACAGAAAAAGCTTTAAAGCATCCCTTTTACGGAATACGGATGGAGGGCCTTGGTCTTTATGCCAAGCTTAATGCGCAGCAACAACAAAAGCTGGAGCCCCTGGTATTGGATATATGTTACGCTGACCCCAAGGCAGCAACGCGGGCCGAGGCAATAGAGGTGCTGAGCAGTACCGGCAATAAAGCACTTACTGAAAAAATATTGCAGTGCCTTAACGACTCGTCATACCGCGTTATCTCTGCGGTTATAGGTGCTCTCGAAAATCTTGATTCGATAAAAGCCATACAGCAGGCGCGTATTTTTATTGGAAGCGAAAATGCCGGAGTGGCAACTGTTTCGGCCGGGATTCTTGCCAATTATGGAAGTGAAAGCGATATAGCAGCCGTAAAAACCACACTTTTCAAGTACGGAAATAAACACAAGGACTTATTTGTGCTCTATTTTATCATGCTTAGAAACAGTTCTGAGGCACGGCAAAAAGAAGAAATTAAAACACTTGCCACTTTAAACGAAAAAGCCACAAAAGCTGGTGCCAATGAGATGTTTAACTTTGGTTACCTCAACTACCTGGAGTTTTACAACAGGATACTGGAGCAGTTAAAAACAGATCAGGCCTCGTTAAAAAGTAAAGACCCTCAGAGAGCTGTTTATGAGTCGAAAATCAATGAGGTAAAAGCAATGATCCGGTTAATTGAAGGGGCACTCTGATTATTTGAAAACAATCTGACCACTTGCATACACTTTCCAGGTTCTTTTGTGCTGAACAAAAACGGTAAGGATATACCTGCTTAAATCTGTTCCCGGGGTAACCGAAAAGTTATAAAATCCCTGATAGGCCTTTACATCGGTTGATACCAGCTTTCTTACCACATGATGGTGTAGTAGTGTTTGGCCTGCATTCTCCCCTCCTGTCACCTTGCTTTCAACATCGCGTTCTGCCAGTGCAAATACCAATTGGGTACTGTCCGTTTTTCCTGAAATGCGGTATTTAATATTAATCAAGTCTTTTTCACCTAACAGATCAGCTTTCAGATCCAATGCTGCCTCCATTGGCCCAGACAAAATAGTGGAGATGGTTTTGCCAACCTCTTTTTTATCTCCTGCAGAAATATTATAGTGTCCATTGATCAATAGCATAGGGGTATACAAAGCCGGCTGGCCTGTTTTTTCCATGTATATTTTTTGCCGATTGGTCCATAAGGAGTCGGCATTTTTATCTTTCCAAATGCTGTTATCCCAAATATTTACATGGTAATCCAGCACATACACCGGTTGATCATTTGAATCGGCTATACTGATAATTTTTTGCATAAACTGATCAGCAAGGGGGCAACTGGAGCAACCTTCTGAAGAAAACATTTCAATCAATACAGATGGTGTATAGGCATTACTGTCGGTTTTGGTTTGGGCATAAGCAGAGCCCATGGTACAGTATAAAACAGCGATAAATAATTTTTTCATCATCAGATTTCAATCACTTTTTCCGGAGTTATCACAAATATGCGGTTTTGCTTTGTTTTTTCAATCAGATCAAGACCGGTAAACCCTCCAAACGCAGGAAGTATGGCCTGCTTTTTATCAAAATAGAAACATGGCAGCCGCAAGTGTTGCCGGGCAGTACTTTTTAGGAGCACACCCGGATGTTTATGTCCGCTTATTACGTAATTCATGCTATTGTCTACCGGATGGTGAGAGAACTCAAAAGGTTGCAGAAAGTATTTAAATGTAACTTTTATATTGGAGTTCTTAAACATATATGCAGGGAAAGTATCGTGGTTTCCTCTTACCAGTATAACTTCTGTATCCGTAAGTGGCTTCACCAAATCGGAAAACAATTCCCACTCATGGTTGAGGCTGCTGTGAAACAAATCCCCCACAATAATCAATTTTAGTGGTTTATGTGTTTCCAGCATTTGCCTGAAACGTTCAAGTTCTTTTGTGATAACCCCGGAAGGCACTGCAATACCATTTTTTCTGAAATGAGATACTTTTCCCAAATGGATATCACTCATGATCAAAACCTGCTGTGCCGGCCAGTAGATATAGCGGTCAGGAAATAACAGAAGTGTTTCATCATGAATAACCAGTGATACAGGCATGCTGCAATAATAAGATACCACAGCCTTATTATCCTATTTCAACTCATTTCTTGCATTCCCTATTTTTGTTATATTGCTAAAAATAAGAAATGAATCGGGAATCGTTAAAAATTTTCATTATTGAGGATGATATGTGGTACAGCGAGTTACTCGTTTATCACTTGTCTCTTAACCCCGATTACGAAATCCATAAATTTAACAACGCAAAGGAAGCTCTGAGCATGTTACACCTCAAGCCGGATGTGATTACCCTTGATTATTCGCTGGAAGATTCCAAAGGAGATGAAGTATTAAAGAAAATAAAGGCATACGATCCGGAAATTGATGTGATTATGATTTCGGGGCAGGAAGATATTGAAACGGCCATAGGGTTGTTGCGCGAGGGGGCATACGATTATTTTGTAAAAAACGATGAAACCAAAGACCGCCTTTGGAATACCATTATTAAAATAAGAGACAACCGCAACCTGAAAAAGGAAGTGGAAGAGTTAAGAACAGAAGTTGCCAAAAAGTATGATTTTAATAAAAGTATTACCGGTAACAGCGATGGCATAAAAAAAGTATTTGCCCTGATAGAAAAGGCCACCCGCACCAATATAACGGTAAGTGTTACCGGTGAAACCGGAACCGGAAAAGAACTGGTGGCTAAAGCCATTCACTACCACTCAGAAAGGGCTAAAAAACCCTTTGTTGCGGTAAATGTGGCTGCCATTCCCAAAGACCTGATAGAAAGTGAACTGTTTGGATACGAGAAAGGTGCTTTTACAGGAGCTGTAAACAGAAGAATAGGAAAATTTGAAGAGGCTGACAATGGCACCTTATTTCTTGATGAAATAGGAGAACTGGATTTAAATATGCAGGCTAAGATTTTAAGGGCACTGCAGGAAAAAGAGATTACCCGGATTGGTGGCAGCGGATCGGTAAAAACAGATGCAAGGATTATTGTGGCTACTCATAAAAACCTGTTTGAAGAGGTGCAGAAAGGAAACTTTCGCGAAGACCTTTATTACAGGCTGCTGGGTTTGCCAATAAACATCCCTCCCCTGCGCGACCGTGGCAACGATATTCTTTTAATAGCCAAACATTTTATTGAGGTGTTTTGTAAAGAGAATAAAATGAAGAAAAAAACACTGAGCAATGAGGCACAGCAAAAACTAATGAAATACCACTACCCGGGCAATGTGCGGGAGTTGGGAGCCATTATAAACCTTGCTGTGGTGATGAGTGATGAAGAGCTTGTTGATGAACGTGATATTCAGTTTAATTCCAGCGGAAGCATTACCGGTATGATGATGAAAGAAATGAGTATGCAGGAATACTCCAACGCCATTATACAGCATTACCTGGATAAATATAATGGTGATGTATTGCTGGTAGCCAAAAAACTGGACATCGGAAAATCAACCATTTACCGCATGATACAATCAGGCGAGGTACGCAATAAATAAACCAACAACTATGAAAGGCATTATTTTTACGGAGTTTTTAGACCTTATGGAAAAACAGGCCGGCTGGCAAACCGTTGAAAAATGCATACAACAAGCCAACCTTCCAGGTGGTGGAGCATATACGTCCATCGGCACTTATGATCATACGGAGTTTTTTATGCTGGTTGGTGCTTTTAGCCAAACGCTTGGTATACCCCCCGAAGAACTGGTGAAAAAATTTGGTATTGCGGCATTTGGCGTATTTGCCAATGCATATGGACACTTTTTTAAAGGGGTTGAGAATGCATTTGACTTACTCAGCAGCATTGAAAACTATATACACCCCGAAGTAAAAAAACTATATCCGGATGCACAGGTTCCCAAATTTATTTGCGAAAGGAAAAGCGATACGGTACTGGAAATGATATACGAGTCGCCAAGGGCTATGCACGCTCTGGCTGACGGACTCATAGAAGGCTGTTTTAAACATTACAACGAAACATTTACCATGCAAAAAGAGCTGTTGAATGCAGAAGGCAGCAAGGTAAAATATACCTTAACCAAATAATATAACTGATCAGATGACGGATGAAGAATTGCTGAAGCTGGCTCTTGAAAGGGAAAAAAAAGCAAGAAAAGAGGCAGAACGGATTCTGGAGCAAAAATCCCTTGAATTATATCAAATCAATAACCAACTGGCTGAGGCCAATATTTCCCTGGAATCTCGCATTGCCGGCAGAACAGCAGAGTTGCAGATTTACGCCTCACGACTTGAAACCCTTATAGGAAATTTACAGGCTGCTATTCTTGTTGAAGACCAGCACCGGAATATTATTTTAACCAATCAGGGCTTTTGCGACCTTTTTAAAATTCCGGCTCCTCCCCTTGCTCTGGTTGGTGTTGATTGCTCCGGCTCTGCCGAACAGTCTAAACACCTTTTCAAAAATCCGGAAGCATTTGTTTCAGGTATAACAAGCATATTGGCCAATAAAAAACCAGTTCTTAATGAACCGCTGGAAATGGTTGATGGAACTTTGCTGGAAAGAGATTATGTTCCTATTGTTTTTGATAACCAATATTACGGGCACCTCTGGAAATATTCAAACGTAACAGAACAGGCCCATGTTAAAGAACAACTGGAGTTTCTGGCCCGCTTCCCTGAAGAAAACCCTGCACCCATTATCAGGTGCACACCCAATGGCACTTTATTATACAGCAATCAGGTGGGAAATGAATTGTTAGGACAATTGCAAACACCAGGCTACGAGCAACACCGCGAAGAATTGAATAAGGCCATTTTCCACTCTTACCTGCATAAAGAAAGAAGTATTAAGGAAGTTTCTGTTGCCAACAGGTGTTACAATGTAAACATTATTCCTATTGCCAATAAACAATATGTAAACCTGTATTTTAATGATATTACCGATCGGAAAAGATTCCAGTTGGAACTTGATAAGCAGAAGCAGTTTTATGAAACCATCCTGAATAAAATCCCAACTGATATTGCCGTATTTGATACCAAACACCGTTACACTTTTGTAAATCCGGTGGCCATAAAAAATAAAGAAATAAGGGAATGGCTTATTGGTAAAGATGATTTTGAGTATTGTGCTTACAGAAACCGCGACACTAAGATTGCAGAAGAAAGACGTAGCAAGTTTATAAGGGCAGTAAGCAATAAAGAAGGCATTGAGTGGGAAGATAAAGTAACGGATACCGAAGGAAAAACCCAATATATTTATAGGAGGCTTTTCCCTGTATTTAATGAGAGAGATGAATTAACCATTGTAATAGGATTTGGTATAGATATTACCAAAGTAAAACAGGCTGAAATGCGTGCAGAAGAATCATCAAAAGCCAAAGAGATTTTTCTGGCCAATATGAGCCATGAAATAAGAACCCCGATAAACGGTGTGTTAGGTCTGGCAACCCTTCTTTCAAAAGGAGACCTGGATCCTAAACAACAAAACTATATTCAACTTATTCGTAAATCGGCAGATAACCTGCTGGTTATTATTAATGATATTCTTGATCTGGCCAAGGTTGAAAGCGGAAAAATAGAAATAGAAAATGTGGCTTTTGATATAAATGAAATTTGTAACCAGGCTGTTCAATCCTTGCGTTATAAATCTGATGAAAAAGGAATTGAAATTCTTTACAGGCCGCTTTCGTTTACCAACAAGTTTGTATCCGGTGACCCTTTTCGCCTGAACCAGATATTACTAAACCTGCTGAACAATGCCATTAAATTTACAGATAACGGATTGGTGGAGCTGAGTGTGCAGTTAATGGAAGAAACGCTGCAAACCCTTACCCTTCAGATCAGAGTTAAAGATTCAGGTATTGGGATTCCCTCAGATAAGATGGAAACCATTTTTGAAGAGTTTAAACAAGGTGGGGATCATATCAGCAAACGTTATGGGGGAACCGGACTTGGATTATCTATTTGCAAAAAGCTTGTGGAACTTCAGGGCGGACGAATCTGGGTGGAAAGTTCTGAAACAAACGGAAGTATTTTTTCCTTTGAACTCACCTATCTCAAGGCCGATAAACCCGGTGATTATAACCGTAAAGGCAAACAAATTGATAAGACAAGCCTTGGCAGAAAGCGGGTATTGCTTGCAGAGGATAATGAGATTAACCAGTTTATTGCCAAATCAATGATGGAAGACTGGGGCTTTGAGGTACATGTGGCCGATACAGGTCTTAAGGCTATGGGGCTGGCTTCCATCAATACATACGATATTATTTTGATGGATATTCAGATGCCGGAAATGAATGGAGTTGATGCAACAAGGCTTATCCGGAAACAGGAATCGCAATCAAAACACCATACCCCCATTTTGGCACTTACTGCCAATGCCATTAAAGGCGATAAAGAAAAATACCTGAGTGAGGGAATGGATGATTACCTTTCTAAACCATTTGAAGAAGATGAGTTGTATTACAAAATTGCTTCCCTCCTTCAATCTCCGCTTGCCTACCTGGAACAGGATGCTGCAAAGGAACCTATACCAGAACCACTGGTTGCAAAACAGTTTAGCCTTGATAAGTTAAACAATGTGGCACGCGGCAATAAAGGATTTGTGATAAAAATGCTGCAATTGTTTATCGATACCACACCTGAACTGATACGTCAACTGGAGAATGCATTGCAGCAAAAAGACTGGCAACAACTTAATGCGGTGGCTCATAAATTAAAACCTACCGTTCAAACCATGGATATAAAACATATCAGTACGGAGGTGGCACAGGTAGAAAAAACGGCTCTTAGCAACCCATCTGCAGAGATGCTGGAACCAATGGTTGACAAAATTGTAAAAGTGCTTGAGGCATGTATCAGGCAGGCCAAGGTAGAAATGGAAACCATGAGTAAGGAATAAAACCTTATGGTTTCTGTATGAATACTTACCATGAAATTGTACCCCTCTTTTTTATCGCTCTCAAACACATTAATACATGCAGTTGAAGGTTAAAAAAATGATATTCACTCAAACAAAATTGCTACTGCGCTATGCTGAAATAAAAACCCAAATAGCTCATTCAGCAAACCATATCAGGACTTGTATTTTTTTGTTGCCACAATGGAATAAACCATTGGGATTTTATTGCCCAGATGTGCTATTCTGTACTTTTTAGGTGCTATTTCAATGGTTTTATTAAAGCAGTTATAAGGCGAATAATCATACTCGTTTAGTGAATCTATTTCCAGTTTATTTGAAATTAAGCTATTCACCACTTCACCAAAACCATGATTCCACATCACATACTCCTGGGTAATGTTTGCGGTTTTGTCGGCATAAGTTCCATTTTCTGATTCTACAATTGCACCTGTATTGAAATAAGGGTATTCTATATTTTCAAAAATATTATCAAACATCCAAACAACAGGATGAAACTCTACAAATACAAATTTTCCGTTTGGTTTGAGGTATTGGGAAACAACTTTTGCCCATTTATCTAAGTCGGGCAGCCATCCAATTGTTCCATAACTTGTAAAAACAATATCAAATTGTTTCTCCAAATGGTTTGGCAAATCATAAATATCGCAACAAATAAAATTTGCAGTTGATTGGAGTTCTTTTGCAAGTTGAGTAGCCATATCAATAGCCCGGTCCGATAAATCTACTCCTGTTACCTCGGCTCCAAGCCTGTTCAATGCGATGGAGTCCTGCCCAAAATGGCATTGTAAGTGCAGCACTGTTTTGCCTTTTATATCTCCGAGCAAATCCAACTCAATGCTGTTTAATGAAGTTTTTCCTTTGGCAAAACCATCAAGGTCGTAAAATTCTGATTTTACGTGTATATCGGTGCGATTATTCCACGATTGCCTGTTAATTTCCAAATAATTTAATTCTGAACTCATATTTATAATATTGGTAATTGCAGCCTGAATATCGGTTGCAATTGATTATCTGCAAAGAAGTGAATTTTAAAGCATTAAACTGTTTAAGAAAGTTTGTTTTCCTCAAGGGCTAAAAACTCTAAAAAGGACAAAAAAAAGAGCCACAATACTGTGACTCTTTTAGTGCTGCGGAAGAGACTCGAACTCTTACACCAGTAAAGGCACCACCCCCTCAAGATGGCGTGTCTACCAATTCCACCACCGCAGCGGACTATTTAAAAGGTGTGCGAAGATAAAAAAAATCCTCTCTCACATACAAATATTTATGTTTCAAAAAAGCAAATAAGCATGCGCAGGGCCGGTATTAAGCCTTTGCCGCTACCGATTCTGCATAATATTTAAAGAAATAAGGAATGGTTTCAATGCCCTTCAGGTAATTAAAAATACCGTAGTGCTCATTAGGAGAGTGAAGTGCATCACTATCCAAACCAAAACCCATCAACACTGATTTTAAACCAAGCTCTTTTTCGAACATGGCTACGATAGGGATACTGCCTCCACCTCTTGTAGGGATAGGTGTTTTGCCAAAAGTAGTTTCCATGGCCTTTGCGGCTGCCAAATATGCCGGTGAATCGGTTGGAGTAACCACAGGCTCTCCTCCATGATGCGGCCTTACTTCTACCTTTACAGAAGCAGGAGCTATGCTTTCAAAATGTTTTTTAAACAAAGCGGTAATTTTATCGCTGCTTTGATTTGGTACCAAACGCATAGAAATTTTTGCAAATGCTTTTGATGGCAATACCGTTTTTGATCCTTCACCGGTATAACCACCCCATATTCCGTTCACATCCAGGGTTGGACGGATGCCGGTGCGTTCAAGCACATTGTATCCTTTCTCGCCCCAAATATCTCCTACGTTCAGGTCTTTTTTGTATTCATCCAGGTTAAAAGGAGCTTTATTCAGGTCTTCCCTCTCTGCTGCGCTAAGTTCCATCACATCATCATAAAATCCGGGAATGGTAATATGGTTATTTTCATCATGCATGCTGGCAATCATTTTAGCCAGTATATTGGCAGGATTTGCTACCGCACCACCATACACACCACTGTGCAAATCGCGGTTTGGTCCGGTAACTTCCACTTCTACATAACTTAATCCGCGCAAACCGGTATCAATGGAAGGCACATCATGGGCAATCATAGAAGTATCAGAAATAAGCACCACATCAGCCTTTAATTTGGCCTTGTTCTGAACACAAAAATCAGCCAGGTTAGAACTACCTACTTCTTCTTCGCCCTCTATCATCATTTTAATATTGCATGGCAGGCTATTGTTTTTCATCATCAGTTCAAATGCTTTTACATGCATATAAAACTGACCTTTATCATCAGCCGAACCACGCGCATATATGGCACCATCAGGATGCAATGCTGTTTTTTTAACAGTTGGTTCAAATGGAGGGGTGTCCCACAATTCAAGAGGAACGGCCGGTTGCACATCGTAGTGACCATATACCAAAACTGTTGGCAAATTGGGGTTTATTATTTTTTCTCCGTAAACAATCGGATGTCCCGGGGTTGGACAAACCTCTACCTGATCGGCACCAGCCTCGCGCATGCGTTCTGCTACAAATTCTGCCGCTTTTTTAACGTCACCGGCATAGGCCGAGTCTGCGCTTATAGAAGGGATGCGCAATAAGGCGAATAACTCATCAAGAAACCGTTGTTTGTTTTGTTCAATGTACTGTTTTACGTCTTGCATAACTATTGATTAATTAACTTTAGATGTTCCGTTTGTTTGTGATACCAGCCTGATAAAGATATCATGCATATCAGGCATTTTTTCAGAAAAGCGGTGAATCTCTACCTGATTCAATGCTTTAGATAAAATAATATTGGGTGAAACATAATCATGGGAGCGGATAAGCACCAGTTTATGGTGTTCATCATAATGTTTCATTTCCGTGATATTGATATCCGGACCCAGATCCAGCATATTGCCGGTATATTCCATTTCGTAGGTATTTGTTTTAAACTGATCCCTCACTTCTTTTACTGATCCTTCGAGAATTTTTTTAGACCGGTTAATGAGCGCAATATGATCGCATAATTGCTCTACCGACTCCATGCGGTGGGTGGAAAAAATAATGCTGCATCCATGCTCTTTGAGGTTCAAAATCTCCTCGGTAATAATATTGGCATTTACTGGATCGAAACCCGAGAAAGGCTCATCCAGAATAATTAAGCGGGGCTCATGCAATACGGTGGCAATAAACTGTATTTTCTGTTGCATCCCTTTTGACAATTCCTCTACCTTCTTTTTCCACCACGTTTTTATTTCAAACTTTTCCACCCAGATATTGAGTTTTTTAAGGGCATCATGGCGGCTCAATCCTTTAAGTTGTGCAAAATAAAGCAACTGCTCTCCCACCTCCATTTTTTTATACAGGCCCCTTTCTTCGGGCAGGTAACCAATCCGGTAAATATCATCCGGCTTTATATGTTTTCCTTCAAAAATAATCTCCCCTACATCGGCTCCCGTTATTTGGGTAATAATACGTATAAGGCTTGTTTTACCTGCTCCGTTTGGCCCAAGTAATCCATAAATAGAACCTTCGGGTACGGAAATGCTAACATCACTTAATGCCTGGTGATTGGCATAATATTTCGACACATGTTTCACCTCGAGTATGTTCATAAGGCTGCGAATTGGCCCACAAATTAAATAATTCAATGCGCAAACCACACTACTGGTGGTAAATATTTATAAATTGCCTGTATGAATATTACAGATATCAATATCGGACAATTTGAACACAGGTTGTTGCTGGCATTTGTATTGGGCACTATAATAGGCCTTGAGCGGCAGTGGCAGCATAAAATAGCAGGTATAAAAACAAACGCACTGGTTGCAGGAGGTGCCGCCCTCTTTATTCTGGTTTCGGAGAAAATTACAGGCGATCCCTCAGGTGCTGCAAGGGTGGCAGCTAATATTGTTACCGGAATTGGCTTTTTAGGAGCCGGCATTTTGATGCGCGATGGTACCAATATCACCGGAATTAACACAGCCGCAACCATTTGGTGTGCTGCAGCTATTGGCTCTCTGGCAGGTTTGGGCTACTGGTACGAGAGTTTGGTGGGCACCGCTTTTGTGGTTTTTGGCAATATGGTACTAAGACCCATTGGTGTAAAAATTGATCAGCGCATTCACCAGATTCAACTGTCGGGCTACAAATACCAGATTAATATTGAGTGCTCCCACAAATCAATGGAAGCCATCAAACTTGCCCTGATTGAAGCTGTAAATGCCGCCAAAACACTACATATCAGCTCCATATCTACCGAACACGGGAACTATATAACTGCAGAAATAAACTCCCTTGACCGCAGGCAAACCGATATTGAAACCATTGTATCACAATTGGGTGTAATTGAAAATATTAAGCTAATCAAATGGGAAGAAACAAAAAACGGAAAGTCCTGAGTTTGTTTTTAACCTTGCTGGGCACAGGGGCTTTTGCACAATTTCAGGATTACAGCTTTCACTTAGCTGCCACAGCAGGTGCCGGAAAAAACGTGGCTGCCATTTCATTTAATACCACGGTTGAAAAAGGATTTGGTGAGCAAAAAAACTTTCGATTGCAAGGTGGTATCCGGTTTAATCAGTTTGTAAGCGAAACCGGAAATTATGCAAACTCAGCCTGCAACTGCGAACTTTATTTGGTTAATCAATACCAGGCTGATGCATCCTTAAACCTGATGCTTGGTGCAACCTATTATCACAACCGCCTTTTTGCGGGTTTTAATATCGATCTGGTTGGTATAAAACTATATGAAAATCCTAATGGCGACATCTACCAGCGGAATAATGATGGCAGCGATTACACGTCAAGGGTAATAACAGGTAAGTTAAATGTGCTTAAAGTAGGTTATAATGACGAGGGCTTTCTGAATTCTGAATTTTATTTGGGTTATCGTTTAGGAAATCATTGGTCAATTCGAGGTGGTTTGGCACATATTTATGTTCAGTACTCCCCGGCATCCAACAAGGACAAGATAACGGATGCAGAAAAATTTTACAACCTGGGCATCGTTGGTTTCAGCTACAAATTTGGTAAGTGAGCCACCCGCGGTTTATTATTTTGCCAAAGCTTCCCTTAAAAAGTCGTTTACCTTTTTTCCTGCCTTATAATATTCCATTAAAACATCTGCAAGTTCGGGCTTGGTGATGATATCGCCTTTTATTGAAGCCTGATAATAAAACTGCTTGTTTGCAATAAGTGGCTCTTTGGTAAGAATGTCCTGAAATTCAGGTGGCACACGCTTATGTTGTTCACCCTGAATGGTTCCGAATTTTTGTTTAAAATACTTATCACCATATGCAGCAGCAAACTGTTTGGTATTTTGTGCAATAGCGGAGCGGAGTGCCTGCAATGTTGGAGTTTCCACCATATACGCACCTCCGTAAATCATGATTTGTTCAGGTGAAAGCTGGAAATAAAACCCGGGATACGATTTATCTTTTTTTCCAAACAGGGAAATATTGGCCGCCACATATGTGTTGTATGGTATTTTATCCTTTGAAAAACGGATGTCTTTATTGATACGCATAATGGCATCAGCAGGTTTTATGTCTATCTCTGGCTCATACTTCTTTATGCGCTTAATCATTTCCTCAACAAAATGATGGAAGGGAATTTTCACCTCTTTCTCATATGTTTTTCGGTTTTCATTAAACCATTCTGTGGTATTGTTTTTAGTAAGTTCCTTCAGAAACTTTACAAATCCGGCATTAAAATAACTCATTTTTTTATAGTGGTTTAGGTGGAACACATTTTCATTTTATGTATTAAAAACTGTTTATCAAATGGTGTAGCTGCCAGGGTAAGCGCTTTGCTGAAAGCATCTTTAGCCAGCACGGGCTGACCAGATTTTCTCAATATCTCTCCTTCGGCTGCATACAACAAATAATGATTCTTTATCTGATCGTTTAATTTAAGCTGGTTTAACTGTGCCAATTGCTCTGGTGCATAACGCACAAAACTTTCGGCCACAATTCTGTTAAGAGTAACCATGGGCGAAGGAGCTATTGTTTCCAGTTGCCGGTACAAATAAATAATCTTACTCCAGTCGGTACCTGCAAAATCTATACTGGCGCAATGTATCGAGGCTATCATGGCTTCCAGATGAAAGCGGCTGAGGCAGTTTTCTTTAGTTGATTCTTTCAGGTAGTGATACCCTTCCTCAATAAATACCTTATTCCATTTTTTTCTATCCTGATCTTCTAATGTTACTATTTCGCCTTCAGTATTTAAACGCGAAGGGAACCGGGAAATATTAAAAAACATCAGGGCCAGCAGCGCGTTTGTTTCATCAGGTAATCCAACTCCTTTTTTTAGTAATAACCTCGCCAGGCGCATAGCTTCATAACACAAATCGTTGTTGGTGATGTCCTTTGACCGCGTTGTTTTATACCCCTCATTAAACAGCAGGTATAAAATGGTATGCACCAGGTTTATGTTTTTATTATCACGGAGATGAAGGGCAGTTTCCATTAAATTTCCTCTTTGCCTGAGTTGTTCTTTGGTGCGGAATAAACTTTTTTTCACCGCCTCATTGCTCATTAATAAAGCATTGGCAATTTCAGAAATACCAAACCCACAAAGGATATGCAGGGTAAGTATAACCTGGTTTTTTTCAGAAAAATCTGGTTGGCAGCAAGCCAGCAATAACCGGAGTTGACTGTCATTCATTTCATCCGGTAAACACAAGTGTTCTATCTGCATTTCCACACTTTCATCAAACTGCTCTGTAAATGCCAAATGTGAAAAGGCGGTTGATTTACCCTCCCGCTTAAAATAGTTAATAGATTTGTTTTTGGCTACCTGCATCAGCCACCCTCCCGGATTTTCGGGTACACCGTTATATTTCCATGAGGTTAGTGCTTTTTCGAATGTATCCTGCACCATATCCATAATGGTATCAATATGGTTTAACCCATAAATACGAGCCAAAACAGCAACCATCTTTCCCGAATTTTCGCGGAAAAGATGGGCTGTCATGGTTTGTATATCGGCTGTAGGAGCCAATCTGCTTTAAGAACCGGTTTGAATAATTTCCCTTATTTCCAACGTTCCACCGATTTCAAGTGATGGACATCCTTTGGCCAGTTCTGCAGCCTCTTCCAGGGAATTGGCCAATAAAAAATAATAACCACTTACACCTTCTTTCACTTCTATATAAGGGCCATCTGTAACCATTTTTGCCTGGCCTTTAATACTTTTCCCAACGGGCATAAGCGGGTTTCCGCCCTTAAAATGGCCATTCTTAACCAACTGTTCCACCCACTTTACGTGCTTTTCAATGTCCTTTTGCATTTCTTCAGGCGTCATTTTTCCGTAGTTCTCCAGGTTTTCCCTGATCAGCATTAAAAACTCTTTCATGTTTTTGTAATTAATTGTTAAAATATTATTCTATCAGCCAAATAACAACTACCAAATGCCAAAGGGGACAAAAAATCTAAAAAAAGTTTCGATAGATACTTCATCATAAAGTAACCATGAAATTTTATAAAGTAATCAACTTTTATTGAATGTAATTAAACATAACGCATACAAGCAAGAAGCATCATGCAAGAATGATTTGGTGTGTTATGGCAATTACCAGTTCCCCGCATACAGCAAATCTTCTCCTGATTGTTGTTTTAAATAATCAAACTTAAGTTTAATAATCTGCCTGATATGCAAATAATCATGAGCCAGCCAATTGGTTAAAAACAACCAGGCACTTAAAACACCCAGTTTGGGATGTATAACTGTATTTGACCATTTTGGTTCCGGCAATGACTGAAGCCACTCTACAGACTCTTCCCTTTCATATAAAAACTTCTGAAGCATTTCGGTATAATCCCTTTTTAAATAATCGCGTTCACTCACCCAACCTACAGGATTAATAGGTGATAAAGGCAAATCCGGATGAGTTAATACCTGTTTGGTTCTTGCCCTGAAATCTTCTTTTTCTTCATCATATAAATGGCAAACCACCTCCAGCAGACACCACTTTTCAGGGGATGGTTTATAAAGGTACTCATCCTTGCTTTTATTCATCAACAGGGCTTTAAAAACATCTCTGTTTCTGGCCAGTTCATCAATCATTTTATAGTGTTTCATCACTTGTAATTGTATATCCAAAATTAAGCATAATGACCGGATAGAAACGTAATTTAATTCTTAATAATCTATTGATGTATAAGTAAACTTCAACGTACCAGAAACCATTTGGGTACAAACCGTTTTGTATTTACCGAAACAAACCCGCATATTGCCTCATACCAAGCGTGGAACACAAACAATTAGTAGACGATATTAAGGAAGGCTATGAGCATGCCTTTAAAACCCTGTACAACCTGTTTTCAGATAGGGTATTTAATACCTGCCTCGGTATATTGCAACACCATTCAGATGCCGAGGATACCACGCAGGAAGTATTTGTTGAAGTGTTCCGGTCCATTAAAGGATTTAAAGGCGACTCTTCCCTTCAAACCTGGATTTACCGCATTGCAGTTACCAAATCATTCGACCACCTGAAAAAGAAAAAGGCAGGTAAACGTTTTGCCTTTATTCAATCCATTTTTGGAGATAATGATGAACTGAACGTAGATAAGCCCCATTTTGATCATCCCGGGATTCAACTGGAAAACAAGGAGCACGCAAGGGTATTGTTTTATGCCATCAATCAATTGGCCGATAAGCAAAAAACCGCCTTCACCCTGCATAAACTGGAAGGGCTGCCGTATGCCGAAGTAGCCGATGTGATGCAGACAACCGTTTCGGCTGTTGAATCATTAATATTCAGGGCTAATGAAAATTTAAAAAACTTATTATCAGAATATTACAAAAATAATATCTCAGGGGGCGCAAGTTCTTTATACAGTTTTCTTCTAATGTAGTAACCAATGAAACAATTGCATCAAAAACAGGTTGAAAGGGCCATGCAGAGCCTGGAAGGTATTAAAAGAGCCGAGGCCTCCCCTTTTCTCTTTGGAAAGATCCTGATGAAGCTGGAGCAGCATGTGCCCGCACCTGTTTATTACAGTGGTAAAATGATATTGCGTTTTGCCATGATGCTTGCAGTGGTAGTTGGTTTAAACACGGTTACCATTATTAAAAGTAAACCGCTTAAGCCCAAACAGGCACAAGGCATTAACGAAGAAATGGAACTGATGAAACTTGCACAGGAATATTTTGAAACAGATAACCTTTATCAATATTAAATATTACCCTTATGAAAATAGATAAAGTAAAATTATTAACCATACTCGTAGTTGTTCTGCTGTTGCTTAACCTGGTAACCATAGCAAGTGTATGGATGAGAGGCCCGGGCAGGCATATGGGACCTCCGCCTCATGGCCCGAGGGAATATATTATTTCCCGACTTGGCCTAAATGAGGAGCAAACAGAGGCATTTGAAAAATTGCGTAAGGAACATTTTGATACCATACAAAAACTGCGCGAACAGATTAAGAGTGAAAAAGAAGAAATGTACTCCGGCCTTAAATCTAAAGGAAATGAAAGCGCTGCATATGCCCACCTGGCAAAGGTTATCCTATACGAGGAGCAGGCTGAAAAAATTACGTTCGAACATTTTAGAAAAGTGAGAGAACTGTGTGATGACGAACAAAAGAAACATTTTGATGCCATTATTACACAGGTAATAAAAATGGTTGGGGTGCATATGCCACCGCCACCACATGGAAGAAACAACGGACACGGAGGACCGCCACCACTTCCATAAGTTTTACATTTTACTTCGGGTGTATTTTACACTTACCATTTAAAACCACAAAACCATGAACCTATTAAAAAACCTCGCCTTGAGCGACACGGGATTCGTATTTAATCCTGCCACCGGTGATTCTTTCTCTGTAAACCCCATTGGGCTTGATTTGATGAAATTACTGAAGGATGGAAAATCGGAAGGCGATATTAAAAAACACATGCTCGATACTTACCAAACCGATGCAGAAACCATTGAAAAAGATGTGTATGATTTTTTTAAAATGTTGGAACAGTTAAGATTAACAGAACATGAGCAGGCGTAAAATAACTATTGGTGTTACCGGATTGAATAATATTGATAGTCCGGGGCCGGGTATACCGGTGGTGCGTGGTTTAAAGGAAAGCACCCTGTTTGATTGCAGAATTATTGGCCTATCATACGATGCCCTGGAACCAGGTATTTATCTGCACGATGTGGTTGATAAAACCTACCAGATTCCTCTTCCTTCTGCCGGCCAGCAAAGCCTTCTTACCAGGCTGGAGTATATACATGGCATAGAAAAACTGGACGTGATTATTCCAAACTTTGATGCGGAGTTATTTAACTTTATTAAACTACAGGATACATTAAAAAACATGGGCATTGCCACTTTTCTGCCCACCATGGATCAGTTTGAAGAAAGACACAAATCTGCCCTGCCCGCCTTTGGAGCCAGATATGGGATAAGTGTTCCGAAAAGTAAAATCATAAACAGCCTGGCAGAAGTACATAGCCTGGCATACGAATTTGGGTATCCGCTGGTGGTAAAAGGAAAATTTTATGATGCCTCCATTGCATACTCACCGGATCAGGCAATGGCTTACTTTAATAAGATCAGTGCCAAGTGGGGTTTGCCTATTATTATACAACAATATACCCAGGGTACGGAAGTAAACCTTACCGGCCTGGGTGACGGCAAAGGAAACCTTACGGGTGCAGTACCCATGCGCAAAACATATATTACAGATAAAGGGAAAGCATGGGCAGGTGTGGCACTGGAGGATAAAGAGCTGATGAACATTGCTAAAAAAATGGTGGCTGGCAGCAAATGGCGTGGCGGATTTGAACTGGAAATGATCCGTACCGACAGGAATGAATATTACCTGATTGAGATCAATCCCCGCTTTCCAGCCTGGGTTCACCTGGCTACCGGTGCCGGACAAAACCACCCTGAAGCATTGGTAAGATTAGCACTTGGCGAAGAGGTGACACCTTATGAATCCTATCAGGTAGGCAAAATGTTTGTACGCTACTCCTGGGATCAGATTGTAGACCTCAAAGAATTTGAAACCATATCCACACTTGGGGAACTTTAGGGAATGTTGAATGTTGAATGTTTAATGTTAAATTTTAAGTGTTAAGTGATAGAAATTTAATATAAAGAACACCATTAACCAATTAAACCTTCAAACTACTAAACTAATTCACCGAGCACTGCGCACTAAGCACTAATAACTAGCACCCAGCACTAATAAAAAACAGAATATGAAAAGAAGCATTATTTCCGGGTCTATTGCCTGTATGGTTTTACTGGCAACCCTATCGTGCAGCAAAGACAGTGATGAAACTGACAACACCAATAACACTACTGCGGTGCCTGTTGTTTATCAAAAAATTTATGGAGCAACATCCGTTGCCGTTGAAGGAAACTATGTGGTAATAAAAACCAGCGGTTTGCCCGATCACAAGAGTCCATATTATAAAAACACCCAATGGGAAAGCACCCTTTATGAAGCTTATAACGGAAGCAATTCAGCATGGTCGCAAAACCCAAATACCATCAGTTCTCAAAGTTTCACTTTTAAATTGCCCTTAACTCCTTCTGTTGATGCGGCACATGGAGCCACACCACTTGGACCAATAGGTGTTTCTATTAATGGGTTGCCTATTTACAACCAATATGCCGGCCCCAACCAACCGTTAACTTCAGAGATCAATTCATTTGACCAGTACAATGGTCATCCACAAATGACCGGGCAATACCATTACCATATTGAGCCTACTTACCTTACCAATAAATATGGCAAAAACGCGCTGCTTGGCTTTTTACTCGATGGTTATCCCGTTTACGGACCACTGGAGAATAATAAAACCATCGTAAATGCAGATCTGGATCAATACCACGGGCATACCCATGCCACAGCAGAATATCCGGCAGGCATTTATCATTACCATATCACAGCTGATGAGCCTTATATAAACGGAAATGGGTTTTACGGAGTAAAGGGAACAGTAACCAACTAAAAAATGAAAAGGGTAGCTCAAATCTTGGGGGTTTTATTCTTTTTGGCCGCATGCAGCCAGAAAGAACCTGCAGGTAGCACACGATTGCTGCCATACTACAACCATTCAGGTTTTACACCCGAGTGGATTCACCCAACCAGAACTTCCTGCGCCCATTCCATTGCTTTCTTCTCGTTTACCAATCAGCATGGCGAGATCATTTCTCAACAAACAACAAGTGGTAAAATTTATGTCGCCTCGTTCTTTTTTACATCATGCCCCGGTATTTGCAAAAACCTCACACAAAACATGAGGAAAGTGCAGCAGGCTTATAAGCAGGATCCGGAAGTATTGTTGCTTTCACATACCGTTACGCCTGAAACAGACAGCGTGCCGGTTTTAAAAAGATATGCCGACCGTTTTGGGGTGGTTCGGGGAAAGTGGCATTTGCTAACGGGAGACCGGGATGAAATATATACCATTGCCCGCACCTCCTACTTTGCCGATGAGGATTTGGGAAAGCAGCAGGGTGAAGATGATTTTTTACATACAGAAAACCTGTTGCTTATAGACAAGCATAATCATATCAGAGGCGTGTATAAAGGTACTTCTCTGGAGAGTATCAATAACCTGATTGCGGATATAAAAGAATTAAAAAAGGAAGGATGAAAGTATTTTTATACATATTGATATTGGCTTCCGTTGCGTGCAACAGAAAAGAAATAGCAACAATTGATGCTGTTCCATTTCAGGCAATTAAAACAGACGGTTCCTTATGTATGAAAAACGGAATATGGCACTACAACCAGAAACCTTTTACAGGCAACATCATTGAGCTTTATCCAAACGGGCATTTAAAATCGAGAGTGGCCTGCTTAAACGGAAAAGAACACGGGTATATGGAAAGCTGGTTTATAAATGGCCTGCTGGAAGAACAAAGAATATATATAAATGGTAAAAAAACAGCCACACATACAGGATGGTGGCCCAACGGCAACAAACGTTTTGAAAGACACTACGAAGATGATATGTATACAGGAGTGAATAAGGAATGGTATGAAAGCGGCAGGTTGTATACCGTAATGGGTTACCTGCACAGTGTTGAAATCGGAGGTGCCGGATGGAGAGAAAACGGAAAACCATTTATGAATTTCAGATTAAAAGACGGGGTAAGATACGGACTGGTAAATGCAGAACTATGTTATTCCTTAAAAAAAGAAAAGATCAATAATTAACTAAAAATAAACCCCATACTCATGTCAACCAAAAAATTATTATACGAACGTCCGTTGATACAGCGCATCAACTCAGGACTGATGAACAAGTTCGGCACCAAAACAGAATATGCTCCTGTAACACATATTGATGGGATAGCTGTAAAAGATCTGATATCAGAATACGGATCACCACTTTTTGTAATCAGCGAAAGAACCATCAGAAACACGTATAAGGAAGCCAACCGTGCGTTTAAAACACGTTACCCAAAAGTGCAATTTGCATGGAGTTATAAAACAAATTATATCAATGCAGTGTGCAATGTATTTCATCAGGAAGGCTCATGGGCTGAGGTAGTTTCGGGTTTTGAATACGAGAAGGCGGTAAAAAATGGAGTACCCGGAAACCGCATTATATTTAATGGCCCCGATAAAACAGATGATGATTTGCGTGCAGCCATTACCAACAACTCCCCTATTCATATTGACCACCTGGATGAATTATACAGGCTTACAGAACTTGCGGAGGAAATGAAAAAACGCCCCAACGTGGCCATACGGGTAAATATGGATACCGGCATTTACCCGATGTGGGATCGTTTCGGATTTAACTACGAAAACGGACAGGCATGGGATGCCATTAATAAAATTATACTCGGAGACAAGCTGGAACTTACCGGACTGCATTGCCATATTGGTACATTTATGTTATCGCCAAGTGCTTATGCAACTGCTGCCTATAAACTTTCGGATCTTGCTTTGGGCATTAAAAAGAAGTTTAACAAAAGCATTCAATATATTGATATGGGTGGAGGGTTTGCTTCTAAAAACACATTGAAAGGATCTTATTTACCTGGTGAAGACACCTCGCCTACTTTTGATCAGTTTGCTGAAGCCATTAGTACAGCCTTATTAAATGCCGGATTTACTGATAAGGATTTACCTCTGCTTATTCTGGAAACAGGTCGTGCATTGATAGATGACGCAGGATACCTTTTGGGCAGTGTGCTGGCCAATAAGCGCCTCTCAGACGGACGCAGGTCTACCATTCTGGATTTTGGCGTAAACGTGTTGTTTACCTCTTTCTGGTACAACCACAAAATAAGCCCTGCTCAGGAGTTTAGCAGCTATACAGAAGATACCGTAATGTACGGACCATTATGCATGAATATTGATGTGATAAGAGACCATATTACCCTGCCACCTTTAAAGAAAAATGATTTGGTGGTAGTGCATACCGTGGGTGCATATAATATGACCCAATGGATGCAGTTTATATCCATGCGCCCGGCTGTGGTGATGCTGGGTATGGATGGTAAAAGCCACCTCATCAGAAAAAGGGAAACCATTCATAATATTGATATGAATGAGGTAATGCCCGGTTATCTTTCAGAATTTAAACTTTCCTGATCCAATAAAATAAGCAGGCACAAGGAATAACCGGTATAAATGCGGTATTCTTTGTGCTTCACAAAACCTATTATTGCTAAAAAACAATAAGCACTTTGTTTAAACACAAACACATATTTTTTAAGGGATTCATCAACAGCTACTCCCAGTTATTTTTTGCAGATAGTAAAGTATTTGCCTGGTTACTTCTGGCTTCTTCGTTTATAGATCCCAATACCGGTGCAAGTGGCGCCATTGCCGCATTAACCGCCATTTTATTTGCCTGGTGGGCAGGTCTCGATCGTCAGGTTATTGCCCAGGGTAGTTACAGTTTTAATGCCCTGATGGCCGGTATGGTACTGGGAAGTTATTACGATCTGGGGTATGCTTTTGTTTTTATTGTAATCTGCGCAGCCATGCTTACCGTATTGCTTACGGTGCTTTTTTACAACCTGCTCTCTAAATACAAGGTGCCTGCCATGAGTTTATCTTTTCTGTTTACTTTATGGATAACCTTAATCAGCATTCGTTCTTTCGGAGCTATTTCATTAAGCACCGAAGGTCTTTACAGGGCAAATGAGTTATTTAAACTTGGTGGATTTACCCTTGTTGAGTGGACAGAAAAAATAAACAGTCTGGAAATTCCTCAATTTATAGATGTGTACCTCAAATCGGTTTCGGCTATATTTTTTCAATACAATGTGGTGGTTGGGTTTCTGATGATGCTGGGAATTATCATCTGGTCGAGAATTGCGTTTACCCTCTCCCTGCTTGGTTTTTCCATTGGCTACCTGTTTTATTATGCCGTAGCCGGAGAATTTAGCCAGTTGTTGTATTCTTATATCGGGTTTAATTTTATTCTCACAGCCATCACCCTGGGTGGGTTTTTCCTCGTTCCATCAAGGGCATCTTATACTTTGGTGGTATTGGCCACGCCTCTTATTGCCATTCTGATAAGCGGGTTATCCGGCTTGCTTTATATTTACCAGCTTCCTTTATTTTCTCTTCCCTTTAATATAGTTGTTATTCTGTTTATGATGTTGCTTAACAACAGGGTGCATTTTAAAAGACTGGTGCTGGTGCCTCAACAATATTACTCGCCCGAAAAAAATCTGTACCATTACCTAAACAGTTTAGAACGTTTTAAAAATGATACCTATATCCATATTCATCTTCCGTTTTTTGGAGAGTGGCACGTTTCACAAGGATATGAAGGCGCAATCACCCACAAAGAAGACTGGAAATATGCCCTTGATTTTGTGGTAACGGATGATATGCAAAAAACATTCAAATTGCCGGGCACCGAGCTAACTGATTTTTATTGTTATAACCTTCCGGTGCTTGCCCCGGCTGACGGACATATTACACATGTAGTTGATGATGTGGAAGACAATGCCATAAAGGATATTAATGTACAACAAAACTGGGGCAATACCATTATTATAAAACATGCTGATGCGCTATACACAAAACTGAGCCACTTAAAAGCGGGCAGTATAGCAGTAAAACCAGGAGATTATGTACACCGCGGACAAGTGATTGCCGCCTGCGGAAGTTCCGGCCGTTCTCCCGAACCACACTTACATTTTCAGGTACAAAGTACGCCTTATATAGGTTCTAAAACCCTAAAGTATCCATTGAGTTATTTTGTAAGCAGGCAAAATGAAACCTATCTGTTCCATTCATTTACGGTACCTCAGGAAGGGGCCTCTGTTTCGAAACCGGTAAGCACACCTTTGTTGCATAATGCCTTTAGTTTTATTCCGGGCAACCACCTTACCATGCAATATGAGGAAGAGGGCATTATTAAACAACTCCAATGGGAATGTGGCGTAAATGCATGGAACCACACGTATATCCGCTGTACCCAAACAGATTCGTTTATGTATTTTGTAAACAACGGTACCTTGTTTTATGCTACCTCCTTTTATGGCGATAAAAAATCAATTCTGTATCATTTTTTCCTTGCCACTCAAAAAATACTACTCGGTTATTACCACCAGCTTTCCATTAAAGATAACCTGGCTGTTGATGATTTTTTTAAAGGCACCTTAAAATATTTACAGGATATCATCTCACCATTTCATTTGTTTTTGAGAGCCGATTATCAGTCGACCTTTGCATCTATTGATGATTATTACAACCCAAGAGAAATAGAAATTCAATCAAGTATAACTACCAAAAACCTGATGTCGGAAACCATTAAAAACCAATACCGCATAAAATTGTCGGCAGGGCGTTTATTTTCTTTTACCATTAATAACCAAACGGAGGTATTATGCGTAAACTGATTTTAATATCGATCTGTTTTCTAATGCTCAAACCGGCCGTGGCTCAGCAATTGCCTTCACCTTATGATGCTATTAGTTATGACTTGCTTACAGCCGGGCAATGGAGTGATCTGGTAAGGGTATCGGAAAAAGCCATTGCTGAGGGATTTGCCTACGACTACTTTTACATGAGGGCCGGATATGGATACTTTAATCAGGGGAATTATATGATGTCGGCCTGGTACTACCGCAAAGCACTTGATATCTGTACAGATAAAACCCTGCGTGAATCCATTCTGTATTATCTCTATTACAGCCACCTATATTCCGGACAATACAGCACCGCTCTGAGGTATACAGAAAACATGAGTACCGAAACACAGTATGCGGTAAACGCCATTAAACCTTCTGTGGTTCATCTAATCAATGCAGAGGCTGGAATCAAATTCTCAAGCGATGAAAGTTTATATAAAAGTCTGTATTACTATCAGGCAGGGGCAGGTTTCAGGGCAGGCAGAAAAACAACCGGATACCTTTCCGGAAGCATGCTGAATCAGGAAACATATTATGGCAATATGCAGCAGATACAACTATATGGCGGACTCACTTTTGCACTAAAAAACAACTGGAGTTTTTCTCCTTCCGTTCATTTGCTTCAGGTATCCTATACCAATCTTTCCGCTGGCTTAAGTGAAAGTGACTTTAAAAGCACCCCCTTGCTTTTGCATGCCGGAGTTGGAAAAACATGGAAAAAATGGGACCTGCGTTTTTCTTCATCATGGTCTGAACTGAACCAAACCACCCAGTTTCAGCAACAATTCTCGGCAAACTGGTTCCCCTTTGGCAATAACAAATTGCAGGTAGGTGCAGCCATCAGTTATTTAAACGACAATGCAACAGGTTATGTGTTACCGGGAGTAAATATGCGCTACTGGTTTGGCAATCACCTTTCAGTATATGGTAGCTACCTTTATGCCAATTCCAAAAACTTTTCCGAACAAAACGGGTGGCTGGTTACCAACTCGTTTGACAAAACTTTACATCGCCTTCAGGCAGGTATAGAAGTTCCGGTTTATAAAACCTTTAGTTTATATGGTATTTACCAGTACGAAGGAAAAACAGAAACCATTTCTAATAAAGATTACTCATTAAATATGCCGGTAATTGGCATTAAACTTATTAAATAATATCTAATTCTATGAAAAAACTAACATCATTGGCTTTCCTTTTCTCCCTGTTTTTTTATGCCCTGGCTCAGGATCCTATGCAGCAGGCTTTTGCCACCAGTTACAGTCAGGAAAAGGCCGGTAATTATGCCGGTGCTGCACAAACCATCAGTAATGTATATAACCCCCAAAGTTATGAGTGCAACCTGAGGCTGGGGTATTTAAAATATATGCTTGGGTCTTATGCAGAAGCCAGCGGTTATTATCAAAAATCCATCGACCTGCTCCCCTATTCTGTTGAAGCGCGCCTTGGTAAGGTATTGCCTTTGGCTGCACTGGGAAAATGGGATGATGTATTAAACCTGTATCAAAGTGTGTTAAAGATTGATCCTAAAAACTCTGCCGTAAATTATAAACTGGGATATATTTATTATACCCGCAAACAGTATGCGCTGGCATACAAATGTTTTGAGAAAGTGGTAAACATGTACCCTTTTGATTATGATGGCCTGCTGATGTATGCGTGGACCAACTACAGGCTGGGAAAATTGAAAGAGGCAAAACTATTATTCAATAAAGTATTGCTCACATCGCCAGCCGATAAATCTGCTCTTGAAGGACTTAACCTGATTAAATAAAACCTATACCTATGAAACTAATCACTTGTATTTCCCTGTTTTTGTTTTCCGGTTTCGGAATGCTTAAAGCACAGGACACCCTTACCCAAAACTCATTTGCCAGCAGCTATGCCCAGGAAAAAGCGGAGAATTATGCCGGTGCCATTAATGCCATTAAGCGTTTTTACAGCGACAGCAGTTATGAAATGAATGTGCGGTTTGGCTACCTGCATTACCTTGCCGGAAAACATAAGGAAGCTGTAGCCTATTATACCAGAGCTATTGGCCTTAAGCCCTATGCCATAGAACCCAAATTTGGTTTTACCCTGCCAGCCGGAGAGTTGAGCATGTGGGAAGATATTACCAAACAATACAAAGACATTTTAAAGATAGAACCACGCAACAGCTATTTTAATTATAAGTTGGGGTATATGTATTACATGCAAAAAAAATACAGCGAAGCCTTAACGCATTTTAAAATTACATCAGACCTGTATCCTTTTGATTACTCCAGTGTATTGATGACGGGTTGGGCACATTACAGGCTGGGTAACCTCAAAGAAGCCAAATCATTCTTTTTGCGAACCCTAATAATCAGCCCCTTTGATAAATCGGCCACTGAAGGACTTTCCATGATAAAATGATACTTTTGCCACATGGCAAGAGAGATCAGCATCGTCTTTAACCAAACCATTGAAAGTACCCTTTTTGCCATTGAGGCGCTCAGGCAAAATAAGGTAAGAACTTTTTTGTCAACCCTGGGCATTACCATTGGTATATTCTGCATCATTGCCGTTTTAACCATTGTTGATTCGTTGGAAAGAAACGTTCAAGGCAGTGTGGAATCACTCGGAAAAGATGTGATATTTATTGATAAATGGCCATGGACTTTTACAGAAGATTATAAGTGGTGGAAATATATGAACCGCCCGAATCCCAAGCTTGACGAACTGGAAACGGTTGCAGAAAAATCGGTATTTGCCGGAGCCAGCACCATGAGCATTCAAATGGGCGGTGCTACCATCAAGTACGAAAACAATTCAGCCGAAGGGGTTTCTGTAAATGGCGTTACGGCCGATTTCGATCAGGTTCGCAGTTTCGATTTGTATGAGGGCAGGTTTTTTACAGGAGCTGAAGCTCAAAACGGAACACCTGTAGCTGTTATTGGTTATGCCATTGCCCAAAATCTTTTCGGTTCGCGTATGGCAATTGACCGTTTTATTACCGTAAAAGGTCGCAAGTTTAAGGTGGTAGGTGTGGTAGCCAAGGAAGGAGAAAGTTTGTTGGGCAACAGTTTGGATAATACCTTGCTGGTGCCGGCACGTACCGTTGCCAATTATGTAAGGATCAATTCCGACAGGGCCAATGCACAGATACAGGTAAAGGCTGCCCCCGGAGTGCCGCTTCAGCAACTGGAAGAAGAGTTGAGAGGTATTATGCGTGCAGAAAGAAAACTCAAACCCGGGGAGGATGAAAACTTTGCTTTAAATAAAACCACCTTAATAGCTGAGCCTTTAAAAGCGGTGTTTTCCGTAATTACTTTTGCCGGGTGGATTATTGGCGGATTTGCCATGCTGGTGGGAGGTTTTGGCATTGCCAATATTATGTTTGTGTCTGTAAAGGAAAGAACCAATCAGATAGGCATTCAAAAATCGCTGGGTGCTAAAAATTACTTTATTCTTATTGAGTTTCTGGTTGAATCAATTGTGCTGTGCCTGGCAGGTGGTGGCATTGGAATAGCGCTGGTAGGCATAATTACCTATTTTATTAGCAGCGCTATCGATTTTAATATGATGCTTACAGCAAACAATGTAATTACAGGAATTGTGGTATCGGTTGTTATTGGAGTTATTTCCGGGTTTATTCCGGCTTATAACGCTTCAAAGCTGAACCCTGTTGATGCAATTCGTTCGAAATAATTATATTGCCAACCAATCTTTTGAGCAAAAAATCTCCATATCAGGATGAAACCACGCTGGTTACTGCCTTAAAAAGCAAAAACCGGGAGGCATTCACGTATCTTTATGATAACTACTCCAATGCCTTGTTTGGGGTTATTAACAGGATTGTGCAGTCAGAAGAGATTGCCAATGATGTATTGCAGGAGGTTTTTGTAAAAATCTGGAAAAACATGGAATTTTATTCCCGGGAGAAAGGGTCGCTTTTCACCTGGATGCTCAATATAGCGCGTAATACAGCAATTGATGAGATTCGTTCCAAAGGCTACAAAAACGAAACACAAAACCAAACCATAGAAGATTACGTAACTAATATCGATAGCAAAGAGTCGGTTCAAGCCAAAGTTGATCATATTGGATTAAAAGAAGTGATTAATAAACTAAAGCCGGAACATAAAATTTTGATAGATAAAATTTATTTTGAAGGATATACGCATGAGGAAGCATCGGAGGAGTTACAAATCCCTCTGGGAACGGTTAAAACCCGCATCCGCAGTGCTATCATTCAATTGCGACAGGTAATAAAATAATGGATATAAAGGCATACATAGAAAGCGGAGTTTTGGAGAGTTACGCACTTGGCATGTGTAATGAACAGGAAGCACATGAAGTGGAAACCCTTTGTGCGCAATACCCTGAACTGAAAACTGAGCTATTGGCTATTCAGCAATCGCTTAATGCTTATGCCTCCACTTATTCCTCGCAACCGGCTCCGGCTACCAAAAACAATGTTTTGGCAGCTATAGATACACTTGAACAGGAAGAGGAAAAAGCCAGAAGAGAAATCACCCCTCTTTTTCCTGCCATTGATACAAAGGTGATTAAACTGTTTGATAGGTACAGAAAGGCTACAGCTATTGCAGCCTCGCTTCTGGTGGTAAGCTTAATTGGAAATATTATATTTTACAGCAAGTATAAAGCAGCAAGCAATGAGGTAATTGCCCTCAACCAGGAAAAGCAGGTATTGGCCGATAACATGAAAAATAACCAGGTAAAACTGGATGGTATGAACCATGATATGGCTATACTTAAAAACCCGGAAGTAGCCAAGGTTATGATGAAAGGTTTGCCTCAATCACCTGAGAGCATGGCAATGATTTATTGGAATAAAAACTCTAAAGAAGTGTTTCTGGAAGTAAAAAACCTGCCAATACCGGAAGCCGGTAAACAATACCAGTTATGGGCAATTGTTGGCGGAAAACCGGTTGATGCGGGTATGATAACCATGACAGCGGGTGACTCATCACTGCTCAAAATGAAAGACTTTGAAACTGCCGAAGCCTTTGCCATTACCCTCGAAAAAGAAGGAGGAAGCCCTTCCCCTACTGTTACAGCCATGTATGTAATGGGTAATGTAGCCTTATAATTTCACCTGCTTTTAATGCTTCATTCACTTTCCCGATTTCTTACATCCCCCATCTAACCACCGCAAAGACGCAAGGATAATAATGTGCAAATTTGAAAATGTGCAGATGTGTAGATGAACTGCCAACCCCTTATCTCAGCAGGTAACATTTAAAAACTAAGGAACTTCGAACTTCCCAACTTCTAACTAATCATTCAACCACCGCAAAGACGCTAAGGTGCAGGGGAACAACTTCGAACTTCCCAACTTCGAACTTACATTCAACATTTCACATCCACTTAAACACCCGTTAAAACCTAATCTAACGTTTAATCAGTTTTTGGTAATAGATTCCCTTTTCAGATTTTACTTCAACAAAATAAACTCCAGCTTGAAGATATCCCAGGTCCATATCTGTCTGATACTCATGATCAACATCATTTTGATAAACAAGCCGACCATCAAAACCATGAATAGTAATACGACTCATTTTTGCATCTGATAATATCTGAAGTAAGCTATTGAAAGGATTTGGGTACAACTGAACTTTAATACCCTCATTGAGTTCACTAAGACTAACATTACCTAAAGAAATTTTATTTGATTGAACAGCAACAAAAGTTTGTACCAACTGTGTTGCAGTGCAGACATCCGGTAAAACAATTTCCACATAATACTTTTTATTGCCCACTGGTGGTGTAAGATCAGAGTAGGAAAATGTGCCGGAAGGTACCTGTGCAATCAGGTTATATGCGCCATTATTTACACTCCTGTAGATTTTATGTGAAGTGTAAGTAATACCTTCATATGCATTCCATAACAAGTTTATTTCACCATTAATACCTGTATTGGCAGAGAGGTGAACAGTTTTATGATGCACGCCTTTTAGTGCCTCAGCCCCACATGAATCAAGTGTGGTAATTGCATATCGGTAACTTTGCTGCAAAGGGTTTGATCCTGTATCAAGAAACAGGCTAAGCTGGTTATAAGGTATGCTTGCAAGTAAGGTATATTGTCCGCTGATGCTTCCTTCCCGGTAAATCTGGTAAGCAACAGTGCGCACATCTGCCGTTTTTTCCCAAACAACTACATTTTTTCCTGTTGCAGAGTCTGTTGTAACAACGCATATATTTTCAACAAAAGGAGGGTTATAGTTTTTTACTACAAAATGGGGTGAAAAGTTTTTACAACCATTCGCATCTGTTACACGTACACTAAAACTATCCGGTTGATAAACATTTCTCGTTGTAAAAGTATCTGCAATCAGTGGTGCATTGTTTTTATACCATAAATAAGCAATTGCAGACGGACTTGAGGCTAAGAGTTGCATGGTATCGACCAAACAAATTTTTGGCTTGTTTGAAGTTATTAGTGCTTGAGGAAGAGGGTTGGCAACAACTGAAATGGTATTTGAAAAACTTGCACATTTGCCCGTTTCTATAGCCTGTAATTTAAATCCTCCGGTTACTTTGGCTGCTAATAATGAAGCTACTGATCCGGTAACAAAAGTATCATTCCTTAACCACTGATAGGTATATTGCGATGCAGGTACGGTGGATAAAACAACTGAATCTCCGGCACAAAAGGTAGTATTACCTGATGCTGTAATTGTTATCGGGGTACTGTTTCCAACCCTTACAACCCTGTTATCAGCACCGTAACAACCACCTGGATCTGTATACTGATAATTTACTCTGCTATAGCCAACACCGGCAATGGATGAATAAAAGGTATCATTTACTACACCAAAAGCTGAGAATAACCCACCGGCAGGAGTTCCACCACTTAATTTAAAAGGAGCATCATTTTGGCAAATAATATTCAAGCTGTCATAATATTTGTATTTACCAAAGAAACCATCCATGGCATATGAATTAATAATAACAGTGTCTATTTTGAGTTGAGGCAAAGTGTTGTTGGCAACATAAATATGGTCAAGCGTATCAATAGCCAGGAGCATCCCTGCTTTTCCAAGCGAATCTGTTCTTATCAGATTTCCTGACATATCGTACTTTGCCAAGTATGAAACCGGATATGATGAACGGCCTATCATATTGCTAATGCCGGATCCAGCATCAAAATCCGTTGTATCCGAAACAGTACCCCAAATAAAATAATTGTTTTCCCCGGCAGGCATCAACCCTGCATTGGTCATTGCTCCGGAACCTCCAACAGTTTTATTCCAAATCAAATTGCAGGCTGTATCGGTTTGAAGCATAAACAGATCAATATCACCTGCAGAAACAATATTGGTTTGAGAACTTCCGGGATCAATATCTGCCGTTCCGGTATATTGTCCGCTAGAAATCATTTTTCCTGACTTATCAAAACTTAAACCGTTAACAGAGGAATTACCAGAACCAGATGCAATTTCTTTTACCCAGATAAAATTGCCAGAAGTATTCAGTTTGAGTATAAAACCGTCAGTTCCGCCAGTAGATGTAAGTGAGTTATTGCCGGCACCCGGATTAAAATCAACTGTTCCGGAATAAGATCCGTATAAATAAATATCATTATCTAATGTCATCAATCCGGCTGCAGTTAACACAGCTGAGGTATTGGCCTTGTTTAGAATACCAGCCCATATTAAATCAAGGTTTCTGTTGTATTTTGCAATAAACAAATCATTGATATTGGTACCAGAAGTCAGGTTAAAAACATTGGAAGAAGGGTCGAAATCTATGGTGGTTCTCATAACCCCGGCCATAATCAGATTTCCATCTGAATCCATAGCAAATCCCCTGAGTTCAGCAGGATCCTGAGAATGACCCGAACTAAAATACAAGCTATCAAGTGCCACACCGTCAGGAGAAAATTTAAGTATATGGTTACCGAAGGTTGCTCCAAATCCTGATGAATAAAACTCACCTTTTCCTGCGAGATAAACATTACCGGAGTCATCCGTTAACACTTTATTAATGCCTAACTCCCCTCGGCTAATCCTTCTAGCCCAGCTAAGTGAACCATCTGAAAAATATTTTGCCAGATAACTGTTTTGATAATTTCCTATCGCAATTAAACTGACAGTACCTGCAGGAGATGGATCAAAGTCAACGGTATCAGTAAAGTCGCCTGACACATAAATATTTCCATATTTATCAATTGCACTTGAAGACACGCGTTGTGTGCCATTTCCTGTTAACTGAAATATCCATTGCAATTTTTTCTGCGGATCGAAAACAACAGCTTTGCCCGGCAGCAAGCCCTCTTTTACCAATGGTGGGTTTAGCACCTTTTTATAAACAGGGGTTCGGACTTTACTTATTCCACAACTGATACTATCTTCTGCATAGTAGGTAGTGCCGGTTGTAAGCAACGGAGTTGTGAATGTATTTCCGGATACTATGCTGGCTCCGCCTGCCAGAGATGCATACCAGAAAATTGTTCCGGAGCCATTTGCACTTAACTGAGTTTGATTTCCTTTACATATAGGTTGACCTGACGATGTGTTGGCAGGTGAAGGAGGTAAAGCGCACTTTGTAAATACTGCAAAAAACTGGTCGCTTAGTCCGGCAGACTTTGCATACTCAACACTGCCATCTTTAACGAATCCAACAGAATCCATAATGGTTCCATAAACTAAAATATCACCGTTTGGTAATTTTGATATATCGTAGATTTGATCTCCTGATACCCCACCAATTTTTTTAACAGAGAGTAATTTAAAATCAGGAGAATAATAAGCAATAAACATATCCTCAGCACCAGAAGACGTTACGTTTTTTACACCTGCAGAGAAATCAAAATCCGCTGTAGACTTAAAAAAGCCTGATACCACAATATTGCCGAATTGATCAACTACAATTCCACCTGGAACGTCTTTCTCCGGACCAGTAATGGTGCCGCTGAATAACTCGGTACCGGAAGGGCTATATTTCACCACTTTTACATCTTGAGAAACATCACAAATCAGGTAAACGTTGTCAACAGAATCTATAAATACATTCGTATTTAAATCCTGAACAAATGTAACACCGTGCTTATACCCCCAGGAAAAATTGCCATTAAAATCATATTTTGCTATAAAGTTATCGGGATTGGCATCAGTAACTATATAGTTTACACCTGCTCCCGGATTCAAATCAAGTGAATCTACAAAAAAGCCATGTGCGATAATTCCTGAAATATAGCATTTCACTTCTATATGATTCGCCAGAGAAGATGCTGTGCCTTTGCTCTCTTTGAGCTGTTTTACCCAAACATAATTACCCATCGGGTTGTACTTGGCTATATACAAATCAGGCTCACCTATACTGGATGATGATAATTTGCTGCTTAAAACGGCTGTACCTGTAGGAGATGGATCAAAATCAACATTATCATGAAAAGTACCTGCAAGGTAAACATTCCCGCCAGTATCAACATCTATGGAACGAACATCTTTTAAAGCCATTCCCTTTATCGCATTAACCCATACCAGATCTGCATCTGTGTCGTACTTTGCGTAAAAAATGTCATAATGTATCGTATCAAATGAGCTTACTTTAAAAGAATCAATTGAGAAATCAAAATCAATGGTTTTCTTAAAAATACCGGTAAGATAAATAAAGCCATTCGCACTCACAGCAATATCACTGATACTTACTCCTTTGGCAAATTGTTTTAACCATATCAGATCGCCATTGATATTGTATTTTGCTACAATGTGACGATTATCGGCTTCGGAAGAGCTGGCTCCGGTTACGTTATACACTGCTAAAGAGGGGTCAAAATCAATTACGCCCTGTATCCGCCCGGCTATGTAAAAATTTCCCAATGAATCAATATCGTACTCCAACTTTGGACCAGAACTTTCCACACCATTCAGCACTGATATGCGTTTGGCAAGCAGGTTATCTTGTGCTTTACCTGTTGTACTAAAAACCGTCAGCAGGATAATAAGGCTTCTTAAATATGGTCTCATAGCTAAAAAATTTAATTCATGCAAATTAGCAAATTGCTTAAAAACAAACAGATATGAGCCATAAAAATCCGGCATTAACAAAAAATAAATAAAAATTGGTACTCATTAAAAGCCAACCAGCATCTGGATCGATTAAATTGCTAAAATCGGATAAATGCATATGTAATAAATCCATTCCATTTCCTTTTGCGTATATGCATCTGTAAACAAACTGAAATGAGAAAAATATTTATTGCTGCATTGGTATTTGGATTAATGCCGGGCGCAACAACAATCTACGCAGGAAATCCTGCAAACACATCAACAGTAATCTCTGTAAACGCTGAATGGATGAAATCCAAGGACGGAATCTGGACTGGTATGATGAATGGAAAAACGTACTGGTACAAATTAGACAAAAGCGCCAAACTTTGGTGGAGTGCTGATGGCAAAAAATGGAGTGAAGTAAAAGACGGAATGTGGGCCGATAAAGATGGCAAATGGCTAAAAATTGGTGACAACAAACTTTGGTGGAGCGCTGATATGGGTAAAAACTGGAGTGAAGTTCCGGAATGGAAGTGGGAAGGCCCTAAAGGTGAATGGTACAAATTTGACAAAAACTGGAGCCTCTGGACCAATAAATAAGCCCATCAATAGGTAAGTCTGTATAGCTCCGGGTAAAGGATTCACCTGATCCGGTGCTATGCAAACTTCGATCTTTCAACTACTATTTACCCATCGCAAGGAGAATGATGTGCAAATTTGAAAATGTGTAGATGTGTAGATGAACTACCAACCTCCTAACTCAACAGGTAACATTTATAAACTAAGGAACTTCGAACTATTGAAATAACTTAACACTAAAAATTTAACATTCAAAATTAAGATCCCTCTATCCTTCACCATCCAACACTGAGCACTAAGCACCAATGACTAATGACCAATGACTAATGACCAATGTCTTCCCGTCTGACACGCATCAGGGTTCCTTTGTCAAAATACAGGCGATAGCGAAGGTTTACAATCCTCACGTATTTTTTTATCACCTTATTGTAATACAACTCAAACTGTTGGGTTTCTTTATGTTTATATACGGTATCAGGTTTACCAAATATGGCAATGATATCTGCTTTTTTAAACGTGGCCACTTCGCACCTGTTTTGTACATAATCGAATAATAAAATATAGGTACGCACAAGGGCAATACGTTCTGGCTGGTATTTGTTTAAGGCATTTTCGTTTACTTCTTTTTTATACAATACCTTCAATTGTTTCATTACAGAATCGGCCATAAATGCAAGTTGTTTAACTTCACTTTTGGGCACTTTGGGTTTTAGAGAATCAGACGGCACAATGGTTTGCGACCATAAATTTCCGCCTGTCAAGAACAATATAAAGAGAAGAAGGTTTCTCATTACTCCACGTGTAGCATCAGCCCCTTGAGGTATTCCCCTTCAGGGTGAAAAATATTAATGGGATGATCTTCGGGTTGTGTAAGTTGTCGGATAATGCGCACATTTCTGCCCGCATCGGCAGCGGCACCAAATACTATTTTCCTAAACAGATCCCTGTCTATATGCTGTGAGCAGGAGAAAGTAAAAATAAGTCCTCCGGGTTTTATTTTTTTAAAGGCAATAAGGTTTAGGTTTTTGTACCCGCGTGTGGCATTGGGTACAGCCCTTGCATTTTTGGCAAAGGCCGGAGGGTCTAATACCATAATATCATAATCCACTTCGGTTTTTTGCATATAATCAAACACATCTTCCACAAAACTTTCATGATTTTTTTCCCAGCCATTTGCGGCCACATTGCGTTCACACATTTCAATCGCTTCTTTGGAACTGTCAACCGAGTGTACCAATGAAGCTCCGTTTGAAAGAGCATACAGGCTAAATCCACCTGAGTAGCTAAATGTATTCAGCACCTTTTTGCCTGTTGCGTACTCTCCTACCAACATCCTGTTCTCACGCTGGTCTATAAAAAATCCTGTTTTCTGCCCCTTCTCCACATCCACCATAAACTTAATGGCATTTTCAATGGCTTCAACAGGCATCGGGTGAATGAGGTTGCCCACCCACTCGCTTTGTGTAGAAACATCTTCCAGCCTTTGTGTACTCGATTTTGTTTTAATATAAATATACTTAAGTCCAATTTCGTAAAGGGCATTAAAAATATCTTCCTTAATGCGCTCGGTTCCGCGAATAAGCAATTGTACCACCGCTACCTCGTGGTAAACGTCTATAATTACCCCGGGAAAAAAATCACCTTCTGCATGTATAAGCCTGTATATATTGGTATGAGAGTGATTAATAAATAACTTCCTCAGCTCTGCGGCCCTTTTTATTTTTCCGGCCCAAAACGCACTATCGGTTACCAGTTGCTCATGGGTAAACTCAAATACACGGCATGTAATCTGGCTGTTGGTAGAGAAAAAACCATAACCCAACAGGTGATTGTTATTGGTTACCACCTGCACAATTTCACCGTTTTCTGCACGGGGCATCTCCTTTACGGCACCCGAAAACACCCATGGGTGACGATTATTGAGTGAGCGATCTCTCCCCGACTTTAATACTAATTGTTGCATGCTGCTAAATTTCCCACTGGTTAAAATACCTTACAAAAATGTACTTTCGTTTCGATAAAAGAAATGAGAGTAATATTATTCGCTTTATTTATGGCGTGCCTGCCAATGGTTTATGCACAAACGCCTGACCGTGTGCTTTTAAAGGGATTTCTAATTAGCAGCCAGGACGGAAGTATTATTCCCCTGGGCAACCTGTTAAATAAAAGCACCGGACAAAGGGCCATAAGCAACAGGCAGGGATTATTCAGAATAAAAGTGGCACCGGCAGATACCTTACTGTTCTCCTCAATTGGCTTTGAGTCGCTTTTGTTAAAGGCTTCCGGGCTTATACCGGCAAATATTGCTGATACTATAAAGGTGTTGATGTTTTCCAGAAGTTACCAGTTAAAGGATGTAAATATTGTGTACTCCAGCCGCAAGAGAGATTCCATAGCAAGGGCTGCAGCCGAGTTTCTTAAAAATGATCCGTTAATGAACAATTACGACCGGGTATTTAAGCGTCCCAGAGCCGGGGCTGATGGGGCCGGATTTTCCGGAATCATTACCGAGATGTATTACCAGTTTTCCAAAGAAGGCAAGGATATGGTGCACTTTGAAGAGTTTTACGCCTACGTGCAACAGCAAAAGCAAATTGATAAAAGGTATAACAGGGAGATCGTAAAAAAGGTATCCAATATCCCCGACCTTTACCTTGATGAACTGATGATGCATTGCAGGCCTGAGAAAAACTTTGCACTTACGGCAGAAGAGTATGATATGTTGCTCTACATCAAAAACTGTAGCGATAAATTTAAGGCCTCAAAGGGTTTAAAAGAATAACCAGCCTTACAGTTATCTTTATTCAATGAACAAGGCCATGTTCACGCCTTTTTGCAGCGAAACTTTGTCTGCAATAGCTCTGCTCAATGCGGCTGAACCTTCGAGTGCTGCCATTAAAACCGGAAGAGACAAAGCCATACCTGGTAATATGTTGCTACCGGAATTTGCTGTTAACTGAAACAAAACCAGGGGCACGCCAACAAATGCCAGGGTAAGATAACCAGCCTTGCGTATGGTTCTTCTTACTTCATAAGGCTTGAATGCAACAGATTCAATATAACGAAGAGGTACCAGGCCAATACCTTCCAATTGTACCATGGTGTCGGATACAAAACCCATAATATTTGTGAGCTTAGATTCAGGCACACCGGTAAGTGTTACTGTTAATTCATTATCAACCTTTAGTTTGTAATAATGATCTGTTTTGGTATCATGAACAAATAAAATGCGGTTTCTGATAATTTCTGGAGATTGGGCCTGGGCAAATGCGGTAAACAGGGATAGGATAACAATAACTAAACTTTTTTTCATTCCGCGGGCGAAATAAATAAATAACCATTTATTCGCCAAACACGCATGAATATTACCTAAGAAGGTAAACACCATTCATTTCCACATTCGATCCACAATGCACTGATTGTCTGTTTTTTTACAATGTTAATTTTATCTTCACGTTATCATCTAAACATACACGCTTATGAATGCATTGAGCAATTTTGGCAGCAGCATGAAATGGAGACGGTTTAACGGAGAGCAGATTCACCACCATATTGTGGATGAGGTGGAACAACTTATTATTAAGGAAACCAAAGCCGGAAATAAGCTTAAAGTATGCATAGGCACTGATTCGCAGGTAACTTATGATGTAACAGAGTTTGCAACGGTGATTGTATTTGTGCGGCAAAAACGTGGTGGATTTATGCTGATCAGCAGCGAAAAAACAAAACAGCGTTTTAGTGTAAAAGAACGGATGCTGCAGGAAGTATCCAAATCAATAGAAATTGCGTACCAGATTTGTGGATTGCTGGATAAGTATCAGGTAGAACTGGAAGTGCATGCTGATATTAATACCAATCCCCAATTTAAATCGAACTCTGCATTAAGCGAAGCCATGGGTTATATTCTCAGTATGGGTTTTGTGTTTAAAGCAAAACCCGAAGCATTTGCCAGTTCATATTGTGCCAATAAAATGGTGCATTAGATTTATCTTTGCCCCATGCTAAAAGATATAGATGACCTCGTTTCCCGGGATGTGGCCATTGCAGCCGTGCATGAGTTAAACAAAGAAGGCGAGATGGTTTGGAATATTTACGTAATAAACCTGAAGCAATCCATTATTGAAGGGGTGCTGGTAATGAGTAAAGGTTATGGCGAAATTGAAGGTGAAGAAAGGCAAACCTCTACCCTTCGGCATTTTTTGGATCGCATAGAGCCACTACAATACGCCAAGGTTGAACCTTTACCCGAAGATTTGCTGGGATTTTATAATGAGTATTTCCTCACGTATTATGTTGGATCCACGCTTTACGATAAAAAGTTCATATTCGAACCTTTCAGTATCAGCAATAAAAAGGCCGCGTATATTGATATACTCGGCCAAAACGGGGTAATGCTCAGTTAAACTTACTTAACAAACTTTCCGCTCATCAGAAAATAAATGGTTATTTTATCAGCACCTTTTTCCAGGTCTACCGTATAAAATTTACCATCATTATTAAGCTCTACATAAGCTTTGGCAACCTTGTGGCCTGGGTATAATTCCGAAATTTGTTTAATAATACCCGGAAGCAACTCTGCCTGTGGAATTTCGGTATATGTTTTTATCCAACCACCATCTTCAAAATATTGTGCTTCGTAGCGTTTTCCCTCATCAATATAGTTCACTTTGTAAATGGTTACCGTTGTGCGGCTCCAAACCGAGTCGAGCGCTCCGCGGGAGTTTTGGGAAACATATGAACGCATTACCGCAGTTGGTACTTCGCGTTTGTTAATGTTTTGAGCATAGGCTACACTTACTCCGCTCAACAATAAGGCAGCAAATAATACTTTCTTCATAGAATAGATTTTTTGCTAATATAATTCCTGCGGGCATTTATTCAACCAAAATTTTATTGGCACAACAGTTGAAACATTTGTACCTTCACAAGCTTTCTGATTAACTAAATGACTGAGAATAACGATATGCAATTCCTTATAAACCCAGCCCTGATAGGCGAAGAAAATGATAGCAACGATTTCTTTTCTCTCCTGTCGCAGGAGGAAGAGGATGAAATGAATAAGGAAATTTTGCCCGAAACCCTGCCAATTTTACCGCTTCGTAATACGGTTCTTTTCCCTGGAGTGGTTATACCTATTACAGTTGGCAGAGATAAATCCATTAACCTGATAAAAGATGCCTATAAAACCACCAAAACCATTGGGGTTGTGGCACAAACCAACGGAAATATAGAAGATCCTGCTTTTGACGACCTGCATAAGGTAGGCACCGTAGCAAAGATTCTGAAAATGATTCGCATGCCTGACGGAAGCAGCACAGCTATTATTCAGGGTAAACGCAGGTTCCGGATTAATGAGTGTGTAAGTACCGAGCCATATCTTACGGCATCAATAATCCCTATTGTTGAGCATAAACCGGAAAAAAGCAAAGAATCCAGTGCCCTTATAGCATCGGTAAAAGATCTTGCCAATCAAATTGTTGACCTCTCGCCACATATTCCAAGCGAGGCATCAATTGCCCTAAAAAATATTGATAGCCCAAACTTTTTGCTCAATTTTATTTCTTCCAATATGAATGCTGAAATTTCAGTAAAACAAAGCATTCTGGAGGTAGAGGAGTTTAAAAGCAGGGCCGAAAAAGTGCTGGAGGTATTGAGCCGGGAAGTGCAGGTATTACAAATTAAAAACGAGATTCAGAACAAAGTTCGGGGTGATATTGATAAACAGCAACGTGACTTTTTTCTGCAACAACAAATCCGTGCCCTGCAGGAAGAACTTGGTGGCGATACCCCTGATAAAGACATAGATAACCTGCTAAAAGCGGGCGAAGCCAAACTCTGGACCAAAGAGGTGCACGATTCTTTTAAAAAAGAAGTGGAGCGCCTTCGCAGAATGAACCCGATGGCACCCGATTATTCCGTACAACTTAGCTACCTGCAATTGTTGCTCGATTTGCCATGGAGTGAAACCACCAAAGATAATTTTGACCTGAAGCGGGCAAGAAAAATTTTGGATGAAGACCACTTTGGCCTTGATAAGGTAAAGGAAAGAATACTGGAATACCTTGCAGTTATTAAGCTGAAAGGCAATATGAAAAGTCCCATTCTTTGTTTATACGGACCTCCAGGGGTTGGTAAAACATCATTGGGAAAATCAATAGCCAAAGCATTGAGCCGAAAATATGCCCGGATTGCACTGGGTGGCTTACATGATGAAAGTGAAATACGCGGCCATCGGAGAACGTATATTGGTGCCATGCCCGGACGTATTATTCAAAACCTGAAAAAAGTAAAAACCTCCAACCCCGTATTTGTGCTTGATGAGGTAGATAAAATAGGCAACGATTTCCGCGGAGACCCCTCTTCTGCCCTGCTTGAGGTGCTTGATCCGGAGCAAAACAACTCTTTCCACGATAATTATATTGAAATTGAATACGATCTCTCCAATGTGATGTTTATTGCCACAGCAAACTCACTGGATTCTATACAACCGGCTTTGCTCGACCGTATGGAAATTATTGAGATTAACGGCTATACCATTGAAGAGAAAATTCAGATTGCAAAAAAATACCTCATTCCTAAACAAAAAGAAAACCACGGGCTTAAAAAGGGAGATTTTGAGCTAAGTGATGACGTGCTGGAGAAAGTTGTGGAAGGTTATACACGCGAAAGTGGAGTAAGAGGAATGGAAAAACAAATTGCATCTATTGCCCGATGGGTAGCCAAGGAAAGGGTAATGGAAGGCAAAACAAAGAAAAAAATTGAGGTGGCAGATATCCAGAAAATACTTGGTATTGAACGGGTAGAGAAAGAAAGTTATCAGGATAACAGTGTGGCCGGGGTGGTAACAGGCCTGGCGTGGACCTCTGTTGGTGGTGAGATTCTTTTTATAGAAAGCACACTTACCAAAGGAGCAGGCAAGCTAACCCTCACCGGTCACCTTGGCGATGTAATGAAAGAATCAGCCATTACCGCGCTTACCTTCCTCAAAGCCAATGCCTCGTACCTGCAAATTGATACCCGTGTATTTGATAAATATGACGTGCATATACATGTACCAGCCGGAGCTGTGCCTAAAGATGGTCCGAGTGCGGGTATTACCATGCTCACTTCACTGGCATCTGTTTTTACACAACGCAGGGTAAAACAAAAACTGGCTATGACGGGTGAGATTACCCTTAGAGGTAAGGTTTTGCCAATTGGAGGAGTAAAAGAAAAAATACTCGCAGCTAAACGTGCCGGTATTACAGATATCATTCTATGTGAGGCCAACCGCAAAGATATACAGGATATAAAAGAAGACTATTTGAATGGATTAACCTTCCATTATGTAAAAAACATGCTGGAAGTTATTGATATTGCCCTTACCAACGAAGCTGTTGAAAAACCCCTCTCGCTGGTAATTGAAGAAACACCAGCAGTGGCTAAATAAAACCAGAACTGCTTACCATACCAAACACCTGTTGAGAACCAACAGGTGTTTTTTTATACATACCCTTACATTCTTAATATATCATTTCTTTACAATTGCTAAATATTATTAGCGCCTCCCTCCTTTGCCACAACCCTTAGATTGGTTTAAGTGACTAATAAACATGCATATGTATGGAAAATATGCTACTTTTAAATCTGTTATAAATTACTTAATGCTTAAAAAAATAGTTAATACCGTTTTCAGGAGTATTCATCCCTTTAACTTTCAGGCGTGAATCAGCTAAAATTCAGAACACTGGTTATTTCCATTGCGGGGGTACTGGCCATTTTAATTATTGTTCAGGCATACTGGATCAGAAAAACGTTTTTCCTTGAACAACAGGAACTTTACTTATCAGCTACCCAGGTACTTGAAGAAGCTGTAGAGCATGTGGAAGAAGATGCATTTTGCTTTAACTTCAGGGCTCACACCTATTTTAAACCTGGAGAAGGCTTGTATCTGGCCAAACACAAATGGGCTAACGACACCTTTATGGTAACCCAAAAACCCGACTCCATTGAAATGTTTAACCTGTTTCGGTTTAGAAACGATAGCATGTTTGTAAACTACAAATCCATGATGTTCGATTTTCCGGTAACGGCAGATATGGAAATAAAATTCGAATATCAGGTGGCCGATTCTGTTATTTCTAAAAGCCCCAACTTTAATTCCAACGATAATAATTATACCATACAAAATTACCTCGATAAACTGCATGACAATAGAAAGGTGGTTCAAATGATCAATACCCGCCTGCTCGATTCTCTTGTAAAACGCGATCTGGTAAATAAGGTGATGTATATGGGAAGTTTTGGCCTGGGCATAAAGGAAGTAAATGCCGATACGTTTGAATACCTCAAGCCTAATGCCCTGGCAGCTGATGTTCTTGATGCGGCTGTGATGGTTCCTATTTTAGAAAACCGCAAAACAAAACAGAAATACATGGTATTGCTTTCCTTAAATAATTCTACAGGAATGGTAATGAAATCCATGTGGCTTATGCTGATTACATCAGGATTAATTATTCTCATTCTTTCCGGCTTATTTGCCTACTTCATCATTATTACCCTGCGTCAAAAAAGGTATTCGGAAATGAAGAACGATTTTATTAATAATATGACGCATGAGTTTAAAACACCGGTGACCAATATTTCCCTTGCGCTTGAAAATATTGTACTCAATGGTTCCAATACTTCCCGCTACCTCGAAATAATAAGTAATGAATCCGATCACCTGAAAGAAAATGTAGAACGCATCCTGCAAATAGCAGCTCTTGATAAAAATGAACTGACATTACAAAACACCTTAATAGACCTCCATGAATTGATTACAAAAGCAGGTGAGTCGTTTGAAGTACAACTAAACCGGTTAAACGGAAGTCTCCAATTTTCTCTGCTGGCTGAACGCCATGAGGTACTGGCTGATGAGTTTCATATGAAGAATATTTTATACAATTTAATTGACAATGCAATTAAGTATTGCAACCATATTCCCGAAATAAGAGTCTCTACATTTAATACCGATAATGGCATCAGGATTTCAATAAGTGACAACGGTACCGGTATAGAAAAAAATCAGGTAGGCGACATATTTACCAGATTTTACCGGGTGGATAATAAGGATATACACAATATAAAAGGCTTCGGCCTGGGTTTAAGTTATGTAAAACATATCATAAGCCTGTACAAGGGTACAATTGAGGTGATTAGTGAGCAGGGAAAAGGAAGCACATTTATTATAGAACTTAACAACTAACAACCTACTTGATATAGCTATGACTAAAATTTTATTTATTGAAGATGATGTTTACCTGGGGACTCTATTAAAAGACAATTTTGAAATCAGGGGATTTAACATGTGCTGGTGTAAAGACGGAACAGAAGGTTTAAGAAAATTTTATGAAGAAGAATTTGATCTCTGCATACTTGATGTGATGCTGCCCAAAACAGATGGCTTTACCACCGCAAGAGAACTAAGAAAATTTAATCCTAAAATTCCCTTTGTATTTTTAACCGCCCGTTCTATGGATGTTGACAAATACCGGGGATTTGAACTTGGGTGTGATGACTATATTACCAAACCCTTCAGTGCCCAGGAATTATTTTTTAGAATTAATGCCATACTGAGAAGGAGCACCACTACTGGTACCATGAGTGCTTCTGACTCTACTGAAAAAGATTATATCGTTGGTAATTTCTCATTCGACTTTATGAAAAGAAAACTTACCGGTAACGGGTTATCACATAAGCTCAGTTCAAAAGAAGCAGAGTTGCTCCATATGCTTATTGCCAACAAAAATAAATTGATTGATCGTAAGCAAATCCTTATTAAAATATGGGGTAAAGACGATTATTTTACCTCTAAAACCCTTGATGTATACCTGAGCAAGATCAGAAAACTGATTAAGGAAGATGATAACCTGGAGTTGCTAAATGCATATGGCAGCGGATACAAACTGATAGAAAAGATTTCGGCACCGGATCCAATTATCAACTGATCGGATCAATCATAAAAAAAACCGCATGCGCGGTTTTTTTTATGATCTAACTGGAAAGATTATTGATCGGCAGTTCGGGTTACTTCAAAATTGCCACCCTTAATCTCTACGGATACAGAAGTAAACGGATTAAAAAATGTTCCGCTAAAAGTTCCTTTCACTTTTTTACCAACCGCACCATACTCTGTAATAACAAAAGTTCCGGTTCCGGCTTTAGTGGAATAAGCTTTCTCTTCACCATTTTTGGGTGTTATAAATATGGTGCCTCCCGTAAAACCACCCCATGGATAGGTATTTGCAGCTGGTCCTCCTGCCATATTAAAATACATAAATACAGAATCCTCTCCAATCATTCCCACTACTTTAACGTAGTTGTTGTTGTTAGAGGATTTGTGATAAACTTCAGCAGTGGTGGGACTGGCAATTTCAAACTTTTTATCTGTGTAACCATCCCCTGTTAAAGTAAACGAATTGGACGTAACCACCGGTGTGGGAGTCGGGGTTGGAGTGGGGGTTGGAGTTGGATTCGAATCAGCGTCATCTGATTTGCTGCATGATTGTAAAAGGACAAGAGCCATTGCCGATGTTAGAAAAATGGAAATTAGTTTTTTCATGATGTTTTTAATTTAAATTGGTGTTGTAGTATTTAAAACTTACCCAAAAGTACACCCTGAAAATCCTTGATATTAAAGGAGAAGACAGGCTAAAACGCTTATTAAGAATTAAATAAGAGGGAACAATTCACCTCTAAATAATCACTCACCCGCATCAGCACAAGCGAAAACAAAAAAAGGATACACCTATTGGTATATCCCTTTCTTCAAACTTTAATGCGATTAAGAAAAAATTAGTGCTTCAATAAATAGCCCTTTTTCTTTGTGCTGCTAATGCGTAATGATGAGTTTCTTTACTATACGGTTTTCTTCCGAAAAAACATGAACAAGATACACGCCTGCAGGATAATAAGAGATATCAATGCGAGCAGCTAATTTGTTGGAATAAATCATCTTTCCGTTTATATCTGTAATAATAATTTGTGGTGTTTCTTTTACCCCTCCCTTATCAATATGAATTTCACTTACAGCAGGATTTGGATAAAGTACCAGTTGTTCCAGCGGGTTGGCTTTTACCTTTTCTGTTCCGGTAAGTACCGATGATCTGAGGATGGTTCCATCTTCGCCAATTGTATAAAACCTGTCGCCATGATATTCAACTTTTGTAAACATTTTAGAAGGAACACCCGTCTCCTTTATCCAGGTCTCTCCTCCATTCGTGGTTTTCAATATCACACCATACAAACCAACGGCAAATCCGGTATACCTGTCCATAAAAGCAACAGAGGTTAATGCAGTAGTAATACCTGAGTTTTTGGCACTCCAGGTTGCGCCTGCATTAGAAGTTTTATAAATACCACCAGCACCGTCAACTAAAATCCCTTCGTTTACATTCCACCAAAACATTCCTCCGGGGATAGCAGTATGGGTGTAATAATGGGTCCATGTAGTTCCGCTATCAATTGTTTTCACCATTTTTTTTGCACCAAATGTGCCTCCCCATCCATAACCATATTGTTCATTTACCATTTTCATTCCATCCATGGGCAAACTATCCATCGGATCCACCTGTGCGTCCCAGTTTAGTCCGCCATCAATTGTTTTGTATACATTGCCGCTAAAAAACTGCTTTGCACCATAACCACATGCGTAACCAATTTTATTATTCAAAAACTGCATATCGGTTATTCCCTTATTCACAATATCCTGCATATAATATTTCCAGGTAGCACCTCCATCCGTTGTTTGCAACCAGATGCTGATGCTTCCATAACCTGCGATAAAGCCAGTGTCCTTATCTTTAAATGTTACTGTTTTAAAAAAATATCCTTTAGGTGGAATAATAGTGGTGTCGGCTGAGGAACCATCTATATTGGCCGTGACTATATGGGGCCAAAAATTACTGCTCATAAATTTTGTGCCAACTGCAATAATTTTGGAATCGGTTACATAAATATCACTCAAATCAAGGTCTGCATAGCCTTGTGAAATGGTTGTCCATTGTGCAAAGGAACTCGTTACACTGGTTAGCAGAAGTGCAAACAGTAAATTATTTTTCATGTTGTTTTTTATTAGTGTTTAAAAATTTTCGTACCTCTTCCATTAAACATTAGCTGATATATTCCTGTGGGTAATCCGCCCAAATCAATGCTCTGGTCAAACCCATTTATTTCTCTCTCCATACTTTTTCCTGTTCCGTCTATCAGTTGAATGGTGGCCGGTAATTCCCTATCACGGAGGTATAGTTTATCTTTCACCGGATTTGGATAAACAACCAGAGGATTTGCTCCTGCTATTGCATCTTCATTTAAGCCGGTATGGGTTTCTTTAAACATGTATCTGTATGAGGGGTTGGCCTCATAACCAATTCCTGTCCATACGTATTCATAAGCAAAATCAGGCTCACTGTTTAAATAAGATAATACCCATTTCGATCTGCCAAGAATGGTGGCATCCGGCTGGTAGGCTGTTTGAATCATTGTTTCCGGATCTCCCTGTTGATTATAAGTATACCCGTACTCATCACTTATTTTCAAATCATAATTATCCGAAGCATCATAGGTCCATTTAACATTTTTAATAATGGTATTGCTACTACCTTCGTAAAAATAACCTGTTTTGTTGGTGGTAGTCCAGTTATATGGGCTTCCAATAATTTCATACACTTCGGTTCTGAATGAACTGAGCCTGCCGGATGAATCGTATTCATAAATAATTTTAGATGAACTGTCGGGGGTACTGGTTGGTGTATTTCCCACTATGGTTGTTTCTCCTTTCAACCTGTTATCCCCATCGTATGAATAAAATGTTTTAAACCAGAAACCGGAAGCCAGATAATGATAGCTGATTGCCATTATCCTGTTATTGGTATCGTAAGTAAAAATATAGTTGCTGTAGGGTGTATAATTGCCGCTTCCCACCTTACGTTGAACAAACTCGGTATCGGGTAAAAACTGACCATTAAATGCGTAATTGATTTGCATGCTAGAATTAGACGTAGCATTTTGATATCTTTTATCTACCGTAGCACTGATTACCCGCTTTTGGGTAAAATCATAATTCAGGTTATAAACATCCACCCTGTTTACCACCCAACTTTGCTGAGTGGTATCATAATCGTATTCACCCAACTCATTATAATATGCATCTATTCCTGATGGGGTAGTAACCCATTTATACATGTTTCTCCATTGAGGGGTGCCATTGCGTGGTTCCTGTAAAATAATAAGCGGGAAATAAGAACGCCATAGTTCAAAACCAATAAGTGGTCTCTTAGGAAGTTTGCGGTTAAACCGCTGTTCGGCCTGCAAATCGTACTGGGCATGTACTTGCAGGCATAAAATGACCAGGAGAGTGAGTGAGGTGAGTAGTTTTTTCATGGCTATAGTCTGGTATAGCCCAATAGTCAGCAGGGAAATAAACAGGGTTCCAAAAAACGACCTGATACCCTGACGATTTAAGATTTTTTAAGTTTTCAAGCCATTGATTATCGTTCCAATATTTCCACAAACTGCTCCAAACGTTCCCCATTCTCATCAACCAATACAAGCATATGTTTTCCTGGGGCAGGGTTTAATTCTTTCTGATGAAAGTCTTCGGTAATTCCCAAAAACTGATCATCCAGGTGCCAGTATATTTTTACTCCCTTTTGCCGGTGAGCCACTTCAAATACGCATCTTCCTTTGGTTCCATCCATTTCTACCGGTATATAAATGCTATTTGATTTACGAGGGTAAATCATCTCCATCATCGCAGATCCTGTTGCGCCACTGCAATCTTCTCTCCAGGGAGGTAACGTTTTATAGGTAGCATCATGGCTTTTATAATACCACTCCATAGCGGGTGGCAAAACAAACCAACTTCGGTGCTGCATTACCATTGGCGACTCACAGGCATCCGTAACCCGGTATTTTCCGCTTTGATCCAGGTGCACCAGCTGATGAAAAGGACAAGGGGCAGTTTTTAAACCTGAAAGGGGAATCAATAAACTATCATTGCTTTCACAAAGTGTTGTAGCCCTGTATCCGCTTTTGGTGCAGATCTGCACATATTGCATATCATCATAAGGGATATCAAACCATTTGGAGGCTGGCAATAAGCGAAACAGCTCAAACATAACCGGGGCAGCATAACCCACTCCGGTAAGTCCCGGCCTGCCCTCTCCATCTGCATTTCCTACCCAAACAGCCACCACATATTTTGGCGTAAGGCCAATGGCCCACCCGTCTCTAAAACCAAAACTGGTTCCGGTTTTCCAGGCTATACGCTGTGCTGATTGCAATTGGGTCCACAGTTGTTCTTCGCCAGGTCGGGCAACTTCTTTCATGGCATCAAAGGTGCTGTATATAGATCCGGCATTTAGTAAAAAGTGCTCAGGCAATTTGGTCCAGTCGGGCTTGGGTTTAGGTTTGGATATGGTGGTAACCCTTGGCATAAACAGGTCTCCTTCATCATAGCGGCCGTTGTATTGGGGATAATGATGGAGCACACGTGCGAGGCTTGCATATGTACCGCACAATTCCCACATGGTATTTTCTCCTCCTCCCAAAATTAATGATAAGCCATAATGCCCTGATGGTTGGTTGAGTGTGGTGATGCCCATTTTTTTCAGCAACTCATAAAAACGCTCAATGCGGTATTGTTGAAGCATACGTATGGCTGGAACATTTAATGAACGCGCCAACGCCTTACTGGCAGGTACAGCACCATCATACCCCAGATCAAAATTTTGAGGGGCATAACCTGCCACCTGAGTAGGTATATCGGCAACCAATGTATGTGGCAGCAACAGGCCATCATCCAGCATGGCAGCATATAAAAAGGGCTTAAGGGTGCTTCCCGGACTTCTTCTGGAGGGGATCATATCAACATAACTGTCGTAATCAGGCTTATCAGGCCGGTATACATTGCCCACATAAGCGAGTACGTGTCCGCTTTCCACCTCCATTATCATAGCGGCTGCATTATTAATCCCGTTTGCCTCAAACTGTTTGTGGTGTTGCCATAAAATATGATTAACCTGCTGTTGCAGGTTGAGGCTAATGGTGCTGCTGATAAGCGAATTGTTATGGCCTGTTTTAATTTTCCCTGCTACCATACTTCCCAGCAGGTGTGGAGCAAACTCAGGCAGCGGAAATGGTTTTTCCGGAATAGGTTCTAAAACAGAAAGTGAATAGGTTTCCTGATCTATTATCCTCCGCTCTTTCAATTTGAGCAATAGCACATCGCGTTTCTTTTTTAACACATTGCGATTTCTGTCGGGCCTTACCATGCCGGGGTTATTAGGTAAAACGGCAAGTGTGGCAGCTTCAGCCCAGGAGAGTTCTGCCGACTTTCTTCCGAAATAACGCCATGAGGCAGCATCAAGCCCCACCACATTGCCTCCAAAAGGTGCATGTGAAGCATACATTCCAAGGATTTCTTTTTTAGAGAAAGAACATTCCAGCCTCACCGATAAAATCATTTCCCATAATTTCTGAAACAGGTTTCGGGGCTTATTTCTGGATAGGCGCATCACCTGCATGGTAATGGTGCTGCCACCGCTTACCACCTCCTGCTTTTTTATATTATACCATAATGCCCTTGATGCTGCCAGCACATCCACACCGGGATGCCAGGCAAAGCGTTTGTCTTCAAAAGTGATAATAGCCTGCTTAAATTTTTCAGGCACCTCGCTGCTGGCCGGAAAACGCCATTGGCCGTCATCGGCAATACGGGCCTGAAGCAGGTTACCATCCTTATCCAGCAAAACGGCCGAGTAAGGTTTGTTAAATAATTGTGCAGGCAATAACAACCAGAAAATAACAGCAGCAATCAAAACCAAGGCTCCTGTTATTTTCCAGCGGTTTGTGTTAAACCTGTTTAATTTCATCTGGCAGCTACGGCTGGTGCTTTACTTCCGCGTGGTACCACCTCTACCCACATGCCTCCTTTGCGTGATGAGATGCGTGCGTTATACATGGCCTCACAGGAAATCATAGGCATATAAAACCTGCCGAGGTAACTGGCATTAAGCAATACCACATAAGTTGCTTTTTGCCTTGTGTTTATATCAAAGTAAGTATACACCCTGTCGTCACGAATATCCTGATAGGTAGGAACCGAATAAGGATTTGTTCCATCCGGATTATCCAAACGGGTATTGTGTATTTCCCAGCCTGATGGAAAAACCTGAGAAAGCGCCATTTGCTGATAGTTGCCTAGTAAACCTGGATTGGTAATACTCACCTCCATTTTAAAGTCGGTGCCCTGCTCTATTCTGGCCGGGTTGAGTTCATTGCCCTCCATGTCCTTATAAGTTACCTCCATCTGCAGGTTATTTTCTTCATTGGCAGTTTCCCCAATTTCCGGCTGACCTTTTAAAATAATCCGTGCATACAATAATTGACCACTATTGTTTTTAACCTGCACACTGCCGGCATTCTTACCGGTAATGGTCACAGGTATTTGTGCAATGCGTGCGGAAGAATGATTGCTTTGTTGTTTTCCGTTTATGGTATAATCAAAATCGAGGGTTTTGTTATCGCTGAATTTTCCGGTAAGCCGTGAGATGGCAATTAGGGAATACGCTGTTGTTTGCGTACTCAGCCACTCTTCGGATGCCAGGCGTTTGCTGATATTGTTCAATACCAAATAAGCCCTTACCTTATCATCCAGCAATACCAATGTTTCCATAATCATGGCCTCATCCCTTACATCAGAACCATAGGTAAACGACAATTCGTTGTAGGTTTTAATATCCGTTGGCTGGTTATTGATAAGTTGGAAAGCCACTTCTTTTTGCCCAACCAATACATAAGCTGCAGCCAAACGCCAGCGTGCTGCCGGAGAAAGTTTACTGCCCATTTCTTTTAACCGGTTCATAGCGCCCAACTCAGGAGCTTTTGCAAGCGCCAGTGTATATAGCCGGTATGCCTGCACAAAATCGCTGGAGTTTGCGGTATAGCTGGTCCAGGTTAATGCTTTATTGCGTTGGTATTTTTTCCAGTTAGGTAAAAAACTAATGGGTAATGAATAGCCAAAATTCTGGGCTTCCACCATAAAGTGTCCGGCATAATTGGTTCCCCACTCATCCGATCCACCCATACCCGGCCAGTAAGCCAAACCTCCATCAGCTGTTTGGAAAGAACGCAGGCGTTGAATTCCATGTCTGATATTTCTTTCTATTTCTTTTTGTTTTTTCTCCGGTAATTCCAGCAAATCATTTAAGGCAAGCTGAGGGAATACAGATGATGTGGTTTGCTCCACACAACCATGAGGATACTGCACGAGGTAATCCAAACGTTTTCCCAGATTAATTGGCGGAATAGACGATACCTCCAGCACAGCACTATTGGTGCCGCTCATTCCAACCGGAATATATTTTCCATTCCATGTTTGGTTTTTATCCAATGTAGATTCGTATACTTTGGTAACATAAGGATTTGGATTTCTTACATCCAGTTCCACATCATACACGGCTTTTTCCCCGCCACCCGTGGCAATCACTTTCACCTTTGCTATACCAAGCGCACTTCTTACTTTCAGGTCAAAATCAATCACCTCATCCCCAGGTTTTCTAAAGCCAATGGTTTTGGTTGAGGCACCTGCAACTTCCATCATCTCATCAACCAATACCTGTACAGAAACGGTTTTGATATTTTTCTCCATAGCAAATACCGTAACCGGCAGTTTTACTGTTTCTGATGGGCCAAGCACCCGAGGTAAAGTTGCCAATACCATCAATGGTTTTTTCACAGGCACAGCCTTTTCTGCAAAACCATAAGCTCCCTCATAACCTGCCACCAGCATTACTCTAACAGAACCCACATAAGGAGGCAATACCAGCTTATGGTTAGCACTGCTTCCTGCTTTTAAATGGAAAGGCCCTATAAATTTAACCACCGGTTTAAACCTGTTGGCTTTTGCATTTTGCGATTTTCTGTTTATTCCCTCATCACCACCAATGCTTAAAATACGGTTCATCTGCATACCAAATGCGCCCATCACAAAATCAAACATATCCCAGGTTTTTACACCCAATGCCTCGCGTGCATAAAAATGCGGGTGCGGATCAGGGGTTTTAAAACGCGTAAGATCAAGCAATCCTTCATCAACAATGGCCAATGTGTAGGTCATTTGTTTACCTGTAGCTTCGGATACATTTACCTCAAATGGTTCCTCCGGCCTCAACTGGGCAGGCATAGAAAATTGCGGACTCAGTTTGGTGTCTTTGTTTTCAATAGCAACCGGAATCATTCCATACAAGCGGATGGGCAAATCATTTACGGTTTGTGCGTGTGGTTGTAAAAGCGTTACATGCACATAAATATTGGGTTGCATTTCGGCACGTATATCAAATGAAAAACGGGTTTGTCCTTTTTGTGTTTCCACCCAATGAGTCTCTATCACCCTGGTACCCGACTCAATACTTACCAATGCCCTACCGCCCTGAGGACTCGGAATGGTGATGGTGGATTTTTCGCCAACGGCATAAGTGGATTTATCGGATGTAAAGGTAAGCATGGTGGCTTCCTGAGGATTATCCCTCTGAGCCCTGCCAGCCCATCCCGGCCAATCCATATACATTACTTTTGCAGTACTGTGTCCGCCATCTTCGTCAATAATGCGCAACATATACCGGCCCCAGTCGGGGTAATTAACACGCAGAACCCAGCGACCGGTTCCATTTACTATGGTGGCTTCACCGGTTTGTAGTTCCTGGTAATCTTCGGAAGTAGAATAATTACTCAGGTCCTCTTCTGATTTATCCCACCACCAGCGCCAGTTTATTTTGTACAGTTTTACCTTTACCAGTTTTACTCCTTTTACAGGGGTGCCATTAGGATTTAAAGCAGTTAGCTGCACCACATGGTTGGTATCGGTAAGCAACATTCCCCTTTCCTTATCACCTTTGGGCAGGCGCATACCAATATAACTGGTATAAGGCGAAAATGGTACACTGAAACGATCGATACTAAAATTGCCTCCGGGTTCAAATACCTTGGTTACAAAATTGGCCTTTAACATACCGGCCGGTTTATCTTCTGCTTCAATATCGGCTCTTATTTCTGCTTTGCCATCTGCATCCAGCTTGCCTTCAAAAATGGTTTGGGGTTCTGATGAAAACCTGCGGGTAGGATCATCAAAAACAAATTCGCTGTATTTTACAAAAGTGGTAGGTGCAGGCGAGAGGTTTACTTCCACCTTGGTCTCCAGCCCGTCAGCCGTAGCTCCATGCAGCCATTTCGATTCCAGTGTAGTGTTAATTGGTTTACCTGCTGTTAACAATCCTTTTCCAAAATCCAGGTTAATTTTTAAGCGGTTGGGCATTACGGTTTCAATCTTCAGGTTTTTCTGAAACTCCACCCCTCCCACTTTTACTTTGGCTATCCAGTTTCCGGTTGGTGCATCGTCATCAGTGGAAGTATGGAAGGTATAAAAACCATTTAAAGATTTTGATTGAACAATTCGTTTATACAGTACCCCTTGCGGATTATACAAATCAAACGATACCGGATGTGAAGGAGGTAAGGTATTGTTTCTGTCTTCCAGAATAAAAGTAAGGTAGAGGGAATCGCCTGGTCTCCATACCCCGCGTTCTCCATACAAAAATCCTTTGAGGCCTTTTTGTACAATATCACCCGATACATCAAAGCGGCTTAATGGCAATGAACTGCCATCATCTACCCTGAGGTAACCCCGCTGTGCACCTTGTTTAGCTACGGCCAGATAAGGTTTACGCGATGGTTTGATATTTACCCAACCGTTATGATCTGTTTGGGCCGATACAATAAGTTGCTGCTGAAAATCGAGCAGATCGATACGGATATCTGCTAATGGTTTGGTACTGCGCAAATCGGTTACTGAAAAGAAAAATTCACCACCGGTGCCCCGTTTGGCAATAATACCCAAATCTGAGGCGAGCACATTTTTTGCCACCCAGCGGCTTGGGTTATAATAAGAACTGTGGCAGGGGTTATCTCTTTCATTCCAGCTATAATCTTCACTGTAATACTCATCGGCAAAATCCCAGTAACTCGATTGGCGCGCTTCGTCATTGCTGTCCCAGTTTTCTTCCTCCATGGAACGCATTTCATCATTTAGCCGCTCCGGTTCCTGTGCATTGTTATCGCAACGGTAAAGGGAATACTCCTTTTTGTACGAGAGTTTTACGTTATAGATAGCACCGGGTTCTGTTTTAATCAGCTTATCCAGTTGCACGGCAAAGCGGTTGGGTTTGCGCAAATCGGCCAGCTTATCCTCATCAAGTCTGATGGTTTTGCGAAGCACCGGACGACCCACCCGTTTTAACTCATAATTGCCTTCGAGTTGGTTTACCTGTAAGAACTGGGCTACATTGTTTTCATAAATCTTGGTAATGGTTACATCAACCGCACGCAGGCTAACGGCCTCAAAAGGCACCAATACATTGCCTGTTGCCGGCATAATCACCCCCTTGCCCACCATGGTTACTGATGGCAACATGTCTGCAAAATCGAGTTCCTGCTGCATGGCTTCAGGCAAAGGATAACTGAGGATATTTTTAATACCCTTATGTACAAAGAGGGTATGCAAACCCAATAAGCGGGCTCCGGGATAACATTTTACTTCATTGCCATTTACGGTAAAGCGCAATTCAATGGGAGCGGCATTTACCCCCGCTCCTGCAGGTGTGGCACGAAGGTTATCATCAAGTGTTATCAATCCGTTTAGATCCTGAGAAGGCAAAATCGGATCAGAAAAATAAACAGATACATATTGCTCACCATCGTTTTGAACCGTAACACTCATTACCCTGAAATCGCCCAGGGCCGGAATGTTTATGGCGTGTTCGCCTTTATTGTCAATATCAAGCGGGGAACCATCCCATTTAATGCTGCATACACGCGGGGTGTTTTTGCGCTCCACACTGTCAATCATATACCTGTGTGTGCGCTGATCGGCTGCGTGTTGCCATTTGATGAATTGTTTTTGGCCATCACAGGTGGCGCTCAACAGCTTTTCTACGTTCTCATTGGTTTCCACATCGGCTGTAAGCAGGGTTCCACTGATGCGCTGGTAAACGAGTTGTTGTTTATCAACCGCTTCAAAAAAGGGTTGTTGTACTTCAAACGATTGGGCTATCACCTGAAAACTGAAAGGAAACTCTTCCAGGTCTTTGGCCACATCAATAATCTGCTCCAGCTTAAATACGGCTTCATATTTTTGTCCTGATGGAAGTTGCCCCTCTGGTTTAAACTCAATGGTAGAAGCATCTATCCATTGTGCTTTTCCCTTAATACCAGGAGAAAATTCGAACACATCAGTTTCGCTGCCTACCTTGCTCGAATCGCCAAAGTTTCCCGCAAGCTGAATGCGTATGGTTGATTCGCGGGAAATGGTACCAGAGGTGTAGGCCGAGATGTAGCTGGCAAAAGCAGGATTGATACGGCCGTTTTTGTTGCCGCTTGCTTTTGATGCAAAGAAGTAGATAGCTAATACAGAAACCAATAAAACAGGCACATAGAGCCTGTAAGAACTGAAAACTTGTTTCAGCAGGGATTTGGGGGTGTCCATAGACTTACGAAATGATGGGATAAATATAGGGTGAGTTATGCTATAAACTAACGGTGTGAAAAAATATTATTTAACCGTGCATATTTATTTTTTTGGGGGAAATTCTTCAGGCAGAAATAGTTAAAAAATAAGAATGATAACCTACACCCCCTTTAGAAATAATTCAATTTCTTTCTTTGACTTAGCTGTGGAGTATGGCAACAGCAACCGTGAAATCATTGTAAGGTAATGCCTGATTTGTTTTTCAATGCTTAAATGCCGATATGAGATAGCTGCCTCAGAAATCCAGAACCTGATAATTAAGGTAATATTCGACATCAAAAATTCAATATCTTTATTGTCCTTAATTTTAATATACCCTGATTTAATAAGTGTTTTAAAATTCGATTCCACCACAATATTTCTTTCAGACTGACTTTTCTGATAATGGCCGGCAATCATTTTGTTTTGCTCCATCAGATGAACATAACTTAGAAAAAGACACCGGTATTTTACGTGGTTCTGAAAAACCTGATGAAGCATGTTCATAAATTTGGTTATGGTTAATTCTTCATCCTTCACAATTACTTTCCAATCCAGAGCAGTAAGTTCCAGAGAAATTTCATAAACCAGATGATCCTTGGTTGGAAAGTAATACGTAATATTACTCACCCTCATATCAAGAAGCGCAGCAAGCTCTCTTAATCCAACATACTCTATCCCCCTTTCATTAAACATTTCCAGTGCCCTGGATAAAATTTTTTCTTTGGTGTTCATTGTTTTTTGGACATTGTCCAAATTTAATTAATTTTGCCGATATTTCATATAAAGATGACAGTTAAATATCCACACACTATCGATAACAGTCTTGGAGAAATAATCGTATTTGTATCCGCTAAACATGAGCCTGACGGGGAGAAATTATGGGTTGAAAATTTTGTAGAACCAGGTGTTGGGCCGGAGATGCATACCCATTGGTTGCAGGAAGAATGTCTTACAGTAGTAAAAGGCACACTTACTTACCAGCTTCAGGGTCATCCTATCCGCAATGTTAATGAGGGTGAAACAGTCTTATTTAAAAGGGGAATTCCTCATCGGTTCTGGAACAGTGGGGATGAAACCTTGCATTGTAAAGGCTGGATAAAACCAGCTAATACCATTGTGTTTTTCCTTACAGCCATATTTGAAGCTCAAAAAAAATCGGGTAACCAAAAACCTGAAATATTTGATGCTGCCTATCTGATGAAACGCTATGCATCAGAATATGAACTGACAAATATACCATGGCTGGTAAAAAAAGTATTCATACCCCTCACCTACTTTATTGGGAAATTGCTGCATAAATATACCCATTTTGATCATGCACCAGCCCCTTTGTAAAATTCAAGGCTAAGTGCATAAGCCTTGAACAGATAAACCTAACCAACCTGATTTTTGCCTTCATATTCCTTAAAAGGTTTATGAAAATACGTGCTGCAGAGGTCTCGATAAACTTCACAGCGCAAAACAACCTTCATGAAATAAGAATTTCTATTAGATAATTATTTCAAAAAACATATGAAAAACAAACAGGTAAACCTGGTAAAGGCAATATTATTTGCCGTTGTACCTCTATTGATAACATCAACCGGATATGCACAATATACTGGAACCATTAAAGGCAAAATTATTGATAAAGCCACCAAACAAGCAGTAACAGGAGCAAGTGTTGCTATAAAAACGCTAAAAACCGGAACTTTATCAGATACCTCGGGTTTGTTTAAGCTGAGCAATATCCAGGAAGGAATTTATTCGGTTGTTGTGAGTTTTATTGGCTATCAGGAGAAAACGGTAAATGATATCCATATGATCAGGAACAAAACGATTTATCTTGAAATTGAAATCGAAGAATCGCAACAAGTATTGCAACAGGTGCAGGTTAGTTCTTTTAAATATGAAAACAGTCCCATCACTCCTGTTTCCGATTATAGTTTTTCCCGGGAAGAAATCTCCCGAAACCCGGGTGCGCAGGGGGATATTTTCAGGGCCATTGGAATGCTACCAGGTGTTTCCAGCAGTGGCGGGCAATACTCTGCTATTGCAGTAAGGGGGCAAGGCGTCCGCGATAATATTTATATGGTAGACGATATTCCGGTAACAGAGCTTGGACATTTGGAAGGCAATGGTTCATTTAATGACCCAAACGGTGGGCGTTTTAGTATTTTTGCTCCACGCGTTATTGATCAAGCACAGTTTCAGGGTGGTGGTATTTCAGCCCAATACGGACGCAGAAGTGCTTCCTGCCTGAACCTTGGCATCAAAGAGGGAAACAAAGAAGATTTTACTGTTGACGGTCAACTGGATCTGCTGGGACTTACCCTAAACTACGATGGCCCAAGTTATGTTCATAAAAAAACCAGTCTGTTTGTTTCAGCCCGTTATCAGGATTTTACACGTTTGCTGAGTATGCTTAATCTTAAAGATATTGGAATACCACGTTATGCCGATTTTATTTTAAAATCGACCACAGAATTGGGGACAAAAAATAAACTTTCTGTGCTTGCGGTTGTGAGCCCTGATGAATTTATAAAAGATATTGAAAATGTAAAACTGCAGAAAGTACTTACTGACCCATCTCTTATTAATGCCGGATCAAATAAAAATATTTTTGGATTAAGCCTGAGAACACTGACCTCTAAGAACAGTTACTGGAAAAATATAATGTATTATACCCGAACTTCTTCCAAGGTAAATATTGGAGCCTCTTTCCCATTATCAGACAATGAGGGTAAAATTATAGAACCTGAACTTATTAAAACCGAAAATAATGTGAGAGTGATTAATTACACTGAAACCAAATATGGATACCGAACCATTTATACCATAAATTTCGAAAATCGCTCCAAACTGGTCAGTGGTATTGATATTGATATGTTGAACCTGAAGAACTACAGGCACCTCAGCCGTTTCGATACCATGTATATTTATGACTTTAACGATAGCAGAAACCCCAATCAATTTTATGCCCTGATTGACCCAGTGTATTTTAATGCCGATTTTAACCAGACCGCTTTTAATACTTCTGCTTACACAGATTATTCATTTACTGTTTTCAAAAAGTTAAATATCAATTCCGGTATCAGATATGATTATACAGGGTTTACCAGACAGCATACCTTATCTCCCCGCCTAAGTGGTAACTGGCAACTCAACCATACCAGCAGTATAAATTTTGCCGGTGGCCTCTACTATCAGGATCCGGTATACTCAGAAATTGCTGATCAACCTTCAGATAAAAAATTAAAACAACAACAGGTTATTCAGGTTGTACTTGGGTACAAAAAATACTTCACCCCTGATTTAAAAATTACGGTGGAAGGATGGTATAAAAAATTTGATCATTTGGTGGTGCGCCCAATGACCGGTCAAAGTGAACAAACAAATAAAGGCACCGGATGGGCGCATGGAATTGACATAAACCTTACCAAACGCCTTACCCGGAAACTACATGGACAAATCGGGTACTCCTACATGCAAAGCAAACGTAACGATCATGATGGATCCGGTGAATACGATTTTACTTTTAGTCAACCACATCAGGTTAATTTCCTGATCAGTTATAAGGCAAGCAAACATTGGATTCTTGCTTCCAAATTCAGGTATGCAACAGGCAAGCCAACCGACACTTATATCGTTCATGCCAATATATTTAACAACCCTTCTTACCTTAGATATTCTCAGGAAATAACTGCCAAAAATGCCAACCGGCTTGATGACTTTATTAGTCTGGATATACGAGCTGACTACAGCATACAAATGAAACAGATTAATGTAATTCTGTTTATAGACATTGTGAATATATTGAACCGCCAGAATGAAAACTCACGAACCCTGAACCCTTATACAGGAGAATTAATTACAGATGGGCTGGCTATATTCCCTACATTTGGTTTAAAGTTTGAGTTTTAAACTTATTGCCTTTTCAACTCTGTGGGAATGATGGTTAATTGAATTGCCGTTCAACTAACCATCGTTCTCAAATTTATACAAACTGGTTGCTAAGATGTCCCTTTAGTTAGATACCATTCCAGAATCCGAGATGTCTTCGATAAATTCAACAGAATACTCTCTTTGCTCGCAGCATAATTATGCAATGCTATTCCATATTTCGGCCTATGTATAAATAAATATAAGTTATATCTCCTGTTGCTTCACAGTTTCCGGCTTAACATAATCAGGTGTTTTGCCTGAATACCATTTTCAAAAATGGGTTCCGGGTAGTGTTGGTTTATAAAATAATTGTTTCTGATCTCTTCTATATTAAACCCCAGCTTTTGGTATAAATAAAGCTGGCCAATACTGGAATTGGCTGTACCTATATACATCTTTTTCACTCCCTCCTGCCTGCATAATTGAATTCCATTTTTTATCAGAAAAGTACCAATGCCTTTTCCATGTAAACGTTCTTCCACAGCTATATTTTTGATCTCCACCTCAAGGTTAGTTCTGTTATAAATAACCATTACACCCTGTATCTGTCCTTCTGTTTCCGCAATAAAAACCCTTGATGAGGACAGGTAGCTGTCAATCATATCGCGTGAAGGATCTGCAATCAGGAGTAAATGGTAAGGTACAGGCTCGTGAGGTGCAAGAAGTCTGAAAGTAATCTGCGTAGTCCCTGTTATCATTGTTTGTTGTGAAGTATTTAGCCTTTGTTGTTATTCGATTTAAAACCGGTTCTCCTTATTTCCTTAAAATTTTATCCATGCTTTTTCCTTTGGCCAGTTCATCCACCAGTTTATCCAGGTAGCGGATTTTTTGCATCAGTTTATCTTCTATTTCCTCTACACGATACCCACATATTACACCCGTAATTTTTGATACGTTTGGATGCAGTTGCGGAGCCTGAGCGAAAAAGGTTTCAAAATCCGTTTTGTTATCAATATGCTGTTGCAGGGATTGTTCATGGTATCCGGTAAGCCAGCAAATAATGGTATCTACCTCTGATTTGGTGCGTCCCTTCTTTTCCGCTTTATGAATATAGTGGGGATATACGCTTGCAAATGAGGTGGTGAATATCCTGTGTTTTTCCATATGGGTTGGTTATTTTATTTATAGTAAATGGCCGGTTTAATCTTCCCCTTACCAATTTTTATTTGATCATTTTCTGACATAAACTTACCTGTGCCTGTTCTCACTCTCTAAACACATCAGATTAAGGTTAGTGTTTCCATCTCTCCAGCCGCGGGATTGATCGGGTGGCCAGCCAGGCAAAAAAAACATTCATTCCATCCTTCTTCATTTCCTGTATACAAAATTTCTGCATTTTTTCAGCTGTGTTTATCTCAGGTGGTGTCAAAAATTCTCCCTTTTCATAACACATGGAACAATACATATTGCTTATTGACCCGTCTTTTTCTGAACCTCCGCCTTTTTTATCCTTCTTTAACGGGAAACCACAGCTTTGGCAAAACTTATATGTTTTCATGGTAGCAGTTTTTAGAATTGATTGCAATATACCAGCTAATTTCCTAATGCGGAAAAGCATTCCCTTTTACTATCCTGTACCATTTGATTTTGCATGTGGTGTTTGAGGAGAGCAATTAAACTTTATTTTAATTATATTAAATAATCTTCCATGACCTTATCATAATCGGAGCTTACCTCATTATTTCTCCACCTTCAGCTACCCACGCTTCGCAAACAACCTTCGTATCCTGCCGGTAAATCTTTTATCTGTTGGGTAACGCCTGTGTGAGGTGATATTATTAAACACCAATGCCACAATAAGCAGAATAAGTGCATTGGCCAACACAGGAGAAAACACAAAGTGATAACCAAGGTTTTTTATCTTTTCTGAACCAATAACTGCAATAAGTGCCGTTGCACCACCGGGTGGGTGAAGGGTTTTTGTAATCTGCATCAATACAATAGATAAAGCAACTGCAAGCGGTGCGGTAATCCATATGATATCGGGAAACACTTTATAAACCGTAACACCAATAAGGGCAGAAACAAGGTGCCCGCCAATTAAGTTGCGTGGTTGCGCCAGCGGACTTTGTATGGCTCCATAAACAAGCACACTTGATGCACCAAACGATCCGATAAGAAAAACATTCTCGAGATGAGTGAATACCCTGCTTTGCACAAATGCAATGATACCAATACCAACAAAGGCACCAAGGAACGACCAGAAATGTTCCTTATAATCAATAAGTGTTTCTTTATAAAACACATACCGCGACACCCTGATGCTGCGCTTAATCTTTTGTTTAATCATTTATTACATTTTACGCGTTAAGGTTTATCAGGCCGGAAGTAAATGGTTATCATTTAAAGCAATACCTTCAAGCCTGAAACCAACTATTATTTCACATCCATCCCTACCCTGTTCCAGTTGTCCGACCAATACAGGTACATGGCTTTACCTATCAATAAATCTTCAGGAACAAAACCCCAGAAACGTGAATCTGCAGAATTATGGCGGTTATCACCCAACACAAAATAGTAGTTTTGTTTAAACGTGTAGGAAGGTGGCTCTTGCCCGTTTAAACGCACTACGGCAGAATCTAAGCTTGATTGACCACCTTCGTGCTCAATGCAATATCTGTATAAATCTATATTTTTAGTGGTTAAGGTAATTACACCACCTATCTTAGGAATATAAACAGGTCCGTAATGATCTACATTCCAGCTAAAATCATCCGAATTGGGATAAACAAATGATTGTATTTCATCTTCATTTACAAAGGCGGGAATAACTGACCTGATTACCTTAGCTGTTCTCAAAGAAACGACTTCTTTTTGTGTTAAAAGCATTTCATACGAACTATCGGAAACCATATTGAAATCTCTTGCATCAATATGGAGCTGTTTTAACATACGCTCATTTAAAGGTGTTCCATACGTTGTTACAAAATACCTGTACCGGTAAGCCGATCCATCCAATGGCTGGTGATTAATAAACACCGTACCTGCTTTAATCTCCAGACTATCGCCCGGTATTCCAATACAGCGTTTTACATACATGGTGTTGGGTTCAGGCGGATAATGAAAAGTAACTATATCGTGACGCTGGATATTTTTTGTTTTCTTAAATGCAATTACATCCCCCACTAGCAAGGCCGGATCCATTGCGGTTGTGGGTATACTGGCAAATGAAATAAACGATACCTTCTCTAAATTTCTCCCGGTAATGAGGTTTACAAATACCAGGTGACACACAAAAGCCAATAGGTATACATACCACCTATCATATTTGTGAGGCTCATTTCTCGTATACCTTTTTGCATCCAGAAAACCACTGATGAGTAAGAAAATATACCAGCCAAAAATGACAAAAAACATGGTTTGAAAAATGGTAAAATTAAAAGCAACAAACCGGATACCGATAACCAGCATTAAGGTGGTGATATAAAATATCAATCCCTTTTTAACTTTACCTCCATAGGCGCTTCCAAGGCCGGGAAGTATAATATTGAGCAAGGCACCAAGCCATTTTCTTTTTTTCATAACGTAAGCGGAAAGGTAATAATCCCGCGTGGAAATAAAAAACAGTGATAACAAAGAGCACTAAACTATAAAGACCGAGTATCTCACACGCTGAGAGTCGATAATCCTATAACTTAAGTACTTTAATATTTATTTCACCTGAACTTGCCTTATTAGTAAACCGAACATCATAGATGGCAGCCTTTAATGCAGAAAGATCAAGTGTGATCAGGTTGTTATTTAATGACACGGCTTTAAACGTTGCCACTTTTGTTCCGAATGAATTATAAACATCAATATCAAACTCTTTTGTGGCGATACCCTCATCTATTTTAAACCGCAACAAACCTGTAAATGGATTTTGAATACAATGGATATCTCCTTGCGCTTTTATTGCAGAGCCAAACCAAACCAAAGCAACACTTGAATAACTATACTTCCCATCAGCCTCTATCATACGTAACCTGTAATAATTCATCTCAGGGTGAGGTGTTTCATCTATAAACTGATATGATTCCTGTTTGTGAGTTAAACCGGTTGCTTTTACCGTACCTATTGTTTCAAATAAACCATTTTCCGTTGCACGTTCAATTTCAAAGTGCTGAATATTAAATTCATTTGCTGTTGTCCAGTGCAATAAAGAAGCATTCGCAACTTTCCTTCCATTAAATTCCAGCAAGGTTAAAGGAAGTGTTTGGTTCTTTTGAGTAACAATATAAAAACGATCAGCCCCCTGAGACAATGGGGATGCTGTAATAGAAAAAACGTACTCACCAACTTGCTTTATGTCTGTTATGGTTTGGCTAAACTTATCAATAAGTAATAGCTGACCGCACTGCGATAACAACGGAGCCGAAGAATAAAACTGCAGCTTGTATGATCCAGATGACCCTTCCACTTTAAGGTAAACCGTATCCGGATTGTTTTCTAAAGGTAAAGTATGCAATTGAACAAAAATACTATCCGTTTTTAACCAGGTTGCGATATTAAATCTCGAGTTGTTTAGCTTTCTGGCGTCTTTATTAAAATTAAATCTTTTTGATACGGAGTGATCAAATATCAGTTTGCTAAAATCAGAACTTAAACTATCCTTCCACATGGTAATCTTTAATTCGGCTTTGCCTGATTTAAAATGGCTGGCTGGTGTAGAAGCTGATTTGGCACTTTCAGTAAATGTAACTGAAGGATTGGCCGAAACCGCGTGAACAAAAAATCCCTGAGCAGATGCAATCAATGCAGATCCATCCATGGCTTCATAACTGCCCGTGGCAGGGTTTAAGGAGTAATAAAAAGGCTCTATTCCGGTTTTTGTAAGGTTATTCCAATCTACCGGGCAAGGGTAAGGATTGCCAATAAGGTTCCATCCATCTGAATTGGAATCGTTGGTATGGGTATAACTGAGTGTTTTAACAATAGTCCCTTTATTAACAGGTCCGTGAAAATCTATTGTTACTTTGTTCTGAGCAGGAAATCCTCCGGTTAAGGGGTATTGCTGCGTATTCATGCTATACCAGTCTGGGGCCGGTAAAGAGCGGTCGCCTCTGATAAAAACCAGTGATCCGCTTCCGGGTATTAATTGCTGAGATATGTTTGGAGCCGCCTTCCATCCCCGGTTTCCTGCTGTATCTTCCTGATAGCTAAAAAATGTTCCCCCATTTGATGAGGTATGATCAAATCCATTTGTACTTCCACCTGTTCCTGAAATATAAATATCATCAACCAGTTGTTGTAAGGTTGCCTGTAGTGTTGGGGTACTTAAAATCCTATACCTGCGCATCACAGCCGGAACAAAACGCTCCACAGTAACAGCACCGGCAAGATCACCACCTGAAACCAATGGCAGCAAATATGCTGTTTGTGCAGAATCTGAACGCAGCTTTAAAAAACCATTTGAATAAACTGTGCCATGTTGAATGGATACTGCCTGAGCCACAATGATGGTATCAGCAAAACCTATAGATCCGGTGCGCGTAAACTGTATTTGATTAAATCTGTTCGACACCCCAGGAAATACACCACTCATTCTTAAATACCCGGCATCTCCACTTCCTCCTATCATTAAATTGGCATTTCCATAGGTTTTAACAGAACCCGGCCCCATAACAAATCCGTTGAGATGAAGATCATATATGGAATTATTTAATACAGCGTTACTGCCAATATAGATTGTATCATCAAACCTTAGCTGTTGCATCACATTTACTTCTCCGCAAAAGGAGTCGAGCATTAATTTACCAAATACAGATTGAACTGTTTGAAACTGTTTTGACAATGACCCGGAAAATACAAGCTTGCCGCTGCCCTGATAAGTACCCTGATTATTAAAATCAGAAGTAACAACAACTTCTCCTGCATTCTGAAGTTGAGCATTGCTTTTATTAAGAAGTCCTCCTTTTACCGAAATTAATGCCCCAGGCCCTGCGTACAAAGCAGCTCCGTTATTCACCAATATTTGCGAACTTACCTGAGTGGTACAACAAACAAGAAAAACAATCAGCAGTTTATGCATACGCCAAAAATACCAGCCAGCCTTATTACCCTTTCATAATGTATACAAACACCAGCAAAATGTATACGAAACCATGAATAACCTTAAATGGCGTCAATAAATGCGTTTCGCATACATTTTTAACCGATTCATATACTATCTGAATTTTAAAGACAGATATGTGATAAGCTTGTTTCGAAATATGATGCACGATGAAACCAACAACATGTTTAAGTAAATCCTCTTTTATACTGGCTCTGTTCTGCTTGTGGTCGTTTACCTTGTTGGCCCAGCAAAATGTAGGGATCGGTACACTCACTCCGGATTCTTCTGCCATACTTGATTTAAGCAGCACAAACAAAGGGTTATTGCTTCCACGTATGACCAAAGCCCAGCGCAATGCCATAACCAATCCCAAGGCAGGCCTTAGCATATTTCAAACCGACTCAGCTCCGGGAATTTATATTTATGATGGAAGCGTATGGCTTATCAGTTTACTTGGCAGAACAAATACCATAAGTGCAGTGAACGGGAGTCAAACATTTAATTATACTGGATCTTCACAAAGTTTTGTTGTTCCTGCCGGTATTACTTCTATCACATTCGAATTATACGGAGCCCAGGGTGGCGCAGGCAAATATGTAAATACAGATTATGATGAAGGCGGTGCTGGTGGAAAAACAACCGGAAGATTAACGGTAATGCCGGGCGAAACAATTTATGTTTTTGTTGGGGGCAAACCGGCAACTGCGCACAACAGCAATGGTGGTGGTTATAATGGTGGCGGAACCGGGATTACCCTATCTGGTCAATCGGGGCAAATCACAACAGGTGCAGGTGGTGGTGCAACCGATCTCAGGCGCAACGGAACAGCACTTGCCAACCGCATAGCTGTGGCCGGTGGTGGTGGTGGTGTATCATTAAATTTTTATCAGGTAAACAGAGCTACAGGTGGAGTTGGCGGAGGAAATACAGGAGGAGTAGGAACAGTTGTTTCAGGCTTTAATGCCGGTACTCCAACAGGTGGATCTCAGTCGGCCGGAGGGAATGCCATCAATGGAAATAATGGAACATTAGGTGTTGGCGGAAATTCTCCGGTGGTATGGCCCGATAGCTCTACAGCCGGTGCTGGTGGTGGCGGATATTATGGCGGTGCGGCCAGTAAAAACGCTCCTTCAACCGGGGGCAGCGGATTTGTGGATGCAGAAGTTCAAAGTGGCGTTCTCAGCAGTGGTATCAATAACGGCAACGGTTATGCCATCATTTCATGGGCCGAACCCTTACGTATCGAAATAGAAGCAGCCCAACCTTCGGGTTCCACTCAGGTGCATGCAGGTGCAAATACAAGTGGTATTTTAAGCTCAACCGACTGGAATACCTTTAATAACAAATCAAGTGTTCCGGCTTTAAACAGCGGAAGTTTGGTTTTTAGCAATGGCACCACTCTTTCGCAAAACAATACCCACCTGTATTGGGACAATAACACCACCAATATGAGGCTGGGTGGAGCAAATACCTTGGGGTTATCAGCTAAACTGGCTGTAAATGGTATCGGTGGCTTAAAAGTATTTACTACCAATACATCAGGAAGTACCGATTGGATTGCTGGAGCATTTGGTGGTAGTGCAACAGATAATGCGCTTCATCGGGTGGTACTTGGCACACTGGATGGAAAAGCAACAATTGGAGGGCATAATTCTATTTTAAACTCATGGGCTGACCTCATCCTAAGCCCCGGAGGCAATGTAGGAATAGGCACCACGGCACCAAGCAGCAAACTAACTGTAAATGGAGGTGTTTATGCCACCGCTTTTCAACTCCCAACGGGTGCTCTTACAGGCAAGGTGCTGATGTCGTCCAATAATTCAGGTAATGCCACCTGGGCTGATTTACCTTCAACTACATTAGTAAATGCTGCCGGTGGTATTAAAGTATTTTCTACAAATAGCAGCAGCTATAACGATTGGATTGCCGGCACATTTGGCGGGGCCTACAATAACACTTCTATTGACCGTGTGGTTATGGGTACTGCAAACGGCAAAGCAACTATAGCGGGCCATAACGGAGGTTTAACTGCATGGGCTGATTTAATTATAAGTCCGGAGGCTGGAAGCAATGTGGGCATTGGCACCACCACGCCTTCAACAAAGCTGCATGTAAACGGCACTATCCGCAGCACCGGGTTTATGCTAACCAATGGTGCAGCAGCCGGAAGTTATTTAACCTCCGATGCAAGCGGTAATGCAAGCTGGACTACAGTTTCAAATGCAGGTGCTTCCCAAACCGGCTTCCTCACTTCCACTGACTGGAATACGTTTAACAACAAAGCCTCGTCAACTGCATTAAACGCAAAAGCCGATTCGTCCGTTACTTTATCTGTAAGTGGACCGCTTACAGGTGGCGGTAGTTTGGGTGCCAGCAGAACCATTGGTATTACGCAAGCCAGTGCCGGTACAGATGGGTATTTAAGTGCGACTGACTGGAGTACATTTAACAGCAAAGCATCATCTGTAAGTATGTCTTCCAAAGCCGACTCGGCAGTTACCATAAGCACTTCCGGCCCATTAAGCGGTGGCGGTAATTTATCGGCAAACAGATCACTTAGCATTACCCAAGCCAATACCACTACTGATGGATACCTGAGTAGTGCGGACTGGAATACCTTTAACAACAAGTTTAATTTACCTAACCTTACTTCGGGTAGTTTATTGTTCAGCAATGGGTCGGCCATAGGGCAAAATAACAGTAAGTTGTTTTGGAGAGACTCAACACAGCAACTGGCAATTGGCACCAACCAGACCAACGGGACATTAACCGTAAATAGCAGGGTTTTGGGCACAGGAACAACAAACTCTTTAGGTGATTTTACTGGAACCAGTGATTGGATAGCCGGAAATTTTGGAGGACCAAGTGGGGACAGATTGGTTATGGGAAATTTAAATGGTGATGCTGCTTTGGGTGCTATAAACAATAACTTAAATCAATGGAAAAACTTACATGTTTATGGATACGTTACCATGCGTCAACTGGCTATGCCAACGTATATACCTGATAAAAAATGGAAAATGGTTATTGATGCCAATGGCACTATTTCGCGTGCTGGGGAAGACAATGAGGGAACCGTTACAGATGTGAATGTAAATCATCCCCTAACCGTTGAAAACAGATTTAGTGCTCCGATTATTGAAATAAAAAAAGCAAGTGCAACCGAAGATGGATACTTAAGTAAAGAAGATTGGAATACCTTTAATAATAAGCTTAATTCAGCAGGCAATGCCAACAGCACCACAAATGGGTTCTTAACAAGTACAGACTGGACCATCTTTAACAGCAAAGCATCGGCCTCCAGTGTAATGGCAAAGGCAGATACCAACATCAATATCACAACATCAGGTCCTTTAAATGGTGGAGGTAACTTATCCGCAAACAGAACCCTCAGTATTTCGCAGGCCAATACCACTACAGACGGATACCTGAGCAATACAGACTGGAATACTTTTAATAATAAAGTTTCAAACGCTGCACTGGACACTAAATCTGATACCAATATCACCTTTTCTGTAAGTGGACCACTTACCGGTGGTGGCAGTTTGGGTGCCAGCCGAACCATAGGCATTACTCAGGCTACAGGAAGTACAAGCGGTTACCTGAGTGCAACAGACTGGAGCACCTTCAATAATAAGTTTTCTCTCCCATCCTTAACAAGTGGCAGCATCTTGTTTAGCAATGGCTCAACCGTAACACAAAATAATGCCCAACTCTTCTGGGATCAAACAAATAACAGAATGGGCATTGGTACGGTAACTCCGGTAAAAAAACTGGAAGTAAAAGGAACAGGAGGACTTATCGTATCATCAACCAATAACGGCAGCGGCACCACAGACTGGATAGCAGGTAATTTTGGATCATCGTCCGACTCGGCAAGGGTGATAATGGGTAACTTATTTGGCAAGGCTACCATTGGTTCTCACAATGTCGCATTAAATGCCTGGGCCCCTTTATACATTCAGCAAGTCGGAAATACGGTAATCGGAGGAGACCAGATTGAAGCCAATGAAAAACTGGTAGTGGAAGGAAATATAAAGGCTACAGGAATGGTAAAACAAAACTCCTTTAACCAACTGGCTACCATCAATGCAGGAAGTGTTCATACCATTACGTGGAATCATAACCTGGGATATCAGCCTGTTTTAATGATAAGTGTGGAAGGAGCCAACGGCCATTATTGTTTAACCGGATACACCCATACCTCTTCCAACCAGATTCAGATTAATGTAAACAATACTACAGGCGGTTCCAATACCATTACTGTCCGCTGGATAGTAGTAAACTAACGCGTTTTCAGATAACTTTTATCCAGGGCTCTTTGCAGGAAAACTTCTTTATAGGCAGCACCCACTGGAATACTTTTACCGTTAATTGTCAATTCCGTTGATGTAAACGACTCCATATTGCGCAGGTTAACGATATACTGCCGGTGAACCCTCATAAAAATATGTGCAGGCAGGTTTTCCTCAAAAAAAGAAGCAGTGCCATAACTAACCCATACCTTATCACGGGTATGTATCTTCATAAAATTCGACATAGACTCAAGATAAAGAATATCATCATACTGAAACCGTTTGTATACGCCATCGAGTTTTAATATAAATCCCTCCTGATTGGCCTTCCCTCCTCCTGTATTTTTATTGGACAGGTGTTCCTCGGCACGTTGAACAGATGTAATTAAACGGGATAATTTAACCGGCTTGCTTAGGAAATCAAATGCTGAAATATCAAAAGCATTTACAGCATATTCTTTATAGCTGCTTACAAAAACAACCAATACCTGTTCTGGAATAAGTGTTGCCAACTCCAGCCCTGTTATTCCCGGCATATCAATGTCAAGAAAAACAATATCCACCTCATTGCTTTTTATAAAATCGAGGGCAGCAACGGCATCATCAAAGGTACCGGTAACAGAAAGTTTTGCCTGCCCGCAAAGTTCCTTCAAGTACTTTGAATCAATAGACACATCATCTACAATTACACATTTCATAGTAAGGCTTATTTTCAAATATGATGATAATTTTCCTATTTTTACCCGGCATGTATGATAATTTAAAAAGGTATTTCATCCTTCTTTCAGGTATAGTGGCATTGATACCTGCTGCTGCACAAAGCCATACAAAAGATAGTCTGCTCAGATTAGCAGCTACATCTTTGCATGATACCATCAGGGCTAATATTTACCTGCAATTATCGAAACTGGAAGTATTCAGTAATTTATCTGAATCATACGATTTTGCCGTAAAAGGTATTCAACTGGCCCAAAAATCAGGCTGGAGCAATACCTATGTTTTTTATTCCCAGTTCGCCACCATGGCTCAGTTAAACAACCAGCCTGATAGTGCACTTTATTACAACAGGCTGAATTATGAGGGTGCTCTTGCTATCGGAAATGTAAGAAACCAGGGAATTGCATTAAACAATATGGCTAATGCGGCTATTTTTTCCAACGACCTGCAACATGCCTATTTGTATGCCATACAAGCCCTTGAAAAAAACAAAGAAGCGGGCAATCAACTCGGAATGGCAATAAGCCAGCAAATTATAGGCAGTGTGGAAAATGATTTTGGCAATACTCAAAAGGCATTGCTTTATCTGAATGAGGCTGGTAAAAATTATTACTTATCGGAAGATACTGTTTACGCAGCAACCATAGAGTGTTCAATGGCCGAGATATACCTTAAACTTCATCTTTATGAAAAAACAAAATACCACCTGAATAAAGCCCTGAAAACAATTGGAAAAAATGGAGATTCTTTTTTCTTCACCTCCTATTATGAAATACTGGGTAAATATTATCAACGTAAAGGAAATCCGGATAGTGCCATTATTTACTTAAAAGAAGGAGCAAAACACGCAAACGAAATTGGTGCTGCAGTACCTCTTATTTCGATTGAAGCCGAGCTAAGCAAGGTTTATTTTGATTTAAAAAAATACCGGGATGCACTAGAAATTGCAAGCAGAAACATAGATGCAGCTATGGAAGGTCATCTCTTTGATATATCATCTGCCCTCTCCTATCTCATTTCACAAATTCATCAGATAAATGGGAACCATAAAGAAGCCTTATTTTTTTACCAGATACATAAACAATATAACGATAGCCTGTTTGATGCGGCAAAAACCAAACAACTGGCTGCTATGAGCATTAAATATGAAACAGGAAAAAAAACAGAAGAAAATGAACGGTTAAAAGTAGATAATGAAAACCGGAAACAACAACTATACCTCATCATTCTTTCAGTCATTATTTTGTTTTTATCAGTCGCTTTTATTATTGGCATCATACTTTTTAACAAGAAAAAAACAGACCGTCTGAATAAAGAATTGAGTGAACTGAATTCTACAAAAGATAAGCTATTTGGTATCATCAGCCATGATTTGCGTGCTCCACTTGCAAGCACCCAAATGTTGGGTTATTTAATTTTAAGTAAAGATATACCGGAAACCGAACTAAAAAGTCTTGCTAAAGAATTAAGTCTGATATCGGGGCGAACCTCAGATATGCTCGACAACCTGCTAAACTGGGCACACAGCCAGATTAAAGGCATTCATGTTTCAAAATCAACTTTCCTTGTTTCTGAAGTGGTTGACGAGTTGAAAGAACTGCTGAATGCTTCTTTACATGAAAAGCAACTGAACCTGATGGTGCAAATTCCTGAAAAATTAAATATCACAGCCGACAAGGAGATGTTTACCTTTATTCTACGCAATCTCCTTACCAATGCAATTAAATTTACATATACTAATGGAACCATTGTTATAAACTACATTCCGCAAAAGTTTGTATTTGAGGTTTCTGATAACGGAACCGGAATGCCCCCCGATCAGGTAAAGATGATCAACCATTCAAGAGGAAATATGCTCATAGGGTCGACAAGAGGAACCCAAAAGGAAAAAGGAACAGGTCTTGGTTTAATATTGATAAAATCGTTTATAGAAAAACACGGAGGTCATTTCACTGCATACAGCGAACCAGGAAAAGGGAGCAGGTTTGAGTTTAGTTTGAATGGGTAAAGAAGTTGGAAAGTGATTAGCTGCCGCGCGAAAGTCTTCGCGTGGCTTACTCATTAAGATTACTTACAATTTAACATTTACAGCACAATCACAAAGAACAAGGAGTGAAACACCTACCAATAAAATCTTCTTCTATTATTTTACCTCAATTTCACAAGTCTTTGCAAAAGTTAGGTATATCTATTATTTTCATATTCAGGTAAACCATCATATAAATAGCCTATTGCTAAAACACATTTACAAATGTTAGTGCCTTTATCATAGTAATTTGGGGTTAATATTAAAATTTCGATAGGGTACCTTTTTGACCCAAGCAAATTAAATGGAAATCGTTGTTCCAAAATCAGCTTGTTTGTTTCAATTCGTCCGCACTGAGGAGAAACAACGGTTATTATCTTTTCAAGTTCAATGCAAAAATACTTACCAAAGAACTTTTTCTTGCAAACGTTAATTTCCTTTATTATTAAAGGTGAATTAAAATTTAAATAGTCATCAGAATGTATAAACATAATATCAAATTAAAATCCTAAACTTATCACATTTACAGGCTTCGCGGCCGCCAGAAACCTCTCGCGTTATCGCTTCTTCCCCTATTTCAATTTCTTTACAATATGGCTAGGATTTTCTGTTCTATTCTTCTACTAAATTAAAAAAGTGAGTAAATCAATGCAGCCACAGTAATCACAAGGATTAATCGCCTTAGTTTTTTCGTAGTGCTAGTCTCTTTTGCATATTGTTTAATAATTTCTCTGTAGCGGTTATTCTTTAAAAACACAAAGTAATTGAGAATATGGAGACCTAAAAACGAACCGACACCAAATATTCCCATGGTGAATACATTTAATAATTCCCCGTAAAAGAATAATACCCGCATCAATAAGAGACCAAAAATAAGCGCCATAAAATGTGATGCACCCCAGGCCAAATCATAATTACCTGTTAAACTTAACAAATCATTGGCTCTATAATAGAGATATTGATATGCTTTTTTCATTTAATTTTAAATATAAAAGGCATTGGAGAATAAATACCAGGGACTATCAAAATTCCAGATTTCTCGGTAGCATCTGCATAGTCATACAATCCATCAAATGCACCTGCAGTTTCTGCGATACCTAGACTTATAGCAGTTAACTGGGCTGTTGGATGCTTAATTAATCCTACTCCTGTAATACCTAAATTAACACCCAGCTTAGTTCTATCGCCCCAACTGCTTCGCTGCCGCGCGAAACCCTTCGCGCGGTCACTCAGAAACAAGAATATCTTCTTCAAGAATTATGTTGTTAATATATTAGGAAGATCAAAGCTGTGTGTCATTACTCAAACTAAATTATCGCCTATTAACCATATTCTCTTTAATCCGATCTAAAATAATAGTTTCAAATTTTTTCTTTTCTACTCTATTCTCAGAGTGACTAAAGTCTTTGTTTATATTTTTCCAGTTTCCAATATCCAAGCCTTTATTAATGCTTACAAAAGCAAATGTTGTTCTATTCTTCCCCAGAGGTCTTATCCAGGTATGCAATATCTTATTTTCACTCTTATAATAGAAATAAAAATAATATAATTGATCAATATCTTGCGATTTTGCATCAGACAAATCCCAAGCCCCCTTATTTTCAATAGTAACTTTTGGGACAACAAACTCTGAATGCTCCACCTTAAAATTATCTATAGCTGTTTTTACCTCTTCTATTGGATAATCTAATTCATACTCTTCTGCATATGGATAACTACCTGGAGATAGGTTGCATGCGCTAATTTTCGAAAGAATTGTTGCAATAAGTAGGCATTTGGCCAATATCATAAGTGATTTCATTAGTAATAAGTTAATGTTTATGAATAACTGGAGCGTTGTTTACTCCTATGTTGCTGATATTATACCAATTTACCGCTTCTATGTATCCATAAGGCCTGCTAAGCTGTAATAATGTTTTGGGCAAGGAGCCTAATCCTAAACCAATTCCCACTATAGCTGCTGACATCCTATCTGAACTATTTAATGTTGGGTTTACCGCTATTCTGAGTTCTTCACTAACAAATTTCCAGTCGACCCCAACTGCCCTGACATCTGTAAACAATCCCGTTGCTCCTTTAATTCTCAAATTGTCATACCTTTTATCATGCCCAATAGCTGGATATTCTGCAAGATTAACAGGCACATAAGAGTAATTGTACTTTCCATTGTAAGACCTTGGATTATCCCCTCCTGGGTAAGTTAAGCCAAGTAAATTATTTCCAGTTGTAGCTGGATTTAAGGCTTCGCTGCCGCGCGAAACCCTTCGCGTGGTTTACATTTTCAAGCAATTAAGATTCCTTACAATTTATCATTTACCCTAATATTAATGAACTATTTAGGACACTATCCCAATAGCTAACAAGCGTTTCTAATAAGTCATAGCATCTGACGTAAAGGCAGTAATAGCGCACTTTTCCCATTATTTGTTTACTTAATAAAAAGCCACCAAAGTATAGCGATGGATACCACTACACTTATACGGCCCATTACTTTTACTCTTTTTGATTCCTTTTCAAACTTAGCAATAATTTGAAGATACCTTTTTTTCCTTAAGAACAATAGATAATTAATACCTATCAATACAAGATATGCAATACTTCCCCAATAGGCATTTTTATAAAGCATATCTGTTGAAAAGAAACTATTCAATGGCACCAAAGCTATTATCACAATCACTTGAAGCAATGCTATGACATGGATAACAGCAAAGTAGATATCATATGATCTAAATATGGTTAAAAAATCATAAAAACGGAAATAGATATAATCTAAGAAATTTCTCATTTTATCGAGGATTAGGTCCCCCAAAATAGGCAGGAGGTTGGCTAAAATACTGAAGTTTGTCCATCTCATTATAAAAAGGGTCAAATGCTCCAGCCGTTTCAGCTACACTCAAAATCACTGCAATACTACCTACTCTTGGATCTTTACTTAATCCCATGAAACCAATTGTAAGGTTTGTATATAGCTTAGCCTCCACCCCCCAAGTCTTGTTTTTTGTGTAATGGTATTGTGCAAGTGTTAAACCGATATCAGCTCCAGTAACTATTCTCCCTGCCCTCAATGAGTATTTCCCTAAATTAGAATACACCTTTCTTTCATAAGCTGTAGCCTTACTAATTGTATTTATTTCTTTTCGTGAAATCGCAGTAGATGTACCAATATTCCATATTGCTAGTGCTGTCCCAAAAGTTACTTGTTTGGCCGTATTAACACGTTGAAGCATCTTCTCGCTAAACTCCTGCTCCGCTTCGCTGCCGCGCGAAACCCTTCGCGTGGCTTACTCATTAAGATTACTTACAATTTAACATTTACGGCACAATCACAAAGAACAAGGAGTGAAACACCTACCAATAAAATCTTCTTCTATTATTTTTTCAATATTCATATTGCAATTATTTATATATCACATTCACTTCCTTTTCTATTAGTATTGGCAACTCAGTTATAAACCAAATAGCACCCTCACGTTTAGCTGCTTTCACGCTAACACACTTCATTCCTTCTCTAATAATCGTCTATCCCCCATTAGCGGCAACTATTTAAAGTGAAGATACCAATTACCCTTTGACTCTCTATCAACAGTTTCCTGTGATTCAAACCCTATATGAACAAAAGGTATTGCTTGCTCAGGGTAATTATATTTTACGAGAGTTTCTCTAAGCTTATTAACTAATTCGGGATTTGATTCAAGTTTTGATTTTATTTTATCCGATTCTACACAAATCCAAATCACTAAATTCTTTGGATCAATATTGTAAGCCCCATACCAGTCAATCCAAAATTCTTCTTCACAAAGAGATCGAATAATAAGTTTTATATCATCTACAATATCAAGTATTTTCCTTTTTGTTGTCATAGGGGAATAAAAAAACTTTAAGATATTAATCATAAGCTTATTTTATATGAGTTATTATATTAACTCCATTTTGTTCGAGTATTAGTTTTTCAACAGTCATCCAGATACTTGTTGACCTAGGTCCTAGGCTTCGCTGCCGCGCGAATCACTTCGCGTGGTTTACATTTTCAACCAATTAAGATTCCATATAATTTAACACTTATCACTCATTTTCAAAGAACAAGCAGAACACTACCCAATAGGCTTTCTTACATCAAATTTATCGTCAACTTATAGCCTTTAGCTCATAAAAAACATCCCTAAATACTGTTTCCAACCTTACGAAAGGTGAGGCTCTTTAATTCCGCTTAAGTGATTATTATCTATGGATACAATTAAGCTCATTTTTAAGAATCCTTAAAGTTAAATCTCTAAATGTTTTCACACCACCAGTATCTATATATTTCTTTGAATTATAAAAATATATTTTCTCAACAAGCATTTGCAAAAAGTTATTCCCCAGTTCATGTTTCAGTTTTATCGAATCAGAAAGAGATACACCTTTACGAGAAACTACAGCTACTAACTTTGGAAAATTCTCGTAATCTGTAAAAAAACTTATTGGCGAGCTTGGCTTTATATTTTCTACATCTAGGCCATATTTAGCCAAATCCTTTTTAAGAGAAAAAAAAATGGCTGCACTTAAACAATCTATACCCATAATCTTTACAGGTTGGATTACCTCTTTTTTAGCATGAGTTGCAATAAACTCGCAAAGTTGCCAAACAGTTTTTTCTTGCTCTGGCATAACTGCATCAATCCAATCAAACTGACTTAAAGAAAGGTCAAATATTTTGTTCTGATGTTTATACAGTTCAACCCACCCATCCAAATCATTCATTTTTCTCCAATTAAGAATGGAGTCATGTTTTTCAACTAATTTCACGTCAACTTCTTTATCAATCTGAGCAAAAACTTCTTGGTTAATCCGTAAAATATTAAAAATTTCTTGCGTTGTATATGGAATAAATGTATTCATTTCTATGGTAATTACCTATTAGCTATTTTACTCTTCCCATTTTAAAATCTCTCATCCCTACAATCATGTCAAAGGTAGGCGAAATTTCTCTAACAGCATCTTCTATGCTTAAGGCTGTTAATACAACCCCAACATGTACCATTGGCAATGTTCGAGCAATCATCCTTCCAAGATTTGTAGTTCCCGCAAATCTAAATGGCATTTTTAATGGCATACTTTTAGATAAAACCGTTGAAGTTATGGATGATCCAGGTTGTGAGCCAAGCGCAGCAACAGGCTTTAATGCTTTAAATCGCGAACCAGCCGTTATTAACGCAGGACCTAACCAATAGTCATCTGAAGATATTCCTGCTTGAATAATGTTATTGCTGGATGATCCTACACTCGAATTTAACTTGTTCATCCTTTCACTATAATCCTGCTCCGCTTTTACATGCCTTGCCTTATTATTTGTTGCAATAGAAACCCCAACAATCCCCCAACCCATATTGTTTATTTCCGGTTGCTCTCTATCCTCTTGCCTAAGTATTGGTCCCCTCATTCCTCTCATTACTGCTAATCTTGCCTCGGTAATTACTCCCAGCAATTCCCATGTTCCTCTTTCTGTTAGTTTGGCCAAGGAAATACGATCCGGTCCATTTTCAGTTCCCGGAACATAGGCTCTGGCCACCTCGTTTCCATACACATCAACCGCCACATAATCCCACAACCCCATTGGGTCCGTAAATATAATAGGATTATTGCTCATGGCCAAATAGGGGCTATTGTGCTGCATCAATGGATCTGGCTGCATCCAGCGCCCAATCTGGGGATCGTAGCTGCGGGCTGCAAAATCGTACCAGTCGAGCCCAAAACGGTCGCCACTGGCATCCGCAAACTCATCCTGCTCTATAAACTGGCTATTGTATTTGTTATCACTTTTTGGTGCCCCAACCTGGCGGCTCACATCAAAACATAAACCAAAAGGGTAATAATTAAACTCCTCCAGCAGGCGGCTTTTCCAATGTATTACATACATATTATCTGTGCGCACATTGGCAAGGCTGGAGTTGGTGGTAAATACATAAATATATCCGTTTTGTGGCACGGTAAACTCCGGTACATCCATATTTTGCCACGCATTGGCCTGCGCCACCTGTATGGCTCCGCTGGCATCTTCCATCAGGTGCATGCTCTCATCAAACATGAGGTAATTAAGGTAAGCCCGTGGTATGGTGGTATCGCCCCCTGCCGGTGGTTGTATATTGCTTAAGGCCATATTAATATCGCCCGCAGTAACAGTGGCTGCCTGGGTAGAACTGTAAAATCCATCTGTACCCATGGCACCACCCAAACCTGCCAGTGATGAAACAATGCTGCTTACCAGGGTTTGCATAGAAATGGCCGGTACACTGTTATCCAAACTGTAAAAGAAAGACTCCACCCCTAATTGTATCCGGTCGCCCCCCATTACGCGCAGCAATAAGCCGGGGCCCACAGCCTGCCCGGTGGTTGGGTTCAATTTAGCGGCATTCACATCTTCCGGATCTTCACTGAGTGGCCTGTCGGCACGGGTTTCGCTGATGTTTTCAAACAACTGGTTCTCCAGGTTATTATTCAGCACTTCGCTGGTAGCCAGGTACATCACCGGAGGCAATACACCGGGCTGATCTCCGGATACCGCGCCTGCATAGGTGCCGGGATTAAATACCGGATCCATAGGATCTTCGGGCTGATCGGTACTTTGCATGCCCTCTTCTGTAATAATACAACGCACATTGGAAATATGGTCTTTAATATAATAATCGTAATTTAAAGTGGGTGCGGCCGATGACGGGTTTTCAATACGTACCCTGCCTTCATCATGTATGATCATAAAGGGTTGCCCGTTGCGGTAAATAATATCCCCAAAATAATCAAAAGTGGTAACCAGGGATTGGTTGCTGCCATCCTGTATCACCTTTTTGCGCAACAGGTTTCCGGCTGCATCGTAAGTATACAATACTTTTTGGGTGCTGCTGTATTCCGTTTCCAGGGGTTTGTTAATATTAAACCAGTAGTTTTCTATTTTTACAATCCCCCTGTTTTTATCGGAGGCCAGGTTTCCGTTGGCATCGTAGGTATAATCGTCACCGGAGTTTACATCCCTGAAATCGGCCAACCCGTTGTGTATACTATTGTCTTTACTTTGAGAGGCGGCATCTTCAGTTACCTTTTTAAGTTTATTGGTACCTGCCTCATACTCGTAAGTTAAATCATCGAGCACAAATGGATTTACGCCATCGTAGCCCATATGTTTCATGCTTAGCATATTTCCGTTTTCATCGTAGGTCATATTACTTGCTGTAAAATCTTTGGGCCCTTTTTGCCAGTTGGCCTCCTGTGGTGGCACAATAGCAGCTTCATCCTTGTAGAGATAATTGGCCATGGTAAGCTGTCCCTTTTCATCATAATCATAGGCATAGGAGCGCAACTCGTTTTTGCTTCCTTTGGCACGCCAGCGTATACCTGCCACCCTTCCATTTAAATACGTGGTATTAAATCCGTGGGTATAGTGCACCTCCATTCCAAAATACTGTCCGTTTTCCTTATTGTCTAAAAACTGACGGTTTATGCCGGTAATCCAGTTGCGTATATTGTACTCATAAAAAACCGGATGGCGCATATTGCCCAGTGTTTTGGATTTTAGCCTGCCCAGCTCATCATAATAATAACCTGCCAGCTCGCGGTAATTGGCGGCATTGTTTATTTTGTGCGACACATTTTTTAACCGGTCGTATGCATCATAATTATATTTTTTGGTAATAACCCAATTGCTGCTTTGCTGAAAAATGCTTTTTACCAGGCGCCCGTTAAAATCATAGCCCATTGCCAGCGTACTCCATCCGGTATTGTGCAACTGATTTTGTACCTGAATCAGTTCTCCCCTCTTGTTATAAAAATTTACGCTTAATACTTCTGTGATTTGATCGGACAACATGGTTTTGGTTCCGGTAAGTTTACCAAACGTATTTTGCGAAACACCATTGGCATACCCTTCTGCAATCTGTGTGTAATTGGTATTAAAGGTACGCGTGGTAAAAGCATACTCATCATAATAATAGGTAATATAAAATTTGGTATCGGGGAAAGTCGTTTTGTAACCAGCCTGAGTGTATACTTCCTCTTCAGTAAGGTAGTTGAGGATATGGTTGGTAACACCCGGGGCAGGCCAGGCCAGTGCGGTGGTGTTGTATACACCCGATTGTATCATTCTGCCATGGATATCGTACTTAACAAATACCCACTCGTTTTTGCTGCGTTGTATGGCATCCTGCGAAAGGATAACCCGATCTTTATGATCATAATGCAAAACAGTATGGCCCACTCCGGGCTTTTTGGTTAATACCTGCCTTCCCAGTTCGTCATACTCATTTCTGAAACATAAATTATCGCTAATGGTTTGAGAAAGGGTATTGGAGTTTAATGAAATTTCTTTTACAGCCAAAGGAGGTATTACCAAACGCAGGCGGCCTAAATCATCATACACATAATAGGTGCGGGTAGCTGTGCTGATGGTTTGTTGTTTACAAACCATTTTACCATCCATATCATAAAAAGCAAAACCGGTATTGTTGTCCTCATCGGTAAACTTTTTTACCCAAAGCGTATTGGCAGCATAGGCACCTGCACTGGCTGGCAAACTTCCCTGCGGGTAGGCAACAACCCATTGCATTATATTTTCAGATGTATTGGGGTAAACCTCATTACTTACTCCTTTATCTGATCCTGCCCATGCATTACCCTGGGCATAGGTTTTTTTCACCCGGTTCAGAGGAGAATCATCATAATCGGCCTGCGTATAGAAATAATATTCTGAGGTATATTTTAAATTGCTCACATAGGTAGAGCTAAGCTGCGAAGCCACATTTAACTTAAATCTGCCCGCATGGTTATCCTCCGTTTCCGGCACGGTAAAAGGCAATGGTGTAAACAACTCCCGTCCAAAGGCATCGTACTCGTGGTATTGTACAATATCAGATGCGCTGCCTGCATTTTTTCTCACCACGGTTTGTACCGTTCTTCCATACCCATCGGTGTATGTTGCTTTAAGCCGGCACTCCGCAAAACGGTTTCTGATATTGCCCAACTCGGTATTGTTTTTTACCGGTTTAAGCGGAGTAATTTCCCTGATGATATTTACCTTATACCCGGGAGCCAGGTTGTTTAAGGTTTTTAAGGCAGCCGTTGGTGTAGCCTGGCGTTTGGTATCATCCGGTGTATTTGCAGCCTGATCCTGTGCCTGGGCAAAGAGGGTTACAAACAGCAATACCAGACTTAAACTATATTTTTTTATTATCGTTTTCATAAAACTTAACATTAATCTTTTAACTAAAGGGAATTAATACTGGCTTACCTGTTGCTCTAACTCATACCGTTTGAGAATATTTCTTTCATGGTCGTAAATGGTTTTGAGTCTGCCAAAAGCATCATACTCATACCAGGAATAGGTATTGTTTTCAGAAGAAACTGCAGTGGTTCCTATCATCGGATCATAAACCACAGAACTGCCTGATGCACCTACAGGAAGCAGTTTTACCTCATCAACCAAGCTATTGCCTACCAACTTCACAAAACTGGTATTGGTAATGGTCCACTCATACAAATTCCACGAACCCACCTGATCGAGGGTTTTAGGGTTATTAATCATTTGCCCTGATGAGTTATATACGTATGGAGGCACATTTTGCCCCCAGGCAGTAAGTTTGTAAGTTTTTCCGGTATTTAATGCCGACCCGAGAATAAGAACCGGAGAACAATCTGTACCTGCCATATCAAGGCTTGTTTTACCGGCAAAGGCGGTGGTACTGAAAATATTTCTGGCACATCCGGCATTGGTGGTAAGGGTCCAGCTTAAGCTATTGTAAGGAGTGCTAAAGGTACCTCCGGGGTTGTGGTATTCGTATTGTTCGAACCCGGCATAGGCAATATTGTTTACATCAGCATTTTCCGCTTTAAAAACCGGAAAACGTTGCTGGTGATCGAGCAGCACCGTACCAAGCTGGTTGCGTTGCGAAGTGCTCATTACCGTTCCTTTAGGAGAAGTATAAAGTACCTGTGCTGTTTGCTCGTAATTGGTGGAAAAGGTAAAGGCTCCGGAATAAGGATTTATAGCAGATGCCGTAAACGAACTTAAAGGCGCTGGTGTTGTTGTTTTTAACGCGTATGATTTGTAAGGAATAAGAATTTGCCCGCTTAGCGCAAAAGTTTGAAGGCTGGCACCAGCCACTTTTTCAGAAGCAGTTCCTTCATTAAGCACTACTACACGCTCCACCACCGGAGTAAGAATATGACTGAGCAGCATTTTTTGAACGGCAAGGGTATGGTTATCCGGAGCCGACAATGATGTTGTGGCTGTAATGCCATAATCATAAGCACGCTTATACATTTCTGATATTTTGCTGCCATCGGCTTTGGTGGTTATTTTCTTAGAAGGGATGGCAATATTGTTGGTTGGGTATTGAAAATCGGTGGTGGTTAAAAGAAACGATGCATTATCAGATGAATAGTTATACTCTTTTATTTGAGTAAGTACATATGCTCCGGAGTGAAGGTAATAATCAACGTATTGGTAAACAGTTGAACCATTAAACGCAATAAATTTTTTTAAATGTTTACCCCCTAGCGAATGAATATTATAATTACCATAAGTAAACTCTATTTTTTTTACTGTACTACCTGCTTTGTTCTTCACTTCTGATTTTAATAACTTACCAAATAAAAATTCCCGTATAAAATAAGAGGTGGATGCCGGTTGATAAGTTTGATCTACGCTATATGTGTTGGTGGTTTTGCCAATACCTGATGTTTGAATATTATTTATATCAGTACACTGAGTAGAGGTAACGATCTGATAATGCACATTTGGACTTAGTATGCCACCAAGCCTTTGCCAGGTATCGGAGGTAAGAAAGTATGTATCACAATTAGGAACGTAAGTATTATTATTATACCCTTCAGGTATACATTGATAGTGCACCAAATAGCTCTTCAGAAACCTATAGTCTTTAAAAATAGCAGCAGCCATGGCAAAAGCCCCCTCATAAGTATAATGGGTATAGCTTATTTTTCCATTTCCATCGTTGTGGGTTATATATTTAACGCGCACTCCCGGCCCGGATGAAACAACATTATCATTTCCTGTTAATGGATTTCTTGCGGTTATTACATTTTCTTCAAAAAGAAACTCATCGGAAACGCCTGAGGGAAAAATTACTTTTTTCATTAACAGACTATGAATAACTGCACTGTTTGTATTTCGATTAGCACCTCTGAAAATAATAGCACCTGTAGATTGACTAACTATGACACCATTAACTGCCGCAGTGGCCGATGATTCAACGGGTGGCAGTAAGGTGGCCAAACCATCAATAGTTACAGAAGGTGCTGCGTTGTAAAAACCCCATTTATCCTGTGCATATGCGGTTCCATACCCGGGAAACAATGGTTGTTCGTAATAAGAAAAGGTGTACTTATTAATATATGAGGTAAAATATACCTGTTTAACCTCCTGAAGCATAAGCCGACCGGAAAGATATGTATGTGTTAATTCATAATCTTTGATTACTGAGTTATCAGGCGTAGTTAACTGGACATGAGATAAAGCATAATCATATAAAATATCTGCACGCGTTGAAGGCTGGTATATAAATTTTACTTTCCCACTTTCGAATGTAATTTCTGTTAATCGAACTGAGTTATGAAAATTGGTCATAGCAATCCGGTTATAGTAGCTTGGAAGGTTAACTCTGGTGTTACATGCAATGGAATTTCCGCAAGCATCAGTTCCTAAATTTTCTTTGGCAGTTAATACTTCCCGCATTCCACCATATGTTTGAAAGGTGAGCGCTCCATAAGAAAAATTTATTTCTGTTAAATCAGCGAGAACAATTTTGTCCAAAAACCATCCGGTTACAGTACTGCCTTGTAAGCTAACTGGTTGCCCACTTGGATAATACCCCATTACTGAGGTTGATTCAATTGTATTAAACTCAAACTTATTTCCATTTTCATCGTAAATGGTAATCCCGGTTGAAAAACTAAATTCAATTTTTAAAGGATCTCCACCAATAATTTTAGCCTCGTTGGTACCTGGCACGATATAAAATTTACCGCTACGGCCACATAAATTATACACGTAAAAATCAGGTTCAGTATCATAAACACCATCTGCAACCTGTTGTTCAGTAGGGTAATTGGTATATGTTCCGTATGCGTTGGGCTCATCATCAGGCTTTCCGCGTATAATGCGGGTAATGCTTCCACCGGCCTGTAAAGCCCAGCCCAAACCAACCCTTGATGCATATTCATTTACCCGTATGCCATTTGAAAAATAACCCAATCCAACCCCAAAAGAATAGGCTCCCTGAGAAACGCTAACCAATGGAATGGTTAACCCTACAGAACCTGTAACCTCATTTACAGAAGCCCCGCTAAATTTTGTCATGGCCATGGCATCAGGAGATGGGCTGGTATAGGTGCCCCAGTCCTGAATAAAATCCTGTGCATATGCAGGTAAAGCACCTAAACACAAGAGAACTAAAATTGATCTGAACGTTTTCATATTGTTTTTCTTTTGATTTAAATTATTCTATTCCAACCCTTACAGTAAAGGCACGCTGATGGTAAGGATCAAACAAATGCCTCAGGTTATACCCTGCCGATATTTTCATTCCCTTTTTGCTGCCACCGGATTTTACAAACACACCAAGCAGGTATTGATATCCACTTTGGTATGCTGTTTCTCCACCCTCTTTATGGAGTTTAGCCAGGGTTAATTCATTTGATAAAAAAATGCCTGCATTACCCCTTACCAAATAGTCAGCACCTGCCCTCAACCCAAAACCTTCATGAGTAAAGCGTATATCAGAAATATGATACCCCATCCCCAGTATATAGCTCATGGCAATAAAAGGGGTGGTGCGTTTATTTACCTTATATCCGCTGGTAATAGCCAGTTCCAGTACGGCCGGGGCAAAAGATGCCTTTCTGAATTCCCAGTTGGTGCCTACTACCCACTTTTGTTTAAACGGTATACCTCTGTATGGATTAATGTTAAATGCTGCTGTGTCATTTAAATGCTCCAGGTCAATAGCACTGTTTCTTTTCGTTTCAAAAGTTTTAAGGGAATTTTGCATATTCTGGTTCAGGGTCGATTTGGTATCGGTACCTGCACCCGGCTTATTTTGTGGTAAACTCTTTAATACATTTTTCTTGGATTGCAGCTTATCCGGAATTTTATCCGTAAGTCCGGTGCGGTAGTTTATATTTAACTCCATGGCTTCTTTTTTTGCCTTAAGTATTCCTGGATCATACTTTTTTAAGGCGTTTGCCATCTCCTGTTTGGCGTATCGGTTTTTAATGCGGGTATAAAAGGTTTTTTTATCCAGATCTGCTTTAAATTTCAGGTGCCTTTTACCGGCAGTGCTGTCTCTTTTTATACCATACAACAGTCCGTTATAAGCCCTGTTGGTTTCATCGCACAGACCTGTAACCATCAGCGCCCGCTGATATTTTATTTCTCTCTTGTTGCTGGTATTAAAGGTTAATTTTCCAATGCTGTCATTTTGATGTTTAAAATGCAGATTCAACTGGTTAAAAGGAATGTTTTTTACAGAGTCTCTTTTATTGAGCCTGCGTTCTTTACGGGCAGCATAGTTTACCAATTTTGCAGTTGTGCGCTTATATTTTTTGGCAAACGTAATGGAGGAGTGCTGTAGCTTCTTCTTTGCCTTTTGGGAAGGAATATCTTTAGCAAGTACCGTTGATGATAACAACGTAAGGCAACTTATCAATATAATAGAAACGGTTCGCATCAGCTTTGTTAGCTTACAACTATAGTAACGTTTTGTACGGCATACAGTTGCATCTAAGTTCAAGTATTTTTAAAAGGGACGCGAATATATCGGTAGATTATATTTTAGCAACCTGGCAATCGTTGAATGCCGGAAACAATTTATTTAACGGTGGTTTTTGTTAACTGAACACTGTTTTTAAGTTACTGCATTTCAGCATCATTTTGTAAAAAAAACAAGAACCATAATAAGAATAAATTATTCCTAAAAACCTGTTAAACTTTGTTAATGCCACTTAGATATGACTTTCTGAGGTGTTAAGGACTGCTTTAAAACATGATGAAGGGATAAACAAAATGGCTAAGCTCCCGCCTCATCCTACCTCTTCACCACCTTCTTATTCACTACCCTTTCCATCACCTCCTCTTTCAGGTTGCGGCTTATAGGAATGGTAAAGGCTCCTATCTGTATTTCTTCTCCATTAAGGCTTTCTATTTTTGGAAGCGACACCACAAACGATTTGTGCACTTTCATAAATATTTCAGCCGGCAGCATGGCTTCTATGCTTTTAAAAGTTAGGTATGAAATCATCTTTTTTGAAGTGGTTTGCAAAAACACATAATTATTTGCTGCCTCCACAAACAACAAGTCATCAAACATTATTTTTTCAAAACGGTGGTTGTGTTTCACAAAAAAATAATCGGCCATGCGGGAAGGTTGTTGCTGCAGGTCATAAAAATCTCTTGCCTTGCTTACCGCTTTTAAAAACCTTTCAAAGGATACCGGTTTCAGTAAATAATCAATCACATCCAGTTCATAACCTTCCAATGCATAATCAGCAAAAGCGGTGGTTAATATCACCATTGGCGGACTTTTTAAAGTGCGCAAAAAATCGAGTCCATTCATTTTTGGCATTTGTATATCCAGAAAAATAAGGTCAACGGTTTGTTCCTCCAATACAGGAAGTGCTTTCAAAGGATTTTCCGCTGTTCCCACCAGGTTTAAAAAAGATATTTCCTGAATATATTCCTCTATGATTTTTCTTCCGGAAGGTTCATCGTCAATTATCAGGCAGTTCATTTTCATATGAGGTGAATGGTTAAACGCGTTTCATAAGTTAATTCGTTATCGGTAATTTGCAGGTTATGCTTACCTGGATAAAGCAATTCGAGTCTGCGTTTTACATTCTCTACTCCTATCCCCCCCTCCTGCACAAGGCTTCTACCGGTAAGCCGCTCACGGGTATTAAAACAAGTAAAGTGCAATACCCCACCTTCCTGTTTAATGGAAATCACCATGCGGTTTGGTTGCTTATCGTAATTGCTGATAAACTTAAATGCATTTTCAACAAAAGGGATAAGCAAAAAAGGGGCTATATCAAATCCCTTAAAATCTCCTGTGGTTTCGAACACAATATCGGAGTGATCGCTTCTTCTGAGTTTTTGGATACCTGCATAATTTTTCAGGTAAAGTATTTCTTTCTCCAGGCTTGTTTTATCGCTATTGCACTCATACAACTGATACCTGAGCATGTCCGAAAACTGCAATACCATCTCTCTTGCCTGGGTATTGCTTTTATCTATCTCAGCAAAAATGAGGTTAATGGAGTTGAACAAAAAGTGCGGATTTATTTGTGCTTTCAGGTATTGCAATTCTGCTTTGGCCTTTTCACTTTGCAATTGCTCAAATCTTGCCTGCGCCTGCCACTGATCGCTGATTAACCGATAAGAAAAAATAACAAGACACCCGAAAAAACTAACCAGGTAACTGTTAAAAACCTGGTATGTTGTTCTTCCCAATACTTCAAAAACCTGTTCATCAATACTCCCGGTTGCCTTAAACCAGCACCATTGAGCCACCTGAATAAAAAAAGCTGCCCCTAAAATAAGAAACACAAACCCCAAACTGAACAATAATCTCTTTCGCTTGTAAAGCCAACGGGGCAATAAATACCCGTTAATAACCAGCGCACATAACCAAAAACACCCCATATCAAGCAATACAAAAAAGGCTGTGGTTGGCACCCAGTGATCAAACGAGTATGTGGTGCGGTAAACAAATAACAATGCCATTGCCAATAACAGCATCAATCTATTTATCCAACTATCTTTCTTTAACACCACCATCCAATTGACATTTTGATGCAAATTATCACAATTTACCAGGTAATGACAACAGCAGATGAGAATGTTATAGACTAAACACCTTCTTCTTTTAACTCTGTATTTGCAGTACACTTTGAACCAATAACATGTTACCAAGTAAAACAATCCTTACGCGTAATAAAACAAGTGTGCATAAGCATAAGCAATAATTTTGTTTTTATTAAACCGGAAATAACAATGAACCACTTTTTATCATCCATATGTACGTTGGCAATTATCTGTTTTACCTGTTCGGCCAGCGCCCAAATTGTATTTACCAAACAAACAACACCAACAACAAGAGAGTTAAAAGCCATAGCCTTTGCAGATGCCAATACCGGATACAGTTGCGGAGACTCAGGCACCGTGATTAAAACCACCGATGGCGGATTAAACTGGACCAGCCTGAACACCAATACACAAAACAACTTATGGGATCTAAAGATTATTCCCGGTTCAAACGGAAGCAAAGTAATTGCAGCCGGTGATAACAATACCATTATCAAATCTACTGACGGAGGTCTAACCTGGACAGCCCAAACTGTTCCTTTTCAGGCAGGTAGTTTTGTATTCGGCATTTATTGTCTGGATAGTTTAAACTATTATGCATGTGGTGGTGATTATGCCACATTCAGCGGGGCCATACTTAGAACCACAAACGGGGGAAATACCTGGACAGTGAAAGCCATTCCGGGTTCCATTTTCCTGGATAAAATTTTTATGACCAGCGATAATAACGGATATACAGTAGGCACCAATACCAGTTTTTCTGATGGTTCTATCCAGAAAATCAGCGCAGGTACTGTGAGTAATACCAGCAAAACATCACCAGATTTAATTACCAATATTTGGTGCAAAAGTGAGCAAAAGATTGTTGCGATTGGACTTAACGGGCAAATTTTAAAATCAGATGATGGTGGTGCCAACTGGAGTAATCAGTCGGTAAACAATATAAATTTATACGGCATCCAGTTTATAGATTCACAAAACGGATTTATATGTGGTGGCTCTTCAATGGGAAATTCTATTTTGCAAACTACTGACGGAGGAACAAACTGGCAACCCATCACCTATAACTTTAATGGCACCTTGCAGGCATTGTGTGTTACAGGAAACAGCATTTATATTGCAGGTGATGCCGGTACCATTATCAAAGGAACACATCAGATTGTATCAGGTATAGATCCAATTCACAAAATAGCCTTTACCCTATTCCCCAATCCGGCTGTTTCGGTATTAAACATTCATGCACCAGTAAGCGGTAATTACAGAATCATGTTGCAAAACATATACGGGCAGGTATTACTGGCAGAAGAAAAAACCGGTTCTGCACAAATAAACCTTAGCCATTTCAAGACAGGTACGTATTCCGTATCAGTTATTTCAGATGGATACCAAAGCACCCAAAAAGTGGTGATTAGCAGATAAAACATTTGGTTGAAGAAATACAGCATCTGGTTTTTACCAATCCGGAACTTTATCTTTTCAGCCCATGAAAACAAACCAGACCTACCTGTTTACAAGTTCCCGCCTGGGTTTCAGAAACTGGAAAGAAGAGGATATTCCCATGATGGCGGCTATAAATTCCGATGAACGTGTAATGGCGTTTTTTCCCTCTATACAAAACCTTGAACAAACTACTGATTTTATAAAACGAATGCAGAAAGAGTTTGAAGAAAAGGGCTTTTGTTATTTTGCCATTGATAAACTTGAAAACGGTGAATTAATTGGATTTACCGGATTGCACGAGCAAACTTATGAGGCCGACTTTACTCCGTGTATTGATATTGGATGGAGAATAAAGCAGGAAGAATGGAACCAAGGTTATGCCACAGAAGCTGCTAAACGATGCCTGGAATTTGCGTTTTCAAATTTGGGAATCACAAGCATTAAATCGGTAGCTCCGGTAATTAATCAAAGGTCCGTTCATATAATGAAAAAAATGGGGATGGGTCTGGTAAAAACCTTTAAACACCCGCTACTGGAGCATGATGAACGATTAAGGGAATGTGTATTGTATGAAATAAAAAAGGTATAAAACAAATGCCTTATACCTTTCTTAAGTATGATGAAGTGTAAAAATTAATGCGGGTGATTATGCCCGGAATGGTCATCTTTTTTCTCTTCCTTTTTTACCTCTTTTTTTACTTCCTTCTTAGCTTCTTCTTTTTTCTCTTCTGCCTTCTTTTTGGCCTCTTCAGATTTGCCACGTACTTTTACTTCTTCCTTTTTCACTTCTTTAGCAGCTTCTTTCTTTATCTGCTTTGGGGCCTCCTGAGCCATTACTGCAAAGCTAAATGCAAGCACTGCAGCCAATACCGATATTTTTTTCATATGGTTTAAATTTAAGTATATGTAAAACTAAACATTTCTTTTAATTAATGCCATATAAAATCCGTCAAACCCTTCGGTAGCAGATACCCTTCTTTCACTTACTTTTTCAAACCCCGGATTACCGGCAAGGAACTTTTCTACCTGCATTTCATCTTCACTTGGTAAAATACTGCATGTGGCATAAACCATTAACCCGCCCGGCTTTAGCATTTTGCTATAACTGCTTATAATTTCCTGCTGGGTTTGTCTTACCTTGTTTATAAACGCCATATCCAGCTTCCATTTGGCATCGGGATTTCTGCGCAATACACCAAGTCCGGAACATGGCACATCCAGCAATACGCGGTCGGCCGTTTCGTAAAGCCGTTTAATGGTTTTACTGCCTTCAATCAACTTTGGTTCTATGATATTAACACCTGCCCTTCTTCCTCTTCTTTTTAATTCATCCAGCTTCCACTGTTCGGTATCCATAGAGATAATACGCCCTTTGTTTTGCATTAATGCAGCCAGGTGCAATGTTTTGCCACCCGCGCCTGCACAGGCATCTATTACCCGCATACCAGGTTTTACCTGTAAATACCTTGCCACCAGTTGCGATGCGGCATCCTGTACTTCAAAAAAACCTTCTTTAAAATAAGGAAGGGTAAACAGGTTTGTTCTTTTTTTCAATACAAGGGCATCATCATTATCTGCCAAGGGGAAGGTTTCAATATCCCTCTCAGCAAGGAGTTTGGCCAATTGCCCGCGTGTGGTTTTTAGGGTATTGGTTCTAACCACAACAGGTGCCTGCTGGTTCAGGGCCATCAGTTCCTTATCCCATGCTGCACCCAACTCCGCACTTCCCAACTCATCCATCCAGTCGGGTATTGATTCTTTTATTTTTCTGATATGTGTGGCATGCTGGGCAAGGTGTTTTACCTCATCTTTATTGATGCCTTCAAACTCTACCCAGTTTGGTAACTGCTCTCCGCTTAGCAATAACCAGATACCAAACAGATGCCACCCTTTTTCATAAGTCAGTTCCGTTTTTTCGGCTTTCTTTTCACCTGATATAAACAAGATCAACCTCCACCAGCGCACCATTTCATAGGTATTCTCCGCTATAAAAGCACGGTCGCGGGCACCCCAGCGTTTATCTGATGCCAGCACTTTTTCAATTACCTTATCGGCAAACTTGTTTTCATTAAAAATAATCTGGAGCGATTTTACCGTAGCATCAATAAGGTTCTTGTGTAATTTCATTCTTAATATAATTGTTTTATCTCTCTTAGCTATCAGATAATAGTTGCAGGTAAAACCTACCTGCGGCACATATCCTATAACATTTTCCTGTTCACCGGAAGGTAATTGTTTATTCCGTTTTCTTGCACTTTTACCAAAGTCGGTGTCAGGCCTTCAAAGGTAATAAGTTGCGGGCCTTTTCCACCAAAAAGTAATGGCAGCGGGTTTCCTTTAATAAAAAATGCAACTCCCGGTTTGTTGGTTGTTATGCTTGTTATATGAGCTTGCAGGCCTTTTACCAACCATACCAGCGTATTATTTTTCGTTTATCTTATGCCCTTAAGTTTATTATTCAACGGGCAAAAAAAATTCAGACTCCCCAACCAGGGAAGCCTGAATTTTATGGTAAAAGCACTTTTTACAAAAATAAAACCCTTACAGCGTTTTACTCACAAACAGGTTAAATTCTGCGCGAAGTTCTTTAAACAACTTTGCATACGTTTCTACTTTATCCCTCAACACGGTATGATCGGGTGCCGTTTTATGATCTGTAGCAACCGGATTTTTCGACTCCGAAGCAACAAAAGCCTGCTCTTCTGCATTGATTTCATGGCGCAACTCATCATTTACTTCCAATTGCCTTACAAACTGATTCTGAAAGTGTTCAACCTGTGCACGGATATCATTTTTTGAGTTTAATGACACAATTTCCTCCAACCTTTTTCTGAGTGTAGTGATATCATCTTTAAAAAATTGCAAGTTATTTAACCATTCTGTTCTCTCTGAGTGTAATTCAGTTAAGTGTTTTTTAGCTTCCATAATCCTTTAATTAATATACCACAAGATTAGCGGCATGCAACCAAAGTAAATATGATTTCCATCATTCTTAATATTTTGTTAAATCCTATTCTGGTATATTTTTGCGAAACAACATACGTTACTTTTACATACTGATATGAATACAAAAAAATTACTAACACTCGCTATTTTAAGCTGTATGGTGGCGTTTGGAGCCAATGCCTACCAGATTACCATTAAAATTAAAGGTGGTGCCAATAAGAAATACCTGCTGGGGTATTATTACGGTGATAAGCAATATATAAGAGACAGTTGTGTAACGGATGCCACAGGCAAAGCCATTTTTAAAGGTAAAGATTCATTGGATGGCGGAGTATACATTATTGCCTCTTCGGATAAGCGTTTATTATTTGATTTTATTGTTACAGATCAGGAGTTTACACTCGAAACAGATACGGCTGATTATATCGACAATATGAAGGTAAAAGGCTCACCAGAAAACGAAGCCTTTTTTGCCTACTCCAGATTTGCCAATAGCAAAGGGAGAAAAGGCGTAGCGCTTGAGCAAAAAATGAAAGACGCCAAAGCTGCAAATGATACGGCTGCTTTTCGCAAATACCGCGATGAACTGAAGGCATTGGAAGAAGAGATGAATGCTTACCGTAAAAACGTTATGAAACAAACACCGCATTTTATGGTGTCGAAAATATTTAAGATGATGGAGGAATTTGATATTCCACCGGCACCCATTCTTCCTAATGGAGCCAAGGATTCCGTTTTTCAGTTCAATTATTATAAGCAACATTACTTTGACGGGTTTGATTTTAGTGACGACCGCATTTCACGTACTCCGGTTTTCCACTCAAAAATGGAAACATATATGACCAAACTTACCCTTCAGGTTCCGGATTCCATTATAGCTGCTGCTGATTTTCTGGTATCTAAAGCCCTTAAAAGCAAAGAAACCAGCAAATGGTGTATATTCTGGATTACCAATCATTACGAAACCTCCCAATACATGGGTATGGATGCCGTATTTGTGCACATGGTTCAAAAATATTACACCAATCCCGAGACCACTCCATGGGTTGACGAAACCCTGCGCTATAAAATTACAGAACGGGCCAATACCCTTGGCAATACCCTGCTTGGTGTAAAAGCAAAAAACCTGGTTCTGCCAGACAGTGCCATGAATATGCGCTCCATCTACAGCATTGATGCAGATTATACCATCGTGGTGTTTTGGGATCCACATTGCGGCCGTTGCAAAGAAGAAATTCCAAAACTGGCCGCTATGTACAAGGAACTAAACGGTGCAGTAAAAACCGGAGCCAGAAAAAAAGTGGAAATTTATGGCCTTGGCTCTACTACTGATTATCCTGAGTGGAGAAAGTACATCAGAGAGAATAAACTGCCCTGGATTAACGTGCATGACCCTAAGCATGAAAGCAATTACCACAGGCTGTATGATATTAACAGCACCCCCGTAATTTACCTGCTGAATAAGGATAAAAAGATTGCTGCAAAACGCTTATCTGTTGAACAAATAAAAGAGTTTATTGAAAAAGGCATAGAGTAATCTTACCTTTGGTTTATGTTCAATAAAATACTCCTGGTTATCAGGCGGGAATATTTAACCCGCGTGCGCAAGAAGTCGTTCCTGATTATGACCATTCTTGCACCCCTGCTTATTGTATTATTCTACGGCCTTATATTTTATTTTGCCTTTAACAGAGATATAGGCGATACCCATAAAAAGATTTATGTATCAGATAAAAGCGGGCTGTTTACCGGTAAAATAAAAAGTAAAACCAATATTGAATTTGTTTTCGGATTGGTAAACGGAGAGACTGAAGAGCTTAACCTGATTAATAATGAAGGATATTACGGGGTACTTAATATTCCGGCAATAACACCCGACAGTATCAGGGGAATTACCCTTGTTGCCAACGATCAGCCGAGCATTACCACGGTGAACTATATTGAAAATGAGATGGAGCAGGTGGTTAAAGACTTTAAGCTTAAACAATATGGCATTGAGCAGAAAGTAATTAGAAATATTAACCAAACCAATGTGGGTATTACCACCCAAAAGGCAACTTCAAAAGGACTTGAATCCAGCAGTGCCGGGGCTTCAACAGCAATTGGATACATTTGCGCCATACTTATTTACCTCTTTATTTTTCTATACGGGGTGCAGGTAATGCGCGGTGTTATAGAAGAAAAAACAAACCGGATTGTAGAAGTTATTATCTCCTCCCTCAAACCATTTGAGCTGATGATGGGGAAAATTGTAGGTATTGCCCTGGTTGGTCTTACCCAGTTTGTTATCTGGATAGTCATCATTTTTGCCCTTGGTAGCGTTGTTTCAGGAGCGGTTCTTTCCTCTATGGACATTCCAAAAGAAGCTGTTCAAACAATGAACCAGACAGCCCAGGAAAGTGATTTGAGCAATACCCTGAAAGTGCTGGCCAGTTTCGATTATGTGATGATCGTAACCATGTTTATATTTTATTTTATTTCGGGTTACCTGTTTTACGGATCCTTGTTTGCGGCAGTTGGCTCTGCGGTTGATAATGAAACCGATACCCAACAGTTTATGCTCCCTATTACCCTACCCCTTGTTTTTGCATTTGTGCTGGCCCAAAGTGTGGTTACCTCCAATCCCAATGGCGTGCTTGCTTTCTGGCTCTCTGTCATTCCGTTTACCTCCCCTGTTGTAATGATGGTGCGTATTCCGTTTGGTGTGCCTGTTTGGGAAGTACTTGTTTCTATGGCTATGATGGTGGCCGGCTTTGTATTTACCGTTTGGCTGGCTGGTCGTATTTACCGGGTGGGTATTTTAATGTACGGCAAAAAACCAACTTATAAAGAACTTGGCAAATGGCTGTTTTATAAGGGTTGATCATACATATTTGATAAACCAAAAACGGGTGGCTAATGTCTATTAACCACCCGTTTTTATTAGATATAAAGGTTATTATTTTACACGCTCCACATAATCTCCGGTTCTGGTATCCACTTTCACCTTATCGCCCTGGTTCACAAAAAGTGGAACCATTACTTCAGCACCATTATCAAGCGTTGCTGCTTTTAAGGTATTGGTGGCGGTATCGCCTTTTACGCCTGGTTCTGTATAGGTAATTTCCAGTATCACAAATGTTGGAGGCTCAGCACCAATAGGCTCATCTCCTTCAAATGATACTTTAACAATCATTTCTTCTTTTAAAAATTTGGCGGCATCACCAAACATCACCTCAGGGATATAAATCTGATCAAATGTTTCCGGATCCATCATTACAAGGTTGGTGCCGTCTTTATAAAGGTATTGCAACTCCTTAAAATCCACCCTTACCATCTCTACACTCTCGCCTGCACGGAAACGGTGTTCCATTTGTTTACCGGTTTTTACATTCCGAACCACTACCTGGTAAAATGCACGCAGGTTGCCGGGTGTGCGGTGCTGATATTCCATTACCTGACACAATTCCCCGTTAAAACGGATAAAACATCCTTTGAATAAATCTCCTGTATTTGCCATATAATCAATTTTCTGAGGGCGCGAAAATGCAAAACCCCTGCGACTTTAACAAACTTATCTGCGTATTTAGTAGATTGCCCCCAAAAACACATATTCATGGAAAACAATAAATATTCCGTTGCCGAGCGCCTGATGAGGTATGTACAGATAGATACTACTGCCGATCCAAACTCCGATACCCAACCAAGCAGCATGAAACAAAAAGACCTGAGTGCATTGCTGGTAAAGGAGTTACTGGAACTGGGCCTGGGAGATGCACATATGGATGAACATGGTTATGTATACGCCACCATTCCTTCCACATCGGATAAAAAAGCTCCGGTTATTTGCTTTTGCTCCCATGTTGATACTGCGCCTGATTGCAGCGGAACAGACGTAAAACCCATTTTGCACAAAAACTGGAATGGAAGCGATATTGTTTTGCCTGACGATCCTTCTGTAATTATTTCAGCAACCGAGCACCCTTACCTGAAAGAAAGAACCGGTGATGACATCATTACCGCTTCGGGAAAAACCTTACTTGGTGCAGATGATAAGGCAGGTGTAGCCATTATTATGAATGTAGCAGAATACCTGATGAAACATCCTGAAATAAAACATGGTGACATGAAAATACTTTTTACCCCGGATGAAGAAATTGGCCGTGGTGTAAACAAAGTGGATATGAAAAAACTGGGTGCCCAATTTGGTTATACGCTTGATGGTGGAGAACGCGGTATGCTGGAAGGCGAAAACTTTAGTGCCGATGGTTGTACACTTACCTTTTACGGTATTAGTGCTCACCCGGGTTATGCCAAGGGTAAAATGGTGAACGCACAAAAGGTAGCGGCTTATTTTATGTCGTTGCTGCCTGCCGATAAATTATGCCCGGAAGCAACAGAAGGTTATGAAGGTTTTGTACATCCTGTGCACATGAGCGGTGAGCTTGAACAGGCTAAAGTGCAGTTTATTATCCGCGATTTTGTTACCGCCAACCTGGCCAAACACGAAGCCATGCTGGAAACACTTGCCAAAGAAGCCACGGCTAAATTCCCCGGATCCCGCTATGAAATAACGGTTACTGAGCAATACCGGAACATGAAGGAAATACTGGACCAGCACCCACAGGTAATGGATTTTGCAATGGAAGCTTATAAACGAGCCGGACTTAACCCGGTAAAAATGAATATCCGTGGTGGTACCGATGGATCCCGCTTATCCTTTATGGGTATGCCCTGCCCTAATATTTTTACCGGTGAAATGGCCATACACAGCAAGCAGGAATATGTGAGTGTACAGGATATGCATAAAGCTGTAGACGTTTGTATAGAACTGGCCAAAATTTGCGAAGAGCAGGCAGTGTAAATAACTTACACAAGCTAAGCCCCAGGTACGAAATTGGCACGAATGAATATGACGTGGAGATATTTAAATTTTTAACCGCAATGGCGCAATGAGGTATAAGTTTAAAGGTGCTTGGAACCAAAAATCTCAAACAGCTAATTAAAACCATTCCCTGTTAACCGCTTACCATTCACTATTCATGAATCACCTTCTTTCATTTTTTTTATCAACTCCAATTCCTCAATATCAAGCAGATCCTTCGGCCTTGCATTAGCCTTTTTTTCTTCTATAAGTTGATTGAGATGCAGAAAAGGAACCTTCACTCCAGCTATTTCAGCTATGTAAGCCTTGCTCAAAGATTCCCCAAAAGTGCGACTTGGAAATGCTTTTAGTTCCGTAAAAATATCCAATTCTATTCCCGGAGAAAGATAAACCGTGGTCCATCCTGGAATAAAATCCATTGTTTCCAAATTAGTAAAATCTCCTATACCTATATCACTTAATGTTTTTCTAAGACGGGCTCGGTTTGAAATGCTATCTTCAATCCAAATATCTACGTCTTCAGTTATTCTGGTTCCTCCGTGTAATAAGCCGGCAAAACCACCCACCATAATATAATTCACCTCATTGAGATTCATTGCCTTCCAAAAAGCAATAAGGTCTTCATCATTTACGTCCATTTATTCCTGTGGTTTGGTAATAACAGCTTTCTTCAATTTTTGTGCAAGGCGCAACATAGTCATGGCAGCACGGAAACGTTCGGTATCGCTTAAAGCCAAACGGTTTTTAAGCTTTTCATCTGGTGATATCGGTTTCAATTCTTTTTCCATTTGTTTACCTGCGCACTTCAAATATATAAGTATTTTTATTCATCTATTCGGGACATTGCCTTCCATATCAGTTTTCTCAACGTTGGATGGCAATTTTTTCTGTTTCTTTTTTGCCGTGAATAAATGGCTTTACGCCTTCCATAATTGCTGATGATATGGCTTTAAAGATGGCCTGCTTATTAAAATGCCTGTATGTTACCAGGCTTATTTCACGTGCCGGAACAGGGGTTTTAAAGGATCGCAGCTGGCTCTTTTGCCTGGCATCAAAATCAATGGTGGCAAGCTCCGGCACAATGGTAATCCCTTTATTCATTTCCACCAGTTTCAGCAGCGACTCAATGCTTCCGGCTTCATAGTGTAAATTAGAATTAATGGTTTCGTGTTTTTTCAGTTCACATAAATTCAACATCTGAGATCGCAGGCAATGTCCTTCTTCGAGTAACCATAATCGTTTGGTATCAATATCGGCCGGAAGCAGGTACTTTTTATTCAACTCCTTCTCGCCTTTCGACACATATACCTTAAACAACTCATCAAACAATGGCGTTTCCTTTATCCCCTCTTCTTTAAGCGGGGTTGCCAATATGCCCATATCCAGCTGCTCCTTTTTAAGCTGGGTAATTATTTGCTCTGTGGTGAGCTCATTGATATAAACAGTAAGCAAAGGGTATTTTTTGAGCACCGATTGTAAAAACAAAGGCAGCAGATATGGTGCCAGTGTGGGGATGATGCCAATTCTGATTTCTCCGGCAATTTCATTTTTCTGAGCACTTACCAGTTGTTTCAGATTGGTTATTTCTGCCAATACTACACGGGCCTGCGCTATCACCGGAGAACCCGCTTCAGTAGGTTTTACCGGTTGTTTGCTGCGATCGAAAATAACCACACCCAGTTCCTCCTCCAGCTTTTTTAACATCATACTTAATGTGGCCTGGGTAACAAAACAGGCTTCGGCTGCTTTGGCAAAATGCCTGTACCTGTCTACTGCCAAAAGGTATTCCAGTTGTTGAAGATTCATACCAATAGATTTTATCTATGCAAAGATAGAAAATATCAGTTTGATTGAATAGTACAATCAACACAACTTTGCCTCGAATTTATTTAAACCATTAATCAAACATGAATAACAGAATTTTATCTATCGGGAACATGTTTCCTGAGTTTAACAAAAAGGCGGTGGTATCCATCGAAAAAGGCCGTGAGTTCTTCGATATATCTTCAGCAGATCACAAACAATCCGATAAGTGGATGGTGATGTTCTGGTGGCCCAAGGATTTTACCTTTGTATGCCCAACAGAAATTGCAGAGTTTAACAAACATTTTCAGGATTTTGCCGACCGGGACACCGTATTATTAGGCGCATCAACCGATACCGAGTTTGTACACCTGGCATGGCGCAATAACCACAACGACCTGCGCGATCTGAAGTTTCCAATGATTGCTGATACGTCTAAATCTCTTGCAGATGACCTTGGTATTTTATCCGCTGACGAAAAAGTAGCCTACCGCGCCACCTTTATTGCCGACCCTACAGGTGTTATCCGGTGGGTATCCGTAAACGATCTGAATGTGGGTCGCAATGTAAATGAGGTTTTGCGTGTACTGGATGCTTTGCAAACAGATGAGTTGTGCCCATGTAACTGGACCAAAGGAGAAGAAACCATTAAAGCATAATAACATGGAAACTGAAATAAAAAACGAGACCCTTTACAGCCTGGAACAACTGCTGCAAACAACCCTGAATGGAACAGGTATAGAACATTTGGCTGGCACTGACCATCGCTACCTGCGCGATTTGAAAATAAATATGCAAAACGCCTTAAACTATGCTACCCTTAGTAAAAAGGAAAGTTACCTGCTGGCGCTGGCCGTATGTATAAATGATAAAAACCAAAAATTAACTGATATATTTAAAAACCTGGCTCTTGCAGAAGGAGCCTCTGCTGCTGAAATTGCAGATACATTTGCCTGTGTTTCCCTGTTAAATGCCAATAATGTTTTCTACCGTTTCAGGCATTTTACCCAAAAAGAATTTTATCAGCAAACACCTGCCGGCATTAAAATGAGCATCATGATGAATCCCGCTCTTGGTAAAGAGTTTTTCGAACTCATGAGCCTTGCTGTATCAGCCCTTAATGGATGCGAAATGTGTGTAAATGCTCATGAGGTTTCTTTGCTGGCCTTAAACACTTCAGAACAACGTATATTTGATAGCATCAGGCTTACGGCCATCATCAGATCTTTTGTTTCAATCAATCATTAATTCTTAATCCCAAAAACCATGGCAACCACCAATCATATTGGCCTCAATACAGAAAAGGCTGCACAACTGGCAGAAAAACTCAATCTCCTGCTTGCCAATTACCAGTTGTTTTACATCAATGCCCGCGGATTTCACTGGAATATCACAGGCGAAAAATTCTTTGAACTTCACCTCAAATTCGAAGAAATTTACAACGATGCCCTACTTAAAGTAGATGAAATTGCCGAACGTATTTTAACCCTGGGTCACACTCCACTGCATACCTTCAGCGCCTACCTGCAACATTCCGGTATTAAAGAAGCCTCCAATATTTCAGAAGGCAAAGAGGCTGTAAAAGCGGTGCTTGATGGTTATAAAGTATTGATTAGCCTGGAAAGAGATATTCTTGAACTCTCCGAAAAAGCAAGTGACGAGGGTACCAACGCCCTGATGAGCGATTATATCCGCGCCCAGGAAAAACTGGTATGGATGTATAGCGCCTTTCTAAAATAACCATTATTAACTGGTGCCTGGCTTTAACTGGTGAATAGTGCACAGTGCTTGGTGCTCAGTTGAGTAGTTCGAAGTTGGGAAGTTGAGTAATTCATCTGCACATCTCCACATCTCCACATCTGCACATCAATTAGTAGCTATCCTACAGTTGGTATTTAAGAAGATAAACTGAATAAATAAAAAAGGCTGTCTGGATATCAGGCAGCCTTTTCAATGTCGTAAGGTTTTACACCATTAGTCTTCAACAATAACTACTTTATCAGCATTTGGTGATTTTGAATTAACCAATTTGCTGTTCTTTTTAAGCAATTGCTTACGCTGGCGAGAAACGGTTTTGTTTAACCTATCTTTTCTTTTGTAACGGGTGAACATAGTTATAGAATTTTAATGGGTGGCGAAGGTAAGATGATTTTTTTACAATGGCAAGTTTTTCAACTCAATACCCTAAAATTTTCATCATACCGGCTGCATCCTGCTCCTGTGCAAATATCTGGTAGGTATGCGTGCCGTCTGGTTTTTTATCAATAATCAGGTGTTTTGGAGCCGGTACCAGGCAATGCTGAATGCCCCCATATCCGCCCAAAGATTCCTGATAAGCTCCGGTATGAAAAAAGCCCATATACAAAGGTTCATCGTTCAGTTTAGGTAAAAAAACCTGATTGGTATGGGTATCGCTGTTATAAAAATCCTGGCTGTCGCAGGTTAATCCGCCCAGGTTAATCCGCTGAAACTCCTTATCCCAGTTATTAATGGCCAGCAAAATAAATTTTTGGCCTATTCCCCATGTGTCTGGCAAAGTTGTGATAAACGAACTGTCTATCATATACCAAAACTCCTTGTCGTTTTGTTGTTTTTCGCCAATAATGGAATACAACACTCCTCCACTCTCGCCTACCGTAAAAGAGCCAAATTCTGTAATAATATTGGGCTCAGGCACCCCGCGTGATTCGCAAATGGTTTTGATATAATAAACAATCTGGTCAATCATATAAGGATAATCGTGCTCAATACCCAGTGAGGTATAAATAGGCATACCCCCTCCAATATCAATGGTATCAAGGTCGGCACACACCTCTTTAAGGTCGCAGTATACATTTACCAAACGGGTAAGTTCACTCCAGTAATAGGTGGTATCTTTAATCCCGGAGTTCACAAAAAAATGCATCATTTTTAAGGTGAAACGGGGATCATTTTTAATTTTCTCGTTGTACAGATCTACCACACGCTTATAGCTCATACCAAGGCGTGAGGTATATACCAGAAAACCGGGCTCTTCTTCCGTTGCAATGCGCATACCCAGTTTCACCGGTTGGGTGGCATATTTCCCAATCATATCCAGTTCTTCCGGATTATCAAGCACACAAACCAGGTTTTCAAACCCGTCAGCCACAAAAGCAGCCATATTTTTGGCATACTGCTCTGTTTTGTATCCGTTGCATATAATATACTTATCCTTTCCAAATTTCCCTTTCTGATGAAGGCTCTTAATCAGATCCAGATCAAAGGCCGATGAGGTTTCGATATCTGCATTATTTTTTAATACCTCTTCCAGGATAAAGGAAAAATGTGAGCTCTTGGTGCAATAGCAATAGTTGTAACTGCCCTTATACTCATATTTTTCAATGGCCTGGTTAAACAAGGTTCTGGCCTTATTAATTTGGGAACCTACTTTTGGCAGATACGTGAATTTAAGAGGTGTACCGAACTCCTTTATCACCTCCATTAAATTAATATCGTGAAAAAACAGGTTGTTATTTCTAACTTCAAAACCGTGACGTGGGAAATAGAACGTTTGATTGATCAGGTCAATATACTTGTTCTTTACTGGTAATGCTGCCAACTTTAGCTAAAATTAAGTGGTGTGGTGAATGATAAATTTTACAGGTTGCAATGATAGAAAAACAGGATGAACAAATGATTAATTTTTCAGATTATTTTCAGGCGCTTTTCCCGTCTGGGTTTCCATTCTTTTTCCAGGGCAAAAACAATTCGGCTATCATGCACCTGGCACTGCCCCCGCCATTGCTTTCAATAGTATAAAGCGGAGGGTGCAAAATGGTTGCATAAGAAGAAAGTGTAGCTACCTGCTCTTTACTTAAACTCAAATAGGCCTGCTCACTCATTACCAGTATATGCTCCCCTTTTGCATTTACCAGCTCCAGCATATTACCGGCAAAATGATGCACCTGATCCAGGCTTATTTCAATCATTTCCTTGTTTCCGGCCGACCTTTTTATGGCTTCCTTTTGCGCCTCGGTTTCTATACACTCCATACAAACCACCATAAACTTTTCACCCACACACATCAGTACATTGGTATGGTAAATCAGATGACCGTCTCTGTCGCGGGCCACAAACGTTACCGGGGTATAACCAAAATCGGTACAAAACTGACTGATCAATCCTTCATCTGTGCGTGGTGAGAGGCAGGCGTAACAAATTTTATGTTCCCGGTCCAGCACCATGCTCCCGGTTCCTTCCAGGTAGCGGCCGTTATTCTCCTCTGCTGAATAATCGTGCATATCGAGAATTTGAAAAACCTCTCCCAGGTTCGACACAATATCAGCTCTGCGTTCTTTCCTGCGGTTTTCAGCCAGCATCGGATAAATCCCAATCATCCCATCTTCGTGCGTAGAAATCCAGTTATTGGGAAATATGGAGTCAGGTGTATGCGGGTATTCTGTATCCTCAACATCCCAAACCTCTATTCCCTGCGCTCTCAAAGCTTCCACCAGGCCATTAAACTCTTTTAATGCCTGTTCCTGTGCATCATTTGAAACCTGCTGCTGAAAAGAATTACTTTCTGCTGTTTGCAAATTACCGGTGAACTTTACCGGTTTTACCATGAATACTTGGGAGGTATTTTGTTTGCTCATTGGGCAGGCAAAATACACCCAAACAATTGAAAAACAGTAACACTATGGCGCAAAACATACCATTTGCAGGCTTTTGATTAGATTTGCGCAGAACCATAAACAATTTTATGCGCGGTGAGCGATTTAAAGTTATAACAGTAGAAAGTGATTTTGGTGCCGGTAAAAAAGGTGCCGCATTAGGCCCTCAGGCATTGCTCAAAAGATTACAGGAAAACGGATTTTCAGCAGTTGATGTGTTTAATTACACCCGGCTTGTCCCTAAGGAATTGCCGCCAAGCACCGATACACCCTATGGTAAAAACATAGAAAATATAAAAAATTTCCAGGAGAAAATTGTTATCAATATTCAGGATATTCTTAAGCTCGAGAAGGTTCCTTTTATTATATCCGGAGACCATAGCAGCGCCAATGCCCTCATTTCAGGTATTAAAGATTTTCATGCCAACAGCCGAATTGGAGTTATATGGATAGATGCCCATGCCGATTTACACAGCCCATATACTACCCCTTCCGGAAATATTCACGGAATGCCCATAGCCGCCTTAATGGGACAGGATCATAAAGAAATGGGCCAGAACCAGCCAAAAGAAATTACCCGCCAATTGTGGGAAGTATTAAAAAAACTGGGACGCAGGCGAATCTCTCCCAAATTACAAGGGCGCGATATTGTGTTTATTGCCCTCAGAAGCACAGAAACGGAAGAGGAAAGGATTATTACCAAAGAAGAAATTAAAACTTTCCGTCCCCACGATATAAAAATGCTGGGAATTGAGGAAGTAGCCCACCAGACTTTAAACCACCTCCGCAACTGCGAATGCATTTATGTATCGTTTGATGTGGATAGCCTCGATTCTTCTATTTCCGTTGGAACAGGAACCCCTGTGGAAGATGGACTTAGCCTTGATGAAGCAACATACCTGCTGCAAACATTTGGCTCAGATGAACGTTTGCTGGGGTTGGAAATTACCGAAATTAACCCCTCACTTGATGAAACAAATCCAATGGATAGGGTAATTTCCGGTTTGTTAAACAAGGTTTTTAGCGCATAATTTATTACTATTTTTTGTTTCTGCTTTGCAGAGAAAATATACCTTTGTGGCATTATTTTACCCTTGAAAAAACTATTTGCCATAGCGCTGGTTTGTTGCATGTCTTTTCAATTCCTTGTTAAGATTGGAATTACAGGGTATTACCTGCTAAACCGCCAATACATAGCATCCGTTTTATGTATCAATAAAAAGGAACCTGAGAAAAAATGCAATGGCCGTTGTTATCTGGCTAAGCAAATAAATAAAACGGAGGATCAGAAGAACTCCCCGTCACAAACAGGGCGTATTTCCTATGAAACCATTGAATTTATAGGGTCTGACGTGTTAAGCTGCAGTGAACAGGCAGATGATGGATTTTTATCCCGGATCTTATTTAAACCTTATCAAAACTCCTACTCTTTTAATAACGGGATTGCCTTTTTTCACCCACCTTCTCCGGTTTCTTTCCTCTAACTGGCACCGGTATTTTTCCGGTTCAGTTGTTTTCTCCATTTATATCACTTCACTTCTAATAACAACTTCATGGTTTCACGAATAATGATATTCATGTGCCTGTTCTGCGTGTTTATTCAGGCGCAGGGTACAGGTGCTGATACCCTCTGGACCAGAAAAGCCAATCCCCAATTGCTCTCATGTAACAGCGTGGCCTTTGGAAAAAATGGCACCAAATTATTGAGTGCTACCGATTGCCATCCTGCTTATACCAGGTTGTTCGACATTTCTACCGGAATGATGGAATGGGAATATACCAACGACAGCCTGATGTGTTTTATGGACTTAAAATTCTCTCCAAATGGTAAATATTTTGCTATTATGGAAGAGTTTGGCAAGCTTCTTATTTTTGATTATGAAGGCACACAACCTGTGGTGATTAGCCAAATCAATACCAAAAGCGGAGCATCGTTGTGCCTAACCTTTAGTCCGGATAACAGCAAGGTAATAACCACCGGGTTTGACGATAGCATTAGGGTATTTTCGCTCTCCACCCAACAACAGGTTCTGGCCTTTGGACGACATACGGACATTTACTGCATTGATATGAGCAAAGATGGTAAATACATTAGCACCGGATCGGCCAATGGAACCATAAAGGTATGGGATGCTCTAAACGGGCAGTTGCTAAAATCTTTCACAGCGCATGCAGGTAATGTGAAATCTGTACGCTTTACACCTTATGGGAATTACCTGCTTTCATCAGCAGCAGATGGCACCGTGAAGATATGGAATGCTGCCGACTGGAGTTTTGCTCAAACACTCACCGGTCATATCGGTCCGGTAAACGGCATTGATATCAGTGCTGATGGAAAAGTAATAGCTACCATAGCTGACGACAGTTCCCTGATTATTCGTAGTTGGGGCACCTGGCAGGTACTTGAGAAGCTTACCACTCCTGCAACCGGTGCATTAAAAACCGTTGCCTTTTCACCTGACGCAAAAAAAATAGCTGTTGGTGGAATTACAGGCTACGTGGCTTTATGGAATATTGCAGGCATTCCAACATCAACTATGGAAGCTACACCTGAATCATTTTCATTTATGCCTGTATTTCCTAATCCGGCTACCAATAGTATTACCGTTCCTGAAAAATCCAGTGTGCTACTAACAGATATGAGCGGCCGTGAGTTATGGAAAACGTACAGCGAATCAGGCGTTGTATCACTTGAAACACTTCCCTCCGGATTTTATTTTATCACCATCAAAAACCAACACTTAATCACAACCACCAAATTAATTAAACAATAACATGAAAAAACTATTGATTATTCTTTCCGTATCAGCCTCAGGATTAATAATAGCCTGTGGTAACTCCAATACACAATCATCAAGCACAACTCCTCCTCAGGAAAATACCACACCCGCTGCCACAGAAACTCCTAAAGTTGCCATGGTGGAAGTGCCTGCTGAAATTAACGAGTTGTTAAACAAGAACACCTGTCTTACCTGCCATGCGGCAAACGAAAAAGTAGTTGGCCCTGCCTATACCGAGGTAGCGAAAAAGAACTATACGGTTGATCAAATTGTAGGTTATATTTACAAACCAAAACCAGAAAACTGGCCTGATTACCCTCCAATGGCGGCATTACCAAATGTTCCAAAAGAAGACGCCAAAAAAATTGCAGAGTGGATTGTTTCATTAAAATAACTTTTCCAACTGTACTATTATTTTAGATTAACGCTTAACTTTATAAAAATGAAAAAAGGAATTTTCTTAACAATATGTATGTTCATCATATCAGTGCCCGCGCTGATGGCTCAGGGAATAATGGCCAAATGGCCTGAATTGCATGGTTTTCATCAGGTGATGTCGCAAACTTTTCACCCATCAGAGGAAGGTAACCTGCAACCGATAAAAACCCGCAGCGGGGAAATGGCAAAAAAAGCCAAAGAACTTGCTGCATCAAAAGTTCCGGCTGAGTTTAACAAACCCGATATTCTTGAAGCCGTAAAACAACTGGTAACAGATTCTGAAAAACTGGATCAAATGATTAAAAACGGTAAAACAACGGATGCAGAAATTACCAAGGCATTATCAGCCCTGCATGATGTTTTTCACCGGATTATTGGTCTTTGTAAAGAAGAAAAACACTAAACACAACATGGTAACCAAAGCCCGTTTATTTCTGCTCCTTCTTTTAGTTTTGCAAATCAACAAATCAACTGCATGCGATGTATGCGGATGTTCTGTTAACGCAAGTTATATGGGCATTTTGCCCCAGTTTCAAAAACATTTTGTAGGGGCCCGTTATATAACCAACAGCTTTAATTCCCGGCATATTCCTTCCTCCTATAGTCTGGAACAGGGGCGGTCTCAGGAGTTTTTTCAGCGGGCAGAAATCTGGGGGCGTTATTATATTACCCCACGGATTCAGCTTTTTGGATTTTTACCCTACAGCATAAACAGCAAAACGGAAGAAGGGGTTACCAGCCAATACCACGGACTTGCAGATGCCAGTGTAATGGTAAATTATATTTTTCTCAATACGGGCGACAGCGGACGGTTCAGTGTAAGAAATACCATTATGGCCGGAGGCGGATTAAAGCTGCCTACCGGCCGTTTTGATAAAAATGAACTGGCCAATATGCAAACCGGCAGTGGAAGCTGGGATTATATGCTTAACCTGATATATACCCTGCGCTATAAAAAAACAGGGGTAAATGTAGATGTGAACGGGCGTATCAATAACTCAAACGGAACCTACACGTTTGGAAACAGGCTTACCTCCGGTGCACGTTTTTTTTACTGGCATAAATATAAAATGGTTTCGCTTCTTCCTCAGATTGGCGGTTTAGCAGAATTTGCACAAAAAGACACCAAAGAAGGCGTATCACAAAAATACAGCGGAGGTAATGGGTTCTACGGAATTGCCGGGGTTGATATGTATTTCAGAACCTGTTCTGCCGGTATTTCATACACATTGCCCATTCAGGAAGATTTAAACGAAGGACTGGTTACCACCAAACAACGTCTTTCATTACAATTCATTTATTTATTCAACTAATTTCATGATCAATAAACATATTTATAAACCTGTGATATTGGGGTTAATTTCTATTACTGCCCTGTTTAGCGCTTGCCGCAAAGATTCAGAAGCGGGAGAAAAAGCGCCTCAGGTTTCCTTTGTTTCTCCTGTTGCAAGCCAAATGTATCTGGAAGGTGATACCTTATGGATAAGGGCAAATATTTCATCAGAAGACGACCTGCACGACTATTCGATAAAGGTAAAAAACAATACAGAAAACAATGAGGCATTTGTGTATAATGGCCACGCCCACGACAAGGTATTTACCACCAACCTTTATTTTATACCCTCCGTTGCAGCTGATGCACATATGACCCTAACAGTGACGACAACTGACCACAACGGAGCAACCACCAGCAAAAGCGTTGATTTTACAGTAAAAAACACAACAGCAGCCACCAAACCTCAGATTACCATTACTTCTCCAAATATGGCCATGTACAGCAATCATATTACGTTGCCCCTTAAAGGAAGTATCAGCCATGATAAAAATCTCAAATCAGTGGTGGTGCAGCTTACCCAAAACCTTTCAGAAGTGCTAAACATCAGTAAGGCAGATTTAAGTTCTCCAACTTATCACTTCGACTCTTCTTATCAGGTAAATGTTACAGCCAATTCCGACTTTAAGTTAACCATCACTGCAACGGATAAAGACAATATGGTGGAGACCAAATCTTTCGATTTCCATGTACATTATTAGGATCATCTTTTTATTGCAGGCTGCCCTTCTGATGGCGGCCTGCAATGATTCAGCCTCTCTGAAAAATGAAATAACAACCCTGGATAAAGAAATACTGCGCATTCATGATGAGGCCATGCCACATCTATCTAAGATTTTAACGTTAAAGAAAAAAATAAATGCAATGGCCGATAGTACAACCAATCGGGCATTAAAGGACTCTTTACAACAGGTGAGTTTTTTGCTTTATAAAGCTGATAAAAAAATGATGGACTGGATGCACGGATACAAGATACCTGAAAATGCCCCTGACAGTGTGGTACTCCATTACCTGAAAAACGAAAAAGCAAAAATTGATGAAGTACACCACTTAACTTTTGAAAGCATGGAGAAAGCCCGGTTTTATACCAAATCAAAATGAAACACCTCATTGCCATCATATTGATTTTTGGTTGGCCGCTTCAGGTAATTTCTCAGCAAAGCCAGTGTATCAGCGCCATTGAGGCTGTAAACACGGATACCCTCATTCGTTTTGTAAAAGAGCTTTCAGGCGAAACACCGGTAATCATTAATCAGGTACCAACTACTATTCAATCAAGGTATGCAGCCCATACCGATAATGAGAAGGCATATCTGTACCTTAAAGCAAAATGCCAGGAGCTTCAATTTACCACCTCTGATTTTGTGTTTAGTGCAACTGGCAAAAACCTGCTGGCTCAAAAAACAGGAACGGTATATCCCGATAAGGCCATGCTTCTTGGTGCGCATTATGATAATGTAGGCAACAGTATTAGTCCTTTTCGCGGGGCTGATGACAATGCAAGTGGTGTTGCTGCCCTGCTTGAAGCAGCAAGGGTTTTAAAGAATGTATCTTTCCCTTATACTATTGTGCTTGCCTTTTGGGATGAAGAAGAATCCGGATTATTGGGAAGCAAGGCATTTGCACCAACAGGTAACGGAACTCCTGAAATTATTGCTGCCCTTAACCTGGATATGATTGCCTGGGATGGTGACAACGACAGCCTCGTGATGTTACATGCTTATCCCCTGCTGCCTCAAACCTTGTGGATCACAGACAGGATTAAGGATGTGAACCGTAAATATGCTTTCCCGCTTAAACCTTTTGTAAAAAGTCCTGGAGAACTGGCAACCGATCATTACTCATTTTGGAATACCGGATTACCAGCTGCCGGAATTACAGAAGATTACGATATTGACTTTAACCCGCACTGGCACCAGTGGTCGGATAGTTTATTCTACTTTAATATCCCCTACTTTACCGCAGTAAGTAAACTGGCTATTGCTACCCTGTGCGAGATGGTAATGGATGGAAAACTTACCGGAATTGCCGATGCAAGAGGTGACGAAACAATCAGCTATTCCAATCCGGTACATTCGTATTGCCATATCAGAAGTAATAAACATACAGAACTTAACGCGTTAAGTCTTTATACGTTAACGGGCAAAACAGCTTTCAAAACTACATTAACCGGCCTTGAAGCCGATCTTCTGATTGGCGGACTGATACCTGCAGGTTTGTATATGGCAGAACTGGAAACAAACCGGGGCAGGCATTTTTTTAAACTTATTATAGAATAGCCTGCAAATAAACAGCCATAAAAAATCTTGCTTAAGCATACATTTGCAGTTCAGATTTCATCTATGAAAAACAGATTTCAGGTTTCTACTTTAATACTATTGGTACTGACAGTTGCTGCGTGCAACAATACACAACCACTTCCCATATTGGGCAACCGGTATGCCGAAACAAAAGAAGTAAATGGCAAAACGATAACCGATACGGTTTATCAAACCATACCCGCATTTCGTTTTATTAATCAGGATGGCATGCCTGTAAGCAACAAATTGGTTGAAGGAAAAATTTATGTGGCTGATTTTTTCTTTGCCACCTGCCCTACCATTTGCCCGGTAATGAAAAAAAACATGATTGAAGTGTTTGAAGCCTACCGCAACAATCCGGATATTTTTTTATTGTCGCATACCATAGACCCTGAACACGACACCCTGGAAGTACTGAAAGATTATTGTACACGCCTTGGTTCTGATGGCAAACAATGGATGTTTTTAACCGGAAGCAGGGACTCCATTTACCAGATTGCTGAAACAGGTTATTATGCCTCTGCCCAGGTTGATTCTACTGAACCCGGTGGTTTTGTGCACAGCGGAGGTTTTATTCTGGTTGACCGCAAACAGCGGGTACGTGGTATTTATGATGGCACCAGTAAAACCGACACCAAACGGTTAATTAACGATATGCAATTGTTGCTGGATGAAAAGTAAGCTCTTCTTGTTAGTAATGCTCTTTTGTGTTTCATGTGTAGATGAGAAACAATTGCGCCTCAGTGCCAACCTCGGACATGGAATGGAGTTGTATGAAACCCATTGCGCCAACTGCCACCAGATGGATGGTAAAGGACTGGCTAAACTAATTCCTCCCCTGTTGGAAGCTGATTATATCCGAACAAATAAAGACAGTATCTCATCCATAATCAGAAACGGTTTAAAAGGTCCGGTTAAAGTTAACGGCATCACATACAACCTGCAAATGCCAGGCAACAATATATTAACTGATGAAGAGGTAGAGTTAATTACCTCGTATGTACTCAGCATTTTTAACAACAAGTCTTCCGGCAGCGGGCAGTAAAATTAAAAGCTAGCTGCACAAAAAGGCTATCGTATCAACCCCATCGGCATAATCCCATAATTCGGGGCTTTGCGCTTTACCCAAAGGTAACCAGCCATTTTCCTGAATTTTGCTTACCACACATTGCACCTCTTCCGCCTTTTCTTTCAATAATGTCTGAACATCCTCCAGCTTGTCGTATTCCTGGTAAAACAGGGCTCCTAAAGGAGAGGCCATCCTGTCATCGCTTTTTACCAGCAAAAAACCATTATCCAGATGTTTGGTCATATTCATCAAAAAAATGGCTTTATGATAGGTATAGTTATTGGCGTATTTGTGATGGTCAAGAAGGATATTATAATGTTCCAGGCTCTCAAAAAACAAGGTAAAATCGAAGCCGGCAGGAACAAATAATTTTGAGACGTTGCGGCAACCCAAACCGAAGTAGGTAAAAATATCACCTCCCAGCTTTTTATAATCTTCAGGCGTTTCATTACCGGTTAGCACAGCCACACTGTTCCTGTTTTTTCTTAATAAGGCAGGTTTGTTTCTGAAATAATATTCGAAGTATCGGTTGGTATTATTACTACCCGTTGCTATTACCTTATCAAAACCCTTTGGAATCTGATCTTCGCTAATGGTAATAAATGATTCAAAACCGAGTTTACCTAACTCTTCAATTGCCCGTTTCATCAATACCTGATCATCTGATGAGCATTTTACATTGGCAATATTCCCGGTTGCCAGCACACATAACAAATCGTGCAAACCCACCAATGGGATATTACCGGCCATAATAATGGTGACTTTTTGAGGTGTTTTTTCAGCCAATTGGTAAGCCTCCAGCCACTTTTTCACCTTTATTTCGGTTAATTGATCACTCCATGCCTGCAAAGCTGTACGCATATTTTCAATAGTAAACCAGTTATTCCGGGCATTTGCCTGGTTCAGAAGAGCCTCATCATTGGCAATTTCACTCAGTTTCAGACCAAACTGTATAAAAGCGTTAACACGCTGTTGAAAATTCATCACGAATTAAAATCAATTAAATTTTGAGATGCAAATCAACAAAACTTATTTTGCATCTGTTTAACTTACTAAAATAATAATTCTGCGATATGGCTATAATGATAACTGACGAGTGCATTAATTGCGGTGCATGCGAACCTGAATGTCCCAATAATGCAATTTACGAAGCCGGTGCTGAATGGGCATGGGCTGATGGAAACAACCTGACAGGCTCACTAACCATCGATGGGGAAACTGTAGAAGCCGCTAAGCGTTTTGCACCTGTTTCCGATGACACCTACTTTATTGTAACCGGAAAATGTACGGAGTGCGTAGGTTTTCATGAAGAGCCACAATGCGCAGCTGTTTGCCCGGTAGACTGCTGTATCCCCGATCCTGATCACGCAGAAACCAAGGAAGTATTGCTTTCCAAAAAAGAAAGAATGCACCTGTAAACAAATAAACTCCTTAAAAGAAAAGCTGCCTCAGGGTGGCTTTTTTTATAGCACCTCATTGATCGAAATAATATTTATCGCTTGTAGGATGTGATATAAATAGCAAATTCATTTTCTCTCAGAGGCGCAAAGACGCTAAGAAAATGAGACGCAAAGACGAGGATTTCTTACTTTGTAATAAAAGAAATGGCAATGAGAGAAAATGATATATCTGGCATATTGGTCGACATTTTTGTGAAAATTCATAAAATCTTGGGCCCCGGCTTGTTAGAATCGGTTTATGAGGAAGTAATTTGCATGGAGTTAGACAAACGAAAGATAAACTATGAACGTCAGGCAGAAATCAGGCCTGTGTATGAAGGTATCCTATTAACCTTGAGGTTCCGGTAAGATAGCACTCTCTTTTTGAAGTCCGAAGTTCTTTAGTTTAGGGTTTAGGGTTGAGCGTTCATCTTCACCTTTTCACATCTTCACATCTGCACATCTTCACATCTGCACATCTGCACATTTTCACATTTTCACATCTGCACATTTTCACATCATCCCCCTGCGCCTCTGCGAGAAATCAGATTTTTTGCATCAGGAGGTCAAGCCTTTTCTGCAAATCAGCGTGAATAGGTGCAAGTGGTTGCCTGACGATATTGTTGCACAGCTTCATTTTGCTCATCACATATTTTATACCTCCGGGACTTCCATCTGCAAAAATGGCTTTCATCATATCGTATAACTTATAATGCAGCAAACGTGCTTCGTTATAATTACCATTTAAAGCCAACCTTACCATGGTGCTGTATTGAGCCGGATAAGCATTGGCAATAACTGAAATAATACCACACATACCCATAGCTATAAAAGGCAATGTGAGGTTATCATCACCGGAAATTACATTGAAGCCCTTCGGTTTGGCAGAAAGTATATCCATAAACAACTCCGGATTGCCGCTGGCTTCTTTAATGGCAATTACATTCTTACAATCTTTTGCAATGCGCAGGCTTGTAGTTGCCGCCATGCTTGATCCCGTGCGCCCCGGAACATTGTAAAGGATAATAGGTAATTTGGAGGCCTTGCTCAGTGCTTTATAATGCTGATAAATGCCTTCCTGATTGGGTTTATTGTAATATGGGCTCACTGAAAGAATAGCTTCGTAACCTTTGATTTGAAATGAGGCCATTGTTTCTGCAATTTCAGCAGTATTGTTTCCACCAATGCCCGCTACACATGGCACACGTCCGGCAGCCTGTTTGGCTACAAACTGGTAGATTTTTTTCTTTTCGTCTTTACTCAATGTCGGGGCTTCTCCTGTTGTTCCCAGTGCCACTAAATACTCCACTCCTCCATCAATCACATGATCTATAATATTTGCAAGAGCATCAAAATCTATGCTCATATCTTTTTTAAATGGTGTTACCAGTGCTACGCCAGTTCCGTTCATATTTAATTTATTTATATGGTTATTACGTTAAACCTTAAAAGGTATTGAGCATTCCACTCAACACTTATCATTTAAAATTTAAAACTATTTAATCACTTTCAAATAAAAGTCCATTTGCTCAATTAAAAAAGCGAGGTCTTTTTTATTACCTGTATCAATAATGGCATCAAAATATTTTACGCCATTCTCAATAGCTGGTCCGATGCGATATTTGGCATGCGAGTAGGCTGCAATAGCCATAAGAGGCAAAACAGGTTCAAGGTACAGATTAAGCAGCCAGTCGAATTCCATTTCCAGAAAACGGCTAAGTTTGGTTTTTGAAGGCAGGTTAATTCCGTTTAATGTTTCTTTCCAGAAGTACTCAGATTGGAGGCTAAACTTTTTATTTCCCGGCAACTGCTTCATATCAACAAAACCCAGCAAAAACACCTTTTTCCCTTCCGACCGGAGTTTATTGGCATATTGGTGCACCATGTTTTCTTTCTCAATAAATGCTGCATCGTAAACAATGCCAATATGCTCAACCTGAGTAAAGCCTGTCATTTTGCTTTTTTTCTTTCGTTCAGCAATTTCACGGCTAAGCATCAGGTGGCCTATGGTTGTTCTTATCTGATCTATAAACTGCATCGTTATTTAATGTTTTAAGGGTTATGCGAATTTAGAATTGCTCAAACAATAATCAGGAGAAGTTGTCCACCAACCAAACATGGGGAACTTCGGCTAAATGTATTACTTAATCATCTCCTTAAACTCTTCTTCACTAATAATAGGGATGTTTAAGTCGGTAGCTTTTTTGAGTTTTTCCGGACCCATTTTATCTCCGGCTATCAGGTAATGTAAACTTTTACTAATGCTTCCCACATTTCGGCCTCCATTGGATTCTATCAGTTTCTTCAGGTCATCCCTGCTAATGGTAAATACGCCCGACACGAGAAAACTTTTCCCTTCCAGTTTTTCTGTTCGCACCACACTGTTGTCTTCTTCGGTTTCCATCTTTAAACCATCATGTTTCAGACGATCGCAAATATTTCTGTTCTCTTCATCTGCAAAAAAGCGAATCACATTTTCAGCAATCTTTTCTCCTATTTCATACACAGAGGCTATTTCCTCTTTAGTAGCATTTGCCAGCCGTTCAATAGATACAAACTGTTTAGCCAGCTTTTTGGCAACTGTTTCTCCAACCATGCGAATACCTAAGGCAAAAAGCACCCGCTCAAACGGAACCTGCTTAGAATCTTCAATTCCCTTAAGCATATTTACTACTGATTTTTCCTGTAACGATCGTTTTCCCCACTGGTCCTTTTTTTCATTGTAGGTTTCAAATTCCAGACCTATCAATTGTTCGTAGGTGAGCGAATACAAATCAGCATAGTTTTTAATGATGCCTTTGGTGAACAGCCCGGCAATAGTTTCTCCTCCCAGGCTATCAATATTCATGGCCTTCCTGCCAATAAAGTGTTCGATTTTTCCAATAAGCTGAGGGGCACATCCGGTTTCATTCGGGCAATAATGCACAGCCTCCCCTTCTTTTCTGATCAGTGCCGTACCACATTCAGGGCAGGTTTCCGCATATTGGTACCTGTTAGCTCCTTCCATTCTTTTTTCTATGGCAACAGATATTATTTTAGGAATAATTTCTCCGCCCTTTTCAACATAAACCCAATCGCCTTCATGCAGGTCGAGCCGTTCAATTTCATCGGCATTATACAGACTCGCACGTTTTACGGTTGTTCCTGCCAGCAGCACAGGCGCAAGGTTAGCCACAGGTGTAATAGCTCCTGTTCTGCCTACCTGATAAGTTATTTTTTCCAGTCGGGTAAGGGCGCTTTGTGCTTTGTATTTATATGAAATTGCCCAACGTGGATTTTTGGCCGTAAATCCAAGTTCCTGCTGCTGTGCATAGCTGTTTACTTTTATTACCACACCGTCAATTTCATAACTCAGGTGTTCCCTTTCTGTATCAAAGTGGTGAATAAAGTTCATTACTTCATTCATTCCCCGGCACAACCGGTAATGGTCACTTACCTGAAAACCCCATTGTTTTGCCTTCTGCAAGCTTTCATAATGTGTTTCGGCAACAGGTTTATCGGTATAAATAAAATATAAAAAACAATCGAGTGCCCTCTTAGCCACTTCGCGGGAATCTTGCAGTTTTAACGTTCCTGAAGCAAAATTGCGGGGATTTTTATATAGTCTTTCTTTAATTTCTTCCTCATCAAAACCTTTAGCCTCCAGTTCTTTTTTGAGCTGGCTGTTTAATTTATCAAACGTTTTACGGTGCATAAACACCTCACCCCTTATTTCAAAAGATTCCGGATAATCGCCAGGTGGCAACTGATGAGGAATAGTTTTAATGGTCTTTACATTAGCGGTTACATCGTCTCCCTGCACACTATCACCGCGGGTAACAGCTCTTACCAGTTTGCCATTTTCATAAGTAATACTTATTGCCAGCCCATCAAACTTGAGTTCGCATACATACTCCACATCATTGCCAATTCCCTTTATAACCCGCTCATCAAATTCGTTCAGTTCTTCTTCAGAATAGGTATTACCCAAACTCAACATGGGGTATTTGTGTTTTACCTGGATAAACTCTTTGGTAATATCGCCACCTACTTTTTGTGTTGGAGAATCCGGATGAGCCAAATGAGGAAAATCCTTTTCCAGCTTCTCCAGTTCTTTCAGCAATTGGTCAAATTCATAATCGCTGATACCGGGTTGCGATAAAATATAGTAATTATAGTTGTGCTTGTTTATTTCAGCCGTAAGCTGGTCGATGCGGATTTTTGCTTCCAGGTCGTTCATGCGCGCAAGATAATAAAAGCTGGAAGCAGAAATATATGCCTGAGTTAATTCTTACAACAAGGCCTTGTAATAAATTTTAGTAGCATAACTTCCCCAATCCTTAAGTGCTTTCATAATCTCATCAATAAAGGCCGTTTTGTTGGTTTGTTTATACCTTTTTTGGGGGGTAAACATCAGTTCTTTTTCAGTTGGTATAATCCCATCCACTTTTGTGGCAAAAATGGTCAAATTTAGTTTTGGCACCACTATACCAAGCACCATACCGGGCAATCCCTTTATTGATTCCGGTCCGCTACTTACGGGGATATCTTCGGTATAAAAAGCAATCACATACATGGAATCGTTGATGATGGTTCCGGCCTTGCGGCAATTGTATCCGGCTATTTCCCTGAATTCGCCCAACATTTTCCATTTCAGTTCAGGTAAGGAATCCTCAATGCGGTAATTCATTTCATAAATAGTTTTTTCTGATACCTGCCTGCCTGTTTCAAAACTGGTATACACAAGGTTATTATAAGCCACCCTCCACCACTGGGCAAACGGGTTTTCATCTTCCTGAATAAGTTTGTAAATGCTTTGTTTAGAATTAAAATTCAATTGAAAAATATCCACCCTGTATTTGGGCATTTTATCTTTCATACGTTCTGCCCAGGCTCCTGATTCGGTAATACTTTTGTGCATATTTTCCCTGCGCTCATAAGTAATTTTGCCAGCCAGCATCAATCGTTGCCCCTTACTTACCGAGGCTATTAGCAGCAATAAAATAACTATTTTTTGTTTCATCTTAATTCTGTGTTGCTGGACCTTTGGTAAAGTTCCATGTGAGTGTAAATAGAACATACCTTTTTAGTATGCTATAGGTATTTTCATTAATATAATTGCTGGTAGCATTTCTGCTAAATCCAATATTCTGATTCAGGAGGTCATACCCGCTTATGCCCACTTCCAACTGATCTTTAGAGAAAAACTTTTTGGTAATGCTTGCGTTCAATATGGTTGTATTCAGGTTACGGTCGAACTCACTTGTTCTCTCCCTTACATTAAATTCACAACTGGTTTCAATTACAAATTTTTTAGGGAGCATCAACTCAATATATGGTTCATACATTTGAATCCAGAAGCTGGTTACCGCATCAGGGCGTAAACTGGATGTGTTTCTGTTGTACTTGAAATCTGTACGTATTCCAATATCAATCAGCTCTTCCTTTTCATAGGAAATATCCGGACCAAAAGAGATGGATTGGTACTCGTTTACATTTTTTTGCTGGTTGATATAGTTGGTATTTTTTCCACCATACCCGTTAAGCCCGGTACCTATGCCAACACTGATGGCTTTGATCCGGTAGAAATAGTAGGAATAAAAATTAAAAGATTCATTTCCATCAATATTTACGGTTTGATGTATTTTTCTTCCAAGCGCATCTACATAATCGTTAGAAGTAAAGTCGTTGTTGGTAAACGTGTATGAAACTGAAAGGTAAATACTGCGACCGGTAATAGGCTTATAAGAGTTATAACTTAAGTTTAAATTGTTTCTGAAACTTTGTCCGAGATTGGTATTTCCTAAATAAATATCCAACGGGTTACTGTTGTCCTGCACGGGTTGTATTTGCTGCAGGGTGGGTTGACGGGTGGAGCCATCGTAACTAAATGAAATATTGGAAGTGTTCTTTAATTTATAGCTGATTCTGGCAGCAGGAAAAAGGTTGGTAAATTTTTGATTAAGCAACGTATCTGTTAGGCGGTTATCCTGCCTCAGATCTGTGTATGCAACACGGCCACCAAAAGAATAAGTTAACTTTTTTGTTGCATATTTCATGCTTAAACCGCCTTTGTGTGTTACAATATCATATTTAAAATCGCTGCTCAGGCTATCTATAAAATTGGTATACTCATTATTGGTTTTGGAATTGGTAATCCGTTTAGACTCATTAATGGTGGTACTTAATTCGTAATCACTTACCACAAACCATGTTTTGGATAAAGGTTCGGTATATGTGGCTTTACCACTGTACATTTGCACCTTCAGGTCATTTTCCTTTCTCTGATCAATGATATCCTGCTTAATTAGCCCTCCGGTTCCATCATAAAAATTGGTTTGCGAGGTAAGAAACCCATCTGAATTGTTGGCGTTATAGTTTTGGTTTAATGATAAAGAAAGGGTTCTGCCCTGCCGTTTGAATTTTTTATTTATTGTAAAAGTGGTTCCAAACATTTCATTGGTACCATCACTTTCCTGTCGCCTGTTGTTTGAATTTACAAGAAGGCTGTCGCCATTATAATTTCCTGAATTAAACAATTGTGTGCTTTTTGTGCTGCCTTGCCTGGCATTAAACTTAATCAACATGGTGGAAAGTGAATCCAGTTTTATGGTATAATTTCCATTAATAGAACTTACCTTTCGCTGGCTGTTAAAATTCTTTAGCTGGCTGTTATAAAAGGTGGTATCGGGCAAAATAGACTGGGTATAATTATCATCAAATCCACTTACCGTCATCTCTTTGTGCGTGGCATTAAGCGTTAAAGCATACTTATCAGCCTTAAATTTATTGGAGTAATGCGTACCGGTATACCAGGTTTCGGGAATGCCCCGTCCGTTAAAATCACCATTTTCATCATCATAATTATAATAGGTATACATATACCCGTCTTCACTCAATTCGGAATTGCCTTTACCACCTGTATATTTATCGGCATCATCCCAGCTTAAAGAGGTATTATTGGTATTGCTTGTTGCACCATATACAGAGAATTTTCTCTTCTTATTAAAACTGTTAAACATGGCTTGTCCTTCATACCGTTCTTCTGTTCCGGCCGATCCGGATACCTTACCAAAATAGCCCTTTTTGGCATCATCTTTCAGGGTAAGGTTAATGGTTTTTTCCTTGGTACCATCATCTATTCCTGTAAAGGCGGCCTGATCGCTTTTCTTATCAAACACCTGAACCGTTTCCACATTATCGGCTCGTATATTTTTGGTGGCAACAGTTGGATCATCTCCAAAAAACTCTTCGCCATCTACCAGTACCCGTTTTACCTCCTGCCCTTGTGCGGTAATTTTCCCTGTTTTATCAACCTGTATTCCAGGCAATTTTTTAAGCAGGTCTTCCACATTCGAATTTTTATTCACCAGAAAACTATCCACCAAAAACTCTGTGGTATCACCCCTTACACGAATGGCATTCATTTTCTCCCTGATAATAACCTCCCTCAGCAAATTGGCTTTTTCAATCATCTGAATAATGCCAAGATCCTTGTTTTCATTTTCCTTTAACTCAATAATATCCTCAAAATCAGCAAAGCCCGGACGTGTAATCAAAACCTCATATTTACCCTGTTTGATATTTTCAAAACCAAACACCCCTTTATCATTTGTGCGGGTAAAACGGTAAAGGGTTGAATCTGCATAATGAATTAAAGAAACAGTAGAATACGCCATTGACGTATAATTAACAGAATCTTTCAGAGTGCCTGTTAACCGGCTTTGAGCCATTGTTTTTACGGATAAAACAAGCAGAATAAGGAGTATTTTAATTTTCAAAGGTGTATTCAATTTGATAAGCATTAACGGGAATATGGCAAAAATCTTACATAACTGTTACAATATTTTTTTTAAACGGTATTTTGATTATTTTAAGAATAAAATAAATCTATATCATGTACATTTGTTGGTCAATTTATAAAAAATCTTGTCTAACATTTAATAAGACCAATAAATTAAAATCAAACGAATGAAAAGAATTATCGCACTTCTGGTTATTGTTTTTACTGCCAGCTCATTTAACAATCCAAACGAAGGGGAACTTAAATGGGTTGATTTCAATGATGGATATGAAATGGCTAAAAAGAAAAATAAAATTATGTTGATTGATGTATACACCGACTGGTGCGGCTGGTGCAAGCGAATGGATCGCGATACGTACGCCAAACCAGGGATTATCGGCCTCATTAATCAGGACTTTGTGGCCATTAAGTTTAATCCGGAAATTAAAAACGTAACCTACAAATATGAAGGTAAAACATATAATGGTGAGGAGCTGGCTGGCGTTATCAGCAATTATCAAATCTCAGGTTACCCTACAACCATTTTTATGTATCCTAAAGATAAAAAAATGAACGTGGTTGGCGGATACCATGATGAAAAGGGATTTAAAAGTATTCTGGAAGATATTAAAGTGGAATTTAAAGCTGCCAAAACCAAACCAGCCCCTGCAAAAAAATAATCAAACAACAGATATAATCCCCGTCTGATAACAAGCCGGGGATTTTTTATGCCATAATTTATCACATAAATTCTCGTTTATTTAAATATTTTTGAATCCGGGTGAGATATCTTTTTTTTCTTACATACTTTTTTTCAGCTCTTGCTGCTGTAGCACAGATTGGTGGCACCAGCACCTATCAGTTTCTAACCCTGCAACCCAACGCCAGGATATCTGCTTTAGGCGGATATGCCATTGCCATACCTGAAAATGATGTGAACCTTACTGCCCAAAACCCGTCTCTTCTTAGAAAAGAAATGGATAACCAGGTAGCCTATAACCATGTTTTTTATTTTGATGGAATTGGGGCGGGCCATGTGGCATATGCCAAACATATAGATAGTATCGGCACATTCTCTGGCGGGCTTCAATACATCTATTACGGCACCTTTAAACAAACAAGCCCAACCGGAGATATATTGGGAGAGTTTACTGCCGGTGAATACAACTTTCAACTGGCTTATGCTAAAACATTTGATAAGCTTACTTTTGGGAGCCAGCTTAAATTTATCTATTCTTCTCTGGAAACCTATACCTCGGTTGGACTTGCGGCTGATCTGGCGGCAACCTATTATAACCCCGATAAATTACTTACTGTAGCAGTGGTTGCCTCCAACTTAGGCCGTCAGATTACCACTTACCGCGCAGGTAATAACGAGAACCTCCCATTTAACCTTCAAGTTGGATTGTCCAAAAAATTTGCCCATGCCCCTTTCAGGTTTGCGGTGGTAGCGCATAACCTGCAAAATCCCGGAGGCTTGCTGTATGATAATCCAAACCGACCTGGTTTAAAAAAAGACCTGGAAACCGGGCAAACTATTCCTGAGTCGTTTAATATATTTGATAAAACATTAAGTCACGTCAATTTAAGCGGGGAATTATTGCTGGGCAAAAGCCTGTATCTGGGGCTTGGCTATAATCACCTCCGCAGGTGGGAAATGAAACTGGAAGAAACCGGTGGAATGACCGGCTTTTCATGGGGTTTTGGATTAAAGCTTACCAAATTTCAGGTAGCATACGGACGCACCGGATACCATGTCGGACACTCCACCAACCATATCTCATTTATTGTTTATATGAATGAGTACCTTAAAAAGAAAAAAACATCTTCGTAAATATTCAGCGGATGCTTTAATTTGCTGAAACTAAAATGCTGATGCCTGTTTCAAAAATTATTGTTGCAATTGATGGTTATTCTTCCTGTGGCAAAAGCACACTGGCTAAACAACTCGCAAAAGCACTTGGCTACCGCTTTATTGATACAGGAGCCATGTACAGAGCCGTTGCGCTATATCTGCTCAAAAACCACATAGATATTCACCACCCTGAAATGGTGGCTGCTGCCCTTTCCAATATCACCATTAGCTTTACCTATAATGAAGAGAACCAATCTCAGGAAACATTTCTGAATGGCGAAAATGTGGAGAGTGAAATTCGGGTAAACTCGCGTGTGGCAAGTGTGGTTAGCGATGTGAGTGCCATAAGTGAAGTAAGGCGTTTTTTGGTGAAACAACAGCAGGAAATGGGTAGAGAAAAAGGAATTGTAATGGATGGCCGGGATATTGGAACAGTGGTATTTCCTCAGGCCGAATTGAAAATATTTATTACAGCCGATCCTGCAACCCGCGCCAACAGGCGACTTGAAGAGCTCAAGGAAAAAGGCCAGGAAACAACCTTTGATGAGGTATTGGCCAATCTGGAAAAGAGAGATCATATTGATACCACCCGTGCCGACAGCCCGCTGAAAAAAGCTCCCGATGCCATTGAACTGGACAATTCAAACCTGACGAAAGAACAACAGTTTGCTCTGGTGTTTGAGTGGGTGAAACAAAAAAAATCGGCAACGGCCTGATCAGGCTTCTTTATTTTCAAGATATAACTTAGCCTCAGGCATCATTTTATTAATCAGCAAATCCACCAAAATATTCACATTTTCTTTTATTTCATGAGGTTTGTTGTGCAAGCCTGCATCTTTCTCTATGATGGTTACCAGATTGGCAGCAGTGGCGTTTAACATCTGAACCGGACCTTTAATTTTATGGGCAAGCATTTTAACTTCTCCCCATTGTTGTGCATCTGTTGCGGCCTCTAACTGGGTTAATTCTTCACAGGTGTTTTTCAAAAACATTTCCAACATTTCTGTTATAAAAAGCTGGTCATTGTTTGATACCTCTTTCAGATAATTTAAATCCAGATGCTTCATTGTAATTCAAAAGTAAACATTCTCCGCTTATTATTTCTATTTTTGAACCATGAGAGGAATTTGTAATTTATCCTGTATCCCTTTAAGAAAAGAAGCTTTAAGCACCAGTGAAATAGGTTCCATGCTTTTATTTGGAGAAACCTTTACTATTATCAACAGTGAAAATGGCTGGACCTTTATCCGCACAGATTTTGATCAGTATGAAGGCTGGATTAGCACTAAACAATGTACCAGGCTGCAGTCAGAAATGTCAACACATGCCATTTGCACGGGGTTTCCATTTATTAAGGCTACAGCAGATAATCAATCCATATTTATTCTTCCCGGAAGTGTTTTACCTGATTATCAGCACGGCAAATGCAAGATAAACGAAACGGTGTACGAACTGGATTTGCCAAATATTGCCTGCAACAAAAAAGACCTTTTGTATGTGGCACAGCAATATGTAAATGCTCCGTATTTGTGGGGCGGAAAATCGCCATTTGGAATTGATTGCTCCGGATTTACACAGGTGGTATACCGCATCTGTGGAATACAACTGCCTCGTGATGCCTGGCAGCAGGCACAAACGGGGGAAACACTGGATTTCCGCAATCAGGCGCAACCCGGTGATCTTGCATTTTTTGATAACGAAGAAGGAAGAATTACACACGTTGGAATCATGATGGATGCAGATACTATTATCCATGCTTCAGGACGCGTGCGTATTGATAAAATCGATAATTATGGAATTTTTGATGCCGAAGCGGATGATTATTCTCATAAACTCCGTATCCTGAAAAGGGTGATGTAAAACTATTTCATTCTATTTTTGCTTAATACTTCATAAACCCAAATATATATGACACTAAAGAAAGGTGACAAAGCCCCATCTTTTAAACTGGTTACTTCCGACAAAAAAGAGGTGAAATTGGAAGACTTCGCAGGGAAAAACCTGATTTTACATTTCTACCCTGCTGCCTTTACCAGCACCTGCACTACGCAACTTTGTACTGTTAGAGATGCTATATCACTTTATCAAAATGATAAGGCTGATGTTATAGGAATTTCTGTTGATATGCCTTTTACACTGGCTAAATTTAAGGAAGCACAAAACCTGAACTTTACCCTTGCATCTGATTTTAACAAAGAAGCAATGACTGCATATGGAACTATGTATGATGTTTGGATTCTTGGACTAAAAGGTGTTGCCAAACGTGCGGCATTTGTTATTGATGGTACCGGTACCATTCAGTATGCCGAAGTATTGGAAAATGCTTCCGAACTACCCAACTTTCAGGCAATCAATGAAACCCTCGCCTCGCTTGGTGTTTCAGCCTCTGCCAACTAATAAGTTCCCTTATTAAGATAAAAAATTCCTTCTCTACCCGAAGGATTTTTTTATGCAGGGTTGCAAAACCTGAAAATACACGTATATTTGCTGCCCTGAAAAAATGGTTTCGTAGCTCAACTGAATAGAGCATCTGACTACGGATCAGAAGGTTACAGGTTTGAATCCTGTCGAGACCACCAAGCCCTCTTTCGAGGGCTTTTTTTATTTCCCATTTAACCAATTCCTGTTAGCTCATACCTGATTTATAGAAAAACTTGCTAAAGCTGGGGTGGGGATTATTACATGATCCAGTTTGGGGGTGGCTTCAGGTTAATCCCGTTGCTACGCATCTGGTCTTTTTTTATGGATAAAAACTTGCTCAAGCTGGGGCTTGGCAATTTTTTATCCATAAAAAAATCCCGGGTTCTTTCGAACCCGGGATTCACCTGGCGGAGAGAGAGGGATTCGAACCCCCGGACCTTTAACAGTCAATGGTTTTCAAGACCACCGCATTCGACCACTCTGCCATCTCTCCGGGTGCAAAAGTAAGGCGGGGCGCTTATTCTGCAAAAAAAAATTTCATTTAGGCATTCACTCCTTCATTATTAGCCCGTTGCACTTACCTTTGCACCTCGAGTTATGCATATTACTGTTTATAAAACCAAAGATCAGTCGGATACTTTATATGTGGAGGAGTTGGATGAAACCTATCATTCAAGAAACGGAGCGGTGGAGGAATCGCGTTATGTATTTTTAAAAATGGGGTTGGCAGAGGTTGCTCAACATTTATCTCATATCCGCATTCTCGAAATTGGTTTTGGTACCGGATTAAATGCCATGCTTACCCTGGCCGAAGCAGAGAAACTAAATCTGCAAGTGGAATACGACAGTATAGAAGCCTTTCCCTTACCTGCTTCAATTATTGAGCAATTAAATCACCCCAACCTGTTTAGTGCTGATAAACAAGCAACCTTTATGGAATTGCACACGGCAGAATGGGATAAACCTGTTTTATTTACCACCGGATTTACCCTCACCAAACTGAATACCCGGTTGGAAGATTTTGAGCCCTACAGAAAATACGACCTCATTTATTTTGATGCCTTTGCCCCTGATAAGCAGCCCGAAATGTGGCATCCTGATCAGTTTACCAAATTGTACCTGTGCCTCAACAATGGCGGAATACTGGTAACCTATTCATCAAAAGGAGAAGTAAAACGGACCCTTAAACAAATTGGTTTTGAGGTGCAACGTTTACCCGGACCTCCATTTAAACGACATATGCTCAGGGCAATTAAACCAAATGAATAAGGATATATTAATTGTTGGGCAGGGCCTTGCAGGAACCGTATTTGCGTGGCAGTGTATGCAAGCCGGTAAATCCATTCATGTGGTTGATCAACATTCGCTCTTTACTTCGAGCAAGGTGGCTGCGGGCATGTTTACTCCGGTAAGCGGCAAACGTATGGCAAAAAGCTGGATGGCCGAAACATTGATTCCTTATGCCATAAGTACCTATGAAGCTTTGGCGGCATACCTAAATCAACCCATACTTTGCAGGCAGCATATTTATCAGGTTATTGCTTCTGTTAAAGAACAAAACGACCTGATGACCCGCCTGGAGGATAAGGCTTTTGCAGACTACCTGATTACAAACCCCGAAGCTGAACCAGGCCTTAAAGAACCTTTCGGGGCATTTGAAGTGAAACAGAGCGGATGGGTAAATTTGCCCCTGCTGCTTGAATCTTTTCAGCAACTGCTTCTAAATGCCGGACAAATTTCGCTCACCGGTTTTAACTACAACAACCTCGTTTACCATAATGAGAAATGGGATTATGATGGCCATACCTATAGCCATATTGTTTTTTGTGAAGGTCACCTGTATCACCAAAACCCATATTTCGGTAGCCTGATTCCTTATACACCAACCAAAGGAGATGTACTAACCATCAGGTGCAAGGGGTTAACTGAAAAAAAAATCATCAAGAAAGGGATTTACCTTATTTCACTTGGAGATCATTTGTACAAAGTAGGCTCTACTTATGAAAGGGATCAACTTAATAACGGACTTCCTTCCGAAGAAGCCAAACATACCCTCATGGAAAAACTGTCTGATTTTTTAGCACAACCATTTGAGGTAATAGATCACCGTGCCGGAATAAGGCCCACCACCAGAGACCGAAAGCCATTGCTTGGTCAACATCCGGAACACCCACACATGTACATTTTTAACGGGCTTGGCGCCAAAGGGGTAATGATGGCGCCATGGTTTGCCAACATAATGGTGAAAAAGATTTTTGAAGGTGGGGAAATCCCTGCCGATATTCGGATTTCAAGAATGTACAAACATGCTTAACTGGACGGCCAAACAAATTAAACTGGATCTGAAATACACATGGAAACTCTCCAGAAATGCTACCGATCTTAAAATCAATACCCTTATTGAAGTCGGAGATGGCAGTTTTAAAGGGCTTGGCGAGGTTGCTCCCAATATCCGGTATAATGAAACCCCGGAACTGGTAATTACCCAGTTTGAACATTTTTTAAAGAAAAGTCCGGAGCATATTTCCAACCTGAATGAACTAACCCTCCTGCTAGATGAGGCAAATCCCTGCAATGCCCTGCGCTTTGGCATTGAGTCGGCCTATATTCATTACCTGTGCAATAAAAACGGAGAAGACGTGTGCACCTTTTTAGGTATACAAAAACCCGTTTCCCTCCAAACCTCTTTTTCATTGCCTATTATGCCTGCAGAAGAAATAGCTTCGTTTTACCAGCGAAATAATCTTGAACGTTTTAGCCGGCTTAAAATAAAGGTAAATGCCGAGCAGGCTCATTCCCTGTTAAAGGCCATCAGTGATGTAACATCACAACCCTTAATTGTTGATGCAAACGAAGGATGGAAAAATCCGGAAGAGTTGCTGGTATTTTTGGAAACCCTCAAACCCTATCCCATTGATATTATTGAGCAGCCAATGCCGGCAGGAATGACAGCCGAGTATCAGCACGTAAAAAAGCATTCCCCATTTACGTTGATTGCTGATGAAAGCATGTGCCATGAGGCCGATTTTGAAGAATTGAAAAAGCAGTTTCATGGGGTAAATATGAAACTGATGAAAGCCGGAGGATATATAAACGGATTGAGGTTGTTAAATGAAGCGGTAAAACACCAAATGCATACCATGGTAGGTTGTATGATTGAAACGACATTAGGTATCTCTTCTGCCATGCACTTGTGCAGTGGTATAGAGTATACCGACCTCGATGGATTTATGATTATAAAAGATGAGCCTTTTAGTCTGGTAAAAGAACAAAACGGGTTGCTTACCTTTAATTAACCAAAGCCTTTGCAATTTGTAAAACTATTTCACCGGCCGCAATAGCGGATTTACCCTCCATGGCCTGATCTCCGGCACGTCCGTGTGTATAAACACCAACTACTGCAGCATCCTCGCATGAGTAGCCTTGGGCAAGTAATGAAGCAATAATACCTGTAAGTACATCTCCACTCCCACCTGTAGCCATGCCGGGATTTCCGGTTCCGTTAAAATACACTTTTCCTTCAGGGGTAATAATTCTGGAGAAAGCCCCTTTTAAAACAATATAAACCTGGTATTTTAGGGCAAAGCCAATAGCCTTTTCCAACCGCTCCATGCTATTTTTCGAAATCCCCGCCAGCCTGTCAAACTCTTTTGGATGAGGCGTAAGAATACATGATGAGGGAAAACGAAAACTGAAATGATGATCCTGTAATAAATGGGAGCAGATATTTAATGCATCGGCATCCAACACCACAGGAACGGCAACTGTTTTAATCCATTTTTCAAACCCTTTAATGGTGTACTCATGCATACCCAAACCCGGCCCCACTCCTATTGCCTGAAAATTAGTGCCATCTGGGAAGCTCCTTATTTCATACAATTCATCATCAGTGGCAACCATAGCCTCAGGTACTGCTGTTTGCATAATGGTGTAACCTACTTTTGGCACATAACCGGTGGCCAAACCACAGCCTGTATGTATAGCAGCTTGGGTCATTAAAACCGCTGCTCCCATTTTCCCATAACTCCCTCCTACCAACATCACATGCCCGTTATTGCCTTTATGGTTGAATGTATAAACCGGTTTAAGTCTGGGTTTTATCTCAGCCCAATCCAGATAGGTTTGATACACCCTTCCTGTTGGTTCAAAATCTTTATGCAATCCAATATCCAGCAACTGCAAACGGCCACAAAACTTTCCTGTTTCAGCAAACAAAAATGAATATTTAGGAACCTGAAAAGTGAGGGTATAAGTGGCTTTGATGATGGCCAAACCTTCTGCCTGCCCCGGATCGAACATATTTGCCTGCAAACCGGATGGCATATCAATGGATATAACTGGTGCCCCTGAAGCATTGATATGTTCAACAAGCGCTGCAAACACACCTTCCAATGGTTTATTTAGCCCATATCCAAACAAGGCATCAACCACCTGCTGATGTTTATGCAATACCGGAAAATCTTCTGATGATTCCAGCTGGACGATCCTGATTCCTTTTATTTTTTTAAGCCGGCTTAGGTTTTCTGTATAATCCGGGCTGTTTTTTTGATTGCCGTTTACCAGAAAAACCGATACAGGAAATGCCCTATCATGCAATAACCTGGCAATGGCAAGGCCATCACCCCCATTATTGCCGGGGCCGCAAAAAATATGGGTGACGTGATTTGGATCCGATAGCGAAGTGATTTTTTCTACACACTGTAAAGCCGCCCTTTCCATTAAATCTACAGACTTAATGGGCTCGTGTTTAATGGTAAATGCATCCCATTCTTTTATTTCCTGAGCGGTAAGCAGCTTCATGTTCTCATACTACATTTACCTCAAAGTTAGTTTTTTCAATGAGTTTACCTATTGGCCTGGCAAAGGCTCCAAGGCCATTCTCCATCAACAGCATTTCCATTTTGGGAGCAAACTCCGGATCAACTGCAACCAATAACCCACCGCTTGTCTGAGGATCATTTAACAATTGAAAAGAGGTCATATCAGACAAGCCACTAACCTTCTTCTCATAACTATTCCAGTTGCGGTAGGTATTATCAGGTATCAGATTTTGCGAGAGGTATTGTTCCAAACCTTCAAAAACAGGTATTTGTTTATAAAACAATTCTGCCGAAACACCAGATCCTTCTGTCATTTCAATCAGATGCCCCAATAGTGCATAACCTGTAATATCAGTTAGGGCATGTACCTCTTCTGCTGCCCCAAGCTTCGTTCCGATATCATTAAGCCTGCACATACTTTCTGTTATCAGTCGGATATGATTTTCATCTGCAAGCTCCCTTTTTATGGCTGTGGCTACAATACCTGTGCCTATTGGTTTTGTGAGGTATAATAAATCGCCCACCCTGGCCGAATTGTTCTTTTTAATACTTGCTGTATTTACCATTCCATTAACAGCAAGGCCAAACAAAGGTTCTTTAATATTTACGGTATGCCCACCGGCAATGGGAATTCCGGCTGCATCGCACACTTGTCTTGCACCACGCATTACTTCTGATGCCAGTTCTGCAGCAAGATCATTAACAGGCCAGCCCAATAATGCATTTGCAAATATAGGTTTGCCTCCCATAGCATAAACGTCACTGATGGCATTTGCTGCGGCAATTCTGCCAAAATCAAACGCATCATTTACCACCGGAGTAAAAAAATCAACTGTACTGATTAATGAGGTACCGTTTTGCAAATCCCATACGGCCGCATCATCATTGGTATGGTTGCCTACCAACAATTGTTCAAAGGATGTTGTACTCCTGTTTGATTCGAGTATAACCGACAAAACAGCAGGTTCTATTTTGCATCCGCAACCGCTACCAGGTGCAAATGAAGTAAGTTTATCATTCATAAATGAACAGATTAAGTGTTAAAAGGCTTATTATTGCAGCGTTTCAATGAGCAAAAGTAACGTAAATATTGTCAACAAAAGAGCCAACTTTGAATACCATATCAACCAAAAATATGTGGCTGGTATACTATTGCTTGGCACTGAGGTTAAATCTGTAAGAGAAGGAAATGTGAATTTAAATGATGCGTTTTGCTTTTTTAAGGACGATGAATTGTATGTGCGCAACCTGCAGATTGGGATATACCGGCAAGGCACACACGCAAACCATGAACCGCTTCGAATCCGTAAATTGCTGTTAAAAAAAGCGGAACTACGCAAAATCAGAAGTAAAGCATCCGAACAGGGCGTAACCATTGTGCCCTTAAAAATTTTCTTTTCCGAAACGGGTTATGCCAAAATAGAAATAGCCCTTGCCCAGGGCAAAAAATCGTACGATAAGCGGGAAGATATAAAGAAAAGAGACGTGGAGCGGGAAATACAACGCTATAAAAGCTAAAAAGGCCGCACCAGTAAAGATGCAGCCCGTTTTAGTCTAACTACTATTAAAAATTAATACTCAATCATTTTTTCCATACCCGCAAGTCTGATGATCATCGGTCCTGCAATACTTTCCTTCAGTTTTGATAGGTCATAAGAAATTTCTTTCACAAAATAGGCCTGACAAAGTTGTGGTTGCGGATCATATACTACCAGATTTACCTGAGCAGGTAAGCTTTTCATACAACTGCCATCCCATACCAGTTGTAATACATCGGAATGATCACTGCAGCCGCCAAAACCTACTTTTAGTTTCAAGCAATTACCATCTAATGATGCATTCAGAATGCTTACTCCGTTAGGTTGTACACCACTTGCCACAGTTAGAGGCTTGCAAAAATTTCCTGTTCCGCACCAGTTCCAGCGCAGGCAGGTTAACTCTACAGGTGTGGCGCCACTGCAGGTTGCTGAAAATGTATACACAGGCACGTACGAATAATACACTGTTGTTCCATGAGTCAGGTTTGCCAATTTATCCTGATTAACTGGCTCAAGTAACTTCCCGTCTGCAGTTTGAATCAACATGGCATCACATTGTGCACTTGATAATATTTTACCATCAAAAACAGTTCCTGTAAGCCCACATTCTTTATTTGGCGGAGAACTGATAATTTGAGCACAGGTAAGGTTCATTTTTACTGCTTCAGGTGTTACCACTAAACACCTTGGCTGCAAATCACACTGGCCCTGACCTTTAATTACTTTGTAACCAAATTTTACACGGGCGCCTTCTACAAATCCGTTTACGCTAACAGAGGATTCGCAAGGTTGATAGAACTTACCATCATCACCTTTTATCCATAAACCTCCGTAAGCACCCGTTCCGCACATCACATTTTCAATAGTTCCTGTTAAGGTGCAATTGGTTGATGGTTTACCCGGAGTGTCGCCTTCTTTTTCGCAGGAAGAAAGGGTTGCCATAATGCTTAGTGCCATACCAAGCATAAGTGTAAGTGAAAAAAAGTACCTTTTCATAATTTGTGTATTTAATTTGATCATTTGACAGTACATTTTCCTTTGATGCTGCATTTGATTTATTTTTTTATTAAAACCTGTATCTGATAATGGCATCCATTCCAATGAAATATGGTTTCTGACGGATCACATAATCATCGCTGTAAAGCGAATAAACAGCCTGACGGTATACCGGACCAGCGCCAATTTCCCACCTGTTTGTTAAACGGTAAAGGCAGGAAACACCTCCGGATACAAAAATATTATGCTGCTGTAACCGATCATTCGAGGCATCATTTATTTCAGCCACATTTAATGAATCCTCTTTATTAAACACAAGAGAGCGTGTTTTAAACAGGTAGCTATAGGAAGCCCCTGCACTAAATTTTATACCCCATTTTTTTAATGGAAGCATATAAGAAAGCTGCAATGGAAACTCCAGTGAACTAAAAGAAATATCAAACCTGTTTCGGTCAACCTGCTTAATCAGCCCCTGCTCATCAAGCATAGCCATGGTGTTTAGCTTAAGCGTTTCTACAGGAGGTACCGTGTTTAACACTTTTATTTCCTCAAATTTGATCATTTGATAAGCTACCCCTGCTGAAACAGAAAAATTCTCTGAAATAAACCGCTCCAACATTACACCTGTATAAAAGGAATACCGGGCTTTATCATTCTCCTCTTTGTTGTTTAAATAATCTTTCATCCAGCTTAAATCAGCATCGCTGTTGGCACTATATACACTATTAAATAACTGAGGTGTAAAAAATACCTGCACTGCCCATTTGTGTTCAATCGTTTTTTTCTTTGGTTCATTAGCAGATGGTACGCTTGCTAAACTATCCTGTTTTACCATAACGGTTAAGTCAGAAGAACTGCTATCGCTGCCTGAGGGCTTGTTAGCCGTTTCCTCAGATGTGGTGTACTTCTCAGATATCCGGGATTGTTGTGCAGGTTGGTTATTTGCCACATCTTTTACAGGTGGCTGATCTGTTATAACCGGCCCCTCCTTACTTACCGGAGGAGGAGTTGTTTCAACCTTCTGTTCAGAGGCAGGTTTCAACAAAGATTCCTGCTTCTTATCCGGTTTAGGCAAAACAGAGGTTTGGGGTGATGAAGAGGCTTTCACCTCTTTCATTTTATCTTTTGAAGGTATACCTGCTGGTTTCAAATCCCTTTGAGAAGTGGGTTCTTTTTGTTTCGGTTTTTCTAAAACTGTTAATTGGGGAATAAGGTTGGTTACCTTGCCATCATCTGCTCTTTTAGAATGAACACTTCCTTCTTTCAGGTTTTCAGAAATTGCCTTTTCTTTTTTTGCATCAACCGGCAAATCTTTTAACGGAACAAATTGCTGCTCACCAGCAGAGGCAGTAACGGAAGCCGGTTCATTGGTATTTACAGCCAGACCGGTATCCTCCCTTTTTAATGTCTGCATCCAACCAAATCCGGCTACCGACAATAAAACAGCAGCCGATAAATAAAACAGGAAAGCCCTTTTGCGTTTTGCCCCCTTCCTTTTGCGGGTAATAGCAGCAAACGAATCCTGTTTAGGTTCTAAAACAAACCTGTCTGCATGTTTTTTCAATATACCCTTAAACTCATTCTCTTGCATACCTGGTTCCGTTTAATAATCCCAATGAAAGCACTTTTTTTTCCAGCAAAGCTTTTGCCCTGGTAAACTGCGATCGGGAAGTACTCTCATTGATCCCTAATGTTTCACTTATTTCTTTATGACTATAACCTTCAATAGCATACATATTCAGTACTACCCTGTATCCATCCGGCATATCCTGTATACATTTCATTAATATATTGGTATCTATTTGATTAAACTGCTGCGTGCTGTTTCCCTCATCATTAAAAATAACCTCCAGATCCGATTCCATTTTGAATTTTTTGGTTGATTTGAGGTGATTGAGTGCTGTATTTACCATAATTCTGGTCATCCACGTTTCAAGGGAAGATTCTTTTCTAAACTTTCTTATATTGTTAAAAATCTTAATAAACCCATCTTGCATCACGTCTTCAGCTTCCTCTCTGTTTTGGACATAGCGGTAACACACACCCAGCAATTTGGATGCAAACCGGTTATACAGGCACTGTTGCGCTTTGGGATTTTCTTCAACACACCCGGCAATCAATTCCTCTTCCAGCTCAAAAATATTTCGGTTATAGGCCAGCTTCAATAACTCTTAGACCAAATTCTGAGCAGATAGGTTCATATTTCTTTTGCCTTTTTTGACAACAACATGACAAGTATTGCTGCTTCAATGGTGCAAATAAATACAAATATCTATTTTTCAACAATTTACATATCATATATCAGCCTTTTGAATACTTTATTCCTTGTCAGAAGGTTTGTTTATCATGCTTTTTAGTCGTTTCACGCCCTGATCGAGTACACTTCGTATAATAAATTTTCGTTAACTGATTTTAAAATCCATTTTTATTCCTTTTTTTGCGAGGCATTATAATCTTTAAAACACATGAACAAGGTTCAAACACAAAAACAAGACAGCAAATTTAAAAGCATGTTTGCATCATTCGCTATCCCAGTATTGGTGGCGGTAGGTATTTGCATTTACCTCTTTGTATTAGGAAATCCCTCTAATTTTGAAGGTGGCGACCCTAAGAACCACCCGGTAGCAGAAGGTGTAGGGCACGTGTTGGGCCTTATTTATAAAGGTGGATTTATCGTACCAATTTTGATTTCTTTGGTATTGATGAGTATTACTTTTTCTATCGAGCGTTTCTTAACCATTGCTAAAGCATCAGGAAAAGGTTCTGCAGAAGTATTTGTAAGAAAAGTACAGGCTCAGTTAGCTGGTGGTAATATTGACGCAGCTATTGCTGAGTGCGACAAACAACAAGGTAGCGTTGCAAACGTAGTTAAAGCCGTTTTGCATAAGTACAAAGAAATGTCGGCCAATAAAGATATGGATACCGATCACAGGGTTCTTGCTTTACAAAAAGAACTGGAAGAATCCGTATCACTTGAGTTGCCGATGCTGGAGAAAAATCTGGTAATTATTGCAACCATGGCTTCTGTTTCTACCCTTATTGCACTTTTAGGTACAGTATTGGGTATGATCAAGGCTTTCTCGGCTCTTGCCAGCGCAGGTTCACCTGACTCTGTTGCTCTTGCAAATGGTATTTCCGAGGCGCTTATCAATACCGCTTTAGGTATCGGTAATTCTGCTGTAGCCATTATCATGTATAACGTGTTTACCACTAAAATTGATAAAATCACGTATACCATTGATGAGGCTGGTTTTAGTATAACACAGCAATTTGCATCGGCACATAAATAATTTGATTGAAAAAACCGCTTCCATTGATTCAACACAATTGAAGACAGGTTTCAAATTACCCATTTTCAATCTTTAATTCATTTAACACATGCCAAAAGTAAAAGTACCTCGTAAAAGCACATCGGTAGATATGACGGCCATGACGGACGTGGCCTTCCTGTTGCTTACCTTTTTTATGCTTGCCACGAAGTTCAAACCTGATGAGCCTGTTATTGTAGATACACCTTCATCTATTTCCGAAATTAAATTACCCGAATCGGATATTATTCTGATTACTATTGATAAGGACGATAGGGTGTTTTTTGGAGTAGACGGGCAACCAACCCGCGAAACTGTATTGAAACGCATGGCTGAGAAATACAAAATTACATTTACTGAAAAGCAAATAAAGGAGTTCTCCCTCATGTCAACCTTTGGTGTACCAATTGCACAATTGCCCCAGTTGCTTGATATGAAATCAGAAGACCGTTTAAAGGCCCCACAGTCCGGAATTCCTTGCGATTCATTAAATAACGAACTTTCCGACTGGGTTTGGCAAACACGTTTGGTTAATAAAAACGTGCGTATTGCTGTTAAAGGCGACAGGGAAACAAATTACCCGGTTGTTAAAAAAGTAATAGCTACACTTCAGGAAAGAAATGTGAACCGTTTCAACTTTATTACAAGTATGGAACGTGCCGGAGAATAATAATTGTTCAACGTTTAAAGAAAAACAAATTAAATGGCAGAAATAGAAGGCGGTGGCGGTGGTGGTAAACACAAAGGCGGTAAGAAAAGAGGCAAAAAACTTTCTACCAGGGTAGACTTTACCCCAATGGTGGATTTGGGATTTCTTCTGATTACCTTCTTCATGCTTACAACCAGTATGAATAAGCCCCAAACCATGGAAATTAATATGCCTGACAAAAAGGTTGATACCGAGGATGAAAAAACCAAAGTAAAAGCCTCTCAGGCAGTAACCCTGCTTCTAACCAAAGACGATAAAGTAGTTTATTACTTTATGCAGCAAAGTGGTGAGCCGGGTACCCCAATGATTACTGACTTTTCTCCTGGTGGTGTAAGAGCCACGCTTATTAAGGAAAACAAAGCGCGTAATCCGAATATTGATTCAATTGCAATCTACAAACAACAACTAAATATTGGTCAGATTGATGAATCAACATACAAAGGTCATATCAATCAAATCAAAGGGTTTAAAGATGGTCTTATCGTGGTTATAAAAGCTTCTGATAAATCTAAATACAAAAACATGATTGACATATTGGATGAAATGCTCATTTGCAATATTGGCCGTTATGCAATTGTTGATATCAGTGATGTGGAACTGGAGATGTTAAAAACCGTTAACCTCGAATAATTATGGCATTAGGAAAAATAAACATATTTGACGGAAACTGGGTTGACCTGGTATTTAAGGGAAGAAACCAGAATTACGGAGCCTATGTACTCAGGAAAAAAAGTGATGAGTACACCAATAAGGGCGTATTTTTTGCCATCGTATTTTTTACGCTAGCCATATCTGCACCCGTTATTGTTAATTATATTAAAGGGTTGGTTCCAAAAGATATTGAAGATGTAAAAGTGGTTGAAGTAAACACCCTGGAAGAGCCTCCTCCGGTTGATAAGGATCAGCCTCCTCCCCCTCCTGCTGAGCCGCCACCACCACTTAAATCTACTGTAAAATTTACACCACCTGAAATAAAGCCTGATGAAGAGGTTCCGGATGAGCCACCACCAACACAGGACGATATGAAGGATAAGGATGCCGGTACAAAAACAGTAGAAGGTGATCCGGAGGGTGTGGATGCCAGTTTACTTGAGTCAGGAGACGGTGTAACAGGTGATGAAGGCAATGAGATTGTTACCTTTGCGGAACAACCTGCTGAGTTTCCCGGAGGACCAGAAGCATTGGGTAATTACCTTAGTAAAAATATACAGTTCCCCCCATTAGCACGTGAAAATGGTCAGGAAGGGAAGGTAATCCTTCAGTTTGTAGTTGATAAAACTGGTAATATCTCAGATATTGAAGTAGTAAAAAAGGTGGGATGGGGTTTTGAAGAGGAAGCTATTCGCGTAATAAAAACAATGCCTGCATGGAAACCTGCAAAGCAAAACGGTAAACCGGTTATTATTAGAATGGTATTGCCGGTGGTATTCAAATTGCAATAGTGCAAGCGGAAAACAGACCGGATAAAGAATCACGGAATTTTAAAATAGCCAGATTGCTGAAATACTTCGGTGTAATCATGGCTATTTTTTATTTCATCATGGGCATATCAATTGCCTTTTTGCCACTATTTGCTGATATACCGGCAACAACCAGATACCTGTTTGGCACAATGCTTATTGTTTATGGAATTTTCAGATTTTACAGGCAACTAAAAAACACAAACCATGAATAGAATACCGCATACATTTCTTTTTTTTCTGATTCTGATAAGTGCCTGTGGTAGCGACAAAACAGGTAAAAATGCAGATACTGCTACAAGCGGAAGTATTACTGTGGCAGCAGATGAAAGCCTTAAACCTATTGTTGAGGCAGAAAAACAGGTATTTGAATCTATTTATCCGGATGCCCATCTTCATATTGTGTATACCAATGAATATGATGCCATCAAAATGGTGATGGACGATTCAGCCCGCATTGCAATTGTGACAAGGGAAATGTTACCGGCCGAAAAAGCGGCATTGGACGCTGTAAAAATTACTCCCCGCTACTCCCCTTTTGCTTATGATGCCATTGCTATTATTTTAAACAAGGAAAACAAGGATACCATTTTTACTATTGACCAGTTAACCAGTTTGCTTAATGGCACCTGGAACAACTGGAAAGATATTAATCCTGCATCCTCACTCGGAAAAATTCAGGTGGTATTTGATAGCCCTAAGTCGGGAGCCGTGCGGCACCTTACTGACTCTGTGCTCAAAGGTTCCAAACTTGGCCAACATTGTTTTGCTCTAAATAATAACCAGGCAGTAATTGAATATGTGGAAAGTAATAAAAATGCGGTTGGAATAATTGGAGTAAACTGGATAAGCGATCAGGACGACAGCCTGATGAGGGGATTCCTGAAAAAAATTAATGTTGCAGAAATGGTTCCATTAAACAAAGAAAAAGCCGAAGCCCTAACCATGAAACCGTGGCAGGCTTATATCAGCCTTAAACAATACCCTCTGTGGCGTAAAGTTCAAATCCTGAGCAGAGAAGCCAGAGTTGGTTTAGGCACAGGGTTTGCTTCATTTATTGCCAGCGACCGCGGGCAACGGATTGTGCTTAAATCAGGTCTTGTTCCTGCTACCGCTCCTATCCGTATTGTAGAGATTAACAATGAAGGTTTATAATTGCAGAAATAAAATGATGAGACTTAATAATATGAAAAGAAAAGGATTAGCCGGTGTATTTGCATTTCTTAGCCTGGCCGTAGGTGCACAAACCATGGATGATGGATTGAAGGCACTGGATTTTGACAAATATGAATATGCCCGAAACGTTTTTACCAAATTAACAGAAACTGAACCAACAAAAGGATCCAATTATTTTTATCTGGGTCAGGCATACTGGAACCTCTTTAAGGCAGATTCTGCCGCTATGGCTTATAATAAAGGCATTCAGGCAGAACCTGGTAATTATATGAACTATGTGGGACTAGGTGAGTTAATGCTTGATGATAACAAAATAGCAGAAGCAAAATCGTATTTCGACAAAGCACTTTCTTTCAGTAAAGGTAAAGATGGACGATATAAAGATGCAGCTGCATTGAGGCTGGTGGCTGAGGGAATGATTGCTGTGGATGAAAACAAATTGGTTACTGAGGCTGAAGCTTACATTGTTCAGGCATTGGAACTCGACAAAAAAAGTTATGAAATTTACATAACAGCCGGTGATATGTATTTGGAAAAAAATGACGGAAGCCAATCGGCTACCAGTTATGAAAGAGCTATTGATATTAATCCCAACAGACCAAAAGCCTACAGCAAAATATCAAATATCTGGCTTAGGGTTAAAAACGCAGAAGCCACTTACTCTGCCTTGGAAAGGGCACTTAAAATTGACCCCAACTACGCCCCTGCTTTAAAAAATCTGGCAGAGTATTATTATCAAACCCGCCAGTTTGGTAAAGCAAAAGAAACATATATGAAGTACCTGGAAAACTCAGAACCAAGTTTGGCTAACAAACAACGTTTTGCCAGAATATTGTTCAGAAGCAAAGAATATGAAGAAGCATTAAGTTTGATTATTGACATATTATCTGTTGACCAAAGTGATATTTTCTTATACAGGCTTTCAGGTTATAGCCATTACGAGGTTGGTGAGGCTAAAAAAGATACTACAAAATACCGCCCGGGAGCTGAAGCGCTGGAAATTTTCCTTTCAAAGGCAGATCCTAAAAAAGTACTTCCAAGCGATTACGAATACCTGGCAAAACTATACTCAAAAGTACCCGGTAAGGATGAGCAGGCTGCGATTTACATTAATAAAGCTATTGAAATGGACTCCAATAAAATTGAATTGCTGAACGAAGCCGGCCAGATTTATTCGCGTATAAAAAAATATGACGAAGCTGCCGTATATTATGAAAGATATGTGATGAGAACCAAAAAGATTGTTCCTCTGGATTATTACCGTTATGGCGTTTCCAGCTACAACAGCAAGCAGTTTACAAAGGCCGACAGTATTTTTGCCAAACTGATTGAAATAAAACCTGATTATGCCGAAGGTTACTGGTGGAGAGGTAATGCACAACAACAAATTGACCGGGATGGCAAAACAACCCTTGCCAAAGAACTATATGAAAAATACCTCACTTTTACAGAGGCAACCCCTGAGAAGTATAAAAAACAGTTGATCACCGCTTATTATTATCTCGGTACTTATGCCATCCTGCATGATGATAATAAAACTGCTTTAGATTATGTGAATAAAACACTGGCTATTGATCCTGAAAATGCAGATGCGAAAGAACGTAAGAAACGTTTAACCGCTCCTCCTGCTCCGGCACCTAAAGGAGGTAAAAAGTAAAAATTCGTATTATAAAAAAGAGGCCATTCTTCATACGCAAGAATGGCCTCTTTTATTTTGTATATCAGTGTTCCCTTAAAGAATAGCTCTGAATAATAAGAATAAAGAACCTGCCATTAAAATGGTAACCGGAAGGGTTAACACCCATGCGATAAAAATGCTTTTAATGGTACCCTTCTGAAGATTTTTAATACCCCTGCTTGCCACCATACTACCGGCAATACCTGAGGATAATACCTGTGTGGTACTTACAGGTAAACCCAGCCAGGTAGAAAGGCTTATGGTTCCTGCAGCTACCAACTCCGAAGATGCACCTTGTGCATAGGTGAGGTGCTGTTTACCAATCTTCTCTCCTATTGTTTTTACAATACGTTTCCAGCCAATCATAGTGCCTAAGCCAAGCGAAAGAGAAATAAGTACGATTACCCAATACGGAGCATAATCTGTTAATGATTTTAATGCAGAAACGTCATTTTTTAACGTGCTTTTATATTTTGAACTCAGGTTAATATCCTCACTCTCCAGCAGCTTTTTACTTGATTTACCAATAAGTATAGCACTCTTGCGAATAGCAAATTGCTCATCTTCCCTGAATGCAAGAAAATCATTTGCTACGGTTAGTTGCTTACCCATGCTTTCGAGTAATCTGTTCATTTTGGCATACTCAAAACTATCCGATTGGTTTAGTTGAGATACATCAACCATGGCAAGTGTAGATTGAACTTTCTGAACTTTTTCCCTATAAGCTGTTACACTTCCGGTTTGGTTAATGGCAAAATAAGAAGGTACAATGGCTATCATAATAAGCATCATCAACCCTACCCCCTTTTGTCCGTCATTTGATCCATGTGAAAAACTCACTCCGGTGCAGGTAAGCAACAGAATTGCCCTGATCCATGTTGGTGGCGGGTTATTGGTGTTTGGCTCTTTAAATATTTGTTTATTCCTTACAAACTGCCTTAGAATATACATCAGCAATATGGCCAAACTAAATCCGGCCAGCGGAGATAATATGAGCGACATGCCAATATCAGAAGCTTTAGACCAGTTTACATAGGAAACCGTTTTATTATCTGCAATCATCGAATAAGCAAGTCCAACACCCAATATGGAACCTACCAGCGTATGTGAACTCGAGCAAGGGATTCCATAATACCACGTACCCAGGTTCCAGGCAATGGCTGTTAATAGCAATGACAAGATGAGTGCAACATTGTGATGGATATTCGTATCCGTTAATACTTCCACAGGTAGCAAATTACTAATACCCATTGCAACCGCAATACCTCCTGCAAATACCCCGGCAGAATTCCAGATGGCAGACCATACAACTGCTACCCAGGGTTTAAGTGAGTTGGTATAAATAACAGTAGCCACAGCATTTGCTGTATCATGAAATCCGTTAATAAATTCGAAAGCGCAGGCAAGCAAAATACAAAAAACAAGCAGAGCGGTAAGCGTAGGATCTAATCCAAACATAGGAATGGTATAATTTACGGGCAAATGTATAGGCGAATACCCCTTTCAATATTAAGCAATTGTTAAGTTTAGCCTGATCACATTTTTGGCTTGTATATAACTACCTTTTATCCAAACATTTACCTTTTATCACAAAAATTTTTCTGCAAATGTTTTTCCTTTACTTTCGTTGCCCTCAAACCAATTAAAAACTAAATACCAATATGAGAAAAAATCTTCTACTCCTTACTTCAGCATTGATGCTGTTTGTTCATTTCAGGGTAAAGGCAGATGAAGGCATGTGGTTACCCATGCTGCTAAAAAATTACAATTACGAAGACATGAAGAAAAAGGGGCTTAAGCTAACCCCTGAGCAATTGTATGATGTAAACAACTCCAGTTTAAAAGACGCCATTGTTTGGTTTGGAGGTGGCTGTACAGGTGAGGTTATTTCAGCCAAAGGTTTGGTACTAACCAATCACCATTGCGGCTACGATGCCATTTCAGAATTAAGTACATCAGCTGATAATATCCTCGATAATGGCTTTTGGGCAAAGTCGTATAAAGAAGAAAGACCTGTTCAGGGACTTTCGGTTTCTTTCGTAGTGAGAATGGAAGATATCACCAGGGAAGTGCAGGATTCCCTTGCTGGTTTAACAGAGAAAGAAAGGGCCAAACGTTTGCCTTCCATCTATAAAAGCATTACAAGCCGCATTACCAAAGGCACACATTACGAAGCCCAATGCAGAGAAATGTTTAAGGGAAATGCCTATTACGTATTCGTTTTTGAACGTTTTACTGATATCCGTTTGGTAGGTACACCACCTCAAAATATTGGTAAATTTGGTGGTGAAACGGATAACTGGATGTGGCCACGCCATACCGGAGATTTTAGTATGTTCCGTATTTATGCCGGTAAAGATGGTAAACCTGCAAAATATGCAGCCGATAATGTGCCATTTACTGCCAAACACCATTTACCGATAAACCTGAAAGGCATTAAACAAGGCGATTTTGCTATGATTATGGGATTTCCGGGCCGTACCAACAGGTATGAGTTTTCACAGGGCGTTCAGATTGCTACCGATCTTGTTGATCCGGCTATAGTAAAACTTCGCGAAGTGAGATTAAATGCCTGGAAAGAACAAATGAACAAGGATGTAGATGTGCGCTTAAAACTTTCAGGTGATTTTGCCTCTATTGCCAATTACTGGAAGTACTTCCGCGGGGAGGCTGAGCAACTGAAAAAAAATAAAGTATACGAATCTAAAGTAAGCCAGGAAAAAGCCTTTGCCAAATGGGCTGCCAATAAAGATCAGTATAAAAACCTGCTTGCCGATGTAGAGAAAAGTTTTGCTTCATACAAATCCATCAGCACCTTAAGAACCTACCTCAATGAAGGCATTCTTGCACCAACTGTTTCAAAATTTGCTTCATACGCTATCAGCCTGGAAGAGGCAATAGAAAAGGGCGATGAAAAAGCCATTAAAGGCCTGAAAGAGCAACTCTCCAATGCCATTAATGAAAGTGCATATAATCCGGCAATTATGGAAGCCGATAAACGCATCTTTGACAGCATCCTCTTGTTTTATTACACGGATATTGCAAAAGACCAACAACCTGCTTATATGAAAGATGTGGTGGCTGCTTATAATGCAGGAAATATGCGTGAGGCTATCAGGGCCTATACCAATGATGTGTTTAACAACAGCTTATTTGCCGATAAAGAAATGGCAAAAGCATGGATCAATAATCCACGAATGGGCATGCTTAAAAACGACCCTGCCTACAAACATGTAAAAGCATTCCGCGATCATTACAATGCCAGCTATAAATCGAAAGTGGATGAGTTTAATGAAACCATACAGGCCTTAGGACGCACCTATATTAAAGGCTTAATGGAAATGAATGCAGATAAAAAATTCTATCCGGATGCAAACTCGTCATTGCGTTTAACTTACGGAAGTGTGCGCAGTTACATGAAATATCCACTGATTACAAACCTGGATGAAGTGATAGAAAAAAATGAAAAAAATAAAGGAAACACAGAGTTTGATATTCCGCAACGGTTAAGGGATCTACACCAATCAAAAAACTATGGCCAATATGCCCTGAAAGATGGTAAACTTCCTGTAGCGTTCCTTACGGATAATGATATTACAGGTGGCAACAGCGGAAGCCCGGTGATTGACGGAGAAGGCCGTATTATTGGTTTGGCATTTGATGGCAACTGGGAAGCCATGAGTGGCAATATTCATTTTGATCCAGCCAATAAGCGCACCATCTGTGTTGATATCAGGTATGTATTATTTCTGGTTGATAAATTTGGTGACGCCCAAAACATTATTAATGAACTTACTATTATAAAATAGATTAAACATTCTATACCTTTGAAGGCGTCCTTAGCGTTATAGCAAAGGACGCCTTTATTTTTTCTGCTATGAACAGACTCCTCCTCCTCTTATCAATCGCCATTTTGCTTGTTGCATGTAATAATGACCCGCGAAATAAACTTCCTCAAACAGGAAATTTCGGGAATCCGGTGAGTGAAACAAACGTAATGACCACAGAACAACTGCTTGACATGATGACCATGAGTGCTGAAATGAAAGCAACCGTTGGCGGAACCGTAGATGAATATTGCAAAAGCGAAGGTTGCTGGCTCACTTTAAAAAATGATAAAGGAGAGCCCCTTTTTGTTGAGGTGGAAAATAAAGCATTTATTCTGCCCCATGGTATCAGTGGCAAACAGGCGGTTATTTCAGGTACTGCTATTGTTGACACTACAGAAGAGGGTAAAATAGAAGTGATGATGCTGGCTGATGGTATTCTGATTAAATAACAGAACTCAGCGCTTAATAGTAAAATCCTTATACCCTTTTATTTCTCCTGGTGTTACAACCACTTCCTTTACTATGGCTAAAGGAGAACCTTTGTGGCACCAACCAATAAATTTTTCCAGATCAGCAAGTTTTCCTTCGGCCTCAACAAAAACATGCCCTTCTTCTGTATTTTTAACATAACCGGAGATATGATACGTCAGGGCCTGTTCAACCGTATATTTCCTGAAGAAAACGCCTTGTACCCGTCCCTTTATAAGTATGCCTGCATGTTCTATCACCGGCTTAATCCCAAATGTTTTTCTTTAAGGTATTTGAGCAGGTTGGCGCAGCTTCTTTCCAATATATCATGCACTTTTTCAAAACCGCTTATATCTCCGTAATATGGATCGGGTACAGCCAGGCCTTTGCCTGTAGTATCAAACTCCCTCATCAGTTGTATCACAGCCTGATTGTCTTCAGGCATTTGCCTTAAAATATTGCTCAGGTTAGATTCATCCATAGGGAAAATATAATCAAACTCGTAAAAATCATTCACAACAAATGCCCTGGCATGGTGAAGTAACTCTACTCCCCTGTTTCCGGCAACCAGCCGTGTTCTTTCATCAGCAAGTGATCCTATATGATAAGAGGCTGTTCCGGCAGAGTCAATATGAAACAAGTGGGTTAATTGTTCCTTTGTAACCATGGCACGGAAAATACCCTCAGCCAGTGGTGAGCGGCAAATATTACCTAAACATACAAAGAGTACTTTAACCATTTTCTTTCACTAAATGCACCATACTAATTGGCCTTAATGGCCTTATCTTCATAAAACCTGATGATGTTGAGGTAAGTATTTTGATAGAAACCTTCCTTTTGTTTTTTAAACCCATAAGTGGTATGCAAAGCCTTATGGGTTGTTACAGAAAGTTTTTCCATAAACGAGCGTCCATCTTTATTCAGCGCATGCCCATACATCAGCATCTGATCATACCCCTTAAATGCCGCATCCGAAGGTTCGGTTGAAAATCGCTCCCTGTATGCTGCGATAAACTGTTTTACCAGGGAATCTTCATAATTCACAAAATATGGGGTTACAATATGTACATTTTTCCGCTGCCATAAATCGAAATCCAAACTCTTAAATTCATACCATTGGGCAAACCCGAAACAGGAAACTTCGTATGCACTTGCGGTATCTTTTATGCCATATAATAACCGGTTTACTGTAGGTTCTTTGGCTGTTGGGATTACCACATAATTTGGAATTTTATCAGAAAACAAGGTATTCAGATCCAATGTCGCACTATAATCAACCACGCGTATTTTCACGTTTTTGCCGGCAGGTGCCACAATTTGCTTAAACGCAGATGTGATATTTTTATCAAGAGGAGATTTATCACTTACCACTATAATATTTGCCGAATCCTGTTTCCGGCTGGTAAAAAAATCGTACATGATTTGTGCATATCCCGGCACATCCGGATTGGAGGAAATCCAAAACGGATCATTTAACCGGGTTTTGGAAAATGTCATGAGGGGAGAAACATGGAAGATTCCTTTTTCCTTACAATATGGGGTAAGCATTTTATTTCCGCCCTGCAAAATAGGCCCAAGTATCAGATCCGACTCCTTAACAAGAGGGTTATTGAGCAACCTATACATGGTAAGGCTATCATTATTGGTATCAAAAATGGCCAGCCTTACAGCAATACCTGCTCTTTCAAAACTATCTAAGGCAATTAATGCACCCTGATAATACTCTCTGGATATATTACCAAGTTCAGCTTCCGGATCATCAGGATTGGCTATTATTTTGTCTGCACAAAATGGCAATAGCATGTTGATATTGTTTGCTTTTTTTTGAGCAACCAATACACCAGGCAATACCAAAAGGATAACAAACAAAAATATTTTTCCAGGCGTTATCATTTTTCTCATCAGGTTATTCCCACTCAATTGTTGCCGGTGGTTTAGAGCTGATATCAAATACCACCCTGTTAATTCCCTTTACCCGGTTAATGATTTTGTTGGATATCTCCCCAAGAAAATCATAAGGTAAATGGCTCCAGTCTGCTGTCATTCCATCAACCGAAGTAACGGCACGCAAACAAATCACATGCTGATAAGTGCGCTCATCTCCCATTACACCAACTGACTGAACAGGCAAAAATATGGCTCCGGCCTGCCAAACCGAATGATAGAGGTCGTGTTCACGCAACCCATTAATAAAAATGGCATCGGCTTCCTGCAAAATGGCAACCTTCTCTTCAGTTATATCTCCTAAAATTCTAATGGCTAATCCTGGTCCCGGAAAAGGATGCCGCTGCAAAATAACCTGATCAATACCCAATGCGGTTCCAACTGCCCTCACTTCATCTTTAAAGAGCATACGCAAAGGTTCTACAATTTTCAGGTGCATTTTTTCCGGCAATCCGCCAACATTGTGGTGCGACTTAATGGTGGCTGAAGGTCCTTTTACACTTACGCTTTCAATCACATCCGGATAAATAGTGCCTTGTGCCAACCAGGTAACATCAGTTAACTTTTTAGCTTCTTCCTCAAATACTTCTATAAATACGCGGCCTATGGTTTTACGTTTTTCTTCCGGATCTGTTTTTCCTTTCAATTCATCCAAAAAACGTTTTTTGGCATTTACTCCTATTACATTTAAACCCATATTCTGATAGGCATGCAATACCTGCTCATACTCATCTTTGCGCAACAACCCGTTATCAATAAAAATACCCGTGAGGTTTGTACCAATGGCATGCTTTAATAAAACTGCTGCAACGGAAGAGTCAACACCTCCGGAAAGCCCTATAATGACTTTATCATTTCCTAAACGATCCTTTAATTCTGTGGTAACCGATTCAATAAAATGTGTAGGTGTCCAGTTTTGGCTTAAGCCTGCCACTTCTGCAATAAAATTGTGAAGCAGTGTTTTACCATCTGTGCTATGTGTTACCTCCGGATGGAATTGTATGGCATAAGTGGGCTCGCCCTTTATTTTAAATGCAGCCACCTTCACATCTGCTGTGCTGGCAATTATTTCAAAATTATCGGGTATATCGGTAATCGTATCCCCATGGCTCATCCACACCTGAGATCCTGGTGCGATGTTCTTAAAAAGTACTTCATCAGACGTTTGCTTCAAATGTGCCCTGCCATACTCACGTGTTTTGGATGGGGTTACCTTACCTCCATTTGAAGAGGCCAGGTATTGTGCACCATAACAAACTCCCAGCAACGGATATTTTCCGCGTATCTCACTTAAGTCTATGGCCGGTAATAACCCGTCATTTACAGAGTAAGGACTTCCTGATAATATCACGGCTTTAATATCCTTATCCATTGCAGGCAGGTGGGTACATGGATGTATTTCTGAATACACATTTAACTCACGCAACCTGCGCGCAATAAGTTGTGTATACTGCGACCCAAAATCGATAATTAGAACTTTTTCTTCCATAATTGATGGGCGAATTTCAGAAAATTGAACCGATATACCTTAACTTGGCCCCAGTTAATTATGCCCAATATCCAAACAGTTGATATTCATACATTCCTGAAAATGGCGGAGAACCTCCCTATGCTGGATGCACGCAGCGAAGGTGAATATGCGCAGGGACATATTTGTGGTGCTGTTTCCTTTCCTATTTTAAACAATGAAGAACGCGCACTGGTTGGTACTTGTTATAAGCAGCAGGGTCATGATGAGGCTGTTTTATTGGGCTACGAGCTCGCAGGACCAAAGTTTGCCGGTTTTATTGCCAAAGCTTATGCCGATTTCCCAGAAAAAAAGCTATTGGTTCACTGTTTCAGGGGTGGGCTTAGAAGCAAAATAATGGCCTGGGTGCTACATACGGCCGGTTTTGATATTACGCTGCTTAAAGGAGGATACAAGATTTACCGCAATGTTGTTTTAGAGCTATTGGAAGAACCACTCCAGTTTTACGTGATTGGAGGATATACAGGGAGCGCCAAAACAGATATTTTAAATGAACTGAAAACATACGGTGAACAAATTATTGATATAGAAGCTTTGGCTAACCACCGGGGGTCGGCTTACGGTGCCATACAGCTGCCTCCTCAGCCAACTAACGAACAGTTTGAAAATGAACTGGCAGATGCCATCCGCAAAAGCAACAGGAACAAGCCAATCTGGATAGAAGATGAAAGCCGTAAAACAGGAACAGTGGTTTTGCCTACATCTATTTATGAGCGAAAACTAATATCCCCTCTGTTTCTTATTGAAAAAAGCAAACAGGAAAGAATCGATTATATTAAACAAACGTACGGACAATACCCGGTGCAGGACCTGGTGAACTCTACCCAAAGGCTTGAAAAAAAACTGGGAAATCTGCGTATGCGCGAAGCGGTGAATGCCATTATAAATGGTGATTACGACCTCTGGCTTGATATTGTGTTGGCTTATTACGACAGCACGTATCAGTTTGGAATAGACAAGCGAAAAATGGAGCAGATTATTCCTATATCAGGTCCACATGAGGCACTTGCAAAAGAATTGATTTTAAAAGCCTCCCTGCTTACCACAAAAATCAGCAATTAAATACATCAACCAGCTTTAACAGATCAGGGTTTAAGGGTTTTGTTTTATTAATGGCATCATCGTATGATGTGAGAACAACCTTATTGTTTATAAGGCCTGCCATTTTATTTGTTTCTCCACTCAATAACGCTTCCACTGCACCATTTCCCAGGCGCGAAGCCAAAACCCGGTCGTACGCTGTTGGGGAGCCACCTCTCTGAATATGGCCTAAAATGGTCACACGCGGATCAAAATCGGGTATCTCCTTTTTCAATTTGGCCACCACATTGTAGGCTCCTCCACCCTCATCTCCTTCTGCAACAATCACAATGGAAAACGCTTTGGGACTTTTGTGTTCTCCACCAAACATACCCGATATTTTATCCCAGTTTTCTTTTTCTTCGGGAATAAGAATAAGCTCTGCCCCACCAGCAATACCTGCTGCCAAAGCAATGTAGCCGGAATGCCTTCCCATTACTTCGATAAAAAAGACCCTGCCATGCGAATCTGCCGTATCCCGGATCTTATCTATGGCATCAACTGCAGTATTGATTGCCGTATCAAACCCTATGGTAAAATCCGTTCCATAAAGGTCGTTATCGATAGTTCCCGGGGCTCCTATGGATGGTATTCTGTATTCTTCATAAAAAATTTTAGCTCCGGTAAATGTTCCGTTTCCGCCAATGCACACTATTCCTTCTATTCCGTGTTGTTCCAGGTTTGCGGCAGCCACTTTCCTGCCTTCAGGTGTCATAAACCGTTTGCTTCTGGCAGTTTTTAAAATGGTTCCTCCCCGTTGAATAATATTGGATACGGATCGGGATGATAACGCTTCCATATCATTCTCAATCATCCCTTCATACCCACGCTGAATACCCACCACTTCAACGCCACTATACATGGCAGTTCTTACAACGGCTCTAACACAGGCGTTCATCCCGGGGGAATCCCCACCAGAGGTAAATACTCCAATTTTTTTCATACAACAAAGGTATATGGTTAGTAGCATAAAAAAAGCCGGCTGTTTAGGGCCGGCTTTTCTAATATGAAAGTTTAAATTAGTTAGTAATTTTAAACTTAATTCCTATATCTCCATTGGATCCCGGAGTAAGTGAAGTTACATAAATGATACCTTTTTTGTAAGGAGTTGGGTTCTTAGCTAATTCAAAAATCACAAGGCTACCAACTGAAAGGTTATTAGCTAAATCAGAGCTTGATAAAACGCTAAGATTGTTTACGATAATAGAATCGTTAGTAAGCGCATCAAACTGAGCTTCTGTTAAAGTTACACCGGTAAGTTTTCCAACTTTAGTAGCGTTTCTTACTAAATAGTTTTTAAATCTTGGATAAACAGTTCCGCTGGCACCAGTTACGAATGCTGAATTGGTTGGTGCAAATAAGCTTGCTCCGTTTGCTGATCCTGAAGCATAGCATAGGTCAATATTAATAGAATTGGCACTGTCGTTATCGCCATACTTGTAAACAGTTCCACCTGCTAAATCAATAAACTGACCCAGGTTAGCATTTAACTGAGCACCTAGTGGTGTAGGGGCAGCATTTCCAAAAATAGGGCTGTAGCTTGAAGGACCATTTACAGTTACTTCATAAGAAGCAGTAGTAGTGTTTTCTTTACCTTCTAATGTTACTGTAAATACCCAAGTTCCGGTTTTGTCAAGAATTACATCAACCACCTCATTTGCTGAAGTCCCTGTTAAGTCTTTAGATAACAATGGGGCGGTTGTTTTGTTGCTTGTTAATTTTACATTAACCAATTTATTATCGTCATTTCCAGTGCACTGAATAGTTAATTTCAATGTTGTTCCAAGGGTAAGAGGGGAAGTGCTTGGATTAGCTGTAACAGTAGCAGTAACATCAGCAATGTCTTCATCTTTCTTACATGAAGTTAGAACGGCTGCCGAAGCAATAGTCAGCACCATTAAAGTTCTGAATAGTTTTTTCATATTAATTGTTAGTTTTAAAGTTGTGCAAATTTGATAAAAAAATTGATATTCCGAGAATTAAATAATTATTGCTGAGATTAATTCATCTCGCTTTCCGTATAATCATCCGAGCTTCTGCTGAACTCTTCAAAGTTATACTCGGGCATAAGTTCTGTTTTTACGTGGCTGATGGTTTCTCCCAAAGCTTCCTGAAACTTGTTAAAATCTTCCTTGTAAAGGAATATTTTGTGTTTAACAAAACTGCCATCCTCGAACTTTTTCTTACTTTCGGTAATGGTAATGAAGTAATCATTGCCTTTAGTCGATTTTACATCAAAAAAGTAAGTCCTTTTGCCGGCTCTGATCTTTTTAGAAAAAATCTCTTGTCTTTCGCCTTTGTTAAAATCCTCCATCGTCTGATTTAATTGGTATTTATTAAAATTTCGGCTAAAATACCGGATAGGGTATATTTTTCAAAATATTTTATCAACAACAAAGTACCATTCCTGTAAAATATTTTTTTGAATATTTTATGCCTCGGTAAGTTGTCTTTGGTATAATGCAGCATATCTATTGTTTAGCCCGATTAATGCGGCATGATTACCCTGCTCCTTCACCTCCCCGTTTTCAATAACTATTATATGATCAGCATCTTTTACCGATGAAACCCGATGGCTCACGATGAGTGATGTGCGGTTTTTCATAAAGATACGCAAGTGCCCAAGTATTTCGGCCTCCGTATGGGTATCAATGGCAGATAAACAATCGTCAAGAACCAAAAGTTCCGGATTTTTGATGAGGGCACGTGCAATGGCTACCCTTTGTTTCTGCCCTCCGGAAAGGGAGATTCCCCTCTCACCCACCACAGTTTCAAAGCCATCTGCAAATTCTCTGATAGAAGCAGTTAAAGCCGACATATTTGCAGCGTTGGTTACCTTCTCTTTTAAAACCGCACCCTGGCTTATATCACTTATTCCAAAGGCTATATTGTTGAAAATGCTATCAGAAAACAGAAAAATATCCTGGGGAGCATAGCCTATTTTGTTCTTGTAGGATTGGAGATTCAGGTCTTTAATGTTTGTACCATCAATCCATATTTCCCCTTCATCAACATCCATCACACGCAACAATAACTGAATAAGGGTGGTTTTGCCAGCGCCTGTGCCTCCAACAATAGCAAGGGTTTTACCTTTGGGCAACTGAAAACTGATGTTTTTTAATGCCCGTTCATTTTTACCCGGATAACAAAACGATACATTTCTGAATTCAATTCCACTTTCCAGTGTAGCTTGTTTGGCCTGCTCATGTTCCGTTTCAGGCTTAACTGCCAGAAACCTGTTAATTCGCTCCTGAGAAGCAGCCGCCCGCTGAACCATAGAACTGGTATAACCAAGAGCTGCCACCGGCCAGGTAAGGAGGTTTACATAAATAATAAACTCGGCAATATTGCCTACCCCGATTTCCCCATATAATACCAAAACGCCTCCAACAGAAACAGTGATAAGTGTACTGAGTCCGGTTAAAAAAATCATCAAGGGAAAAAAGGTAGCATCTACTTTTGCCAGAGAAAGTGATCTTCCCTTGTAATCCTCCAGTTCCTTTTGAAATGCATTTCTGGAATGATCCTCTGCTCCAAAAGCCTTTATTACCCTGATACCGGAGAAAGTTTCCTGCACAAATGAAGTAATATCTGATAATTTAGATTGTATGGCATCGCTTTTCCGGTTAATGATCGTATTCACCTTAAAAATGGCATAAGAAAGCACCGGCAAAGGCAACAATACCAATGTGGCAAACCATACATTTACCGAAAACATGTATGGGATTACCACCAAAAATGTTGCTATCAGGTTGGTAAAATACATCATGGCCGGGCCAATATACATTCTTACCCTGCTTACATCTTCAGAAATCCTGGCCATCATATCTCCGGTATTGTTTACCCTGTAAAACGATTGAGGAAGACGCTGATAATGTTCGAAAATTTCATTTTTCAGGTCATATTCCACCTTGCGCGACATCACGATTAATGTTTGACGCATAAAATACATGAATATACCCCTGATAATGGCGAATAGAAGAATGAGAGCAGCAAAGTACAACAAAGCCTCACCCAACTCTTTTTTTAAAGCATTGTTTAACCCAGAACCTGAAAACAAAGAATAAACAGACAGGTTTTCTCTTATCATATCAATTGCTTTGCCCACCGCCTGTGCCGGAAATACCGAAAATAAATTTGACGATATAACGAACACAATACCTGATAGAAACCTGATGCGGTATTTGTAAAGATATTTATTGAGGTGCTTTAGTGATTTCAATCAGTTGCCGTTAATTATGAAAAAACGAAAAATGCGTTACTTTTGCAAACTTCATTATTTACCCGAACTAAAGAAAACTAAATATGTCAACTACACAGGGAGCCTCAAACAATCAGTCTGCTGAAATTTTTGGACAACTATTTACACACGATCATGAAGAACTGGTTTTTTGCCAGGATAAACATACAGGTCTTAAAGCCATTATAGCTATTCACAATACCGTTTTAGGGCCAGGTTTAGGTGGTACCAGAATCTGGAACTACGCTTCTGAGGCTGAGGCAGTAAACGATGTTTTACGCTTATCAAGAGGAATGACATATAAAGCAGCCATTTCCGGACTTAACCTGGGCGGGGCAAAAGCTGTTATAATAGGTGATGCCAAAACTATTAAAACAGAAGCTTTAATGCGCAAATTTGGCCGTTTTGTAGAAAACCTGAGTGGAAAATATATCACTGCTGAGGATGTGAACACCACCACCCGGGATATGGAATACGTGCATATGGAAACCACCCATGTGGTTGGTTTGCCTGAATCAATGGGCGGAGGCGGAGATCCAAGTCCGGTTACTGCTTACGGAACTTTTATGGGTATGAAAGCAGCCGTAAAACATGTTTATGGAAGCGACAGCCTTAACGGGAAAAAAGTAGCTGTGCAAGGTATTGGCAAGGTAGGCGGACACCTGCTGGAATACCTGCATAAAGAAGGAGCTAAATTAATTATAGCAGATATTAACGAAGAGGTACTGGCCAAATACGCAAAAGATTTGGGAGCTGTTGTTGTAAAAGGCGATGATATTTACAGCCAGGAAGTGGATATTTTTGCCCCATGTGCCTTGGGTGCTATTTTAAATACCGATAACATTAATAAACTAAAGTGTAAAGTAGTGGCAGGAGCTGCCAATAATCAGTTGGCAGATGAGAATGTACACGGGCCAATGCTGGTTGAAAAAGGCATCACTTACGCACCTGACTTTCTTATCAATGCCGGTGGTTTGATCAACGTTTACCAGGAATATATCGGATACAACCGCGAAACGGCTTTCCGCAATACCGAACACATTTATGATGTAACACTTAACATATTAAAAACTGCAGCCGACAGTAAGATTCATACACAACTGGCAGCTACACAGCTTGCAGAAAAAAGGGTAAGCGATATCTTAAGGGTAAAATCAACCTATTAATTTCCTTTGACAGCAGGAGGGTTACTCCTGCTGTTTTTTCATTATACAAACAACGTTCTGATTCATGTTTAGTCGCAGATTTTTAAGAATAAAGGTTTTTCACCAACTCTATGCTTACTGGCAGGATGAAACGGGTAATCGTACCCTTCATGAGAGAAACCTCTTAAAAACATTAGAGAAAGCTCACCAGATTTATATTTTTTTATTAGCCATGCCGGGAGAACTCCGTTTTTACGTGGAGAAGGAACTGGATGTGCAACAATCCAAGTATTTCCCTCTGGATAGTACCATTAACCCGCTTAAGGCATACTATAATAACAAGGCGGTAATTAAGCTGGAGCAAAGTGAAGAACTTAAACTTCAAATGCAGCATGTTAAGCTTAAATGGGATAACACTACTGAACTCTTTAAGCAAGTTTGGCAGCTACTAAAAAATAATGAGGCATTTGTTAAATACTTCGAAAATCCGGAACATATTTTTCTTGATGACCGCAAAATTCTGAACGAACTGTTTCAGGTATGCATAGCCGAGTCGGATCTTTTTAACCATTACATAGAAGAGAAATTTATGAACTGGGAAGATGATCAGGTGGTGGTAACCTCTTCCCTGCTTAAAAGTGTTGATCAGATGAAAGAAGACAACTCTGATTCCTTTATTATAAGCAACTATAGTGAAGATGAGGAAGAGGAAAAATTCATGAAAGAGCTTTTCAGAAAATGTGTTGATGCCAATGATGAGTTTACCACATTAATTGCATCCAAAACACAAAACTGGGAACCGGAGCGTATTGCCACGGTTGATATGTTACTGATGAAAATGGCGCTTTGCGAAATCCTTAAGTTTCCTCAGATACCGGTGAAGGTAAGTATTAACGAATACCTGGAACTGGCCAAATTATACAGCACCCCAAACAGCCACGGGTTTATTAATGGAATTCTTGATAAAATTCAGATAGACTTGAGGAAAGAAAACAAAATGATAAAAACCGGCCGGGGACTTGTTGAGTAACCAACTTAAAAGTATATATCATGAAAAAGCTGATTTTACCTTTTATTATTCTTGGAATTTTTTCCTGTAAAAATGAAAAACCAAAAGCCTCGGCAGATAGTATCAATATTTCTGCATCGGCCGACAGTTCCCGCAGCGAAGAAGCCATGGAGAAAGGCCAGGCTGTTATTACCTTTGATAAGGTGGAACATGACTTTGGTAACATTACTCAGGGCGAGAAAACAGAATACAACTTTAAATTCAAAAACACCGGAGATGCCGACTTGCTCATATCAGATGCCAAAGCCAGTTGCGGTTGCACGGTACCTGAGTTCTCTAAGGAACCTGTAAAGCCCGGACAGGAAGGATTTATTAAAGTGGTTTTTAACAGTGAGTACAGAGAAGATAAATTTAACAAAGAAGTTTACGTAACATCCAATACAACACCTGTGCAAACAGTTCTCCGCATTTCCGGATTTGTGCAGGTTAAACCAGGAAGTCAGATCTTAAATAAATAAACAATATATGATGCAAGCAATTTTAATGGCCAACCCAACTGGTGGTGGCGGACTCGGTTCCTTTTTACCCCTCATTCTGATTATGGTGGTATTTTACTTTTTTATGATTTACCCTCAGATGAAAAAGAATAAGGAGCAAAAGAAGTTCAGGGAAAGCCTGGGCAAAGGCGACAAAATTATTACCATAGGTGGTGTTCATGCCAAAATAGTGGAAATGAATGATACCACACTTGTTATTGAAAGTGAAGGCACACGCCTTCGTATTGACCGCACTGCCGTTTCCATGGAAGCTTCCAGGTTATTAAACCAACCTAAGAAAGAAGAAAAGAAATAATTTTTGAGAAAAATAGGAATAACCGGCTGCATTGGTAGCGGTAAAAGTACCGTTAGTGCCATTTTTATGCAGCTGGGTATTCCTGTTTATTCTGCCGATACAAGGGCCAAAGCCCTTATGAATAGCTCCCCTACCCTTATTAAAGATATAAAAGAGTTATTGGGAGAGCAGGCTTACCTTACCACAGGCGAAATAGACCGGGCCTATATTGCTGCTCAGGTTTTTAATAACCCTGATTTGCTTGGCAGGTTAAATAACCTCGTGCATCCAGCTGTTTTTGCCGATTTTGACACCTGGTGCCTGAATATACAACCAACGCTTTATGTTCTGAAGGAAGCGGCACTTATGTTTGAAACCGATTCCTACAAACAAGTTGATGAGGTAATTGTAGTTTCAGCCCCTGAAGCATTGCGCATTACCCGCACCATGAAACGTGACGGATTAAGCCGGGAAGCGGTGATTTCCCGCATGAATAACCAAATGAGTGAAGAAGATAAAGTAAAAAGAAGCCAGCATCAAATTGTAAATGATGAGCTTCATATGCTTATTCCTCAGGTATTAAAACTGCACCGGAAACTTATCCAGTAAGTGTAGTATAAAACAAACAGCATCTTTTTTAGGCTACTTATCCTTTAATGGCATTCGTTTGTTCCATTCAATATTAAATTATTGTTAACTAAATATTAATTGAACTCAGAATGATAATATCGCGGCACCAAATTCATCATTATGAAAAGGATTCTTGCCATTGCTGTTTTCATTTTAACTGTTAATCAGCCCCTTTTTGCCCAGCACGCTGATAATCCAATGCCATACTTTGCCTATAGCAAAGGTTTGGGAATTACCCCTCCTGATAGTTCCTTCTCCCTCGGTATCAGGTTCCGCATCCAAAACCGGGTGGCAATGTCCACCGTAAGTGATAAAGACTATTCCACCAAAGAATGGGAAATGATTGTAAGGCGTTTACGCTTGAGATTTGATGGGTTTGTTTATAACCCAAAGTTTTCTTACGCTTTACAACTGTCCTTCAGCAGGGGTGATATGGATTGGGACAATACCGAATATCCGAACGTGATTCGTGATGCGATGTTATTTTACAAACCTAACAAACATTTTACCGTTGGTGTAGGGCAAACCAAACTTCCCGGAAACAGGCAACGCATTATTTCTTCAGGCGACTTGCAGTTTGCCGACCGTTCTAATGTGAATGGCATATTCACCGTTGACCGCGATTTTGGTTTACAATTATACTATGACAATAGCCTTGGTGGATTGCATTACAACCTGAGAGGTGCTGTGTCAACAGGTGAAGGCCGCAATGTGGCAAAAAGTGATCAGGGACTTTTGTATAGTTCAAGAGTTGAAATTTATCCCTTCGGTCGTTTCACCAACGGAGGTGATTATTTTGAGGCAGATCTGATGCGTGAGAAAAAACCCAAACTTGCTATTGCCGGTTGTTATGCCTTTGTAGATCATACCAACCGAACTGGCGGTACTCTTGGAAAAACAATAAAAGAACAACGAAACTTTTCGAACTATGGAGGTGATATTCTTCTCAAATTTAATGGTTGGGCATTAAGTTCAGAGCTCTATAAAAGAGAGGTAAAAAATCCGGTGGTTACTATTGCATCCGACAATAAAAAAGTGAGTATGTATAATGGATGGGGTAGTAATTCAGAACTCAGTTATGTATTTAAAAACAATATGTTGCTGGGTGGACGTTTTACCCATACCGAACCCGAAGGAGATACAAAAAAATATGAAAAAGAAACCAACCTGTATACCATGGTTGCGGGTAAGTTTTTTAAAGGACACAGACTAAAAGTGCAAACTGATGTCACCTATTTTGAGTTTGTTCCAACACCAGCGCATAACAACTGGCAAATTCGTTTTCAGATAGAACTGGGCATTTAATTAAACCATATAAAAACTAAATACATGAGCTTAAACGGCATTTTATCCTTATTCCTCCCTAAAGACCGGGTTTTCTTTTCACTTTTCGAATCGGTAGCAATAAATGTGGCCGATATGGGGAAATTATTAACCGAAGTTGTTGCAGAGCCTGACTTTGATAAACGCGGAGCCCTGATAAAAAAAGTAGAAGACCTTGAACATAAAAATGATGAATACACCCATCAGATATTTCAGGAATTGGGCAAAAACTTTATTACCCCGTTTGACAGGGAAGACATTCACTATCTGGCTACCGCACTGGATGATATTTGCGATTATATTTATGCATCAGCTAAAAAAATTAACTTCTACAAAGTAAATCCAAATGACAGCGGCATTCAGAAAATGGCCGAAATTATCCGGTTGGGTTCTGAGCAGGTAAAGGCAGCAGTGCTTGAACTTCGCAACATGAAAAACATAAAAAATATAACGGATGCTATTATTCGGGTAAACAGTTTCGAAAATCAGGCCGATGATGTTTTTGATATGTGTATTGAAAGGTTGTTTGATACAGAAACAGATGTGAAGGAACTTATTAAGAAAAGAGAAATTTATCAGGTGATGGAAATTGCAACTGATAAATTTGAAGACGCGGCCAATGTAATCGAATCAATTGTTGTTAAGTACGCTTAATCCGGCCGCATGAGTTTTTTAATTATCATTATTATTCTTGCCCTTGTATTTGATTATATAAATGGGTTTCACGATGCAGCAAATTCAATTGCCACGGTAGTTTCTACAAAGGTGCTTACTCCCCTTCAGGCAGTGTTGTGGGCTGCGCTCTTTAATTTTGTGGCTTTTTTTATTTTCAAAGATCATGCAGTTGCCAATACCATTGGCAAAACCGTTTATAAAGAATTTATAACCCTTCAGGTAATCTTTGCCGGTTTAATTGCCGCCATTCTCTGGAATTTGCTCACCTGGTGGTATGGAATTCCCTCCTCGTCTTCACATACCTTAATTGGTGGATTTGCAGGTGCTGCATTGGCGCACGCTTTTGCTACCAAAGGTTTTGTTGCTTTCGGTAGTGTTATTGAACTTGACAAAATAACCAAAACAGTTATTTTCATTTTCCTTGCTCCGATTATTGGAATGGTTATCTCCATGAGTATTACCCTCATTACCATTATGCACAATACATGGCTTCGTATTCTTATTATTCTGGTTGCAGCAGGTGGTACCTGGATGCTTTTTGATAAGCTTGAAAAGAATAAGATGGAAGAAAACGTAGCCAAGTATTATCAGGTTGACAAACTTAAAAAAGAGGTTGAAAAACACCCTGAATTGGCTTTTAAGCTTGATTCTGCTAATGCGCTCGCGTCTGCTGTGATTCCCCTCCTGGATGAATATGACAGCAAAGGTACCAGCTATATTGTAGAAACAGTCAAACAGCAAATTGATCCACAGGTTGATGAAAAGAAGCTGGCCAAAGAAATTAACAAGGCCGACAATTCATTTATCGTTTACTGCATCATGCTTGCGGTTCTTATTTTTATACTCTCTTATATTTACGTGGAAAAGGTAAAAACCCCAACCGCTTTTAAAATGGCCAATATGTTTAAAAAGCTGCAATTGCTGTCATCGGCTGCATTCAGTATCGGACATGGTGGAAATGATGCCCAAAAAGTAATGGGTATTATTGCTGCAGCTATGGTTGCCAACGGTGATATTACCGATATTAAACAAATGCCAGAATGGGTGCCGCTGGCATGTTACGCAGCCATTGGATTGGGAACAATGAGCGGAGGATGGAAAATTGTAAAAACAATGGGCACACGCATTACAAAGGTTACCCCTCTGGAGGGTGTTAGTGCTGAAACATCCGGAGCACTTACCTTATTTATGACCGAACAAATGGGCATACCGGTAAGTACCACACATACCATTACCGGATCTATTATAGGTGTTGGGGCAACCAAACGATTGTCAGCAGTGAGGTGGGGAGTAACGGTAAACCTGCTTTGGGCATGGATATTAACTATACCGGTAAGTGCTACTTTGGCAGCAATCACCTATTATATTGTCATGTTATTCTAATTGCTTTTTACCAATAACCCCATTTAAAGTGCAGGTAATCCTGCTATTTTGTATGGGGTTATCCCCTTTTTACCGGATAACAAACACGGTATCAGCTAATATACCCGGGCTTATTCTTCTTTGAGTTAGCCCTTATGCTGTCCAATAAAACGCCTTTTCTTCACACCGTGTTGAAATTCCTTTTAGTTAGAGCTATGAAGGCCTCCTATTTTCGCCCTTGTTATGCTGGAGTCATTTAACTTGTTGAGTATTGGTTTAATTGCCATTTTGGGTATTGCCCTGATGGTTCAGTTGTATTATATTTATGGGGTATTCGCTAAAATTTCTTTTTTTAAGCCTCAGCCATCCGGCAAAAGCACTACAGAGCCTGTATCTATTATTATTGCCGCACGCAATGAACTGAAAAATCTGGAGCAAAACCTGAAATCTATTCTCGAACAGGATTACCCTCAATTTGAAGTAATTGTTGTAAATCATTGCTCCTGGGATGGCAGCCAGGCTTTTCTGGAAGAACTGCAGCAGCAGTATAAACACCTGAAAGTATCACAACTTATTGAACAGGAAAAATATCCCACAGGAAAAAAGTTTGCCCTCACCATTGGCATTAAAGCAGCCTCGTATGACGTATTGGTATTTACCGATGCAGATTGTGTTCCCCAATCAAACCAATGGCTCCGTTTAATGCAAAGCAGATTTACACCTGGAAAAGACATTGTGCTTGGTTTTTCCCCATACCGCAAATACTCTGGTTTTTTAAACCTGTATATCCGATTTGAAACTTTTATGACCGCCTTATTCTACCTGAGTGCGCCCATGATGAAAAATGCATTTATGGGCGTAGGAAGAAATCTGGCATACAGAAAAGACCTCTTTTTTAAACACAAAGGTTTTGCCACCCACCAGCACATTATGAGTGGAGACGATGATTTGTTTATTAATACTGCAGCCACTGAAAATAATGTGGCAATAGAAATAGATCCGGAAAGTTTTGTGTACACCGAACCCAAAAGAAATGCAGGTGCATGGAGCCGACAGAAATCAAGGCATATGACAACCGGTAAATTTTATAAACCTAAACACAAACGTTTACTTGGTTGGTATTACAGCAGCCAGATGTTTTTTTATGCATCGTTAATTACCTTGCTGGTGTTAAACATCAGGCTATGGCCGGTAGCAGTAGCTTGTTATCTGCTTCGTTTTATATCTCAGGAAATCATTTATTACTTCGCTGCCAAAAAGTTTAAGTGCACCAGTATCCTTTGGTTTATTCCTTTGCTTGATTTTCTATATGTTTTTTATCTCCTCTATTTTGGCACAAAAGGGCTTTTAACAAGAAACAGGAAACACTGGTAATTAATCACCATCAACTTGGAAATCATACACCGCTATTTTCCTCTATTATCAAACGAACAAATTCAGCAATTTGAGTTATTGCAAGACCTGTATGCCGAATGGAATGAAAAGATTAATGTAATCTCCCGAAAGGACACTGAAAACTTATACGAAAGGCATGTTCTTCATTCCCTTGCCATAGCTAAATTTATAAACTTTAAACCAGGAACCAGGGTGTTGGATATTGGCACCGGTGGTGGCTTTCCTGGTATTCCACTTGCCATTTTATTTCCAGAAACCAATTTTGTGCTATGCGATTCGATAGCAAAAAAAATTCACGTGGCTGAGAATATTTCAGAAATTATCGGATTGCGAAATACCGATTTTGTAGTAGGAAGGGTAGAACAATTAAAAGAGAAATTTGACTTTATTGTAAGCCGGGCTGTTGCACCAATGGATCAGCTTTATAAATGGACCAACAAATTGCTGAGGGTTCATTGCATCAACGAGAAATACAACGGTTATCTGCTGCTTAAAGGCGGTGATCTTGCAGCAGAGGCAAAGGCCCTTCATCAACTAAACAAAAAATTAATTATAGAAGAAACCGAATTAAAAAAGTGGTTCAGCGAAGACTTTTTTGATACCAAAAAACTGATTTATATATACTGACCCGGCCGGCTATGAAACCGTTTTTAACACTCTTCTCTCTACTCATTCCCCTACTCACCTGTTCCCAGCAACTTACACTGGAGAATCTGGGAGCCAACGTAAATACATCTCACTCAGAACTAAACCCCATTATTTCTGCCAATGGCCGCAAACTGTATTTTATCCGTTCCGATCATCCGGAAAATAACAATGGTACAGAAGGCTCTCAGGATATCTGGATGGCAGAACTTGACTCTACCGGAACCTGGGGCAAAGCAATGCATGCATCCAAAGAGTTAAACCGTGGCGATTACAATACCCTCTTTAATGTAAGTCCTGACGAAAACCAACTGTTGATTGGAGGAGCTTTTGATGATCAGTTGTTTTGGGGCATCGGTTTCTCCATTATCAGGCAGGCCAATAATCAATGGCAGCCACCCAAATATTTAGACATTAAAAAATTTGACAAACTATGCCGGGGAGAATACTCCTCTGCTTGTATGGGCGCAGATAACCGGGTGCTGATACTTAGTTTTTCAGAGAAAGAATACAGTAAGGTAAATAATCTTTACGTTTCCTTTCTTCAACCCAATGGAAAATGGAGTGAACCGGCAAGCTTAGGGCACTCTGTAAATACTGCGGCCGATGAAACCACTCCTTTTCTTGCTGCTGATGGGGTAACACTCTATTTTTCGAGCGACAGATATGGAGGGCTTGGGTTAAATGATATTTATATGACCAAAAGGCTCGACAGCACCTGGAGAAACTGGAGCAAACCGGTTAATCTTGGGGCACCTGTGAATTCAACCGAATGGGAAGGTTATTATTCCGTGCCGGCATCAGGCAATATAGCATACCTTGTTAGTTATAAAAACTCCTTAGGTAAAGCCGATATTTTTAAAGTTAAAACATCGGAAGCAACAAAACCCAAGCCGGTTGTTTTGGTAAACGGCAGGGTATTTAATGCAAAAACAGGCAAGCCTATTGAGGCAGATATTACTTATGAAGAACTGCCAACAGGAGCAATAGCAGGAAGAGCAAACTACCAATCAGGAGGGATATTTAACCTGGTTCTTACTTATGGGAAAAACTATGGAGTAATTGCCAAGGCAGAAGGGTTTATACCTGTCTCCGTAAATCTCGATTTAAGGAATGAAGGCGGGTACACTGAAATTACCAAAAACCTGATGATGGTGCCCATTGAAAAAGGACAAATTATCCGTTTGAACAATATCTTTTTTAATACCGGCAAATCCGATCTCAAGGCCGAATCGCATCCGGAGTTGGAACGTTTGGCCGAATTGCTTATTAAAAACCCTACTATAAAAATTGAAATTTCCGGACATACAGACGATATAGGTAATGAAATGGATAATTTAATTCTTTCCGAAACAAGAGCCAGGGCTGTGTACCTTTATCTTTTAGGCAAAGGCATCCATACCTTAAGGCTGGTGAGCCGCGGATATGGAGAAGGAAGGCCAATTGCAGAAAACAACACGGATGAAAACAGACAGCTGAACAGGCGAGTTGAATTTAAAATCCTGGAGCAATAGTATTTGCATTTTTTGCAACCAGGGGCTCACTCACCTGATTAATCTGCAACAATGAGTACCATTATAAGCATTACAAGAAATGATGATTAGCATGAAAGCATGCAGATTTGTTTCATCATTTTATACCATATGAAACACTTATTTTCATTCCTTTTTACCGTATCCGCTTTTTGCGCAAATGCACAACACGACTCAACAACAACAAAACGATTTGAAAAAACCCTGCTGCCGGTCATTTTATATGATCCATTCACAGGTTTTGGTTTTGGCGGATTATGCAATATGAATTATGTGCTTGGTGATCCGGCAACCACGAGATACTCCAACAGCCAGGTATTTGCCATGTATACCACCAATGAGCAATTAATGATTCAAACCAACCACCAGATTTTTGCCGCTCATGAAAAACTGATATGGCAGGGCAAACTCCAGTTCTTAAACTGGCCTGAGTATACATACGGTTTGGGAGCGTCAACTTCAGACAAGGAACCCGTTAAAGAACAGGTGCATTATAAAGCCATAGAATTAGAAGAAAGATTATTGTTCAGAATAAGAAAGACAAAAAACTTTGCAGGCCTTCAATACAGGCTGTTTACCAGTTGGGATATGCACACCAATACAACTACTCAACCCAGTTTTTTCAACGATGAAGCCATAGGTAACAAAGGTTATACAGCTTCAGGAATTGGCATTCACCTGATACATGATAGCCGGGATAATGTACAAAATGCCGCAAAAGGAAAATACCTTGAACTTGCTGTTAACCCCTATCCCAAAGCCCTGGGCAGTACCCAAAACTGGACCAATATCAGAATAGATGGACGCACTTATTTCTCTTTTAGCGATACCAAACAATCTGTTTGGGCCAACAGGGTATTATGTGAAACGGCTATTGGTGAAGTACCATATATGCTTACTCCTATGCCCGGCAGGTATTTTGCCACACGCGGTTATGTTCAGGGACGCTACAGAGGTAAAACGCTGCTTTCTTTGGAAACAGAATACCGCAAACAACTTTGGAAATGGTTAGGAGGCGTGTTTTTTTCAAATATTCACACCATTAGTGAGCCCGATCAGTCTTTCAGGCATTATAATCCTGCTGTTGGCGGAGGGCTAAGGTTTTTATTAAATAAAACCCAAAAAACCAATTTACGGGTTGACTATGCACAGGGTTTAAATGGAAACAGTGGCATATACTTTCATATTACCGAAGTATTTTAATCCCCTTAATTCTGAGGTTTACTTGCCAGTATTTCATTTGCCTGCTTTATAAACTGAACCTCTTCTTTGCCAGGTTCTGCACCCTGTGGGTATCCTAAAGTGCCTAAAGCCGCAATATTTAATTTTTGTGTAGCTGAGTCTTTATTAAGAAAAAACATCCAGATGGTAGGAAATCCCCTTACCTGAAAAACCTGTTGCAACTCGGCATTTTGCTGAGCCAGGTCTGCCGGTAATTGTTTGCCTCTCGGGTAATCCAACTCAAGCAGGATCACATTTTTTTTAGCCCAATCTATAAATTCTTTTTTGGCAAACACATTACGTTGCAAACGGTGGCACCATCCACACCAATCGCTGCCGGTAAAAAAAGCAAATATGGGTTTGTTCACCTTTTGCGAAAGGGTTTGTGCCTCCATAATATTGGTGTACCAGGTAAGTTCTCCTTCCTTTCTGGCGCTTGTTTGGCTAAACAAATCAAAACTGCCAATTATAAACAGTACAACAATTACGGGTTTTATAAAATTAGTTAAACGCATCTTACAATTTTAATTATTATTCTTCAAATATAAACCTATCATCCGGATTCAATGATTAATGCAAATGAATAATCCCATATTTTACCAGAAGAAAAATAACAATCCCGGCAATGATGGCCAGCAAAAATAAAAAGGGAAGCATTGGCCTCTTCTTTTTGGTAAATGGGTCGTTCAGGTTTATTCTGGCTCCTTTGGGTAATTCTGCCAAATGTGTTAATGTATTACCGAACTGAATATTAACAACGGCTCTTGCATTAACGGCCCAACCGTTGGCATCAAGCAATGGAGCCAGGTTGCGTTTACGCAGTTTAAGGTATGCCATAATCATAGAAGGGCCTGAAATAAGCAATAACAAACCGGCCATTGCAATTGGCATTTTCCACCATACCAATCCTAAAAACCCCGAAATAAATGAGGCGATAGCAGTACCGATAGCCCCAATGGCTAATCCTATGGCGGCTATTATTCCTACAAATTTACCTACATCAAAAGGTGGTGCAGGCGCTTTGGGTGCCTGTTCCGTTTCTATTTTTGCCGGTAATCCTTCTATATTCTTTGAAGCCATACCATCCACCTTATTTTCCTGCGATGATGCAAACTTATGCACCTGTGCTTCAATAAACCTTGTTACCTTGCGGTAAGGCGACCAGAAAGCCTGTTTAATACTAATGGGATTATCTACAATCTTAACTACAGTTGCATCCCAGTCGCGGCCTGATTTATCATAAAATAAAGCGTTGCGCCCAACCACCAGGTTATCTATATCTCCATTGGTAAGTGCGGCAACAATCGTCATCTTTTCATTATTTGCTTTAGAGGTACACTCACAATAAAGCAGGTACATACCACTCAGGGAAACCATGCTATTGTGTTTTGCCATATCGTTTACCTTAATACACAGGTCGCAGCTTCTTTGATCTATATACAAAGTGCCTGCAAGAAAAATGGCATTGGAGTCAGGAGAATAAAAATCGTAAAACGTTACAAAGTTTCGAAGCAGCCTGAAAAGATCACGGTGATAACGCACCAACTGATCGAGCAAAATAATTCCGTTTGCTTCATTCTCCAGCTCCTTATCACGGTTTATCAAATCCAACAGTTGCGGCTTTATATTGTTGCTTAACAACTGCTTTAAATAAGGCAAACCCAATCCTTCCACCGCTGCCCCTTGTTTGGAGTTTAACCACTCTTTGTATGGTTCAAAACGGGCGCATAAAACACCCCAGTCCTCCTCTGTTATCACTGATTTACCAGGAAACACAGGCATACATGCCAATTGCCTGAATATGGCCATCTTTTTCTCCCAGGCCGGGTTTATTCCTGCTGATAATGATAATGGATTTCCCGCTCCTGCTTTAGCAAGAGGGTAGCCGGCAATTTCATCCATACAAAGCGATAAGTCTTTATTGCTTATTTCTTCTACCCGCTGTTCCAACTGATTCAGTGAAGAAATGGTATCCGCATCAAATGCGGCCAATCTGCACCTGATAAAATAATCTTCGATTTTAGAACGCACCGCCTCGAAGCTTTGATAAGCACTTTCCGTTTCGTTTCCTAAAAAAAGAATTCCTGAATTTGTTTCCGTTTGCTCAACCCATGCCACATTATTTTCCACCTGGGTAAAAAACTGATGAAGCAGTTCTTCGTTAATACCTGGTTTCCCGCCCCTGTCCTGAACGTACCCCAAGCAAGAGATGATCTCTTGAATAATGGTCTTCAGTTCTGCCTGGTCTGTTGAATCTTCCGTAATCACCCCATCTCCGTTAAATGCGGTGCCTGTAAAAATCCGAATGGTATCAGTTGTTTCTTCTACGGTTAAATATTCCTCTTCCCCTTTACCAAGGTTTTTGAGTACAATGCGGGCTGAAGAAAGGAGGTGCTTGCCTTCTTCTGTTTCATCATTAATGGCATAAATAGGGAACGATGTAGTATGTTCCAGCAAGGTATTGCTGTTTTTTAGCAATGCTGTAACCCATTTTACTGCTACTATGATTTCGGGAACCCTTATTTGTCCGTCATTATCCTTATCAATAAGCTGCAGGGTGCGGGCATCTATTTCAAGACCATCAACCGGACAACTTAAAGCTGTCCACAATTTCTGATCCAGTTGATCAAGGTGTTTTAAATCTTCTCCGGATTCGAGGTTAACCCGTTTTACACCACCAACGGTTGAAAAGCTCCAGGTATGGTTTATGGAATTCATTTATTATCTCGTAAATAGGCTTGTATGCAAGGTAATCATACCCGTTGTATTAACCAATCATTTTGCTTTTGTGTGGCTTTGAAAAAAAGGTTAGCTCAGTTCCTTAAATGTAATCCACGCCATTAAGCCCATACCGGTTTCCAGAGCAGATTCATCAATATCAAAAGTTGGGGTATGTACAGAAGAAATAATACCTCTGGCCTCATTGCGGGTGCCAAGGCGATAGAAACAGGCGGGCATTTCCTGAGAGTAATAGGAAAAATCTTCGGCTGCCATCCATATATCCAGATCCACCACATTTTCTTTGCCGAGATAAGCTATGGCAGCCTCTTTTGCACGGCCGGTTAGTGGTATATCGTTTTTCAAAAACGGGTATCCTTTTCTTATTTCAAATTCGCAGCGGCCACCCATACTTTCTGCAATGCCTTCTGCCATTTTTTTCATCCGGGTGTGGGCATTGGCCCTCCAGGTTTCATCCAATGTTCTGAATGTACCTTCCATATACACCTCATCAGGAATAATATTGGTAGCCCCGTTGGCCACCACTTTACCAAATGACAATACAGAAGGAATAATTGGTTGGGCATTTCTGCTCACAATCTGTTGAAGGGAGGTGATGATATGTGCGGCTATCAGCACCGGATCTATATTTAACTGAGGCATGGCTCCATGGCCACCTTTGCCGATAACCTTTACATATAATTCATCAGTTGATGCCATATATAATCCCTGACGGAAACCTACCTTACCGGCAGGGAGCAAAGGCATCACGTGCTGCCCCACAATTGAAGCAGGCACAGGGTTTTGCAATGCTCCATCTTTAATCATCAGAGAAGCTCCTCCGGGAAGTTTTTCCTCTCCCGGTTGAAATATCAACTTTATGGTACCCTCAAACTGATCCTTTAACTGATGCAATATTTTTGCCGCGCCCAACAAACAACTGCTGTGAACATCATGCCCGCAGGCATGCATGACTCCGCTATTTTTAGATTTATAAGGAACATCATTTTGTTCCAAAATAGGCAACGCATCCATATCAGCCCTAAGTGCAACCACTTTCTTATCCGGATTTTTACCTTTGATGAGCGCAACCAGCCCCGTGTTGGCTTTTGCTGTTATTTCGGTTATACCAATAGCTTCCAGTTGTTTTCTCACATAAGCCTGTGTTTGGTATTCTTCAAAAGAGAGTTCAGGATGTTGATGTATAAACCTGCGCATTTCGGTAATTTCAGGAAGAAACTGCCCTGCAAGTTTTTTAATCTGGTGTTGGATTTCCATAATGCCAAAAGTACATAAAAAAAATAAGCGCCCCGAAAGGCGCTTTAAGTCATTGGCTAATTAGGCACTTCATGGTGTTTAAAGGAATGTTCCAGAATTAAACTCACCGAAGTGGGGTTAGGATCGAGCTCTGCCTCGCTCAACATTAAAACGGCAGCAAGTTGCATTTCAAACTCCTCTTTCAGGTCCATATCATACTGCATCTGATTCAGTATGTCTATGTTTTCCTGTTGGGTGGTTTCTCTGTAAATGTAACGTGTAAGATCGGTTGCAGTGTAGATTTTAGACATAGGCGCGTCTTGTGTTTAAGTATTTTGTAAACAAAACGCCCTATGTCAAAGATCTATTGTAATCAAAACAAATTATTTCCAATCAAACATATTAACAACTAACAATCAGCCTATTAAAATTGAGCCTGCTGTTTTTCCATCATTCTGCGGAGGTTATTCAGGGCATAACGCATACGCCCAAGTGCGGTATTGATGCTAACCCCGGTGGCATCAGCAATTTCCTTAAAGCTCATATTGCCCCAGTGGCGCATGATTAATACCTCCCGCTGTTCTTCCGGTAAACGTTTTACCAGTTCTTTTACATTTCTTTCGGTTTGGGTTTTAATAATCAGGTCTTCTTTAGACTCTTCAGCTATTTTAAGGTAGCTGAAAATATCATTACCCCCACTGTCGGTAATGGTTACATCACGTTTCATTTTACGTATGTAATCAATGGTGAGGTTACGTCCTATCCGCACAGCCCAAGGGCCGAACTTGCCCTCCTCATTGTAATTTCCATTACGAAGGGTTTTAAGGATTTTAATAAAGGTTTCCTGAAAAATATCTTCTGCGAGACTGCGGTCGCGCACTAAAAGATAAATTGCGGTGTAAACTGAACGTTGGTGTCTTTTGATTAAAGTTTCAAGACAGGCTTCATTCCCGTTAACATAAAGATGGATCAGCTCCTGATCACTAATTTTCTGTACATTCATGGCCAATGATGTTTAATGGTTAGTACTAAGAATCGAAATTAGTGTAGAGCTTTTTCTATAGTGTTTATCTTTAGTTGTGGGTGATTTTTGTTATACGAATATATAACATACTTCCTGAAATTAAAACAATAATTTTTATTAAGAAGGTTTTAAGGATTTTCTACTCTGGTGAGATTAAAGTTAACTCCCGCATAAAACTGCTGCACCTGAACAGGAAGGGTTACATCATTGTTATAGCTTCCGGGGGAATACCAAAACCCTGAACCAAGCACCAATCTGCTGTTTTTAGAAAGGCTGATATGGATCCCGTAAGCAAACGAGAGATACATATCCGTGCTTGACAAGGCCCTTGTTGGAGTTGATTCGTTTTTATTTGGATTAAAGCTATAATACTCCGGGGTTGAGTTGAAAACAACTCCAATTGAACCTTCCAGAAAAGGGCTGATTTTATTTAGTTTCCAGGGATTTAACCTTAAACCCAAACCTAAAAAGTGCTGTTTATAACTGCTAGCAGATGCGACACTGTATCCTGAATCAAAATAACTGGCTTTTTCGTCAGTGCGCAGTGGATTATAGTTTGATCCGAACTGAACAAAAGGATTGATGGAAGCATCATTAAATATAAACAAGGCAAACCGGGCTACATAACCCTGACCGGCAAAACCTGATTTGGTGTTTTTATTATCAATATCAGCGTAATTGTTTATTGGTAAACTTAAGTTACCTGAAACTCAGATTGAGCGGTTAACGTGGATATAAAAGAAAGGCAAATGATAATGGATATCAGCAATCTTTTCACAAAGCCAAGATAAACAATATATCCTTAACTAATTATTCACATTATAGTTTCTTTTTTATCCTGATAAAAACTTTTTTGCTTCACCTGATATTACATTAGTATTGTCATCCAGTTTAAATCGCATGAAGTTTAAGTCAGAACAAAAAACAAAAGATATTATCATTAAGGGTGCCCGGGTTCACAATCTAAAGAATATTGATATCACCATTCCAAGAAATAAACTCACTGTTGTTACAGGTGTATCAGGATCCGGGAAATCGTCATTGGTGTTTGATACATTGTATGCAGAAGGGCAAAGGCGTTATGTAGAGAGCCTTTCAGCCTATGCCCGGCAGTTTCTTGGCAAAATGAATAAGCCGGAGGTGGATTATATACATGGCATCTCCCCTGCTATTGCCATTGAGCAAAAGGTAAATACAAGAAACCCGAGATCAACAGTGGCTACCACTACAGAAATTTATGATTACCTGAAACTGCTATTTGCAAGAGCAGGCACCACTTTTTCTCCTAAATCCGGTAAACCGGTAAAACGCGATACTGTAGAAAGCGTGGTGAATCATATTATGGGTTTGGCTGAAAACACGAGGATACTTTTACTTACAGAAATAACAGCTACCGAAAAGGAATTAAAGAAAAAGCTGGAAGTGTATTTGCAAAATGGTTTTTCGCGCCTGCTTGTTAATGAAGAGGCCATGGCCATTGAAGACTTTATTGCAAGTAAACCCAAATCGTTAAAAAATATCTTTCTGCTCATCGATCGTTTTGCGGTAATAAAAGATGATGAAGACAATATAAACCGCATTGCCGATTCGGTTCAAACCGCTTTTTACGAAGGACACGGGGAATGTCTGATACATGAGGTAAAGGATAATGGCGGATTTACAATGCATTCGTTTAACAACCGTTTTGAACTGGATGGAATAGTGTTTGAAGAACCTTCGGCCAATTTTTTTAGTTTCAATAATCCTTACGGAGCATGTAAAACCTGCGAAGGGTTTGGCAGTGTAATTGGTATTGATGAAGACCTGGTGATTCCAGATAAAACGATGTCTTTATTCGCTGATGCTGTTGTGCCGTGGAAAGGAGAAAAAATGAGTGAATGGAAGGATCATTTTATCAGGCTTTCTGCAAAAACAAAATTTCCTATTCATAAACCCTATCATGATTTATCTGCCGAGCAAAAGGATTATTTATGGCGTGGGGCAAACGGATGGGAAGGTATAGATGGCTTTTTTAAAGAGATAGAAAAACAAACATATAAGATTCAATACCGGGTAATGCTGGCCAGGTACAGGGGGAAAACCACTTGTCCGGATTGCAAAGGCACCCGTTTAAGGAAAGATGCAGGTTATGTAAGACTGGTAAATACAGCCTTAAAAAAAGCAGTTTATACGGATTACCGAAACCTTACCGAACTGCTGTTAATGAGTATTGATGATGCGTTTGACTATTTTCATACGCTTAAACTAAGCGAATACCAGCAACACGTGGCTTCGCGTATTTTGCAGGAAATAAATAGTCGCCTGCTTTTTCTTAAAAATGTGGGGTTGGGTTATTTATCATTAAACCGTTTATCCAACAGCCTTTCAGGGGGTGAAACACAACGTATAAATCTGGCAACTTCACTTGGCAGCAGCCTGGTGGGATCATTGTATATACTTGATGAGCCCAGTATTGGCCTGCATTCCAGAGATACAGAAAAACTGATTGGGGTATTAAACACCCTGCGCGATTTGGGAAATACCGTGGTGGTGGTGGAGCATGATGAGGATATTATGAATACGGCAGATCATATTATTGATATAGGACCACTGGCCGGAATTAACGGAGGAGAACTGGTGGCAGAAGGCAATGTGGCACAACTGAAAAAAGATAGCAAGAGCCTAACCGGCAAATACCTCTCGGGGAAAATGAGTGTACCTGTGCCCGAAAGAAGAAAGAAGTGGAATGATTTTATTGAAATAAAAGGAGCCCGGCACCACAACCTTAAAGGCATTGATGTAAAATTTCCGCTGCATTGTTTAACTGTGGTTACAGGCGTTTCAGGCAGTGGTAAAACCACTTTAGTAAAAGGCATTTTGTATCCGGCTATACAAAAAATGCTGGGCAATTACAGTGGTGAAAAAACAGGCACGTTTGATAAACTGGAAGGCCATCTTAAATCGGTGAAACAAATTGAGATGGTAGATCAAAATCCCATTGGTAAATCATCGCGTTCCAATCCGGTTACTTATATTAAAGCCTATGATGCCATCCGGGATTTGTTTGCCTCGCAGCCCATATCCCGATCGAGGGGATATAAACCCCAGCACTTTTCTTTTAATGTTGACGGGGGCCGTTGCGAAACCTGCCAGGGAGAGGGTGAGGTAACCATTGAAATGCAGTTTATGGCCGATATTCATTTGCCATGTGAGGAATGTAAGGGAGCCAGATTTAAGGAGGAAATTCTGGATGTAAAATACAACGATAAACATATCAGCGATATCCTGAATATGACCATTGATGAATCCATTGCATACTTTGCCGATGAACCATCTATAGTAAATAAAATTAAACCCCTGGCAGATGTTGGCCTTGGTTATGTGATGCTGGGCCAGTCGTCCAATACCCTTTCTGGCGGTGAAGCCCAGCGGGTAAAACTGGCTTCTTTTTTAGGCAAAGGAAAAACCCAGGAACATGTATTGTTTATTTTTGATGAACCAACCACCGGACTGCATTTTCACGATATAAATAAACTGATGGCCTCATTTGAAGCACTTATAAAACAAGGGCATTCCATTATTGTAATTGAGCATAATATGGATGTGATTAAGTGTGCCGACTGGATTATTGACCTTGGACCCGATGCAGGAAATAATGGAGGAAACCTGGTATTTGAAGGTTTACCGGAGGATTTATGCAAAGTAAAAAACAGCTACACAGCCGCTTACCTGAATAAAAAACTGTAAATATCTGAGGGGCTTTGTTGGATTATTGGCTATTGTGAATAACTTTGTTGATAACCAACCAACCAACAATGAAGAACCTGATTGTAAAACCCTTCCTGGCTTTACATTATGTGTTACGGTTTGCAGGCGTGTTTATATGCCTGATGCTGATTAATATCAGCAACTCCTTTCTATACCGGGTTTTTACCGGGAAGCGAAACAAAAAGGATAATAAAAACAGGGCAGAAGACCTGCCCAAGCTGAGAATGCCTGAACTAGGGAAAAAACTACAGCAATCGTTTCGTTAGTATTTTAACTCAAGGGACTCCACTACCCTTCCATTTAGCACATGCTCATTAATAATGGTTTCCACATCTGCGGGGGTTACATTACCATAATAGGTACCCTCCGGATAAATAACAACTACAGGGCCAAGTTTACAGGCATCGAGGCATCCTGAACGTTGTGCACGCACTTTTCCTTTCATTCCTTTCTCCGCCAGTACTTCTCTGAATTTTTCAACCAGTTCCAGTCCACGCTGCTCTCCGCAACAGGCTTTTCCTTCGGCTTTTTGGTTGGCACAAATAAATATATGTTTTTCGAAACGCATGATTTGATATTTGGATAATAGGCAGCAATATAAAGCTGTTCGTGCAAGTTCTCAAACATGCCCTTACTAATACCCGGCCTGTTTATCCTTTAAATGCATTAAAATGATGGTGTTTTACGTCCATCCCTATTGCTCTTTTCACCACATCATTTCCATAACGGTTGCGCATTTTATCCATTGCTTCATACAGCATAATCTGCTTCTCCATATCTTCAAACAGGCGGTATTGGTGTGTGCCCTGAATAAGGTGGCTGAGGCGTACACCGATCAACCTTACCAGCATGCGTTTATTATATAATTTATCAAACAGTTCTTTTATCTTTTCAATCAGCACATGATCAAGAGAGGTATATGGAATCCTGATTTGCTGGGTATATGTATTAAAATCGGAATAACGTATTTTTACGGTAACACATCCGGTAAGTTTGCCTTCACTCCTGAGCTGGTAGGCCAGTTTTTCTGCCATACTTACCACTACCGACCGTAGTTTTCCCACGTCAATGGTATCTTTTTCAAATGTTTGTTCCGATGAAATTGATTTGCGCTCGCTATATGGTATCACCGGAGACTGATCCACCCCGTTTGCTTTTTTCCATATTACCGTACCATTTTCGCCCAATACCCTTGTAAGCAATTCGGGCGGCATTTCCTGTAATGTTTTAATCCGCTCTACTCCCATGCTGCGCAACAGGTGATAGGTTTTATCGCCTACCATTGGGATTTTTTTAATCGACAGAGGAGCCAGAAAATTCTTCTCGTTTCCATAAGGAATTTCCTTTTGTCCGTTGGGTTTGGCCTCACCTGTGCCTACTTTGGAAACTGTTTTATTTGATGAAAGGGCAAAAGAAATAGGCAAGCCCGTTTCATTCATAATACGCTGCCTCATTTCACCGGCCAGTTTATAACAACCAAAAAACCGTTCCATGCCGGTAAGGTCAATATAAAACTCATCAATAGATGTTTTTTCATACAGCGGAACCGTTTGCTGAATAACGTCCGTAACCATATTGGAGTAATAGCTGTATGCATCTGTATCTCCCCGCACAACAATGGCATCCGGGCATAACTGACGGGCTGCTTTCATAGGCATGGCGGAGTGAATGCCATACCTGCGTGCCTCATAGCTGCAACTGGCCACCACTCCCCTGTCGCCCGCTCCGCCAACCAATACAGGCTTTCCTTCCAGAGCCGGATTACTGAGGCGTTCTACGGATACAAAAAAAGTATCCAGGTCAATATGTACAATATTTCGGTTGAGAATATCCATTGTATATGCACGAACAAAGTAAGCTTAATTGCATATAGCATAATGCTAAAGATTGTAGCATGTTTATAACTGTACAATGGCGAAACAATCACCCCGCAACAAGTTCTGTACGCAGGCATTTTTACCCTATTCCAGAGGCCCGATAAATATCTTTTTAAACAAAACAGAACCGGCCGAGTGTACCCCAATAATATAGATACCGGCAGAAAACCCGGCCATATCAATATTCGTTTGATCCTCATATACATCACCGTGCATTTTTTCTATACCCGATAACGTATAAATGGAATAAGAAAAATTTCCTGTTGATGCGTGTATCCGGATTTTTTTATCGAACAATTCCATCACCAGATTTTGAGTTGTTAGAGTTGCAGGTGCTACAGATGTCTGGTATTGCTGGCCCGCTGTTATGGGCATATTCAGTTCCTGCCGATAAGCATAATCCTTTACCGTATAATTATTTACTTTTTCATGTACCGACAAACGCATCCAGCCATATTGATAATTGCTCCCCTTTTTCAGGCGGAATGCCAGGCACTTATCTGTAGAGCCGGGCCATGGCCCTTCCTTGCTACCCGATGTAAGATAAGCCACAGGAATATTGGAGGCTGTTTTCCATTTACCTGCAGCAGAAATGAGCACTCCCTGATCAATGCGTTTTACAGAATTGAAGTTAGTGCTGTCTATCCAGACATCCACACTATCATGCGTATTTAGGGTAAACCACACATCCGTAGCCGGATTTAAAATGGTTAAAGAAAACTCCAGGTCCGGTACACCGTCTGCATTTACATCAAAACGTTTATCTCCGCTGGTATTCTGATAATAATCTGGTTCTATATTTACATATGTAACCTGAGCGCCCGCCTGATAAGCGGTAAGTAAAAACAAAGGAAGTAAGAATAATTTCATAGGATGGTTTTGTGATGTAGGTATCTTTTCATCAATTTTGGTTGCATCTTAAATTAAAATGCAGATTAACTCCTGATTAAGTATTTTTACAGCAATGAGTATTTTAGATTGGCTTGTACTGATTATAACCCTTGGCGGGGTAATAACATACGGGGTATACAAAGGGAAACACGAAAAAAACCTTTCGGGTTACTTTAAGAGCAACAACTCCATGAGTTGGTTTCTTATCCTTCTTTCCATTATGGGAACACAGGCAAGTGCCATTACTTTTTTATCGGCCCCGGGGCAGGCGTATACAGATGGCATGAGGTTCGTTCAGTATTATTTCGGGCTGCCCTTTGCCATGATTGTATTGTGTATCACCTTTGTGCCCATTTACCACCGGTTAAAGGTATATACCGCCTATGAGTTTCTGGAACAGCGGTTTGATTTGCGCACCCGTTCGCTTACATCCATTCTGTTTCTAGTATCACGAGGGCTTTCTACCGGTATCAGTATCTATGCTCCCTCCATTATTTTATCATCCCTGCTGGGCTGGAATATTTATATAACCAATGTGGTAATGGGCGGATTGCTGATTATTTACACCATAACCGGTGGCGCAAGGGCTGTGGCTTATACGCAAATGCAACAATTGTTTATTGTATTTATTGGTATGTTTCTGGCTGGTTATATGGTGGTTCATTTGCTGCCTGAAGGGATAGGCTTTTCTGATGCATGGAATATAGCCGGAAAAATGGGGAAGCTTAATACCATTGTTACTACCATTGATGTAACTGATGCTTCCTGGTGGAAAGATAAATACAATATCTGGAGCGGATTAATTGGTGGCTTTTTTCTGGCACTGTCCTATTTCGGTACAGATCAAAGTCAGGTGGGGCGCTATTTAACAGCAAAAAGCATAAAAGAAAGCCGCACCGGATTATTAATGAACGGGCTGGTTAAAGTGCCCATGCAATTCTTCATCCTGCTGGTTGGTGCGTTGGTTTTTTCCTTTTATCTGTTTTATCAATCACCCGTTTTTTTTAACGAAACACAACTTCACAAAACAGCCGCAAAACCTGGTTATACAGAACAGATAAGCAGCATTACTTCCCGTTACGATTCGCTAAATCAGCTTACACAATATCAGGTGCGAGAACTGGCAACAGCATTGCATGCAGAACAAAACCCCGAGGTAAATACCATACAGGAGCAACTGTTTGAAACCGAACAACAGAAAAAAGCCATACGCTCTGAACTGGTTGGGGTAATGAAAAAAGCGGATAAAACAGCCGACACAAACGATACCAACTATATCTTTTTATATTTTGTAGTGCACCATTTGCCCAAAGGTTTAATAGGGTTACTGATAGCCGTTATATTTTTAGCAGCCTGGGGAAGTATTGCTGCCGCATTAAATTCTCTTGCCTCCTCCACCGTAATTGATTTATACAAACGGGTGTGGGTAAAGGAAAAATCAGATACCCATTATTACCGTGCTTCTAAATGGATTACCCTTTTCTGGGGACTTTTTTGTATTGCAACAGCCATGTTTGCTTCTCAACTGGGCAGCCTGATAGAAGCGGTAAATGTGCTTGGCAGTTTATTTTACGGCACCATGCTTGGAATTTTTGTGGTGGCCTTTTATTTAAAACGGATTGGAGCAACCCCGGTTTTTTATGCAGCTATTCTTGCCGAAGCCGGTATTGTTGCCATATATATTGCCGATATTATTTCCTTCTTATGGCTAAATGTAATCGGATGTTTGCTGGTGGTTATCATCAGCCTCATCATCCAACATTTTAGCCCGCCACAGATAAAAAAAGAAGCCGCTGTTTCCATATAAAACAGCGGCTTCCTCATGTAACAGCTTATATTATTTTTTCTTCTTTTCAGGAGCTGGTTTGTAATCAGGCATGGCTTTAATTTCTGCCATCAGCTTCTCGTTATTTTTAATATACGAATCGTTGTTATCTGCTTTTGCCAGATCAAGTGACTGCTGGCTGGTAGCCATTGCACCATTATAATCTTTCAGTGCTTTTTGTATTTTGGCTTTTAACAGCAATACCCAATATGCTTTAGGATTGGCATCTGCAGCTTTGCTTACCCACTCCAATGCCTTTTTCAGGTCTTTGTTGTTTTCAAAATAATAATTGGCAGCTCCAAAATATGGCCTGGTATCTTTTGCCATTGTTTCGTCAATCTGTTTGGTAATTCTGGCATCATAATCAGTGGTAACTTTTAATGATACGGCAGTATTTTCCCATTTCAGTTCCAGATCACACTCATTGTTTTTAAGGTTGCCTATTTCAATGGTAAATGTTTCTACCATAGAAGCAAGGCGGGAAGGTTTAACCATAAACCTTGCTACATCGTTTTCTTTTTTGTAACCATCCTCACTTGTTACATTCAGGTCTTTGGTAAGAATAATGGTCCATTCTGCTTCTCCGGGATAACTTAACAAACCGTATTTACCGGCTTTTACTTCCATCCCGTTTATTTTTACATCTTCACCAAAACTGATGGTGGTGGCAGCATTTGCACCGGTGCGCCAGAATTTTCCAAAAGGTACCACATCACCAAATACTTTACGTCCTTTGGCACCCGGACGTGAATAGCTGATTTCAATTTTTGAGGTAGCAAAACTTTGAGAAACCGTAGCCGATGGGCTGGGCTGAGGGAATGGGATTGATTGAGCAAACGCAACACTTACACCAAGTGCAGCGGCAAACATAAACGTACTGATTTTTTTCATTTGTTATAAATTAAGGTAAGTAAATTTTAAATTCTCCATTGGTAAAAACGGTTTCCGGCTGGTTGCTGAATTTGCCTGAAAAGGTTCCTGAAACTTCATTGTTTGTATGAGTGGTGAATGAGACCATTACAGTATCGGCATACCCGCCCAACCCGGTGTAGGAAATGGCAGCAACCGGTCTTTCAAAACTCCCAGTTGTGCCTCTTGGCACCATTACAGATAGCCTTACTTCATTACCACCATTTTTGCCGTATATATAAGTCATTTCCGGAGATGATAGCTGATAACTGGCTGATGCATCCAGTGCGTCACTTCCGCTTACAAATGGCTGGCCATTGATATTGCATTTGAAATAACTTGTTTTCTTTTCTTCATCGTCTTTGCAACCTGGTGTTATAATGAATATACACAAAGCCGACAGAATAAGTATCTTTTGAATTACAGGCATGGTGTGCGTCCTCCGTCAACCGGTAAATTTATTCCTGTTATATATGCCGCATATTCACTTGCAAGAAACGCAGCGGCATAAGCAGTTTCTTCAGGTGAGGCAAATCTTCCGAGAGGAATCTCCTCCATCATTTCTTTATTCACCTCATCAATGCTGTGGTTTTGTTTTGATGCTTTGCCTTCAATAATCTGCTTTAAACGATCGGTAGCTGTAGCTCCGGGTAAAATATTGTTTACTGTAATTCCATAAGGGCCCAACTCATTGGCAACGGTTTTGGCCCAGTTGCCAACAGCTCCGCGAATGGTATTGCTTACTCCCAAACCCTTTAGCGGTGCTTTAACGGAGGTGGAGATGATATTAATAATGCGGCCGTATCCGCTTGCTCTCATGCCATCAAGCACACATTGCACCAGTACCTGATTACATAAAAGGTGATTGGTAAAAGCGGCTGTGTATTCGTGTAATTCGGCATCAATTGCCAAACCAGCTGGTGGTCCACCGGTATTGTTTACCAGAATATGATACACCTTTGGTTCATGAATTTTCATAAGCACTTTTTCCTTCAATTCTTCCGGCTTGGAAAAATCGGCAGCTATAAAATCATGCTGTTGTCCTTTTGTTGTATCCAGGTCGCGGATCATTCGTTCCAGTATAGCCCCGTTGCGTGCCACGAGGGTAACATTGGCTCCAAGCTTTGCATAAAGTAAGGCTATAGCATTGCCTATGCCTCTGGATGCTCCGCATACCAATGCGTTTTTTCCATGTAAATCAATTTGCATCTGGTTAAGTAAGGTTATTAAAAAGCGAATGTAATTTTTCTTTTCTTAAAATTTTCTGCCCGGTTTCTCCTGTTGCAATAAGGCGTTCATTTACATGTGCCTCATAAGTACAAACTACATGATTACCTATAATATGTTTGAGGGTGGCTGTAAACCTCACTGTTTGTCCCACCAGTGCTGGAGAATGATGATCTACATGAAGAAAAGTACCTATGCCCTCTTCTTCTGCTGTTTTCATTTCAAGAACAAATAACCGGCAAACCCACTCTGCATCTCTGCCAAGGGCAAAAGTGGCATACACAGGGTGCACCTGACCTGCATCAAAAGTGGCTGTATCCTCAGGCACCACCTTTTTTTCAAACACCTTTATATCGCCAGCTTTAAATTTATCTGCATCCATATTTATTGAACAAATAGGAAAGCACTTTTACATTTCGTGCCCCATTCTTTTTTGTTTTGTTTCGAGGTATTTGGCGTTGTGTTCATTTGGTTTTGAACGGATAGGAACATTCTCCACAATCTCCAGTCCGTAACCGATAAGCCCGGCTCTTTTGGTTGGGTTATTGGTCATTAGGCGCATTTTATGAACGCCAACATCTCTTAATATTTGCGCTCCTACTCCGTAATCTCTTTCATCCATTTTAAAACCGAGTTTAAGGTTGGCTTCTACGGTATCCAAACCCTGTTCCTGAAGTTTATATGCCTTCAATTTATTTATTAAACCAATTCCTCTTCCCTCCTGGTTAATGTACAGAATAACACCCTTTCCTTCACTTTCCACCATTTCCATTGCCGCCTGCAACTGCTCTCCGCAATCACATCGCATGGAGTGAAAAATATCGCCAGTTACGCAGGAAGAGTGAACCCTAACCAATATCGGTTCAGAGGGATCCCAATTGCCTTTTTTCAGCACCAGATGTTCCTGTCCGGTATCCTTTTGCTGAAAAGCGATTAATTCAAAATCACCGTGTTTGGTAGGCATTTCTACCGATATTATTCTTTTAATAAGCGATTCTTTTTGAAGGCGGTATTCAATCAGGTCTTTTATGGTAATCAGCTTCAGGTTAAACCGCTCCGCAACCTTTATCAGATCGGGCAACCGGGCCATGCTACCATCTTCATTCAGAATCTCCACTATACAACCTGCCGGCTCAAAACCTGCCAAACGGGCAAGGTCAATAGCCGCTTCTGTGTGTCCGGCTCTTCTCAATACCCCATCGGCCTGGGCCTTTAGCGGAAATATATGACCCGGTTTTCCCAAATCATCCGGTTTGGTTTCCGGATCAATTAATGCCTGAACGGTTTTGGCTCTGTCCTGTGCTGATATGCCTGTGGTACAACCCTTGCCAAGCAAATCAACTGAAATGGTAAATGCTGTTTCATGTACGGCATTATTATCAGTTACCATCATGTTTAATCCCAACTGGTTGCAACGTTCTTCGGTAAGCGGGGTACAGATTAATCCCCTTCCGTGGGTAGCCATAAAATTAATTACCTCCGGGGTCACATTTTTTGCAGCCGTTAAAAAATCGCCTTCATTTTCGCGGTCTTCATCATCAACCACAATTACCAGTTTTCCGTTTTTGATTTCCTCAATCGCCTCATCAATGGTATTAAAAGTATATTCCGTTTTCATTGTATTTGTTGCTTATAAAATTCAAGTATATGATTAATCAGTTTTTTATTTTCATATTTTTCCTCTACCAATCTCCGTGCATTGCTGCCAATTTGCCTGCTAAGTGTTTCATCATTCAAACATCGTTTGATGGCAGCTGCAAACTCATCCGGAGAATTAGCAACGATTAAATGAACCCCGTTGTCGCATTCAATTCCCTGCATTGCCAGTGCTGTACAAATAATGGTTTTACCCATTGCCATCCCTTCAAGGATTTTTACCCTTATTCCACTTCCGGAAAACAAAGGTACAATCATCAATTGTTTATCCTGCATAAAAGCTAAGGCATCATCTACCTCGCCAATCATGGCCAGTTTGTCATCTGAAAATTGTTTCAAACGAGCCGGCATATTACGCCCGGCCACTTCACAACCACCCAAGGCAGGCTCGTTTTTTATAAGGGGCCAAACGGATTGGATAAACCATTCTAAGCCTTCAATATTGGGTAGCCATTCCAGTGAACCGAGAAAAAAGAGATGGCTGTTTTTTCCGTTATGGGTAGCCAAAAACTTGCTGCAGTCAACACCGGCCGGGGAAACAAATACGGGTTTACGGCATCCCATTTTTTTCAATGCTGCTGCATCATCCTCCGTTACCGTGGTTAAACCATCAAATTTATTCAGGCTGTTTCGTTCAAACCTTTCGAGCCTTTTGGCAAGTAAAGAGAGGTACCATTTTTTCAATGGATTTTTTTCATTAGTTGCCAGCAGTTGCCATATATGATGCTCTATATTGTGTTCTCTTAATACCAGAAGGGCATTGGTTAATGGTTTTATTTCATCCAGATATCCAGCCATAAACAGGCTTTCAAATACAATTACATCAAATTCCTGCTCCTTTAAAAGCTGTTTTACGTTTAATAAAAAAGCCGGGCTGTTAAACCTTGATACGTGATATGAAGTATGGGTAAATAAATTGAAAAAAGCCGGAATGGGCTTTACATCTGTATTGATATCCGTAATATGCCATACTGCATATCGTGTTAACTCCTCAGGCAAAGTGGCAACATGGTGGCGGCTGGTATTTAAAGCGGCTACGGTAACCTTGCATCCGGCTTCAGCATAACCTTTGGTGTAATTATAATATCCGATAGCGCCTCCGTCTTTTAAAGGCCATGGAACACGGTTCATTAACTGTAAAACACGTAAACTCATGCAGCGGTATTTCTCCTGAAAAAACGCTTTACTAAATTAACCCAGGCCGATTTATCAAACAAACCGGAATCATTGGCCGCCTGATAGGTTAAGAAAATACCTATAGGTAACAAAACCAGAATAGATAACCACATACCAAAAGCGGGGCTGGCCGATTCGGTTCTTGCCATTTTTTCTCCGGCAATTGACATGATATGAAAGAATATATAAAGCAGTACCGATATAACCACAGGCATTCCAAATCCACCTTTACGGATAATACTACCCAAAGGGGCACCCACAAAAAACATAATAATACAGGCTACTGCAAGCGTAAATTTCCTATGCCACTCCATTCTGTATCTGATAATCATTTTTTCTGTATCCTTGGTATCGGAAACCACAAAATCTATGATCGATTTCATGGAACGGGCATTGGTTAGGGCAAGTGAAGTGGCCTCCTTTTTCCTGTCTTGTAAACTGTCGGCCAATACAGCAACAGGTGTTTTTACCGTTGCCGGTTTTACCTGCGCATACATAGAATCATTAATGCGGTAATACATATCAGCATAGTTGTACGTATGCTTAAACTTGGTGGTTAGTAATTTGGATAAAGAGTCAATTTTCACCTGAAGTTCAAGCACATTAAGCATTTGGTAGCCATCTTTAAACATGCTTTCATCTGTTCTGTTGAGATTAAAGGCATACATATCAAACACCACTTCTTCTTCAGCAAAAGAAACACTCAGGTGAGGGAATGACCTGTAATAATTGCTTTGTTTATCCATCTCTTCATAACGGGAACCATTAAAGAGATTAAAAAACATATACCTGTCGTCTTCACTCATATGCATGGTTCCCCTTTGAGCGGTAACAATTACCGGATTTTGCTCCCCACCCCTGTTATCGTAAATGATAATATCGAACAACTCGCCCGTTTGCGGATCTTTGCGCCCCACCCTCATACTTATTCCCTCAATACCATTGTAAAATACGCCATCCTTTATAAGCAGGGTTGGTTTTTGTTGCTTGATATCGTAGAGCAATGCCCTGTATTTTAGGGTAGCCTGAGGAATAAGCACATTGGAAACAAAAAAACCAAAAATGGCCAGCATAAAAACGATGGCAAACATGGGACGAAATATGCGCCATATAGAAACACCGGCCGCCTTGGCTGCAATTAGTTCGTATGTTTCGCCAAGGTTTCCAAAGGTCATGATGGAGGCCAATAAAATAGATAAAGGCAAAGCCAGCGGGATAATGCTTGCCGAAAAGAAAAACATGAGCTTGGTAATAACCAGCCAACTTAATCCCTTGCCTGCCAGATCATCTATATAAAGCCAGATAAACTGCATAAGCAGAATAAACAATACCACCAGAAAAGTGGGAATAAAGGATTTGAAAAACTGTTTGGAAATGAGAATACTTAACTTATTCAACAGAAATTTAGATTAGCTTTACAACATGCGAAAATCGACAATAAATCTGACAAAAAAAGAACTGCTTTTTGCAGGTAGTGCTGAGTATCCGTTAACCAAACAAATTATTATCAAAAAACTCATTAAAACCTTACAGGATATTACACCTGGTGTGGCAGAAAAACACCATAACCTGCTGTTAATAAACAAAAACGAGCCCATTGCCGGTAAACTTAGCCGTGGTGACAATTACAGAGGTATGCCGTATCTGGTAATGGACACCCCTCAAATTAAGGGACAGGATTTTCCTGTTTTGTTTAGGATGATGTTTTGGTGGGGGCATTATTTTGTGCTACACTTTTATATTAAAAAAGAGTATACAACCAATCTGAATATTAATGGATTAAAGGGAAGTTATATTAATAAAAGTGACAAAAAACTTTGGGAAAATGACCTGGATCACAAGAGTTGGATAAAACTAAAGGACCTTAGTACCAAAAAGCTTGGAGCCATTGCAGATCAGAATAATTACATCCACCTGGCTACGAAGGTGAAACTGAAAGACCACCATCGCATTGGAGAAATCAGTAAAAAATGGCTTGGAGAACTGGAGAAACGAATAGAGATAAAAAAAAAGAAAGCCTGAACAATCAGGCTCCTAAAGACATTTTCAGATCATGCACCTGACTATCCCAGAGTTGCATGGCATTTTTTTCATCTGCCGGATCTACAAAATCTGTTATGACAAGAGCTACATCATCGGTTAACTCATCTATAATAATTTCAAACTCGAAATATTCTTCTCCTTTGGCATCGCTCCATTTGAATTTGATGCTCTTATTGGCACTCTTCTTCATTAACTCGGCAATCTGCTCATCTTTACCCCATTTAAACTTATAAAAATTATTATAAATATCTACATCATCGGCAAACCATTGCGATAAGCCGGATGGTGTGCTGATGCAATTGTAAACCAATGCAGGAGAAGCCTTAATCGGAAACTCCATTCTAATTTTTTTCTTCTTATTCATTTAAAAAAGGATAACACTTGTTTATTGGGTAAGGGCAAATATATAGTTTTAGTCATTTTATCAAATTTTTTGACCATTTTTTTATCATTTATGACGAAATTAAACAACAAGGTCCGGCAATTTGCATTACCGGACCATTGTTTTTGCCAATTTATTATTTCTTCTTTTTTGTTTCCTTTTTGGTAATGGTAACCGGTCCAACCACTTTTACTTTGGTCTCAGTTATTGTACCATCGCTGTTCTTTTTCACTTCCACCACCTCTTCTTTATCATCTTTTCCGCCAATCTGAATATGCACACTGTTTTCTTCTTCGTCTTTTGTTTCTTCGGCATCTTTGCCAATATTGATATTGATACTTTCCTCTTTATCGTCCTCATCTTCATCCCAGTTATCTTCACAATCAAGGCATTTCAATCCATTTTTGGTCATTACCAGGGTTTCTCCCAAATCAAACTCGTCATCATGAAAATCACTTCGGTTAATCATGGCCAGGATTTTAGGGTCTACTTTTATAACAGTACCAACAGGAACCTTTAAACGCAGTGATACATGCTGGTATTTATACACCTGATTGGTAACCAGCAACTGAGGATCCAATAATATAAGAGAGTCCTTCATTTCTATTTTATAATCAATGGCTGATGCCAGTTCCTTTGCTTCTGTATCTGTTGCACCGTGTGAGGACCTCACCATTTGAACCGTTAAGGAATCATCCTTTGCAGCTTTCATAGTAAGGCTATTTGCACCAAGCCATATTCCATCATCTACCTTATTAAAATGAATGATTTCGTCACCATCATCATCACTTATTCTGATGACATGTTCACTGGTGGTATCATTGCGGTTATTTGACATCAGGTAAAGGGTATCAGGGCATGTTGACTTAATTACCTGCTCTGTAATGGTTTCCTCCTCATCAATGGTGGTAATGTATTTTATACCTGCATATACCATTAGAAATATGCCTGTAATATTAATGGCACCAAACAGCAGAGAAAGCACTTTTATTTTATACTTGAGGTTAAACAACAGCCTGATACCTGCGGTAATTGCCGCCACTGCAAAAGAGAGGATAAACAATCCAAGTCCCCAAATCAGGGCACTATAAACTACCGTGTCTCCTGTAAATACCTTTACAAACTCACTGAGTTCTTCCATATCTCCGGCACCGGCAATAATCACTATAATTAATGCACCTAAACCAACACCAACGGAGGTGAGTACAAAACCAACCAATCGTCCAAAAATTCTGATCAGTGAACCGAGTACTTCTCCAGCGGCACCAACCCCTGAAGCCATACCTTTGGCTGCCGCAGTGGCACCAGCCTTAATATGCTCATTGCTGCCTTCAAATGCTTCGCGCACTTTGCGTTCAATATTATTTACATCAACCGGTTCACCTTTCATCTGTAATTTTTCGGCAGCGGTATTTGCTTTAGGAATGGCCAGCCAAAGAATAAAATACAGTAACAAACCAGATCCGAAAACGAAAAAAGAAACCAAAAAACCAACCCTTATCCATACGGAATCAATACCCAGGTAGGATCCTAAACCCGAGCATACGCCTCCAAGCATTTTGCTATCCGGATCTCTGAACAACCTTTTGGTACCTGATTTATTCAGGTCAGGTAATTCGGCAGGTGTAGCTTCAGGTGTGGCAATCCAGAGTAAAACATACACCAGAATACCCGTGCCAAACACAAAAAAGGAAATGAGAAATAAAGCCCGCGGAATAATGGGGTCAATCTCAAAATAATTGGCAACACCGGCACAAACACCGCTTATTACCTTATTTCTCGGGTCTCTGCGCAATTTCCTGCTTTGGTTGCGGGCAGAAGAGGCTGGTTCTTCCGTAGCGGCAGGTTGTTCTTTTTCATCTCCGTCAATCTCACGTGGGTCGCCCATTAAGGCAATTACCTCTTCAACGTCCGACATCTGAACAACACTGTACCGGTCGGTAATTTTCATCTGCAGCAATTCTGCAATCCGTGTTTCAATATCAGAAATAATTTCAGCCGCTCCGGAAGTGCCTGCAAAATGCTTACGAAGACCATCAACGTAAGCTTTCAGTTTTTCATACGCATTTTCATCAATGCTAAATATGAATCCGTTTAAATTTATGTTTACTACTTTATTCATAGTGGTGGTGTTATTTTGATGTTGATGTGGCTCTGTGAACGGCTTCAACCAGTTCGTCCCATGTTTTACCTAATTCCTCTAAATATTGTTTCCCCTCATCGGTTAGCTGAAAATACTTTCTTGGTGGTCCCGACTTCGATTCTATCCACTGATAACTTAGCAGGTTTTCATTTTTCAACCGGGTAAGGAGCGGGTAAAGCGTGCCTTCCACAACGATCAGTTTGGCTCCTTTTAATTCGTCCAGGATATCAGAGGCATATACCTCTCCCCGGGAAATGATAGAGAGGATACAGTATTCCAGTATCCCCTTTTTCATCTGGGCTTTTGAATTTTCTATACTCATATCAGTTATTTACTTTTAAAAATCCGCTCTTCACCACTTCTTCATTTGCGATAATGTCATAACGGTATTCTCCTTCGTCCCAGTTTTGAACATTTATTTCGAGAGGTTCGTTTTTAAACTCTTTTTCAAATACCAATTTACCGTTTGCATCCGAGATTTTGATTTTAACATGTTCGGTTATGCATTTTAGTTTAATAATACCGGCATTGTTTTCAAGCATAAAAACCTGAACCGTTTTATGAACACCGGTAGCAAGTTTTGTAGGATTGCGGTCACCGGCAAAAAGTGCATTACACCCACCCATGAGCATAATGAAAGCGAGCATTGTTGTTTTCATAATTATTTTATTTATAGTACCAATCACGACACAAATCTATGCCATTATCAGTACTATGCAATACATAATACTATATTAAATATTAATATACTGATAACCAACATAATAATTTTATACTGGGAGTATATCCCCTTAGAACACTTCGTAGGACTGTCTTTGTAAATCTGTCTTATTTATATGAAATTGGGCTTCACTGTGCTTATGGTTCATCAACCGGAAGGCGAAGTATAAGCCATTTGGCTTTCTATTATTTATACACAACTATTGGAACGCGCAAGGCTGTGCATTTACTTTACGCCATAATTATAAAGAGACCGGCATTTCAAAAATAAATGACAAGTTAAAAATGATACTTATAGCAGATAGCGGATCAACTAAAACAGACTGGGCTTTAGTGAATCCTGACAAAGGGCCCGCAAAAGTTATTTCAACCATTGGTTTTAATCCTTACTTTATAGATTCAGAAGCAATTTATAATACCCTTTGCGACACACTGACCAATCAATTTGATGCTGGAAGCATTGGATCTGTTTTCTTTTATGGGGCGGGATGTTCAACCGATGAAAAAAAACAAATTGTTAGAAAAGCGCTTGAGCGGGCGTTCCCTCATGCCAAAGAAATATTTATCGGCCACGACCTTCTTGGTTCAGCGCGGGCTTTATTAGGAAACAACTCAGGATTTGCAGCCATTCTCGGTACCGGAGCAAATACCTGTATTTATGACGGTATGGATTGTTCCTATAATATTGACTCATTGGGTTATCTGTTGGGTGATGAAGGGAGCGGAAGTTATATTGGAAAAAAACTGGTAAGAGATTTTATGCGCAGGAGACTAGAACCTGAGTTGCAACAACGCTTTAAGGAGCGTTTTCAGATTGAAAACAATGAGCAGATTTATAAAACCCTCTACTCTACCCAATTTCCTAACCGTTACCTGGCCGGATTTTGCAAATTTGCTGATGAGTATGTAACACACCCTTATATCAGAAATAAAGTGCGGGATTCATTCAGGGATTTTTTTAAAAACCTGGTGAGCAAATATCCTGATTATAAAAATTACTCCTTTAATTGTGTTGGGTCAGTTGGGTTTGTATTTAAAGATATACTTGAGGAAGTTGCCGTAAGCTTTGACATGAAAATGGGAAAGGTAATTAAATCCCCAATTGAGGGCTTAATTACTTATCACTCCAGTTAGCATACTGCTTGCTCATTATTAAGAACGAAGGGTTCCTTACAAATAAGCTAAAAGCTGGTTGTCAGCAGAATAAGGCATACCTCAAAAAAAGCATGATCAACTGAGCATGCTTTTTTGTTTTTTTGTCGGGTTGAATCAAACCATATCATATACCAAACCCTTTTTGTACAGCTATCTGGTAGTTGCACTTGGCGGGTTATATCTTCAATTTAATTTTAATCAGGCCGATGTTTCCTATGCCATAAATGGCTTGCATCATCCTGTTCTTGATATACTTTGTAAATACGGTACGCATTTGGGAGATGGAATTACCTTTGTACTTATTTGTGTGTTGCTGTTTTTTTATAACCGTAAACTGGCCATCATCTTTCTGATCACTTACCTCTTCAGTTCTTTGCTTGCTCAAGGTTTTAAGCACCTGGTTTTTAGTGAATCACTGCGGCCTTCGATGGTTTTAGATACCACCAGACTGCATTTGGTAGATGGTGTTCAAATGGTTCGCTACCATAGTTTTCCTTCAGGTCATACCACATCTGCTTTTGCACTGTTTGGCCTGTTTTCATTTTACTTTACCCGCAATAAACTGTACCAAATTATACTTGTACTACCAGCTTTGTTTGTTGCTTTTACCCGTATTTATCTGCTCCAGCATTTTTTTGAAGATACCTTGTTTGGTTCAGTACTTGGCGTACTTTCCGCTGTATTGGTATACCAGATTTCCAACCGCATAAAACCCGAAAACAAAGCACATGAATAATCTGCTTGAAAGATATGGCGCGCTCTCTGTGGCTCTTTTCTCTGCCATCCTTTTTATCCCGTTTTTGGGAGATGTGCATTTATTTGATTGGGACGAGATCAATTTTGCTGAATCGGCAAGAGAAATGTTGGTTACCGGAGATTACTTCAGGGTTCATATCAACTACCAGCCATTCTGGGAAAAGCCTCCATTGTTTTTCTGGCTTCAGGCCGGAAGCATGAAACTTTTTGGTATTAATGAATTTTCAGCCCGTTTCCCCAACGCCATTTGTGGAATCATTACCCTTGCAAGTATTTACCATATCGGGAAAAAACATTTTAGTCATGAGTTTGGTGTATGGTGGGTATTGTTTATGGCTGGTTCTTTTACCCCGTTTCTTTATTTTAAAAGTGGCATAATAGATCCCTGGTTTAACCTGTTTATTTTTGCTACCCTTTACCAACTGTACCTTGCATCTGTTTCTGAAGATCAGGAGTATAAATCAAAACGTTTTCTGCTGGCAGGTGTTCTTTGCGGGCTTGCCATTCTCACAAAAGGGCCGGTAGCTTTCCTTATTGTTCTTTTAAGCGTGCTGGTAAAGATTATTCAAAACGGGTTTAAAACCTTCTTCTCGTTTCGCCTGTTTTTACTGGCTATTATTCCACTAAGCCTGGTTAGCTCGCTTTGGGTAATGGCAGAAGTAGGCAAAAATGGTTTTTCTATTATTTATGATTTCATCCTTTACCAGATAGATCTTTTCAGAAACCCTGTTGCCGGACACGGACAGCCATTCTGGTATCATCCGGTAGTTCTTCTTATTGGCTGTTTTCCGGCTTCCATTTTTGCCTTCAGGGGATTTGCCAATACGGAAGAAAACAATATGGCCCAAAAACAACTGAAACTCTGGATGGGCATTTTGTTTTGGGTAGTACTTATTCTGTTCTCCATTGTAAAAACCAAAATTGTTCATTATTCCTCGTTGTGTTATCTCCCTTTAACTTTTATAGCCGCCCGTGGTGCATACGTACAGATAAAAAGTTTAAGGCGTTTCCATACAGGGATTACCCTCTCTGTTCTTTTGACCGGAATTCTTCTGGCTATATTACTTATTGCCGTTACATTGGTGCATTATTTCAGAGATACCATTACTCCGTTTATTAAAGATGATTTTGCGGTAGCCTGCCTTCAAATTGAGAGCCCCTGGGACGGGTATGAGTTTTTGCCAGGCCTGCTTTTTTTGTTTATCATCATTACCAGTGTTATCCTCCTGTTTCAAAACCGCGGTGCCACACCACTGATTATGCTACTTTCCTTTAATGCTGTTTTTATTACATTTTACCTTAAACTGGTGGTTCCAAAAATTGAGGCATACTCACAGGAGCCTGCTATTTCTTTCTATCAGAAAATTGGTGGACAAGATGTGTATGTGGAAAGCCTTGGACATAAAAGTTATGCCCAGTATTTTTACTCGCGGAGCAAACCTCACCGCAATATGAATTATACCGATATGAACTGGTTACTTACAGGTGCCATAGACAAACCGGCCTATTTCGTAGTAAAAGTGAATCATGCAGATAAATACCTGAACATGTATCCTCAGTTAAAAGAAACAGGCCGGAAAGGCGGTTTTGTATTACTGGAAAGAATGCCCGTTATTAATACAAACGGTATACATCCTTAAATTCAGGGAATTCTTTTTCAATATCAATATTTAAATCTATTAGTTTTCCGTCTCCAATATCATAAACCCAACCGTGCACTTCAGGAAATCCGTAAAGTGCCTTATTTTTTTGAATAAATGATGTTTTCATCAGGTTATAAACCTGCTCCTTCACATTAATCTCCACCAGTTTGCGGTGTTTTTTTTCATGATCTGTGATGGCATCCAGTTCATCCTTGTGTAAACGATAAACGTCCTTAATATTTCTGAGCCATTTATCAATCAGCCCGTGCGCTGTTTCTTCCATGGCAGCCTTCACTCCCCCACATCCATAGTGGCCACAAACAATTACGTGTTTTACATTCAATACCTCAACAGAGTATTGTACCACCGACATCAGGTTCACATCTGTATGAACCACCATATTGGCAATATTGCGTTGTACAAACATTTCACCCGGCTCTGTGCCTGTAATCTCATTTGCAGGTACGCGGCTATCAGAACAACCAATAAAAAGGTACTGTGGTGTTTGGCCATTGGCAAGTCTTGAAAAATACTGCGGATCCAGTTTTAATTTCTCCGCTACCCACTTTTCATTATTCAGAAACAGGCGGTCATACGACTGTTTCATGTTCTTATGCAGTTCTTCTTTATTTAAGTCCATGTGTTTTATTCCTCCTAAAATTAATTCAATATTATTTTGTTGTGCTTTGTTTTTAAATTCTTCTATCACTTCCACAATATCTCTGTCCATATAAAAATTGCGGGAACCATCAAACTCTACAATGGTATTGGGTTGCATCTCATTCAGCAGGTTCACCAATTTGGGCTTATGTAAAAAAGTAATATTCTCTCCCAGTATAATCCGTTTTCTTCTGCCAAGGTCAATTACTTTAAGCACCGTACCCTTGTAATCTTCCTTTACAATAAAGATGAACGAAACAATAATTCCCACAAAAACACCAATTAACAGATCTGTAAAAACAATGGCAAAAACGGTTACCACAAAAGGGATAAGCTGGTTCCACCCTTTATGATAAAACTCTTTAAAGAGGGATGGTTGCAACAGCTTATATCCGGTATAAATTAATACGGCAGCCAAACTTGCCAGTGGTATCAGGTTCATAACCGAAGCCAGCATCATTACCGATAAAACAATTAATATCCCATGAATAATGGTTGATTGTTTGCTTCTTGCACCTGCTGAAACGTTTACAGATCCGCGAACAATAACTGCGGTCATTGGCAAACCTCCAAAAAGGCCGCTTAGTGTATTACCTATTCCCTGGGCAATAAGTTCCTGATTGGCCGGGGTTTTTCTCTTGTACGGATCAAGCTTATCTATGGCTTCTGTAGAAAGCAGGGTTTCAATGGATGCAACAATGGCAATGGTTATTCCTGTGATGTAAATCTGGTAATTACCCAAAGCCGACCAATCCGGGAAATGAGAAACCCTGATAAATTCCGTAATACTTGTTATTGCAGGAATATTTACAAAATGTTCACTCAATAAAGGGTCTGCTGAAAAAAGGAACTGAAACAGGGCGTTTGTGGCAACACCAACCAATACCACCAGCAAGGCTCCCGGAATGGTTTTAAACTGTTTTTGAAAAAACTTATCCCACACTATCAGGAATACCATAGAGATTATACCAATAACCAATACCCCTTTATTCAAATTTGATAAAGAATGCAGCAAAATGGTAAACGTATTGGTTTCAGCGGTTTTTGATTCATGATACTGTTCATTGATATCTTGTGCTGTAACGGCAAACTCTTCTACCCCCATTTCTTCAATATCATAACCAATCATATGGGGAAACTGCTTAATGATTAATATTAAGCCTATGGCAGATAACATTCCTTTAATAACGGTATTGGGGATATAATTGGCAATTGCACCAGTACGAAGAATACCCAGGGTAATTTGTATTAAGCCTGCTATCAGGGTGGCCAATAAAAAAGCCTCAAAAGAACCAAGCTTAGTTATACCGGCTAAGGCAATGGCAGTGAGTCCGGCAGCAGGGCCGCTTACACTTAACTGTGAATTGCTTATTAAACCGGTGATTAAACCTCCTATTGCACCGGTAATTAAACCGGCAATTAAGGGTGCTCCTGACGCGTGTGCAATACCAAGGCAGAGCGGTACTGCCACAAAAAAGACGGCAATACCTGCAGGAAGATCGTATTTGAAATTCTCTTTAGATAAAACGTCAAACTTTAATGAAAGTGGTTTCATGAAATAACAATAATGTAAATAAAAATTAAACTAATGAATCAGGCAATTTGTAGCCTGTTGTTTGAATTTTACTTACACTCCGGAGGGGCAAAAACACCTTTAAAATAAGCACTTCCCGACAGATCCTGCGGATCATTTTTGCAATCGGAGTTCTTGCAGCCTTTATCAAAATCCATTATTTCAGGAGAGAGGTAATCTGTTGCACTTTGGTGATCATCTTCTTCATTGGTGCGCTCCTCCTCTATCATATTAATGCCGTTTGACAGACATTGAAGGAGAATATCAGTGGCTTGTGGATCGTTTTTGCATGTAATGGCACATGCCAACTGTTTGGAAACTGCCGACCGGTTATTGTTTCCGTAGCCTGGAAAAATAATAACCACGCAGAATAACACAAACAATAAATATGACAGTACCTTTTTATTCATTTTTAGTAGTGCAACAATACGCAATGGAAGGAACAGCCACAACTGTTATTTATTCACTCAACCTTTTTTAAAGATGCGAAAATTGCCCAACCCCCATTTTTGCATCCTGTATAACAAGGAAGTACGTAAAACGCCCAGCCCATAAATGGAACTGCGTTTAAAATTTATAGATGATGCCTCAGGGAAATACTTTGTGGGACAGGTAACCTCTGCTATTTCGTATCCTTTATAAAATATCTGAGCCGCCATTTCATTGTCGAACACAAAATCATCGGAACACAAATGGTAAGGTACATTACGTAAAACTTCTGCACTAAAAGCGCGGTATCCGGTATGATATTCTGATAATTTCTGGTGCATCATTATATTTTGAAACAAGGTGAGGAACCTGTTAAAAACAAATTTATAAGCAGGCATCCCTCCTTTTAAAGCACCCATGCCTAAAATACGTGAACCAAATACAACAGGATACACTTCATAAGCAATAATACTGGCCATTGCAGTTATCAATTTTGGTGTGTACTGATAATCCGGATGGAGCATAATAACGATATCGGCACCCAACGACATAGCCGTATCATAACATGTTTTTTGGTTGCCCCCATACCCTTTGTTTTTCTCATGGCGGATAACATGCCTGATTCCTATTTTTTTGCCCAGTTCAAAAGTCTTGTCTTTACCGGCATCGTCAACCAATACCACATCGTCAACAATATCAAATGGAATTTCGCTGTAGGTTTTTTCAAGGGTTAGCTCTGCATTATAAGCAGGAAGCACTACTATTATTTTTTTTCCGTTTAACATACTACATAAAAAATATAAGCCAGATCAATACCAAAACAGGAAGCAGGTAAGGGATACTGTATTTATAAATATATTCAAAAAAAGCCGGCATTTTCACACCTGAGTTTTCTGCAATGGCCTTTACCATAAAGTTAGGTCCGTTTCCGATATAGGTCATTGCCCCCCAAAAAACAGATCCAACAGAAATGGCCACTAAAAAAACAACCTGATCGGATTGAATAAAGGCATGCACATCATTAATATCTGATACACTATAACCAAAAACAGACATAACCAAGGCAAAGAAATTAACGTAGGTTGGTGCATTATCAAGCACACTGGAAAAAATACCGGAGCCAAAATAGATCATTCCGGGAGAAACATTTTTCATATGTGCCCCTAAGGATTCCAGCAACTGCAAAGCTGGAATCATGGTGAGGAAAATTCCTATAAATAAGAAGGCTACTTCTTTTATTGGTTCATAAGAAAATTGATTGCTTTGCATGGCTCTTTTTTTAGCATACTTTACACAAAGCAATGCAATGGTTATTTGCAGCAGTTCCCTTATAAATGATATCTTTTTACCATGATAATCAATGGCAGGAAAACCCTCTATTACATTGGGATCAAGAAAAACAGTAAGGATAATTAAACCCAGCCATATAAAGTTTCTTTTGCCGTTAATGATTATTTTTTTTGTATAGTGGGTGCTCACATCCACTTCATCCAGTTGGGTGTTTCTTTTTTCCAGCCATAAAAACACAATGCTTAAAATAGACAAGGCCGTGATCCATGGCAGAAAGAGGTTGCCTGTTGTCCAGAAAAAGGGAACTCCTTTTAAAAAGCCCATAAACAATGGCGGATCACCAATGGGTGTGAGCAGCCCTCCCAGGTTGGAAATAAAAAAGATAAAAAATACGATATGGTATGGTTTAAGCCTGTAGCGGTTTATACGCATAAAAGGCCTGATGAGGAGCACCGATGCACCGGTTGTTCCGATAATATTGGTTAATAAGGCACCAATGAGTAAAAAAACAATATTGGTGCTGGCTTTCGATTCATGATCGGCAAAAATATAGATGCCCCCTGCGGCAACAAATAATGCAAACAGCAGGCTGATAAACGACAGATACTCGGCCAATGTTTCCACCACCAAAAAAGCCTGATGATAGGCCACTATATACCACCCGCCAACAAGCACGCCCAGCAGTACCGAGATTGTTTTATAATACCTGTGCCAGAAATGTTCGAAAAACAGAGGGCCGGTTGCTATCAGAAGCAATAACAAGGCAAAAGGAGCCACAAGCCATGTTGGGGGAGCTACCGATGTATGTGCAGATAAAACAACCATTCTGTTCAGGTGATAATTGCCAAATATAAGAGAAGCCCTGAAAAAGTGATTCACTGTTGTTATCAACAGGCAGAGATTATTCGTAGCGCAAGGCTTCTATCGGATCGAGTCTTGATGCCTTTATAGCAGGATAAATGCCTGAGATAAGGCCAACTACCACACACAAGGCCAAACCAGCAGAAATCCACATCCAGGGTATAATAAACCCGCTTTCAACCACCAGTACCGCAACCAGATTTCCGATGCCTATGCCTAATATGATGCCTCCAAATCCGCCAATTAAACAAATGGTAATTGCCTCAAATAAAAACTGCTGAAGGATGGTGGACCTGTTTGCCCCAATGGCTTTTCTGATACCAATTTCGCGGGTACGTTCTGTAACCGAAACCAGCATAATATTCATTAACCCAACGGCTGCTCCTGCCAGGGTAATAAATCCGATGATTGTTGCGGCAAGGGTAACATAACGCAGGTTGTCTATTAACTCTTTTGCTATATTATCACTTTTCATTATCTCAAAATTATTTTCAGCAGGGGCAGGAAGTTTTCTCACCCTCCGGAACACCGAAGTGGCTTCTTCCACCGCTGCATCAATCATTGGTACATCATCAATTGCCACTGTTATTACAAAACTCATATTTGGTCTGGCAAATACCTGCCTGGCATTCTCTATGGGCACAATTACTATCCGATCGCCTCCAAACCCCATGGCTGATCCTTTTTCCTTTAGTGTACCAATTACCCTGTATCTGGCGCCACCTACCAAAATAGGCTCTCCTAATGGCTGGTGCTGCTTAAACAGCTTGTTCTTAATATCCTTGCCAATAAGTGCCACATTTGCAGACGAGGTAATATCCTGTTCGGAAAAATTACGGCCCAATTCAATTTCATAACCCGATACATCGAGGTAGTTTTCATCGCCACCCATTACCATTATATTGGGATCGGTTTTAAAAGAACCATGCTTAATGGTGCTGGCAAAAGATGCATTTACGGAAAGGGAGGTTTTAGATGGATAAGAGAATTCTCTCACAAAGGCATAAGCTTCCTGCCTGGTAATATTGCTGTATCTTTTAGGTGCTTTGCCTGAACTGCCAAAACGGATATTGTTGCCCCGGTTTTTGATATTGAAGGTATTGGCACCCATATTGGAAAAATTATCATTAATGGATGCCTTAATTCCATCGATAGCAGTGAGGATACCCACAAGCGCCATTATACCAATAGAAATAATCAGTGCAGTGATTACTGCCCTCATGCGGTTTCCGCTGATGGAGTGAAAAGCTATTTTTATGGTTTCTGTAACTACCAAAGTGGTTATTTACTTGCTTCAACAAACGTAAATCCTTTTCGCGAATCTTCTTCTACATAATCTATCACCATACCTGCAAAAAAGAAAACCTCACCAGGGGCGTAAATAATTTTCAGATCTCCAATAGTGGCTTCCATGTCTTTCTCTCCCTTTTCATCAAAACCTATTAGCAAACGTTTATTGGCTTCGTTTTTCTGACGGATTCCAACCCTCAGGTAGTGGCCGCCTGGTATCTGAAGGGTGTTATGGTATTTTTTTATGGCCTCCAGGGCCCGCTCCGTAAAATTAATAATACTCATTTTTGTTATTTTAATGCTGCAATCCGCTTAACCAACAAAGGGCCTTTGTATATAAAACCGGTATACAGTTGAACGATGGTGGCACCTGCTTCCATTTTTGCAAGAGCCTTTTGAGGGGTGTCAATACCACCTACCCCAATCAGCGGAATTGCTTGATTACCCTTATTATTTACATACGTTAAAACAGATGTGGAGTGGTTGAACAGTATTTTACCACTTAATCCACCTGCACCAATAGACTTGATATGATCATCAGATGTAATGAGGTTCTCCCGTGAAATGGTGGTGTTGGTAGCCACTACACCTTCTATTCCGGTTATTTTCACTATTTCCACCACATCATCCAATTGCGATTCGGATAAATCGGGGGCAATTTTTAAAAGAACAGGTTTAGATGGTTTGCCTGACCTGATAAAGGCCGCACGCTGGTTAATTAAAGCGGTGAGAATTTTTTTGAGTGGGTCTTTATCCTGTAATGCCCTTAAATCCGGGGTATTGGGAGAACTTACATTCACCACAAAATAATCCACATGGTCATATAATTTTTCAAAACATATTTCATAATCACGTTGTGCTTCTTCATTGGGGGTTATTTTGTTTTTGCCAATATTGCCACCAACCACCAAACCGGCCGGCCTTTGCCTGAGCCTTTCTGCAATTATCTCCACACCATCATTATTAAAACCCATGCGGTTAATTATGGCTTCATCCTTTAATAACCTGAACAAACGAGGCTTATCATTTCCCGGCTGAGGTTTAGGGGTAACAGTTCCAATTTCTACAGAGCCAAAACCCAGCGCCATAAACTCCTTTAAATACCTGGCATTTTTATCAAATCCGGCCGCCAATCCTACCCTGTTTGGAAAAATAATTCCTAAGAATGAAACCGGGTTTGAAACAAAAAAGAGTTTTCTGAAAAGTGCCGGTACCAATGGAATCCGGAGCAGCGCATGCAGCACATTTAAGGTGAAATAATGTGCCGTTTCTGCCGGCATCATAAACAAAAAACGGAGTAATAGTTTGTACATTCAGGGGTCAAAAATGAATTTTTAATCTGAATTCCAAAAACAAACCTTATCAACGTTAGGTTTATATGATAAAACATAATAATATCGCTGTTTAGAAAAGTTTTAAATAAAGAGGTGTGGATTAGTTGGGTAGAATAAAACGAGGCTATTTCTAAATTTGCGCACACTTTTTAAAAAATAATACAAATTATGAGTTGGTTTTCTAAAATGCTGAGTTCATCCATAGGGCAAAAACTAATTATGGGTGTTACAGGTTTGTTCCTCATTTCTTTTTTAGTAGTTCATTGCGGCATTAATGCCCTGATCTTTTTTAATGACGGTGGCCATACCTTTAATGAGGGGGCTGAGTTTATGGGAACCAACTGGCTTATCCGCACCATGGAAATAGTGCTTTTTGTTGGCTTGCTTCTTCATATATTTAAAGGATTTGCCCTTACCAGCAAAAACCAAAGCAAAAGGCCTGTAAAATATGCGGTATCAGGTGGCAGCGCTAACAGCAAATGGTATTCCCGTTCTATGGGTTTGCTTGGTACCCTGCTGCTTATTTTCCTGATTATTCACCTCAAACACTTTTGGGTAACCAGCCGTTTTACCGATCAGATTACGGGCGGGCACACCACGCTTTTTGATGAGATGAAGGTGATATTCTCTGAACTTTGGGTAGTGATATTGTATATTTTAGCAATGGTTTCACTCTCCTACCACTTAATGCATGGTTTTCAATCGGCATTTCAAACCCTGGGTTTAAACCACAACCGTTATACCCCGTTTATTAAACAATTCGGAATGGTGTTTTCCATTATCCTTCCGATACTGTTTGCACTGATGCCCCTTACCATGTACCTGGGCTTAATTAAATAATTTCTAACCATTTACATCACCATAGCGAAACAGATATGACTTCAGCTAAATTCGATGCCAAAATTCCGGAAGGGCAACTTGAACAAAAGTGGACCAAATACCGTTCAACCGTTCCACTGGTAAATCCTGCCAACAAACGCAGTCTGGAAATAATCATTGTAGGATCAGGACTTGCAGGTGCTTCAGCAGCAGCTTCACTTGCAGAACTGGGTTATAAAGTGAAAGTTTTTTGCTTTCAGGATTCGGCACGCAGGGCGCACAGTATAGCGGCTCAGGGCGGTATTAATGCGGCCAAAAATTACCAGAACGATGGTGACAGCACCTATCGCTTATTTTATGATACCATTAAAGGAGGAGATTACCGTGCCCGCGAAGCCAACGTTTACAGGCTGGCAGAGGTAAGTGCCAATATTATTGACCAATGTGTGGCCCAGGGTGTTCCGTTTGCACGCGAATACGGAGGAATGCTTGATAACCGCTCTTTTGGTGGAACACAGGTAAAACGAACTTTTTATGCAGCCGGACAAACCGGTCAGCAATTATTACTCGGAGCATATAGTGCTTTGCAACGTCAGGTTGGTTTGGGACAGGTAGAAATGCTAACCCGCCATGAAATGCTCGATATTGTGAATATTGAAGGCAAATGTAGGGGTATTATAGCAAGAGATTTGGTTACAGGCAAGCTGGAGCGCCATTTCGGACATGCGGTATTGTTATGCTCAGGAGGTTACGGAAACGTATTTTATTTGAGTACCAATGCCATGGGAAGTAATGTAACGGCAGCCTGGAAAGCCCACAAACGTGGGGCATTTTTCGGAAATCCATGTTTTACTCAGATTCACCCAACCTGTATTCCTGTTTCCGGAGATCACCAGTCGAAACTCACTTTAATGAGTGAATCGTTGAGGAATGACGGAAGAATTTGGGTTCCAAAACGCAAAGAAGATGCGGAAGCCATCCGATCGGGAAAAATGAACCCAAATGATTTAAAGGAAGAAGACAGGGATTATTACCTGGAAAGACGTTACCCGGCATTTGGAAACCTTGTTCCCCGCGATGTGGCCTCACGTGCGGCTAAAGAAAGGTGCGATGCAGGTTTTGGAGTGAACCAAACCGGAGAAGCCGTTTACCTTGATTTTGCATTTAACACGAAATATAAATACGGAAAAAAAGAAGCTACCAAACGTGGCATCCACAACCCAACAGAACAACAATTAACAGAATTGGGAAGAGCTGTGGTTAAGGAGCAATACGGTAACCTGTTTGATATGTATCAGCAAATTACCGGAGTAAACCCTTACGAAAATCCAATGATGATTTATCCGGCTGTGCATTATACCATGGGTGGCCTTTGGGTTGATTATAATCTGATGACTACTGTTCCGGGTTTATATGCATTGGGTGAAGCCAATTTCTCTGATCACGGAGCAAACCGTCTAGGAGCATCTGCACTGATGCAGGGACTGGCAGATGGTTATTTTGTTATCCCTTACACCATCGGATCTTACCTGAGTAAGGAAATAAGTGTAAAGCCAATTGATACCAACCACGAAGCTTTTGTAACTGCAGAAAAGGAAACCAAAGCCCGCTTGGAACAATTGATGAACATTAAAGGCAGCAAATCTGTGGATCATTTCCATAAACGTTTGGGCTTAATTATGTGGGATAAATGTGGTATGGCAAGAAACGCGGAAGGCCTTAAACAAGCCATTGGCGAAATTCAGGCTTTACGTGCTGAGTTCTGGAAAGACCTGCGTGTACCCGGAGAGATCAATGAATTTAACCCTGAGCTGGAAAAAGCAGGCCGTGTGGCCGATTTTCTTGAACTGGGAGAACTCATGTGTATGGATGCCTTAAACCGAAATGAGAGCTGCGGAGGCCATTTCAGGGAAGAATTCCAGACAGAAGAAGGTGAAGCCCTGCGCGATGACGACAATTACAGTTACGTTGCCGCATGGGAGTACCTTACCAATGGCGGATGGGAGTTGAATAAGGAACACCTGAAATACGAGAATATTAAAATAGCACAACGCAGTTATAAATAATAAAGTTACGTAACAGCCATTGTTTATTTAATGCCATGGCCAATACATCAACCAATACAAAACACTAAAAAACATGAGTGGAGAAATGAACCTAACACTTAAAGTGTGGAGACAAAGAAATAAAGACGATCGCGGACGTTTTGAAACCTACCCTGTTCAGGGAATTTCACCGGATATGAGTTTTCTGGAAATGTTCGATGTTTTAAACGAGCGTTTAATTAATGAAGGAAAAGATCCGGTAGCGTTTGATCATGACTGCCGTGAAGGTATTTGCGGAATGTGCAGCATGTTTATCAATGGCCGTCCGCATGGCCCTTTGCAGGGGGTAACTACCTGCCAGTTGCATATGCGTTCTTTTAAAAACGGAGATACCGTTGTAGTAGAGCCTTGGAGAGCTGCAGCTTTTCCGGTAATAAAAGACCTGGCCGTTGACAGAACATCATTTGACCGTATTATTTCGGCTGGTGGATTTATTTCGGTAAATACCGGTAATGCGCAGGATGCCAACTCTACACCCATCGGAAAAGATGATGCGGATGCTGCTTTTGCAGCCGCCACATGTATTGGTTGCGGAGCTTGTGTAGCTGCCTGCAAAAATGCCTCGGCAATGCTATTTGTATCTGCAAAAGTTTCCCAGTTCGCCTTATTGCCTCAGGGTCAACCTGAAAGACATGGCAGGGTAATGAATATGGTAGCCCAAATGGATGCCGAAGGTTTCGGATCATGCACCAATACCGGTGCCTGTGAGGCAGAATGCCCTAAAGGGATTTCCCTTAGCAATATTGCCCGCATGAACCGTGATTATATAACCGCACAATTTTCTTCTCAAAAAGTATAACCGGTAAAACATCTTCTTAAAAATCCCGTTGGTATAAATTACTACGGGATTTTTTATGCAACTATTCGTCAGTTTTTCTTATCTTGTTAATATTAAATTGCTTACTTTCACGCATCCATAATTTTCAATACGCTGAACAAGATTTCGATACATCAGTTTATTCTTATTCCGGTCATATTGTTATGTACCACCTTCTCGGTTTTTGCCACCCATTACCGTGCCGGAGAAATTACGTATCAGCGTTTGTCTGATAAATTGTATAGGATTACAGCCACTACCTATACGGATCCGCGGCAACCGGCAAATGAAAATACCAGAACCCTGACTATTGTTTGGGGTGATGGTAAAGAAGAAAGTATCCCCCGGACCAAGGCAGAAACCATTAATTCCAAAGTACAGAGAAATATTTATATCGCTGATCATGCCTATCAGTCATACGGAACTTACCTCATCAGTTTTACAGATCCCAACAGGGTGAGCAGTATTGAAAATATCAACGGGGGCAATTCCGTGAACGTTCCTTTTTATGTAGAGAGTTTTTTACGAATAAACAACAGTATAGGTTCCAATGAATCTCCTATCCTTTACGTTCCTCCAATTGATGAGGGCTGTAAAGGTTCTGTTTATGTGCACAATCCGGGAGCTCATGATGCAGACGGAGACTCTTTATCTTATCAGTTGGTGCCCCCAAAACAGGCTCCGGGACTTGATGTTCCAAATTATATTACCCCTCAACACAGCGCCAGTTTTACCCTTGATGCACTTACCGGACAGGTAACATGGACCTCACCTATTATCAAAGGCATTTACAATATAGCCATCAGGATTAATGAATACAGAAACGATAAACTTGTTGGTTATGTGGTTAGGGATATGCAGATTGAAATTCTGGATTGCCCCAACTCTCCTCCTCAAATTGCACCTTTACCTGATATTTGCGTGATGTCGGGAACAAATGTGAGTTTCACAGCTACCGCTTCTGATCCCAATGCTGGACAGGTTCTCAGACTCCGCGGATATGGTGGGCCTTTTGAACAGCCAAGCAATCCTGCAACCATGAATCCTGATCCTGCTTCCGGGGTTACATTTGTAAGCTCAGAGTTTTTATGGAAAACCAACTGTAACCATATCCGTTATTTTGCCCATCAGGGGGTAATAAAAGTAAATGACGACTTTGCTGTGCAACTAGCCGATATCAAACCATTCCGGATAAAAGTAATAGGGCCACCACCACAAAATTTAAAAACCAAACAGGTTAATAATGGATTTGTGGTTAGCTGGAACCGCGATTCATGCGGACTGGCCAATAAATACCTCCTTTACCGTAAAATAGATTCAACCGTCTGGTCACCCACTTCCTGCCAAACCGGGCTGCCACCTGAGCTTGGCTACAAACTGATAGCTACCCTTCTTAATATTGGTGATACCAGCTACTACGATACAAACAACGGAACCGGGTTATCTCCGCTTGTTAAATACTGTTACCGGCTGGTGGCGGTTTATCCGGCAAGAGACCGTTACGGTAAGCCCATTTATTCTTATGATGCAGAAAGTTATGCATCAGAAGAAGTTTGCGATGCCATTATCAGAAGCAAGCCTGTAATTACACGCGTAAGTGTAAGCCATACTTCCCAAACACTCGGTGCGGTAGAAGGCACATGGCTCAGGCCAGACACGCTGGATATTACTCAGTTCCCCCCACCCTATCGCCTGGTGTTTAACAGGGCCTCAGGAGAATCTCCATACATTGCATTTGATACCATTGAGTATGCAGATTTTATCTCCATAAGAGATTCTGTATTTTATGATTCGCTGCTGAATACCACAGAGAGGCAGATCTTTTATAAGATTGATTTTTATTGTAACACTACCTCCGGAGTGCAATTGGTTGATGCCAGTCCTGTGGCTTCTTCTCTGCGCGCAAAGGTATACTGCACCGATGAAACAAATATTTTAAGCTGGAATGCAAGCGTTCCATGGACCAATGTGTCTTATGTTATTTACCGGCAAAATGCATCCATGCAATTTGACTCCATTGCATCTACCACAGAAAACTCATACACGGATGAAGGCCTTCTTAATAATACCCAGTATTGTTATGTGGTAAAATCATATGGTAAGTATTCACTAATACCCGACAGTACAGAAAATTTCTCACAGGAAATATGCGGAACCCCTATTGATACCATTAAACCATGTCCGCCCGAACTTGTTGTTGTTTCTCCATGTACCGATTTTATTGGCTTTACCAACAAACTGCAGTGGCTAAACAATATGGCATGCGCCAATGATGTGGTTTCGTATAATATATACTATAAGCCATTAAGAACAGATTCAACCTATCAATTACTGGGAAATGTAAGCAACCTGTTTGCATCTTATAGCGACTCCAGAGAGATATTAAAAAAAGGAATTGCAGGCTGTTATGTGGTAACCGGGGTTGATACTTTTAATAACGAAAGTCAGTTTTTAAATGAATACTGCGTGGACAACTGCCCAGACTACCGCATTCCAAATGTATTTACGCCAAATGGTGACGGGCTGAATGACGTACTTAATCCTTTTCCATACCGGTTTATTGAAAAAATAGAACTGAAAATTTATAACCGCTGGGGCGATTGCGTTTATGAAACGACCGATTTGGATATTAACTGGAATGGAAAAGCTAAAGATTCAGGATCAAATTGTTCCGAGGGCATTTACTTTTATACCTGTAAGGTGCACGAAAAGTTTTTGGATGGATTAAAGATCAGACCTATGAATGGTACCATTCAATTAATCAGAAACTAAAACAGCAACTTGTGTTTACAGGAATTATTGAAGCAACCGGACTCATTACCGGAATATCAAAGGAGGGCACCAACAAGCATTTTTTTATAGAATCGCCATTTACCGGTGAGCTAAAAACGGATCAAAGCGTGGCCCATAATGGCGTATGCTTAACCGTAGTTGGATTTAAGGACAATACCTATCAGGTAACTGCTATTGAGGAAACCTTAAACAGAACCAACCTTAATGAAGCTCAAACCGGTGATGTGGTAAATCTGGAAAGATGCATGCCGGCTTCAGGCAGATTTGACGGACATATTGTGCAGGGACATGTGGATGACACAGCAGCCTGCCAAACTATAGAAAACAAAGATGGAAGCTGGATATTCACCTTTCAGATTGGTAATGATCAAAACAGCCGGCTCATTGTAGAAAAAGGATCCATTTGTGTAAATGGTATCAGCCTTACTGTTGCATCTGTAAATAATAATCAGTTTAGTGTGGCCATTATTCCCTATACTTTTGAATATACCAACCTTGGCCGGTTAAAGCCCGGTGATAAGGTGAATATTGAATACGATATTGTTGGAAAATACATTGCAAAAATGCTTGCAGGCCGCTAACATATTATCCCCCTCCCGTTTCTTTAATATATTTATTACCCCCCTGTTTGTGTTGTTGGTGATTTGTATATATTTACTGCTTTCCTGTTTATACAGGCAAAAATTTTAACACCATCTATATGTGCGGGATTACCGGATTAATTCACCCCAATGCATCCTCTTTTATAGAAGAGATGACAGGCAGGCTTGCGCACCGCGGACCGGATGATGAGGGTATTTATAACGATACCCATTTTGCCCTTGGGCATAGAAGACTGGCCATACAGGATTTAAGCCCTAACGGACATCAACCCATGCAAAGTAAGGATGGCCGGTATGTAATCAGCTATAATGGCGAGTTGTATAACCACCGGGAACTCAGGGAAACCTTAACACATAAATATACATTTGTTTCAAGTGCCGACACGGAAACCATTCTTTACGGCTTTATAGAGTATGGCATTTCTTTTTTTAATGAGATGAACGGCATATTTGCTTTAGCCATTTATGATAAAGAAACCAAAAAGCTGGTAATAGCACGAGATCCGTTTGGCGTTAAACCATTATACTATTCTGCGTCTTCGGATTATTTTGTGTTTGCTTCTGAAATAAAGTCATTCTCCTTTCTTCCTTTTATGAACCGGGAAACAGATGAGTTTGCCCTCGCAAATTATCTTTACTTCCTTTATTCGCCCGGAGAGCGAACTCCTTTTAAACATGTAAAAAAGCTGCTTCCCGGACATGTTATCACCCTTTATACCAACAATCCCGCTTCATTTGATATGCAACGGTATTATACCTTACCATATACAGGGGTGTATGTAAAAAAAACAGAACAACAGTTGATTGATGAACTGGACGAGCTATTGTGCCGGGTAGTTAAAAGACAACATATTTCTGATGTTCCTGTTGGGTATTTTCTTTCCGGAGGTTTGGATTCCAGCCTGCTGGTGGCCATTACACGTAAACTCTATCCGCAAAAGGAAATCAATTGTTTTACCATTTCGTCATTTACCAACAGCAAGGTGGAGGGCTTTGCCGAAGATTTGCCATATGCAGAAAAAGTAGCAACGCACCTGAAAGCCAATCTGGAAATAGTTAAGGCAGACGTAAATATTGTGGAGGATTTTGACAGGATGGTATATAGCCTTGATGAACCCCTGGGAGATGCAGCTCCATTAAACGTATTAAACATATGCCGTGCTGCAAGAAAAAAGGGCATACCGGTGTTGATTGGCGGCACCGGCAGTGATGATATTTTCTCCGGATACAGGCGACATCAGTTCCTTTATTACAACCAGCGCTTAAGGTTTATTCCTTTTTTTATTAAACATCTGTTGTTTAAATTAAGTATGGTACTGCCTTACACATCTGCTGCCAACAGAAGGTTACGTAAGTTTTTTTCAGCTTATGAGGAAAACAGTATAAACAAACAAATGGCCTCTCTTTACGGATGGTTGCCGGTAAAAAAAGTGAAGTTGCTTTTTAAAAAGGCACCTGAGGAGTTTAATCCGATACATTTTTTAACCGAATCCCTTTCCTTGATTCCTGATGAAAAATCGCCCTTAAACAAGATGTTGTATTGGGATACCTCTTTTTACCTCACTGATCATAACCTGAACTATACGGATAAAATGAGCATGAGTGAGGGTGTAGAAGTACGCGTACCTTACCTTGATAAAGAGCTGGTAAGTTTTGCAGCCTCGCTGCCTCCGGAATTAAAACTAAAGAAAACCATTACCAAATACCTGCTAAAAAAAGTTGCAGAAAGGTACCTGCCTTTGGATGTGATATACCGACCCAAAACCGGATTTGGCGCACCGGTAAGGGATTGGTTACTGGCAGATATGAAACACCTGTTGCCACAATCTTTTTTAGAAAAGGACAGCAGTTTTAGTCAACTCTTTAACGGCAAAGCAGCAACGGATCTGGCAGAAGAAAATGAAAAACAAAAAACAGATGCCTCCTACCCGATTTGGGCACTACTTGCCATTGAAAGCTGGTTCAGACAATTTAAGGATAAAAACAGTTCCGTTATTTAATGGTGATATGTTTTTTACCCTGGCTTACTCCGGCTGTTGTTTGCAGGTGGTAGTAATAGGTTCCCGAAGGCATTTCTTCAGTAGAAATACGCAGGTGATCAAATGTTCTGTCTACCTTAAACCGTTTTACTTCCCGGCCCTGGTTATCATAAAATATGAGCTCTCCATTGCTTATGCCTTCAGGTAAGGTATAATTTACGTTGGTATAAGAGTAGCTTGGGTTTGGATATGAGTTTAGGGTTTCCTCCATTTGGTTTGAACTACCCACTTCCTTAACCATTCCGGTGGTTAATTCACCACATAAATCGTAAACAAGCGCACTGCTGTCCATTCCATAAAGTAACATTTTGGTATCATTATTAACCTTAAAAATAAATGATGTGTTTCCAAGACCTGTGCCCACAAACATTTGCCTTGCTGAATCTTTACTAAAAAGGATGGTTCCGTCTGTGCGCAATACTTTTACGGTATTATTAGCAATATTGGAAGTCGTAGTACTAATGAGGTACTCAATATTGGTGCTATCGCAATCGAACAATGTTCTGGAAACATAGGCAAGCTGCATACTGGCACCAAAAGGAACCAATGTATCAAAAGTGCAGGAAACATTGAGGGAGTGGTTCATATGATACAATGAAAGTGACCTGGCATTTCTGTTATAAAACATGTAATTATACATGCCACCACCAAGGTTTACAATAGTTCCGGTACCGCCCATGGCAATGCCTGCCATATTTGGGTAAGTATGCTCCAGCGTAATTTGGGTAAATCCTTGTAGGGCTATTAAAGTCCCTACTAAACATGCAAGTATTTTTTTCATCATTTGGTTTATTTAAGTGGTGTGAATTTAGCTTTATTGTTTTTTAAAAAAAATCACATTGATATAACCCCTGACTGCTTTTTTATGTCTGCAATTAATAATAAAAGGACAAATGGTATACCCATCTGTCCTTTTGGTATTTAATCCTGAACCTTACTTTACTATGATATCTATATCCTGTTCTCCTATTACGAGCGGATTTATTTTTGCAGGAGTTATTCCTTTTTTACCTCTTACTGCCACTTTGGTAAACTTAAGGCTTACCGGATTTGCAACCGCCTCACCAGTGAACCTTACAATATAAATGGCCGACATCAGGTGAGAAACATAAATACCCTCTTCTCTTGCCTGTCCGCTTTGTACCAGCCTTCCTGAAAGATCGTATATCTCATAATTTAAATCTCTGGCCAGTGGAATATTGGTTTTGAGATAAAGGTTTTCGCTCACCGGATTAGGGAATACAGAAATATCAGATACTTTGTATTTATTTACTTCAACCGGTACTATTTCGCTGTAAAACTCTTTGCCATCAAAATCAACCTCTTTAAGGCGATAGTAGATTACCGCATTGGTTGTAATCTGCTCCAGTATGCCCATATCCACCATATCATAATCTCGGTTGGTATTGCTGTTTCCTGCTGCGTTCAACGAATTTATTTCCTGAAACTGTGACGCATTGTTAATGGATCTTTCTACAATAAACTTACCTGAATTTACTTCAGATGATGTGCTCCATTTTATCTCCACGTCCTTATTATTTAACATTCTTGTGGCTGTAAATTTAGTGAGTTCCACAGGTAGTGCGTTGTTGTTAATAATAATAAGCTGAAAGCGGTTGCCTTGAGAAGCGGGATTTGAAGTGATGGTAAAGGTATAAACCTGGCTTGCTCTTACATCAAAATTTGTGCTGGTAAATAAATCCCTGAGCAAAATAGATTTGGTTTCGGGTATATTTTGCAGTTGGGAGAACTCCATGGTATAGGTATTGGCGGCAGCGTTGGCATATAATACAAACGTATCGGCAATATTGGTTAGAGGAGGTACGGTATTTAGCTGCACATTGGTAGGAGTTGGCGGAACCCTGAAACCCATATTGATTACCGCATTGGAAAACTTGGTAGCATCTTCAGAAGCATCAAACCCCATAGAGGCGCCATTTCTTATTCTTAACCAGGCCACATCACTGTTTAGTGAATCGAGCACCATGCGGATGGTGAAACGGTTTGGAATAGCAGCTGCCTTAAAATAACTTGTGGGAGCCGATGCTATTTTGCAACTTTCAGTAAATGTTACTGAAGGTGAAGCAGCATTTGCCTGAACCATAAATGCCTGTGAAGAAGCAATAGGCACTGAACCATCGTTGGCAACATAAGCATTGGTGGCAGGATCAAAAAGATATACAAAAGAGGTAAGGTTTGATTTGGTAACCAACGACCAGTCAATTTGTGAAGCATATGGATTTCCAATCAGGTTCCATCCATCAGCAGTTGGATCGCTGGTGTTGGTATAAGTAATGGTAGGAGAAATATTTCCTTTATTAAGCGGACCTGTAAAATCAAGATTTACCTCATTTTGGGCAGGGAAACCACCTGTGGCAGGGTAAGCTGAGTTGTTTCTAACATACCAATCGGGAGAGGCAAGGGTGCGGTCTCCTCTTACATAACAAATAAAACCTGTTCCTGCTGAAACGGATGTAGTAATAGCTGGAGCTGCTTTCCATCCACGTCCGCCTGTAGTACTTTCCTGTAAGGTATAAATGGTGGATGAACTGATACCGGCATCAAATCCGTTGGAGGCTGCGCCTGTTCCGGTAATAAACATATCATCAATTAACTGGGCATAGGTAAATGAAGAGGTAGGCGGGCAAATATACCTGTACCTGCGGGTAAGAGCTGGTACATAACGCTGTACATTTACATCACCGGAAATATCACCGGTTCCGGTAAACGCTGCAACACGACCCGTGCCTGATGCATTAGATACAATGGTAAGATTACCTCCTGATGTAATGGTTCCATTGCTAACGGTAACGGTTCCTGTTACCTCAAGTGCATTACCTAAAGTAAGGGTTCCTGCAGTGCGGCTAAAAGTAAACGTATTTAATGTTCTGGTGGTGGAAGATGACTGGGTCATATTTAAGGATGATGTGACGCTACCTGTGCCTCCTATTGATAGATGTGAAGAAGCAGATCCTGTAAAGGAAGTTGTACCGGTAAGATCACCATTTAAGGTTAATGAATGATCATTTAAAGAAAGGGATCCGGAGAGGAATGATAAGGTGCTGCTCACAATAATATCGGCAGAAAGGGAGGCTCCGCTTCCATTATTTAATGTTAAATTATTGTATGTAAATCCGGAAGGTATAGATTGTGCAACTGATCCGTTAAACTCAACAGTAGAACCTGTGGTGGTAAATGTACCTGCTCCTGGTGTAAATGTACCGGCAATTTTAACTGTACCTCCATTAGGTAAAACCCTGTTTCCACCGGTGGTGTTAAGGCTTGCATAATTTCCGGCCATAATATTCTGAGAGCTTGATGAACTGTAATTAACCGTAAATGCCCATGTTTCGCCTGTTGGAACAGGTGTAGCTGAAGTATTGTTTGTTGTTAAAGTGCCGGTGCCGGATGTGGATGATATACCTGCAAGTGTAAAGGTTGACATGCTCAGTTCTGTTCCGGAATTAATGGTTAACACCCCATTAACCGTTGTGTTGGTGCTGGCTGTTTTGGTGGCAGATCCTTCAATGGTAAGGTTATTAAAGGTAATGGCAGGAATGGTTTGGGTTGTTCCGTTGAAACTTACGGTAGAACTGGTTACCGTATAAGATCCGGAACCTTTGGTAAAGGTGCCGGCAACAGCTACTGTGCCTGATGTTGGAAGGGTGCGGTTACCACCAGTTCCGTTCAGGTTCTGATAATTACCGGCAATAATATTTTGAGAACTTGATGAATTGTAATAAACAGTGAACGTATAAGTTCTGTTGGTGGTAAATGCCGAAGATGTTTTACTTGTTATTAAATCTCCTGTGCCACTTGTAGTAAAAGAACCAGACAAAGCCTTTGTTTCCATATCGAGTTCAACCCCACTTTCAATGGTAAGTGTTCCGTTTACGGTAAAATCATCATCTGCTGTTTTTGTGCCACCATTAGAAAGCACCAGGTTGTAATATGTTTCACCTAATATGTCCTGATCTCCATTTTTAAGGTATTCTACTGTTGATCCTGTGGAAAGAGTACCCATATCTGCTATCCGGCTCTCCCGGCTGGTGGTAATGGTATATGTATTTGAACCGGTACTGGCCGAAGAAATATCAAGATCTGCTTCAAAATCGCCACCGGTATGTGAAAGTGTAATAGCAGGTAAAGAAGAGTTGCCGAGTACCACTTTCGAATTGGAACCGCTTACCGTCCAGCTTCTGCTTAATTCTACAGAAGTGCAATTGCGGATTTCATAAATCCGGTTGGAACTGGTAAAGTTGGATGGGTTCGACCCGCTTCCATCGGTATTGGTACCCCAACTGCTGGTTCGGTCGAGCCGGCCTGAACCCGCATAATAATAAGTGGTTTGAGCAAAACTTACAGAGGCGCAAAGGATAGCGGCCATAAAGAACAGAAAAAAGCGGCCATTTCTTATGTGCACATAAGCTGGCAACATTTTACCTGTATTTCTCCTTTCAAGACGCTGAAGCATCTTTTTGATCAGGTGTGTAACCTTGTTTGGTGTTGTTGGTTTCATAGTGGTAAGGCTATTGTGTTATAAATATATTAATTACTGTTTGTTGATCCATGCTTCTTTTATCCATATAAACCATGATTAGTGGCTGTTTATATTGACAATTCAAAGATAAACCCAATAGCAAGCGCGGAACAATACCCCGATTTGGGTATTTATGGGGAGTAATTTAGCAAATCACTTCATATGGGGTGAGATAACAGCCAGAGGGCTAAACAAGCCATTGCCATCAACCTGCTTGTTAAACTGCTGGCAACAAACAAACCTGTTGTTCAGAAAACAACTCAACCTGCAAGCCTGCTGTGCGTAACTACTTATTTTGCCGATTGCTGCTTGTTGAGCAAATAGGTGTAATGAAGAGGTTCATGAGTGATGGGGTCCTTAGGCTCATTCTCCGGAGAACGAGCGGCACCCAGCTTCTGAACTGCCTTTTGGGAGCGGATATTATTTGGTCCTACATGAAAAAAAACCTGCTCTACGAATAAAAATGCATAATCAAGCATCAATTCTTTTAAATACTTGTTGTACGTATTCCCCCAGCAACTTCTCGACAAAAAGGTATACCCGATAGCCACTGATTTTTGTTCAGCATCATACTGATAGTATCTGCTGCTTCCAATAACAGCACCTGTTTGGGCATCGGTAATCAGAAATGCGCCTTTGGAGGCAATGGCATCTGAGAAAAAAAGAGCAAATACCTCTTTCTGGTATCTGTCCTTATTAGGATGTTGTTCCCATATGAGCGGATCTGAGGCAACCGTGAATAAGGATTCAGCATCAGACGGCTTTAATGGTATTAATCGTATGCGTTCGTTTTCGAGGTGGGTGGGTTGCAGGTTCATATCATCTGGCTATGCTAAAAGCCTGAAGCGAATATAAGAATCATTTTGTGCAGAAGCCCGTCAGATCTGATGAAGAATATCCATGAATTTATCCCGTGTTACCGGCTTAATAATATAATCTGTTACCTCACTGATTGCTTTTGCCCTTTGTATATCATCAGGTACAATAGAAGATGATACCACATACAAGGTGATTTTTTTATTCAGCTTAGGCCTTAACAACTGGTATTCGTCCAAAAAGCCCCATCCATCCATTACGGGCATATTCAGGTCGAGCAAAATGATTTCAGGAAGTTCTTCAGGATCATTTTTTGCCGAGACTAAAAACCTTATTGCCTCCAGACCGTTTATAAAGGTAATGACCTGATTAACCAGATGGGTTCTTTCCACAACCTTTCTTGTAAGAAAATGGAAGAGGGTATCATCATCTACCAAACATAAGGTTCCAACTTTTTCCATCATTTTCCTTTTTTACATATTTTAATGATAAAACTACTTCCTTCTTCAGGCTTACTTTGCAGGTGTATGCTCCCTCCCATTGCCTCCACCTGGGTTTTGGTAATAAACAAACCAAACCCTTTTGCCCGCGGATGATTGTGAAATGTTTTACGTAATTTAAACACCTTGCTCCCGTAACGGTCCAGATCAATCCCCAATCCATTATCTGTTACAATAAGGTATATCCAACCATTTTTTATTTCAGTGCGTATGTCAACTTCAGGAAATCTGTATGGCGACCTGTATTTTAGTGCATTGCTCAGCAGGTTAAACAAAATGCTGTTGATATAGGTGGAAGGATAAGAGATGGTAGAAACTTGTGTAAAATCTGCTTTTATGGTAGCTTTTGATTCATGTATTTCACCCTGAAGGAGCTCTTTTGCTTTCAGAAGGGCTTTATCGAGGTTCACATCATTTTTCTTTACCTGATGATCAGTACGGGTTTGAGCAGCATCTACCAATTCATCAAAAGTTTCCTGTAAAAAATCCAATACAGGCTTTTGTTTTTCAATAAGCAACAACTGTTCCTCCGTATCGGTACATTTTTGAACGAGATCATTCAGGAGAAGGAGGTTGGAAAGAGGTGCCCTCATATTATGGGCTATGATATGGCAGAACTCCTCCAGTTGTGCCTTTTGTTCCTTGATATGAGCATGCATTTCCTGGTGTTCAGAAAGTTTGGCTTCCAGTTCTGCCTCTACTTTTTTTAATCTGGTAATATCATGAGATAAAATGAGCACCCCTTCTTCTACAGGCTGCATATTTAATTCAAACCACATCCGGCTGCCATCCGGAAATATAAACTCATTCTCCATGCTGCGGGCCATTCTCTGTTCCATGCATATTGCCAGTGTTTTAAACATTTCCGTTTGTTCAATACCAGGGTACTTCTCCATCATGCTAAATCCGGTGAGCATATCGTGCTCAGATTTTATATGCCTGAGTAAGGCTTTATTTACGTAAATATACTTCCAGTTTCTATCAATAATCTGCACGCCCTCCAACAGGTTATCAAAAGGCAAATACCTTTGGGTTTGCCATTCTTGTTCTTCACCCCCGGTACAAGCAGGAATATTTTCAGATATTGTTTCCATAACACCAGCCATGGTTCGTTCGGGCAAATCCATCGTTAACAGATTTTTTTTATTAGCAGGAGGCACCGCCATAGCTTTTGCAAGTTCAAACTAAGAATGGGCAAATACAAGAGTGAAAACACTCTTTTTATAGAGTGAAAACACTCTTTTTTTTCAGCATAATTTATTCGTAAAAAACTCCTTTCAGGATCCCGGTTTCTCCTAAACCAAACATAAATAAAAGATTCTGTGGTATTTCGATAAACATCCGGAAGGCATCCCTGTTTTCAGTGATATATAAATTTAAGGGTTTCCGGTGATTTCCGGGAAAGGGTCAGTTGGTTTCTTTGTATCATCAAATCACAAATAAAAACCCTAAAACAATAACTGCCATGAAAACCCTTTTAAACACCCTTACGCTGATCCTTATTTCAGCCGCTGCTTTTACCACACAAGCCCAATCGGTAACAAATACCATTGATACATCAACCACCACTATGGAGATAGAGGATGGCATAGTTACCTTAACCTGGACCACCAAAAGAGAAGTAAATACCAGCTATTTTCTGGTGGAAAAATCGTCAAACGGAGTGGATTATACCCCTGTGGGAACCCGCCATGCAAACAGTTCCACTATAAAGTGCAGTACTTATGAATATACCGACCTGTTTGACTCATCAGCCACTTATTACAGAATAAAGCTGGTAACGATGGAGTTAAACATTTCTGATATGGCGGTAATGAATACACCACCTTCAGCGGTAACAACCAATAAAGCCATTGCATTAAAATAATACGGCTTTTGGTACTGAAAAGTATTAGGTTTGATAAACACTAAACCTTTAACCCCTTGAAGCTATGAACAACTCAACCACCACACCCCAAACGGATCTCACATTTGATCCGACACCAAGAACCGCTTTGCTGCAATCAGACTCATCTGTTGAACCGCAGCCATATTTTTATGTTTCCATTTTGGAATTACCCGATGAGAGTGATATTACAAACACTCCGAGAATAAATGAAGGAACCCTAACCATTAAATACACGGCAACTGAGGGTACAAGTGATGAAAACGCCATGCAATATCTTGGTGTTTATACCACGGATACCAAGCAAGATGAGGTTTCAGTAGAAGTTACCTTTAAAAACGGCACCAAAAAAACCTATACCGGTACGGTGAAAAATCATTCCCCATTTAAAGGAATACCTCCGGTGGATTATCCTGTGTATGCCTGCCGGCCTGTAGTTATAGAATATGCGCAAACCGCCATGTATTTTCTTGCAGCTATGGTTGATATTTATGATACAGATTCGATAGGTACGGCCAGCGTAAGCGGTAACCTGATAACAGTTAGCCTGACCCAGGGAGGCAGTACCACTTCTAAAGTAACGGTAATCACCCCGGTAACGGCTATTGATAATACCGACACCATTACCCAAATCTGTTTGTCAGGACAGACCTCCTACTCTTTTAATTACAATGCTATTGTAGCCGCCACATAAGCTTTGCAAAAAAAAGGAACACGTATCATCCGGCAATGAGGATTATTTTAATAGCTATATGTTTTTCCCTTTTTTCAGATCGCAGTTTTTCTGCTTTGCCTGAATCCGGAGATACCAGCCATATCAATGCCATCCTTCAGCAATCATTTGAGAAACTGAATGATGACCCTGACAGCGCCTTTTATCTGGCAAAAACAGGATTTCAACTATCGCAACAGGCTGGTTTTGAACCCGGAATAGCAAAAGCTTTTATGCGAATAGGGGCTGTATATCAGAGCAGAGGATTAAATGACTCTGCCCTTTTGTTTTATTTTCAGGCTTTAAGAATCAGAAAAAAGTTAAACGACTTTTACGGAGCATCAGGAGCCTGCGTGCAGTTAAGCGAAGTTTATAAATCCGGTGGTAAAAAAGACAGTGCCTACTATTTTCTGTTCGATGCCCTGAGGTTGGTTTCGCACATTAACCACACGGAAGAGAAAGTTTATATATACCTGCGCCTGGCAAACCTGAGTGCCGAGTATAAGATGTATCAGAAATCTTATACCTATATACAAACTGCATTAAATACAGCCGGCCGCATAAAAGACACCTCGCTGATGATCATGTCGGCTTCTGCTCTGGGAAATTTTTACTACCAGCAAAACAAGTTCGACTCCGCCCTCACCTGGTTCATTCAATCGCTTGCCTTGTCAACACAAAGCAATAATGAAACTTTTCTTGCCGGGGATATGAATAATGTGGCCTTATGTTACGATGCCTTATCCAGGTTTGACAAGGCTTCACTTTATTATCACCGGGCTTTGCATTTTTATACTACTGCCGTCCTTCAGCATGATATTGCCCTTGTATACTCCAACCTGGGGAATATGTTTATGAATGCAGGCAAACCAGATAGCGCACTGTTTTATTTAAACAAAAGTCTTGCCCTGTTCAGGGAAATGGGCGACAATGAAACTGCAGCCCTGTGCCTGCAGCGCCTTGCCGAAACCCATGCCATGAAAAACGATTTCCTTAAAGCTTATGGTTATTATGTACAATATTCCGAATTAAGCGACTCCCTGCTAAATGATGAAAAGATAAGGCAGATAGCCTCCATGCAAACCTTATACGAAACGGAGAAAAAAGAACAACAAATAACCTTACTGGCTGAGCAAAACAAAACCCGATCGGCACAGCGCAATTTTTTTATTGCCGGCAGTATTGTGCTGTTACTGGGCTTGTTTGTATTGGGCATATATTATGTACAACGCAACCGTATCAACAAAAAGAATGCACAAATAGCAGAACAAAAAATTTCCTCCCTATTAAACGAGCAGGAAATTAAAACCTACAATGCCATGATTGACGGACAGGAAGAAGAAAGAAAACGGATTGCTGGCGACCTTCACGACCGGCTGGGTAGTATGTTATCAACCGTTAAACTATTGTTCAGTGCACTTGATGACAAAATGGATAAGGCACAGGAAGAAAACAAGATGCAATATGAACGGGCCGGTATGTTGCTTGATGAGGCGGTGGCTGAAGTGCGCAGAATTTCTCACAACCTGAGTACAGGTATGGTTATTAGCTTTGGGCTTGTAACTGCGCTGCAGGAGTTAACAGAAAGTATTAACCAAAGCGGCATGATTCAATGCAAATTATTAACTTACGGAAAAAAAGAACGCCTTGATCAGCAAACAGAAATTGGTATTTACCGGATGATTCAGGAACTGATCAGCAATATCCTTAAACATGCCAAAGCATCAGTTATTACTATTCAGTTAAACCAAATGGATACCACTGTAAGCGTAAGTGTGGAAGATAACGGAATCGGATTTAATGTAGCGGAGAAAATAAAAAGCGGAGGTCTGGGCTTAAAAAACCTGGAAGCCAGGGCAGCAAAACTAAATGGCTCCTTTTATGTTGATTCACAACCCGGAAAAGGGACTTTATCGGTTATAGAAATTCCAATACAAACCATATGATCAAAATAGTTATTGCAGACGACCACCAGATGTTTATTGATGGGTTAAAGGCATTGCTTAAAACCCAGAAACAATTTAGCATTACCGGTGAAGCTTTAAATGGCAAACAATTGATGGAGGTTTTAGGCAATACTCCGGCCGATATTATTCTGATGGATGTGAATATGCCTGAGATGGATGGAATAGAGGCAACCAAACAGATGAAGCAGCATTATCCTCAAATAAAAGTACTGATGCTTACCATGTTTAATACGCGCGACTATATTGAAAAACTGCTGAGGGCCGGAGCTGATGGTTATATTCTTAAGAATACAGGCAAAGAAGAGCTAACCACGGCAATAGAAACCATCATGAGGGGAGAATCTTTTTTCAGCAAAGAAGTAACAGAAAAAATAATGGAGGGTTTGCAGAAAAAGAAGAATCTGGAAAATGATCCGATGATGACTGAACTTACCGAAAGAGAAAAGGATGTTTTAAAACTGATTGTGGAGGAACTCACTACGAATGAAATTTCAGAAACATTACATATTAGTCCCCATACGGTTGAAACTCATCGAAAAAACCTGATTAGCAAATTGCAGGTAAAAAATATTGCCGGGCTGGTAAAATATGCCATTCAGCACGGGCTGGCCGAATAGCCTCTGGGTTATTCTTTTTTATACATGCCCCGCCAGGGATTTGAAACACCCCTTTTAATATTCAGTACCATATGTTTCAATATATTTGTCAGGTTGAATAGTGATGGCAAGAGTCCTTATATGTATATTATTTCTTTTAACCTGGAACGGCTGGATACGGGCAAATACATTAACCGACAGCACTGAACAGGAGCAACTTATTTTAAGGCTTAGGGATTCTGTTATCAATGGCATTTTTTCGCCCTCTATCAGGTATCAGTTAGATAGTTTAATTGATAGGAACTGGAAATCCCGCAACTATGCAAATACAGGCCGGTTATATAGTTTTTATGGCAGGGCTTTTTCTAATCTGCAACAATATGATCAGGCTATTATTTACCGTTTACTTGCCAGGTATTATTATCAAAAAGCCGGAGATCAAATGGACGAGGTGATGCAAATGGCGGCTATCAGCGTTGCCTACTCCATGCTAAAAGATCATCAGAAATCGCTGTGGTACAATTTCCGTGCACTGCGAATATTGTCGGGTAAGGATGTTAAAGAAACCTATACCAATCATATGCTGCGCTCTCAGCGACTGATGGATATAGGAAGTTGTTATGGAGATCTGAACAGAAAAGAACCGGCAGAACATTATCACCTGAAGGGGCTTGAACTGCTGTTGTTATACAAGGACTCGGCAATTGCCAGAGAAAATATACAAATTTGCTGCGCCAACCTGGTGGAAGTTTACCTTGCGTTAGGTAAACTGAACAAGGCTTCTGATTACCTTAAGCTGGGCTTCACTTATGCCAACCCTGATGCAGAAGATATATATCCTTACGCCATTTTGCAGGAGGCCAAAGCCGATTACCTTCATGCAACGGGCAAAAATAAAGAAGCAATAACCATTTACGAACAACTGCTTGCCACTGCAGATTACAGTTACTGGTATGATGTAAAAGAACACCTGTATAAAAGTATTTATGAATCGTATAAGACGGCAGGCAATTATAAAAAGGCCCTTTATTATCTGGAAAAACGAGATGTTGAACAGGCTGCTTTTGATAGCCTGAGCAGTATTGACAAACTCAATCAGATGCAACAGGTATTGAATATACAGAAAGGAGAAATTCAACTGAAATCTGTTTTGAAGGAAAAGCAGAATGGTGAAACCTTGCTGGTTCAGGAAAAAAAACTCAACCTGCTCCTTATCATTGTTGCCCTGCTTATTCTGATCCTGTTTACCTCATATTTTTATATCAGTGTTAAAAGAAAAAACTTTATTAAAACACTTAAGCAAAAAAATGCCACCATCAGGGAAAGCAGGCGTAAACTGGCTCAGTATAATGCCATGTTGCTAAACGAAAAACAGGATCTTGAAACAGAAAATATCCTTGCCAGATTTGAAGTACTTAAAAATCAGTTACACCCGCATTTCCTTTTTAATGCGTTACATGTACTCTCCACTTTAATTAAGCAACAATCAAAATCGGCTACAGAGTATTTGCATAACCTGGTAAATATTCTCCGGTACTCGCTCAAAATTAACCGTGATCTGCTCATCAGTCTGGATGAAGAATTGGTGCTTGCCTCATCATATATTGAACTGTTTGCATTTAGTAACCGACAATATTTTACCTACCGGATTGATGTTTCCGAACAAACGCGTAACCTGCTTATTCCACCATTTACGGTTCAGATTATTGTAGAAAACATCTTCAAACACAATATTATTTCATCCCGTTTCCCTTTACATCTCAGTATCCGCACAAATCAGAATGAACTTATTATCCAGCACCAGATAAACAAAAAAACAGGAATAGAAAAAGAAGAATCGTTTGAGATTGGTTTAACCAATATTAAAAAACGGTATGAAATACTCAAAGCAGGTCAACCGGTTATTGAAATGGATCACACCCACTTTAAGGCCATTCTCCCCCTCCTCGGATCAGAATAACGTGCGCGTTATTGTTTATTTGCACCCGCTCCAATTTGATCATGAATGCCTCTTTTGGAAGGATCAACCCTGAAAAATGAAGAATTAACGAGAACAGATAAGGGTTTTTTGATTTATGGTTGTCTCTATCTGGCGCAATAAGCGTTCTTATATTTCAGAAGCCGTGTATTTTAAATCCTTTATTACCGTTTTTTTACTATTGACATCCCTTACCAGCTCAGGAGAAAAGGCTGATTCTATTAGAAAGGAAATGGCAATGGATACGTTGGAAGAATACCTCTATAGCACAAACGGAAGCAGAACCATTACTGAGAAAATAGGTACCCTGATTAATGAGGCATGGAATGAAAAAAAGTATTCCCGGCTTGGACGTTTATACAACCTATATGCAGAAGCTTACTATATCCGTCAGCAATTTGATAGCACTATCCTGTACAGGCTTATGTCCATGTATGCCTATAAAAAAAGTAAGATGCATTATGAGGAAATTATTCAGACAGCATACCTTGGACAGGCATATTCTGTATTGAAAGAGAACAATAAAGCATTGTACTTTGATCTTAGGGCATTACAGATGATGTCAGAGTATCCGCTTCCTGATAATTTCCAAACAACCATGCTTAAAATCGAAAGGATGATTGATTTAGGCACCGGTTATCTTTATATAAATAAACTTGACACCGCAAAAAGATATTATCTGGCAGCTTTGAAACTGTCTCTTTTATATCCGGACTCGGAAATTGCCAGAAAAAATGCCCGTATTTGCTGTATAAACCTGGTGTCCTATTACCTCTCACAGAAAGATCTTAAACGTGCGGATATGTATCTTAAACTGGGTCTCAGGAATATTGATTCTTCTGACAAATATACACTTGGAGCACTAATAGAGACTGAAGGCGATATCCTACACGAGATGGGTAAATCTGCCGAGGCTTTCAGGAAGTATGAAAAAGCTCTGGCAATAAAGGCATACAGCAATTGGTATGATGTGCGCGACCATTTATATGAAAGCTTATACAAATCAGGAAAAAAAACGGGCAATTATCGTATGGCTTTATATTATCTGGAAAAGCATTTTGAGAACCAGCGAAAGTTTGACAGCCTGTCAAATATCGGGCGTATAAATATGATTCAGCAGCAACTCAGCACGCAAAAAAGAGAACTTAAATTAAAGGCCATACTTAAGGAAAAAGAAACAGGAGAAATATTGCTGAGGGAGGAGAAAAAGCTGAACCTGTTATTGCTCATTGTAGCTGTGCTGGTGCTAATATTATTTACCACATATTATTTAATAAGCGTAAAAAGAAAAAAATACATTGGCGTTTTAAAACAGAAAAATGCCACCATCAGGCAAAGCAGACGAAAGCTGGAGCAATACAACACCCTTTTGATTAACGAAAAACAAGCCTTGGAAGTGGAAAATATTCTGGCAAAGTTTGAAGTATTAAAAAACCAGATTCAACCACATTTTTTATTTAATGCTTTGCATGTTCTTTCTTCCTTAATTAAAGAACATTCCAGGTTTGCCGGAGAATACCTGAATCACCTCATCAATATCCTGAGGTATTCCTTAAAAATAAATCAAGACCTGCTGATCAGTGTAGAAGAAGAACTGGCCCTGATTACCTCTTATATTGAATTGTTTAAGTTCAAACATAAAAACAACTTCTCCTACCATATCAAGGTTTCATCCCACGCTCGTTCTTTGCTTATTCCTCCTTTTACCCTACAAATTATTATTGAAAATATTTTCAAGCACAATACCATTACGGATGCATTTCCGCTAAACCTTACCTTGTTTGACAAAGACGATTGTATTGTGATTCAACATTTGATTAATAAAAAAATATCCGAAGAAAAAGCAGAGTCATTTCAGATTGGATATACCAATATTACCAAAAGGTACGAAATACTAAAAGCAGGGAAACCGGAAATCCGGATGGATAATCATTCATTTTGGGCAGAAATGCCCATTATTGGTGCTGAATAACAGGAACGGGAAATCGGTATTATTTTGGTTCCCTGATAATCTGAACTTTGACAGCGTTTAACCCTTTTTGACCCATTTCGGTCTCGAAGCTCACATGGTCTTTTTCTTTCACAGCCTCCAGCAAACTGTTTACGTGAACAAAGATACTTTCTCCTGTTTCCGGAATTTTAATAAAGCCATATCCTTTTGAGTCGTTAAAAAAGGATACAATGCCTTTCCTTACAATATCAACAGGGGCAATATCTTCCTGGCGCGGGGTATTGATGCGGATATCTTCCGCATTAATTTCCACTTTCTTTTTCGGATCCGGAGGTGTTGAGGTTAAGTTTCCGTTATGATCCACATAAGCCAGCATATCTTCCAGGCCTTTACCTGATACGGTATTGGCTTTACGTTCTTCTTTTTTCTGTTCTTTGTCCTGACGTTTTTTGAGTTTTTTCTTTTCTCTTTCTTTTTTACTGAAGGTTTCCTGCGATTTGCCCATATTGGTTATTAAATATTGATTTGAGTAGTAAATTATACGGATAGAGGCAAGATCACTATTTGCAGCTAAGCGTAATAACGCGCCAAAGGTAGGTTTAAAATTCCGTATTGCCTATTTTGATATCCCTTAAGCCTGCTACTCCTCCCTTTGTTCATACATCCAAGGCGGCAAGGATGGCTTTAGCTAATGAAAGAAAGAGCCTTGGCAACCCTTTTTAAAAGCCAATTTTTGCTAAAAAAACATAAAACAACCCGTGCAATAAATTTAACAACCTAAAATGCAATACAAATAAGACCCAGCTTATGAAAAAGCATTTTATTCTTGGCATATATGGTATGTTTATTTTTTTAACATCCATGGCACAATGGACAACCATACCAAACTATCCGGGTGCGCCCAATGACGGGTGTTTAAGTTTTGTGATTGGCAATAAAGCCTATGTAGGAGGAGGCACCCAAAGAAGCGACTTTTATGAATACAACCCTGCAACAAATACATGGGCAACCAAAACAAAGATTGGTAAAGGAACAGCAAGAGCATGGGCTGCCAGCTTTACTTTTAACGGAACTGGTTATGCAGTTGGAGGTGATTCTGCCACTTATGCCCTGCTGGATGATATGTGGGCCTATCATCCCGGCACCAATGAATGGACTCAGAAGGCTTCTTTTCCTGGCGGGCGAAGAGACGGAATGTTTGCCTGGGTAATTGGCAACTATGTATATATTGGCGGTGGTTTTAACGGAACCTCTATTCTAAACGACTTTTACCGTTACGATCCGGTTGCCGACAGCTGGACAACGATGGGTAATACACCTACTGCAGTGCTTTTTGCCTCCGCATTTGTTCATAATGGCATTGGTTATTACACCCTTGGAGATGGCAATAATACTAACCGCTTATGGAGTTATAACCCATCCGGGAACCTGTGGGAAGAAAAGGCACCATGTATACTTACCGCAAGAAGTACTTCTGTTGCTTTTATAATAAACAATAAAGCCTATGTTGGCCTGGGGCAAAAAAACTACTCCGCAGGTTATACCGATTTTGCGGTATACGATATGGCAACTAATCAATGGTCAACGGACGTTTCTCTAAGTTTCCCAAATACCTTTAATGCCTGGCCCGCAGCATTCCAGTTGGATAATAGTATTTACGCGGGAACGGGAGCTCAACTTCCCGGATTTAATTTTACCAATAAGTTTTTCCGCTACCAATTTTCAACCACAGGCATCAACACTCTGGAGTCAGATCAGACACATCGCGTTTTTCCCAACCCTTTTAATAAAAAATTTAGTATTCATTATCAGGTAGCGGGGCAATTTTATATTACCAATATGCTGGGTCAACATGTATTTGCAGGAGAGGTTTTGGCGGATAAGGAAACCGTGATTGATAACTTAGAAGAGCTAAAAAAAGGAATGTATATTCTTACAATAAAGTCTGATGCAGGAAATACTTTTCAACAGGTAATTCTGAAATATTGATTATTTACGACTTTCAGCCATCACACTATCAACCACCTCATTTACCTTGTCTTTTACATTTTTCAAAACGGCTGTATCTATTGCAGAGGCAAGATCAGAAACGGTTAAAGCCCCCTCCTGTTCACTTACCTGCCCCATTACGGTGTCACCGGATTGGATAAACACTTTCTCAGATTGCTGAGGGTAAACAGAAACCTGCTTTCCACCGGATAAACCGGCAGATTCAAGCACAAATCTGGAATCTAAAGGAATTCTCACGGAATCAATTAACACGACAGTAGCCAATATGCTGCTATCTGTAAATGCCAAACCGGTTATTTCGCCAATGGGAAATCCATTCCTCATCACCTTTGTTTCCGCCCGGAGATCAGATGCCTGATTAAACTGAATGTATAAAATCTGGTTTTTATGCCCGCAGGCAAGCAAGGCCACAAACACAAAAAATACCCATATCAAAGCGAATCTGTTCATACAAAAGTTTCAGCAAACTTAACCAAATTGACTCATCAGTAAAAACCAGTGAATAAAAATGGTAAAATAGTAGCAAAGATTGCACAACAACAAAACAGCCCGAATAATCGGACTGTTTTGTTATTTTCCATTTCTTACTACCGAGCCACGCAAAGGAGTAATCCCAAATATGACTTTAATAAATGATTCGAGTCTCTCCCAAAATCTGATTTTCCCTAAAAACGGATTCAGGTAATTGGTAAGAATACAATAATTACAATCATAAGGTGCTTTGTGGTGCCATCCGTGATGCCTGCGGGATTGCATCAACCCTATCCGCTGAAGAAAACAAATCAGTTTGCCATTTTCTTTATCCGACTGATGCGCCTTTCTGTGTACCTCATTGCCTTGTGAGGCAAGTAAAATAATAGCGATATAGGCTATATTCCGAATGCCAAAAAATAGCGGAATAACAGATAAAACAATGGCAGCAATGATTGAGGTATTATTGCGTTGCCAGTAATTCCCTTTTAAAAACTCCCGTGGATGGCTATGGTGTTTCAGGTTGGGTTCAATTACATACTTACCCAATACTTTCCATTTTGGATTACCGTATGCATCTTCCCACCAGTGAATAAATCCGGTAATAAAATCTGCTGCTAAAACAATAACAGGAGACTGAATCAATAAGTTGGTCATAGTAGTGTATTTAAATTACACTGCAAACCAACAGAAGCTAAGCCAAGGCCAACAACGGAAAGGTATCCGGCCTTTTTATATCTTTATTGTTTTTTGCATACCGCTAACCTCGCAGTTGCAGGAAATGCAAGACAAAACTTAAACGTAAAATAGAATGATCAGATCAATTCTGGTGTATCACGGGTTAATTCATTTCTTTTATCACCCGTATTTAATGTAGTAGCAGGTTCAAACAACATAACAGATACCTCCTGCGCTGCAACAGGGCGGTGTTCCACTCCCCTCGGTACAATGATAAATTCATTTTCCGTAATGGTTACTGTTTTATCCCTGAACTCCATATTAAACTCTCCTTCCAGCACGTAAAACAATTCATCCTCCTCATCGTGTTTGTGCCACACAAATTCTCCTTTAAACTTAACCAGTTTTACCTGCTGCCCATTGAGTTCACCCGCCACCCGCGGGTTCCAGTAATCACTGAAAAGGGAAAGTTTATTTTTAATATTTACCTTATTTAACATGAATGATATGCATTTTACTCCTTCGTTAAAAAACTATGTGACCATGAATAATCACGAAGATACGAATTGGTAAACTCATTTATTTGCAAGGTTGAATGCCCGTGTAAAGGGTCTGCAATCAATAACTCTTCCGAAGCCGAAATTCCATAAATAATGACGAGGTGCCATCCGATAAAATAACGCATACAGGCAGCTACAGGTCTCCCCCGTTCTAATTCCGTGCGGATTTCATTTAAGGTAAGTGGCCTTTCAAACGATAGGTTAAAATGACCTGTTATTCTGAGGGCTTGTTCCGGGGAATACACATGATTATGGCTTTTTTCTCCAAAAACCTGAATGGCCAGTTCCTTTTGAGAAATACTGCTTTCCGGTTCATAATATCTTGTTATTGCTACCGCAACAGCTGCCCAACATAATCTTGATTCTTCCTGGGCAAGCAGGTTTACAGGTAATACAACAGCCATCTCCGATATTTCATCATCACTCATAATAAAGCTGAATAAGCCTTTTTTCTTCCATCATGTTTAAATCCATTTCCGCTCCCGATTCCTGAAGTTTGCAGGTTCCGGTTTCCTGTAAATATTGCATAAACCTGGTTTCATTTGTTGTGAGCAATAAAGGAGATTTGTAGCGTCTGTAATACACTTTCATGTTGCCATTTTCGTAACCAACAAAATTAATTGCCGGGCTTACTTCCACTTTTATATGTGCATCTATTTCATCCAGGTCTTTTTGTGTAAGAACCACACTTTTTTCACACCATACCAGTTTAAAAATCTTTAACCTTCGTGCCACCAACATCATTTCAATCAGGTTAGCCGGCAGCTCGCAGGAAAATTGGGTATCTGTGATGATGGTTTTATAGTTAAACCAATTGATAGCAGGAAAATAACTTTTGATCATATCCGTAACCAATGATTTTAAACCATCGTAACCGATACCACTAAATACAGGCTGCATTTGTTTATCCGAAATACAAACCGCCCATCCGGGCTGGCCCAGTATCATTTCCGGAGAACCCTTCACTTTATCAGATCGGGTAAAGTGGAGCGCCTCACCTGTAATTTCAGTTGATCTGGAAATACCTGCTTTGGTTGCCATATCTTGAAGCCCTGTTTTCAGTTGAACAGAAATCTCTTCCACATCAACCTTTGATGCTCCTAGGCCTTTGTTTAAGATGGCCTGTGCAACACGTGGTGCAAGTGCTTCGGGTATATCGTTGCTAAGCCAGTGAATGCATGCGCGCAGAAAAAAAAGAAATGCTTTTGTATGATTTCCCTTTAATTCTTCCAACTGTGCATAACAGAAGTTGGCATACAACAAATCACTTTCATTTTTTAACTGTGTATTAATTGCAAAAGCTTTGTTGTAATAACTCTCGGCCTGAGAGTAGTCTTTTATTTTTTTATACAACCTGGCCTGATTAATATTGTTGATGTACGTAATATGCCAATCTCTTTCCGGTTGTGCATCAAGTGCTGCTTCAATTTGTTTTTCGTAGGCAAAGGCCACATCAACAGCACCGGTGCGAAGTTTATTTAAGGCAGATATATTGAGCAGATAAAGATATAAGCGTGAAAACACTTTTGCATCAAGGTATAAACGAGCCTTCTCAAAATACGGTTCTGCCTCTACCGGTTTATTGCTCATCACTAATCCCCATGCCTTACTTTGGTATAACGATGCCTTAATGATATCAGGCAATGATTCATCAGGAGGTGATTCAATAGCAGCATCTGCAAATTTCAGAAGTGCAATCCTCATGTTTTGCATTTGTGCAATAATGAGCGACCTGTCATACGGATTATTTATATGAGCCAATAAGGAAGATAGCAAACGGATAGCAATACCATAACCTCCTTCGGCAAACCTTTGGATGGCTTGTATTTCCACTTCTTCACGGCTTATTACATCAGGCAATATAGAATAACATGCCGCTCTCAGATAATCTTTAAGGTAGGATGTCTGCAGCAATTGTACATCAATCTTACTTTGCCTGGGCAATAAAGGATTGATGGCAGCATACCCACCTCTTAAAAAAACAAGATCATCTGGTAAAACACCTAAATTTTCTGCGATGTGCGGGGTTGTTATACCAGGAAAAAATGGAACGGCATAAGCCGGTGGCTGCAGGCTTTGTGGTTCGTTCAGAAAGTTTACCTGCCACGATGGAGGTATCTTGGATTGCGGATGACAAAATAAGATAATCCGGATATCTGTTTCTTTGAAAGCATCGTAAAGTAATTTCATCATCTCCAGGTTTTCATCTTCCCATTCATAGTCAGTTCCTGGAGGAATCACCGCGATGTATGCAATGCCATCGTTCAGCAATTTTGATTTTATTTTGCGACAACTCTCCAGTGCAAGAGAAAAATTTTTGTTACCTGTACTTTCGTTATCAATCAGTTTCGCCACCGTATCGGCATAATCACCCTGATTTAACAAAGGCTGTACTGTTGTATTTATTGGTAGTCCTAACTGGAGTTGCAACTCGCAGGCAATCCAATGACCTTTCCACGCACCCTGAGAAATATCTGAGATAATGGTTGAACCTTTAAAATCGTTGATACCAAGAACAGAAAGGGCGTGATTCCACGAAACAAAATGATAACCCAGAAAAACAGGTGTTTCGGCTGTACGTGTAACCTCTGCCTTCTGTTCTGTAAGGGCCATATAATTACTCATTTGGCCCTCCTATCCCTGTCATATAAATGGTTGAGTGGCGAAGACCGTCAATTTCCAGAAAATGGTCAATTTCCCGGTCATAATATCCACCTATATTGATTACACCAAACTGAAGACCGGTTGCGGTAAGGTTCATGTTTTGCGAAACGTGCCCTGCCTCCATCAATGCAAAACGGTAACCCTTTTCGCGGTACTTAAAAATGGAGCGCTGAAACACGGCCGTAATAAAAACGATAACTGATAAATCAAAAGCCAGATTGGATTGGAACTCTACCAAAGCGGCTCCGATTTCTTTTCTAAAATCGCCTTTTTTAATAAGGTGAACGGCATTAAATGCAGGAGAATAATGATACAGGCCTGCCTCCAGCCCCTCCACATGTCCATTGGAAAAAAAATATAACTCCAGCGGATAGAGTGCTCCGCCTGACGGAACTGTTCTGAAAGGTCGGGGGATATATTCGTCATCCTTATTATCCCGCGTTTCTCCGTAACCAAAATGAAGGATTGTTCTCAATTGCTCCAGTGAAATATCTACCGGTTTGCACCTGGCCGTTGTTTTTCTTTTTAACACAATCTCCTCAAAAGTACCGTTAACCGGGCTAAGTGTGGCAGGAAGCGGAATGGCTTTTTTGTTTCGGTATGGAAAACTTTCGTAAACATTTTTCATTTCAGCAAGTACCTGTTCGTTGGTAAGTGCCTTATCAAAACGGCCCGTTTTTGCATTTTCATGAAAAAGTTCCCAGCAGTTTACTTCTGCTTCCTGGTTCCATTCTATTTTCTCATATAATGTTTCTGACATTTTAGTTTTACGTTTAAAGGTTACACATATAAAATAATAATGACCGGTTTATGGAAATGGATGCGGGAAAGGGGTATCACCGGTATCCTTTGTTATGCCATTAAATCCCAGTTGCTGCGGAATATTCCATAACCGTTTGCCACCCAGAGGTCGCTTATGGTAGCCCATAAACAAAGGATGGTAACCAGGAATGATTGCCCTGATCACAAACATTCCAAGTTCTTTGATATCATCGGTGGTGATATCGGCAATTAATACATTGTATCCGGTTTGGTTAATTACTGCGGTAATTTTTGCGAGATCTTCTTTCGGGGTTGACTGTTCAAAAGAAGGGAGTTCACTAAAATCTATATACTGCGTGGAGGCGTAAAGGAATGAAGCATGTGGCAGCACCTTTTCATCCATCCAGTAGTTTACATGATGCACCTGCCCCAGCACATTATCAAACTCTTCATCCATCTCCAAACGGGGCAGTTCATTTCTTATCTGATATGCATAACGTTCGGTGTGGGCAAGTTCTTCCAGTGCTTTTCGCACGGCCTCTTCCGGGTTAAGTGATACGGAAGCGGCCACCACCAAAGGCACAAATGACGTATCGGGATGTGTTGCCACAGCCAATATCCCGGGAATACGGCTTTCATTTGAAATATCCATCAGGTGCACCTGATAACCTACCTTTCCAAAACGATTAAGCAGATTTTTATTGGCCATGCTGAGTGATTCCTGTCGAATTTTAGTACGCGACATACCAGCCTGCCAGGTAATCATAAAATTATCGCGCTCTATTACTTCGCAAATGCCACCTACCGCTGCCTCCTCATAACTGCAATGACAGGATAAGCCGGTAGAAATTGGTTGGATGATTGGTGTTTCGTCACCATTTTCATAGAAAAAATATGGAACATAAACCATACTCGCAGGAACGTATACTGTCTCCCCGGTTCCAATCCTTTTAGCGGGCACCCACCTTACAGGCGAGTTTACATCAAACTTATCAAACATAAATTGATGGTGGTTGTATTGCTCGTCACTGAACAATGCAAACTCATCAGGATGAACACACGGAAATGGCGCATCATTATAAGAAAACAACGGAAAATCTGTTTTATCATAAATAGCAGCACTATACCTCTCTATGCATTCCCCTATTGTTTTTGCAAGTGCAATCTCGCGCGTTGTTGCTGCCCCACCACCTACGGCAAAATTTTTATATTCTCCAAAAGCCTCGGTATTGGCAGCCATCCCGTTAAACCTGAAAAAAGAGGGAGAATCAACTTCTATGGCATGTTCGCTGATGCCGGAAATAATTCCAACCCTTGGATCAAGGAGATAAGGCAACGTATCCTTCAATCGCCTTATCGGGGTTATGGTTTCATTCTTCATAACCAACGGTTTGTTCAATTTCTTTCCAGGCATCATCAGAGGTCATTTGTTTGTGTATATTGATTGCAGGGTTTTGAGCTGCACCACTGCATGTTTTGCAGCGCGGAGCTTTTATCAGCTTGCGCCTTGCCATCGTACCGGATAACAAATCTATTTCGCAGAGAACACCTACTTCCCATTGTAAATTATTGGAAAACTTAATCAAATCGAAAATGCCAACCTCTGCCAATACTGTTAGCATAGAATGGTGGTATGCTGCCACATGTTGACTTTGAAAGGCAAATTTTTCTATTTCTCTTTTCTCTTTAAACTCCGTATTATTTGAATTTTGCCTGTGTTTTAAACATTCGAGACAGGCACCATTACCCGGAATTACCAGCGGGCCTGCATAACCCACCATATTTTGCAATACTGCGGGGTAAAATGGAATATGATGATGAACGGCATACTCATTCCATTCATCCAGCAATGTGAAGCTGCCAAATTCAGTGGCAGCAATCATAAATCCCGTATCCGGATTTTCTTTTTTGAATTCCTCATCACTTATTACCTGCAAGGATGGCTGCGCCCAGAAAGGATCAATGCAACGAAACTCATCGTCAAAAAATTCTATGCTGCGTAAACCGGGGTCATCCACTACGATGATAGAATTTTTTCCTTCTCTTTGAATAGCGGAAATCATCCGCCTGGTTAATTCATTTATCCCAATAAATACCCACGGTTTTTCATTTAACTGCTTTGCAATTTCGTGCTGATACTTATTAAAATGCCAGTAGAAAATATCCTGTGGATTTTCCTTAGGGTTGCGGCTCGCTGTTTCTGTACCATTTAACGAAACAATAAAATTCCGCTGAATAAGGCTATCAATAAATGAAAGAATAAGTTCCCGAACCGTTGCTGAAAATAATGCAGCCAGTTCTTCTGCCGTATATTCCCCTTGTGTAAGAGCCTTCTGTATCACACGAACAACAATCATGGCGTTTTTGTCGGGTATCACCATTGTTGATACACCGCGTTTTAACACCAATCTGTCTTCCATTTCAATAATCTGAAATGGCATTATTTTTAATTTATCTTTCATTGATTTCCTTTTTTAAAAATGAAAACATTGTTTTTTCATCAGCAATCTGAATGTTACCCAAACAGACTTTGGGAAATAAGGAGAGGGTTCCTTTTACAGAACCCTCTTTCCTTTACATCAGGCAGCTTTAATTACAGCTGCAGCAGTGCAGCAACAAGCCGGTGTGCATGTACAGCAGCAAGATGCGCCAACAACAGGAGAAGTTGAGCTTCCGTAAAGACTGTGCTTACTAAAAGCTTCTTCAATCGAATTTAAATCCCTTACAGTAAGTTTTTCAGTTCTGGGTGTGTGATTTTTCCAGGCAAGCGCAACCAGATCGCCTTCCATTAAATTTTTCGCTGCATCTGTTAAGATACTTACATCTCCGCCTTCCAACAGGTTTGAAATCGGATTTTTGAAATCTGCATAATCTTTTAAGTTTGACATAACTTTTAGTGTTTAATTTTTTTTATTCCTACTCATCTGGCTTTTCGGATTTCGCCTCGTTTTTATTGTGGTTTCAGAACTCCACATTACGTTTTATTGTCACATTGGGTGGTCAACCCGCACTGACCGTTTCATAGTTTACGCATTCCTTTCCTCTGACTATAAAGTCTATTATAAAAAAAGGCCATTATCAGAGTGTTAAGAAAAATACCCAGGTAAAAAAACTACCATAAGCATTTTATGCTTACCTATACAAACCTGCATCCTATAACCATCTAATTCAAGAGTGAAAACACTCTTTTTTCTTAGGGAAAACACTCTTTTTTTCTGAAGGATAAATGAGGTAAAAAAGGATAAACCGTGGCACTAAAAACGTTCAATACATTACATATCAATACATTAGACAAAGCATAATTTATTCCCAAGCGATTATTTTCCGTAAATAGCTATAATGATCGTGAATAAATTATTCGAAATGTTTGTAAGAATTACGATGCCTGGGATTTGTTAAAACAGAAACTGTTTTTGCATTCAAAATATGGCTCATACTTGTGCCATTCTTCAATATGAAGAGAAAGATTTAAAGATAAAATAATATGGCATGGATTACCTGCTGATCATCACTTTTACCAGTTGGTTATCCTCATGCGTTTTCAGCAGGATATAATACATACCAGGTTGAAGATCGGCTACCTGAACACGATATGAAAATTTACCTGTGCGCTTATCCGTATTATCAATCATTTTTACTTCGTTTCCTTTGGCATCAAGCAACATCAGCAGTGCGTGTGTAGCTCTCAACAGATTGATATCAATGGAAAGCATATCATTTGCCGGAACGGGATAACAAGTTATGGTTGAATAAACTTCCGGTGTTTTATAAGCCAATTCCAAGCCTGTGGGAATGGAGGTGGTATATTTCCAGATATCATTTCCTGCGGCAAACAATAAGGTATCATTTACTTTAAAAACCCGGTTAAGCAGAGGGCAGATACGTACGCTGTCCCAATGTTTTCCTCCATCCCTCGTTTCATATGAATGGAATAATCCTCCACCAGCCCAGCCCAAATTTGGATTAATAAATCCAGCCCCCTGGATATGATATGGGGTGTCTGTAACGGTTATATTGTTCCATGTTTTTCCACCATCTATTGATTTAAGAATGGATGGTTTTGAAACAGCTCCTTCAAGAGCAGCACAATAAACCTGATCTGTAATACGCTGTATTTTCCAAATCCTTTCGTTGGATGCTGTTCCTTTGTATACTTCTGTCCATGTTTGTCCACCATTGGTGGTATATAATATCACGGAGGCTCTCAACGGAAGCGGACTGCGGCCTGCAGCGAAACCGGTGTCCTTATTTATAAATACCATATCAATTAAAGAGCCTGCATAGGCTTTCATATCAATAAAGGTCCAGCTATTGCCACCGTCATTCGATTTAACAATATAAGCACTATCCTGAAACCAGTTGCCGCAACCGTAAACAGTAGCATTCCCGGCAAGGGCCATTCCGCAAATACCTTTTAGTGCCCGTGCATCCAATAAGGAACTAAGGTCGGTCCAAGTTTGTCCCCCATCAACCGTTTTTCTTAAAATATTTGTTTGATTTCCATTAATTGGAAAACCTCCCACAAAACCTTTCAGCGTGTCAAAAAATTCCACCGAGCGGCAATACACCTGTTGTGTTTCTTTAATGGTGATCCAGGTGTTTCCGCCATCCGTGGTTTTTACTATTTTACCATCTCCACTTACGGCATAGCCCGTTTGAGGATTTACCATATACAAATCATCAACCCTGTTGCCAAAAGTAGGTGCCTGGCAGATTTTCCAGCCAGATTGAGCGAAAGAAGAAACATAGGAAAGTAAAACGAAAGCTGCAAGGCAGAATAATGATCTCATGGTGATATGATATATACACGGAAGTCAATTAAATCTGCAGACACCGTTGCCTGTAATGGAAACCCTCTGGTTAAAATATTGATTTTTACAGGTAAATTTAATCTTTGATGCTAATGATCGAATAGGTGATTTCTGATAAAGGAGGCAAATGCCGCATGTCCTTCTTTATTAAAATGAGGGTCATTTTCGTAATACAGGCGGTGACCCTCCTGATCTGTTTCCCTTAAATAGTTGAGCGGATTTAAAAACACCAGATTTGAAAACGATTTAAAATCTGACCTGGCCTGAGCATAAAATAAATAATCAGTTGCAGCAAAATCCTGTTCATTCCTTACCTGCGCACCAATACGTTTAATATTGTTGAGGTAAAACTGATTTACCTGGGCACAGTGCGGCACAAAAACCACAACCACTTTGGTGCCTTCGGGGATTTTATTCAAAAAAACCTCCATCTCCTTTTTCCATAACAAATACCTGTCACTAAAATCATCATGGAGGGAAACCAGCTTTTCCAGGTGTGCTGCATCAGCCTGTAAATACAATTGGGTGCGTTTATCATACAAAGCGGGATCAAACGGTTTTTCCAGGTTGGAGCGAATAAGGTTTTGTTGTTTATTAAAAACAGCAAGTCGTTGATTGATATATTTCAGGGAGAGAAAATAATCAGATATAGTCCAGTATATATTTCTGCCAGCGGGTAAGGTACTCCAGTTGGTCAGACTCTTCAGGTCGGTAAGGTCGTTACCGGTATATACCTGATAAAGGATGATATTGGCGTTTGCCTCTTTGATGCGTGAATCTGCAAAGAGGTTTACCTGCTTTAACCCAATACCGGGAAACGATGCGTTCAATATCACCTTATCGGGTGTCAGTTGGCGTAAATAAGAAACATAACCACTATCCTTTGCCGAAAAAGAATCACCAAACACCAGCAAATCAACTTTTTTATACTCCGGATTGGCACCGGTATTCAGCAGTTTCCAGGCGATGCCATAAAAATCAATCACATAAAACCGGTAACAACATTCAAACAAAACCAGCGTAAACGCTGATATAACGAGTAGATTGGCACACAAACGCAAAACGGTAATCAGTATTTTCCTCATCACTACACGTTATTATTCCGTTCAACAGAAAACGTAGTGGTTATCCTGTTATGGTGTTTTAACCTTACCATGGTTTCTCAAAAAAAGATTTATCTATGGTTCTGCTGCTGGTTTTAAATAAGCTGGCCGAAGTATTTTTTAACCCAAGGGCATCTTTTTTTCCAAACAAACGCGATAATAAAGCAACAGGAAACAGGAAAAGAAAAAACACCAGCGACAATAATATATTAGGTACAAACAGACTTAGTAACCAGGCCAGTTTCATCCAGAGGAAAGCCATTTTTTCTCTGAGGTAGGTTGATAACAAACCGGCTAATCCTAATGAAAATGCGGCATACAGCGTCCAATCCTTTTTGCTGATGAGGTATAATACCATAAAACCAACCGTAATGGTTAATATAGTTTTGGTTGAATCCGGTGTTTGTTGTTTTGGCATCGGGTATTAAAAAAGCGTATAAATAAAAGGAGCCACGGCACTGCCTCCGCCAAACACAATAAGGGCGCCCAAAATAAGCAGAACCAGCACTATTGGTGCAAGCCAGAACTTTTTTCTTTCCTTCATAAACAACCAAAGGTCTTTTAGGTATTCCATGTATTTGTTTTATACTGTTTTATTGTTGCAATTTAATTGAATAACCCGAACCTCATTAATCAGGCTTAAAGGATACCTGCCATTTGGATTTATTTTCCCAATCAGGCTGCTCCGTTTTACAAAAAACATAATCATTCATTACCAGGTAATCCATATCCGTGCTCATAAAACAACGGTAAGCATCAAGCGGGGTGTTTACCATTGGTTCTCCTCTTACATTAAAGCTGGTATTGAGCAACAACCCGGTGCCCGTTTGTTGTTTAAAGGTATTGATGAGTTTCCAGAAACGGGGATTGGTTTCTTTGTGTACCGTTTGAATACGCGCAGAAAAATCAGTATGGGTAATGGCCTGCAATACACTTCTTGGATGGTATAATTTTTCTTTGAGGAGCAATTGATGAAAATGTTCAGGTAATTTTTTTCTGTGTTTTTCATTCACCGGTGCTACCATTAACATATAGGGTGAGCGTGTTTGCAGATTGAAATAATGGCTAAGGTCTTCGCTTAAAACCGAAGGAGCAAATGGCCTGAAACCTTCACGGTATTTAATTTTCATGTTTACCTTTTTCTGCATCTCCTCATTTCGCGGATCGGCAAGTATGCTTCTGTTTCCTAAAGAGCGGGGGCCAAACTCCATGCGCCCCTGAAACCAGCCTACCACATTACCTTCTTTAATCAGGGATGCCACTTTTTCCATCAGCTTATCTTCGGTATCAAACTTATGGTAAACAGCTTTTGCCTTTTTACCTGTGGATTCAATTTGTTGATCAGTATAAGCAGGTCCGAGGTAAGTGCCCTCCATCAGGTCGTTGCCATTTGTTGCCACACGCTCTTCTCCTGCATACATATAATTTACGGCAAGAGCCGCTCCCAAAGCCCCACCGGCATCACCCGCTGCGGGCTGAATATAAATTTCTTTAAACAACCCCGACTCTGTGAGTTTGCCGTTAGCTACCGCATTCAGTGCCACCCCACCGGCCATACATAAATAATCGGCACCGGTTAATTTTTTTGCTTCGGCTGCCATTTTTAAAACAATTTCTTCTGTAACCTTTTGTATGGCCAAAGCGAGGTTACAATGGTATTGTTGAAGTTCATCTGCTTCTTTTCTTTTAGGGAAACCAAACAGTTGCTCCCACTTTTTATCGTACACCATCTTTAATCCGGTGGCGTAACTGAAATACGATTGATTTAGCCATACAGAACCATCCTCTTTTATATCCACGAGGTGTTGTTTAATCAATTGCCCGAATAATTTGGTTTGAGCTGCATCAGGATCACCGTAAGGAGCCAATCCCATTAATTTATACTCACCGGAGTTTACGGTAAAACCGAGGTAATAGGTAAATGCCGAATACAATAAACCAACCGAATGCGGGAAGTGTAATTCTTTTAGCGGGCGGATGGAATTTCCTTTCCCTAAACCAATGGTGGCCGTGCTCCACTCGCCTACCCCATCAATGGTTAGGATAGCGGCTTCATTAAACGGAGAGGTAAAATAAGCACTGGCCATATGGGATAAATGATGCTCTGAAAACAGCAATTTTACTTTGCGTTTATCATATTCGCCTATCTCCTTTAAGGAGTCGGTAATCATTTTTTTAAGAAACAGTTTATCCTTTATCCAAACCGGAATGGCATTAATAAAGGAAAGAAAACCTTTAGGTGCAAAGGCATAATAAGTTTCCAGCAGGCGCTCAAATTTGAGCAGGGGTTTATCATAAAAAACAATGGCATCCAATTCATTCAGTTCCAGACCTGCTTCTTCCAAACAATATTGAATGGCATTTACAGGAAACTCCGCAGTATGTTTTTCGCGGGTAAACCTTTCCTCTTGCGCAGCGGCCACTATCTTGCCACCAACAGTTAAGGCTGCTGCCGAATCGTGGTAAAAAGCCGATATGCCTAATATTTTACTTGGTCCGCTCATGGAGTAATTGCAATGGTAAGAAGATTCCTAACATACAAGGGTAATTTTTTGTGCTAAAATTGTTGATACTTCGCTTTGATGAATGTACCATAACCTGTTTACCGTTTCGCTGAAATATGGTTTAGCATTTGCTGAGCCAGCAACCTGTTAAGTGATGGAGAATAATGGGTCAGGTCAACATAAGGCCGGGTGCATAAAGCATCCGATGCAGATAAATCAACCATTCCTGGATAGTGGCCGGCTTTCACGCGGTTTCGGATATGGCGGTGAATGGCATCAAATCCTTTATAGCGCATAAATTCCTGTTTAAACGTTTCCTGATCTGCAATAAAAGGATTGTTTTCATAAAGAGGTCCGATAGGCTGATAAAACACCGTGTATTCAAAATGCCATGCTTTACTTAAGGCTTCTATTAAAGCAAGGTTGCCCAAATAATAACGATCCGTTTTAAGCAGCAAGGCACTATCTGCATCAGGCTCATACAATTCAGTAAGTTTATAATGTAAAAACGGATGCTTGTTGTACATAGCGTTTTCATGGTACACACTTTCGCGGATAAGTTCCCGTGTGTGCTCTTCTTTTACAGCAGATTTTGCCCTGTAGTGATACCACAACCTGATAACAGGCAAGGCATACAAGAGGTTTTTATTAATGCTCATATTAGAGCTGCCAATATCCTGCACATAGGCATCAAATGGTTTGCCCGGTGTTTCAGCCGCATCAAAAGGATTAGATACCAACTGAACGATATCATTTAATCCATCAAAAAAAATCACACGGGCCGGACGGTAACCTTTCTGAAGCAGGATAATCAGTTTTTCGATTTCTAACCTTTGGTGATAACTGGGTGAACCAAAATTAAGGTAACGGGTATTGCTGTCGGTTTTATTTAAGTAATAAGAAATGGTTTCATTACCGGCCACCCTAAACCCAAAGGCCGTGCTGCCACCCATGATCCAGGTATTGCCATTCATGACATTTGAAAAATTAACAGGAGTAATAAAAGAATCCATGCGGCAGTTTTCTGCGCCTACTTCATAAAATTTATTTGTAACCGGGGTGGTCATAAACTCCAGTACCGGATGCGATTTTAAGTTGGGAGCCAGTTCCTGTATCATTTTAATATCAGCAACAGGCCTGCCCTCATAAATTTGCTGCATCAGTTCGGGCTTGTTTTCCAGCATTAGTTTCGGGTTGGTAATATAATGCGCATAATCAGCGGGGCGCAGCATAAACCATGCGATGATATTGAGTATTACAAAAAGTAAAACCGTATTGGTAAAAATAAGCGCGAGTGTGGAGTAGCCGGCTAATATTTTTTTCATCGGTTTCGAATATAGGAATATGCCACTATTTTCACACCAGAGGAATTCAAACGTTCCACCATTTGATATAGTTGATATAGCTGAGAAAAGTACCCGATGAACATCCTCTTAAACGGCTGCAATCGTTAAGTCCAGCGATCCGTTTTTCCAGATTTGGTTTCCAAGGGCAACCAGTTTATCCTTATCTGCATCGCATACCTTAGCAAAAATATTGCAGGCATCCAATCCGCGACCTTCGCCATAATAAATACCAAAACAATTGGCCGTTTTGGTTCTTACCGGTTTTGAAGGCCCCAATACCACTTCACCAGGCTCCGTAAATACGGAGGCGTTTTCCTGAATAATATCCAGAGGTGGCATCCCGTCAAACCAGATTTCCTGACCTGATACCCTTGCATGATAAAAAGTGTGAGTAACAGGCAACAGTTCCATGAATGCTTTGGCGGTTACCGGTGCGGCATCCAGGTAGAGGTTAAACACTATCACATCATTTTGAGGGGTGATTATCTTAAACTGTTTCATTTGTTTTTACTTAAAGGTTGGCAATGTTTTTTTTATGGCGTTTTTCAGTTCCTTTCCTACATCTGTTTTTTCCGCATACTTATTCCAGTCAGCAACCACGCCCGTTACTTCATCAATAATAGCTGCGGCTTTTTTAATATTCATTTTTTTTGCAACAGCCAGCATATCTGCTTTTGTAATATCTATACGTTTTCCGTTTACGCTCAACGCATGCTGATTTACCCAGGTGCTGCCTGGCCTGTATGCATGGCACAGGTCAAATGCCGGAGCCAGTTTCCAGATACCACTCTTATCCATTATAAAAGCAAAGTTTTTGGTATGATCGTCACAGTTTCGGCCACCTACATTAAATACCATTCTTCTGAACATTTGCTCAGCATCTGTATAGGGAAGGTATAACCTGCGCATGGTTTCAAAAAGTTGTTCATAGCTGTGGCTGGTAATCTGATTAAAATCCGCATGAGCCATGGCACAAAAACTTTGAATATGGCATTTCTCTTTTTCACCTTCCCGGTCGAACCTGCGGGTCATAAAATGTGCACGTCCGTTTTCTTCGAGGAGCTTACATTCCATCATATCTATGCCTGCCTCTTTTGCCATCAGGTGATAAGCCATTTCTACGCGTCCGTAACCAGAGGAAATACCCAGTTCCTGATCGGTGATTCCATCAAACTTAAGCAGCCAGTGCGAAAATCCTTTGGGTGCCTCGGCCTGACCTGAACGTACTTCTTTCTTTTCCGGATGGTAGGCAATTACCGCTTTTGCTCTGGCCCCCCCGGCCGAAGTTCCTATTTTTAATACATCAATCAGGGCCTTTTCTTCATTTGCAGTAAGGCTGGTTTTAAAATCCTGACGACCGGTAAGTATTTCCTGCGCCATATGAATAAGGCTGCTTAACTCAATTTTGGTTGCCCCGCTTATTACTTTGGGATCAGCAGGTTCAAACTCCAATGCCCCCATTCCACGTTTACCGGTAAAACACAATAACTCCACCGGATTTAAACTATCAGCAGGGCGGCCATTGCGGGCAAGCCACGCATTAATCAAGGCATTGCCATATTTATCTGGTAATACATCCGCGAGCAAACCCGGCAACCCTTTAAATGTTTGTGTATCCCTGAGTTCAGCAAAAGAAAAAATGCGACCCGATGCTTCGGCCAAAGGCATTTTAATCGGGGCAAGATCCAGGTTACCGGAAACAAAACCCGGGGTAAACTCAAAATAACCAAGCCTGCTGTTGCTATCCCAGGCTATAGCACCAACCTGTTTACCCCAAATATTTACCCATGCAGTTGTAATCATTACCAGGTGCTTTTTGGCTTACGTGCAGTAGCCGGATTTTTTCTTGCCCTTACCCTTTTTTGCTTATCCAATTTTGCCAGCAGCAAAGGACTGATTACTTCTTTTACCTCAAAAACTTCCAGGGTTTGTAATTGCTCCAGTGCACGCAATACCTGAATAAAAGAAAGCAAGGTGCCGCCATTGCCCTTCTCTATTTGTACCAGGGTCGACCGGTTAATGCCGGCAGCTTTAGCCACCTCTTCCTGGGTTTTATTTCTTCCCAAACGTGCATTCCGAATAAACTTTCCGAGCAATTCGAGTATAGCCGGATCGCTTATTCCATGCCAGTTGCTTACCTCTTTAGCTAATGTAACCATATAAATGTTGGTTAATTCCAACACAAATATATGTAAAAGTACATAATGATGCAAATATCCAACATTATTATATGTATTAAATGTTGTATAATACCACCATTAACTAGATCAAATTGATATAATGGTGTCTTTTAACAACATTAAATCACTAAAAACTAGATAATACACTGTAGCATTTTACTTTTATCTTATTTACAGATTGATGTAGCTTGTCTGTTCTATTTTTTACGCCCCATAAAACGGATTACGGAACCTGTTCCATTGTGGTAAACTCCTTCGTTTAAGGTTATTTCCACTTCATTCAGCTCAATCAGGTCAAAGTTTTCGAAATCGGATTTAATCTCGTCAATAGAAAAAAGCATATCGATATCTTTAGGGCCACCCACTCCGGGATGTTTGGTAACATATTCCAGGTGTTTTTTACTGAATGCTTCGAAAATAACCAGTCCACCGGGTTTCAGGTAAGTATGGAGGTGCCTGTGATAGGTGGATTTTGTTTCAGCAGGAAAATGCGCATAAATCAACGCCATGGCATCAAACTGATTGGGCTGATAGTTTAATGATAGTGGGTTTCCGATATCGTACTGTATGCTGGTATGTTTTTTTTCTGCCAGCAACATGGCTTTCTTTTTTCCTTCCTCACTTTGATCAAAGGCATAGGTTGTCCACCCCAGTGAAGCGGCATAAACAGCATTACGTCCTTCGCCCTCGGCAGGAAAAAGAATAGTACCGGTTGGTAATGCACTCAGTTTTTCTTTCAGGTAATTGTTTGGTTCTTCGCCATAGGCAAAAGCCGTATCGCGGTATCGTTCATCCCATTTTTCTTTCATTGGTTAATTATTTATCATTAAGCAAGCAAAGTTAAATACAAATTTGAATGAACATATCAATATCAGATACCAGATAAGTTAAAGAATATACTATTCTTCTTCCAAAACCGGTAGCCGATTGTTCTCATTTAGAATCCAGCTTAACCGAAAGTAGAAGGTGGAAAAATTGCTCAAATACTGTTTATCTAAGGTATGTGAGGGTTGAGGCAACGTGGTATAGTCCATGTGTACCTGCAGGGGCAGTTCAGTTAATTTATGAATAGGTAATTGCAATCCAAAGCCATAAGTGATGGCGCTTATTTGATTCCTGTTTACAGTTGGTTTGTTGTAATCATATTGTTTTTCCTCGTAATAACCCAATCGGGCAGAAAGGAACTCCAGAAAAGTAATTTCTGCACCCAGGTGTATACCGGACAAATAAGGCGAGTTGAGGAGTTTTTTATATTCTCCCTGTAACATAAAAGTAAATGTGTTTAAGGTATCTATCAAAACATGTTTATGCATGGTGAGTTGGTAGTTTGCCCCATACCTGGTAATTACTGGTAAATGTTCTTCACTTGTTTTTCCGCTTAATACCATCTTGGTTTTAGCAAAATTAAGATTGGTAATGCTTGCCCCAATACTTACATCATGTGCTTCTTCTTTATTTCGTTTAATGGCTATTCTTTTAATCGCGCCAAGATCAAGATACAAAGCTGTAGCTTCTGTCATTGGAGGGGTCCACTTAAAATAATTGGCATTTAATCCAATAAGCAGGTTTTTTACCGGTTGAGAAGCTAAGGAGAGTGTATAATTTGTATTTTGGGGAGTGTAAATTCCTAAAGAATTTCCAACTGCATCCGTATAACGAACTTCCTGTCCGAAATGAAAAACGTTTCTGCTGAGGGCTACGGTGAGCAGGTCATCAAACCTGCAACCCAAACTCAAAAAACTGTATGAAGCATTATTTAATACATAATATGGAGAAGCGTAAGAACCATCCAGTTCAATGCCCTTAATTGAGGCAATACCTGCAGGGTTAAAGAAAACACTCGTTAAATCCCCATCAATGGAAGTATAAGCCCGCCCCATAGCCTCTGCTCTTGCAGATGGTAACCTGCCAAAAAAACTTTCGTGTAAAAAATTAGATTGGTACTGCCCCCATACAATGGAAGGTAGCAAGGTTAGTAAGCATAAGGTTAACCTTTTCATAGTACCAATTTACAGGTTATCTGAATAAACCGGCTTAAAAACTATAAAAAAAAGATTTTTGCAGTCAGGATTAAAAATACGGATGAATGAAAATCGCTGTAGTCAATAAACAACAAACCGATACGTATCCTTTACTTTATACATCCTATTTTTAATTGCAATTATTTCCGTAAGCGTAAAAATTAACACTGAACCGGTAAGTCCTGCAATCCTCACTCCAGCAGCGTTTGATGAAGACAAGGCAAAATAACCTAATACTGATCCGGATAAGAATGCGCCAGAAAATGTAATGAAACCGGTTCCTCTTTTTCTGTGACCGATATGACTGATATCTTTAATCCTTATAGACTCTCCGTTAATTATCAGCGAGGAGTCGTTTATTTGCTGAAGTTGTCCGTTTTTCAATAAACCGCCATCTTTTCTAAATCCAATCTGTTCTCCTATAGTGAAGGATAGCTGCTTATTGTTTAATTCAGAAGTATATTCCAAACGTGTTTGTCCATAAGAATTAAAACACAAGGAGAACACCATGACTACAAGAAAATAAGTGTATCTGATCATTCTGATTAAAATGTATAAGCTGCCTATATTGCCTGTTGTTTGATTCACGTTATTCATGTCCTTTTACTGCTCCAATGCATGGAATTATTGCCACTACTCCTCCACAACCTTTCTTAGTTTTTTCACTTCGCCCCTTTTCCTTTTGGTGTTTAAGCGTTTTTCAATGGCTCCCTTACTTACTTTGGTTGGTTTTCTTTTCTTGGCTACCACAAAACACTTACTTAAAGCCTTGTACATTTTTTTAATGGCCACGGTTTTGTTGCCCAACTGGGTTCGTTCCGACTGAGCCACCATTTGCAAAACACCTTCCTTTGTTAACTTACCGGCAAGTTTATCCAATATAACCGCCTTCTCTTCTGTAGTAAGCAGCAACGATTGGTTAATATCAAACTCCACCTGCACCCGTGTGGCCAGCTTATTTACATTTTGTCCACCCTTCCCTCCGCTCCGGCTGGTTTTAAATACAAATTCTTTGGTTAAAAAAGGTGGTTCGAAATACATGCTTGCGTTTTATAGCTATTGATTATCAGTGGCACAAAAATATTTTAAATCTGATAAATCCAATCGCTTTATTCTTCCGTACATATCCCCAAATCAAACTCCCTATGACAACAAAAAAACTCATATTAAGGTCGCTGGCAGCCCTCTGTGGTTTGCTGGTAATTGGTTTCGGGGTGCTGGTTATTCATATTTACCAGGCTACACATAAACCCAAAACAGATTACGAGAAGCGACAAATGGCCCGGATTGATTTTTTGGAACCCGTGAATGCCGCTCAGGTTGCCGAGATTCAAACCTTTACCCGAAGCCTTCCCGGGGTAGATCATACTTTTTTTAACCCGCAAAACGGCATTTTGGTTTATTCTTTTATTAATGACAAACAAACTGCGGCCAATGTATTTAAACTATTGAGCCAGCACCTGCCTTTAAAAGCAAAACCCTATACCGTTTCTGAGGAAGACCTGATGGCCGGATGTCCGGCTATTGGGAACAAAAACACTTTCCGGTATAAACTCTCCCATTTTATTGCCCAATTATAAAAACCAATATACTCTTATGAAAAAACAACTATTACTAGCTGCCTTTTTTTTATTAGGCACCACCGCTGTTCTTACCTCATGCAAAGATGATGACAAAGACTCCGACCCAACACCCACACCTACGCCCACTGCCACATTATACGAGCGTGTAGGTGGAACCACCATGGTAGCCGACCCTAACAGTCCTACACAAATGATTGAAAAAGGACGTTTAACTTTACGTGCTGTTGTTGACAGTTCTATTTTTGTTATTGCAGCCGATACCCAATTGCAAAAATATTTCCCGGTTTTGTTTGCCGAATTGGGCATGAGTAATACCACCGGCCTGGCTGCATTGAGTAAAAACCTGACCGACTTTTTATGTTCAGCCACAGGTGCAAAAAATACCGCTTATGCCTATGCAGGTAAAAGCATGAAAGATGCACACGACCCTGCAAAACACAACCGCATGGGACTAAAAGCCAACTCAGCCGATTTCGATAAATTTGTTGGTGATATTGGTGTAGGTCTGGCTCAAAACGGTGTAACATCTGCCAACAACAAAGCATTGGTGGATGATCTGGTGGCTTTGCTCTATACCACCAAAACAGATATTGTACAACGTTAATTTTTAATTACCCCTTTTATTCCTGTTAGCCCGGCTGGTTTTCAGTCGGGCTAAAAGTGTACATCTGTAACCAGCCCCAAATGATCTGATTGGTAAAACTGGACAATACTACAGCACATGTCTATCCCACTCACGCATTACAATTGCGCGAGAACCGGGGCGGGATTCGTTTGAGCCATATGTGTTACTGGCTGCCTTGCTTTCAGTCAACTGTTTTATTGTCTGTCAAGTAAGTTCAACATTGAAATTTACTTTTGCCCCTAAAGCTTCAAAGACTTTTAAAATTGTTTCAAAGCGTGCGTTTTTTACACTGTTTTCTATTTTGGAGATTTGTGCTTTTTGAACTCCAACCAGTTCACCTAATTGCTCTTGAGTCATATGGCGTTCTTGTCTAGCCTGTTTAATGGCTTGTCCTAACAAGTCAATTCGCAACTCATTTTCGAAAGCGTCACGTTTTTTAGTTCCACGTTTGCCAACATGCTTGTCAATCATCGTATCAAGTGAAACTGTTTTGAATTTGTCTGTCATAACTATTTCTTTTTATTCTTGTGTTCTAAATACTGTTTTCTGATGTCTTCAGCCTTTTTAATTTCCTTTGTAGGTGTCTTTTGAGTCAATATTTTCCAGAAAATCAAGGGTTTCGTAAAGCAATTCAATCTCAAAGGATGGCTTCATTCACAATATTTTATCAAAGGTAAATATTTCCCAATCAGGAAACAAGTAGTTTTAAAATTCATGGTCTAATTACCCGTTTTTGTCTGTATTCAAGGTTGCACTTACGCATTACAAGACTTGTCCCGTTTACGGGGTGCGCGAGAACTGAGTATTATGCTCAGTTCTACTCTTCAATTTTAACACGTAGTTTCAAGTAGTCTTTGGTGTCGACCACTATGCTGATGGCTTTCAATCCAGGTAAGGAAACCTTAATAGGATTTTGGTCCGTTGGCGCAATTAATATTCGGTACTCGTTTTGATATTCAAACTTTTTGTCTTTGTGATGAAGCGTAAGTTCACCATTATGGGTTGTCGGATCATAGTACCATAACTTTTCCCTTGAATACTGAAAGCCTAATTCTTCAACAGACCTATCCAGAATCTCAAAAAACTTCTGCCAGTCGTAGATGAGAAGCATTTTATCACCCATATTTAACAGCTCGTCATTGTAAGTAGTTGGGGCTTGTCCAGGTTCTACTTCAAGCCAATGCAATGAACAGGAGTTTATTTTTGCATCAGCTAGGTACTCGTTGAATTGTCCTTTGAATTCTCTGGACAATTCATGAAGTGGAAGCAACTTATCTTCTAGTTTAAGTGTTAAAGTCGTTAGTTGAATTGTTTTTATATTTAATTCTCTTGGATCTAGTCGGCCAGAGTTGTCTTTATCTTTACTACGAAAATCACCCAACCAATTGAAAAATAAATATTCATTGTTGTACATGTCACTGATGTACTTTTCTCGATGTATTTTACAAAGAATCAACATTCTCTAGAATTGAGCCTAACGGTAGACTGTTAATTAATCTATCCTCAGCTATGTACGTAAATGTTAGGATAAAATCGCAAAAATCCAAGATCTGATAACCCAAAAATCATCTCTATAGTATTTACAGCGGGGAAATTATCCTTATAATAATTTCGCAAACATTATAAAATTCTGCCAAGTATTCAAATCCCACTCATGCATTATAAATGCGCGAGAACTGGGGGGGGGGGCATTTCCTATACTCTTAAATGACACCATAGACAGTAGTGATATATTCATCCGTATAAATAGCTGTATAATTTAACTCTCCGGTTAGAAAGGTATTAACTCGTATGTTACTTTCTTCAAGTTCCCTTATGTTATTTACCAACAACTCTAATCCTTTAATTTTAACTCCTCGTGCGGATGTTTCTTCAAGTCGGAATGAATAATCATCAAGAAGTTCCGCTTTACTTTTTATAAAAAAACAGTATGTGTGCTTATTCTCCTCAATTATTTTATGTAGCTCATCTATATCTGGATGATTAGCTACTGCAGCTTTTATTTTCTCAATTATAATATTTTCCATCCTTTCAATGTTTTCTTTTTAAATTTCCACCAAAGGCTGCCTGCGAAAAAACCTATCAACGGCCCCTACTTGTAAATTTTGGAATAAAAGGGCAAAAAACCAAGGGCTGTTTCCAATTAAGAAAGTTGTCGACATGTTTAATTATTGCATTCGGCCATTACAAACGTGCATAATCAAAAGGGCGAAACCTGATGGAACTATTCCTTCCTTTTGTAGAAAAAAGTTCTGGTAGCTTGTCCGCTATAATCAGCAAACAAAAGATACTTGCTGTCTAAGTAGGTAATTTCAAATACCAAAGTATCTTCTTTCTTTTTGTTATCGGTAAATAATTTTATCAGACATTTCCGTTCGTCTACAATATATTTTCCTGTTGTGGTGTAGTCTCCATGGTTATCAATGTATGTACCTGATTTATTATATGTAATAGCCGGTGTACCATTCCTGGAACTAACTGGTTCCAAATTTAAGCCATCAATTTTAGCAAGTCTACTTGTGTACATATTGATAAAAATCCAGTCTCCAAATAATTGCTCTGTCTTGCAATTATTTGCCTGCATGTATGCGGAGGTGAAGCTGAAACTAAAACAAGCTGTTAAGCTTAGTGCCGTCCAAATTAAAAGTTCTCGTGTCATGAGTCGTTTTCAAATTGTTACAAGTATAATCACATAAGTTAATTACATCTTAGCGTATCAAAAGAATTAGCATTTTATTAAGTTGTATGGAATTCTGATGGCTTGTTTTTACATTCAAATTCCCTGACGATATTATGTGGTGTATTTTTTCCTCATAAGTGTATCGAAAATCATCGATATTTTGCCTTGTACTTATATCCCACTCACGCATTGCAAATGCGCGAGAACGTGGGGATATGTACCTAGCGGGGCAAACGTGATAGATAGTCACTTAAATCTTGGCGGAAATGCGTAATTGTTTCTTCCCACGATTGAATCCGCTTTTGAGGTTTATCCCTGTTCGCTAATAGATGGTCTAGGCACTTATACCGCGTCTGCCATAAATTATTTTTGAGTGAGTCTAGGGAATAAGCAGTTGCAATACCGTCTGCTTCATCTACAAGTTTTTCTAAATGGCCTATACCACTCTCTGAAAGTTGAAGAGAACCTAGAAGATCTCTAATGTCTTTTAGCCTTTGATTGTAATCCATTGCACTAAGTTTTAGTTAGAATCAAATATACTACTTGCCCTGTAAGATTTATTAAAATGTTATAAAGTTCTGGTAGAATGAAAAACATAACATACCAAATTTGGTAATTGGCTGTGACTTTGTTTCAAAATAATCAATAATCCCTTTTTACGGTTGTAAATTGTTATGTAAACTCAACATGCTTAGTCCTTCGCTCCTTTTCCATTACAGAAAATTCATCACTACTACAACTAAGTCTGTCCCCTATATCTCAACCACATCCTTGTTGTCTGTTTCCTCTCTCGATTTTACAGAACGATATAGAGTTCACCTGTTCCTTAAATCAGCCTGAATGCTTGTCCTGCCAACTTAACCCCGGTTGCCATGTGTTCAGTAATCAGGTATCCAACACACTTTGTAATGGGTACAAACGTAACTACCCGGTTTTGACAACTCCTTTTGCACTTACGAGGCTTCATCATTGGTTCACTTGCGTTCAGCTCTTTGCATTCGCACCTACGGGAATTCTTACTCCCGTTTTTACTCATAGCGAATTGTTTCTCATCGGAATTCGTGATAACGCTTCGCTAAATTCCTTATCGCTCAGCACACCTCAGTTTCCTGATAATGCAGCATAAGGTGGTTTAATAACTACTCCTGAAAGTCGTTATTGAGAGGCCATCTCTCATCAGATTTAAAACACCAGCAGCAAATATGCTGCTGTTCAGGTCACACACGGTTGGCAGCTACCCGAAGGTGGCGATTTCGAAGCACGTCACTGTCAGTAAAGCAGAAGCTTTGATAGAAGTTCAAAGCTTGATTTAACCACTGAATCGCCACTTTTGGGTAGGTGCGGTTATGTGTTCGTTTTTTATCTACTTTTTTAATTGATTCAATAATTTTTGTTCATCAATTTCATGACTATTGATATAAGTTTTTAAAGTTGATTTCAATTCTTCATTTGTTAGTTTTGAGATAAATTTTTCTAAGTCTGATGATTCATTATAAGTTTTAGGCTCATTCTCTAGCATTATCTTTACTTCATCTTTATAAGCCATAAATGGTTCATAAAGTTTATTGTATGCTTTGCCGACAGAGCCGTTAAAAGTGACTAAATTCATTTTGAAATCTCTATTGTATGTCAAAATTTGTGGTTCTGAAATTCCTGGATACGGGTCTATATAGTAGACCTTTTCTATGCCAAGTTGCATTGCTTTTTTAGAGCATAACTCGCAAGGACTTGCAGTTGTGAATAAAATACCACCTTTTAAAGCTTGTCCTCCATATTTTGTGATTTGAAGCATTGCGTTTTCTTCAGCGTGAAGTGATTTTGTATGAACTTGATTTTTTTCACCTTCGAAATGATTGTGAATTGACTTAAAACAAAAAGAACAGTTCTTACCTTCTAAATTCGGGTTTTTATTTGATGTGTCTTTACCATTATAATATGCTGCTATTGCCAATGGAAAGGTTTTCGGCTCTTTATTCTTGTATTTATAGTCAACATCAATACTATCTAAATTAATCCCTCGTTCAAAGTTTGAATAGTGCCCTTCAGATAAATTATTTGTGAAATAATCATTCGAATTTCTTAGGTTACAAGGTGTCTGACCTTGAGGGACATCATTCCATCCAACAGCTTTAATGGAATAATTAGAATCTGTTACAACAGCTCCAACTTGACGAGAGATACAACCAGAATTTAGTTTAGCATTAAAGGCTATTTGCATACACCTTTCACTTGACGAAGGTGTTATTATTCCAGGCTGTTGAATTAGTGATATTATCTTTAAAAGTTGCTCTTCTATGGAGTAAAAATCATTAAAATCTAAATCCTCAATTTTGTTGTTGTTTACTAAATGAATCTCACTTTTTTGAATACAATTATAAACATCTGGACTAGCAAATTTCCCTTTACTGTGATCTCCTGTTTTATATTCAATAGCGTCTAGGTCCAATAAGTTATTGGCAACTTTTAATTTCTCACTTTCATCTAATCCTTTTGGCAATCTTTCCAAAATTCTTTCTTTATTTCTATTTTGACCTTCTTTTGAAGCAACCATATAAAATGCAGAATATCTTTCTTTGAAAAACATTATCTCTAATGAATTTCTCAAAGAGTCAATTATGATTTTTGTTGGGTTATTGCTTTTGTCATTATAGGCTTTACGAGATTTAATTATCCTATTAATTAATTCAGCAATTGTGTAGATAAAGTCAATGTTAGAGACATTTTCAAGATTAAGTGGGTCTCCGCTATTCCTAATATTACAACTAACCCAATGAAGTAATAATGTTCTTTTATAATAGCCATTTTCCTCTAAAATTGATGATATTTTTTCTGCAATTGATTTAAATTCATTCCCAAAAAATAATTCATTCAGTCTTTCTAATTGTTCTTTATCTTTTATTTTATTGAACTTTCCTTTAAACTTAACAATTTCAGGCAAAATAGATTGACCTCTAAGGCAGTCGATAATTTCAGAACTGATTTTATCAACTAATTTAGTCGTGTCTTCATCTTTGTTTTCTTTATATAAATTACTTAAAATATTATTTAAAAGTTCTTTATCACTACCAATATGTGATATTAAATAAAACAAAAGAACGTCTTTGTATTTTATTACTTCAAAAGGTTTCCAGTTATCTTCATATTCAAGATATTCCTTACATATTTCTAATTTTCGCGCTGTAATCGAATTTTTAACCTCAGAAACATCTCTTATTCCTTTCTTAAGATTTTCAAAGCTACCTGAAAGAAGTTCAGCAATTTTAGTGCATCCTGAGCCTGTTCGACCAGTAAGTCCTATTATGACGAAGCTGTGTCTTAATTTGTATAATTCGGTCAATTTCATTGTTTGATATTTTGTCGTTTAAAATGACGCACAACTCATTAATATACGCAATACACAATTCTGTATCTACACATATTCAGCAAGTTATCTACTGCATTTTCAAATATTTATTTTCCAGCATAAACGTGTACAAACACATACAACCGTTTAAACACGTTTACACCACTACAAACCTCCTCATCCCCCTCATCAAAATCAAGAGTGAAAACACTCTTTTTATAGAGTGAAAACACTCTTTTTTTTGAGGGTAGAGAAACCAGATTTGCCCACCAAAAACACCTTAACTTACAGCAAACAAGCCACTTACCCCAAAAACACCCAATAAACTTTCCAAAACGGTCAAAAAAATTGCCGAAAGGGCTTTTTCGATTGCTGAAATACCATCCTGAAGGCATTAGAATGAAAAAATGGAGGCGAAACCCATTCTGGCAAATCATACCCGAAAGCATGATATAAGAGAAAACAAACGCCTGTCGCAATCAACCGTTAAAATTGTCGTACTTACCAACTCATAGAGTGTTATTAGATCATAACTTTGTTTTAAATATTCCCTCATCAGCTAATTTTAATACATATGAAATCAGTAGAAATAATTATGCTTCCCGTTAGTGACAGACAAAAAGCAAAAGCGTTTTATTTAAAACTTGGCTTTCAGGTAATCATAGAAGCACCCGATCCACATGGTGAAACCTGGATACAAATGGGTTTGCCAAATGGCAATACCACCATATCGCTTGGCAGTTTTCATGGTATCATTTGTGAAACAGAAAACATAGAAGACGAAGTAAAAAAACTAAAAGAAAACGGGATTGAAGCAGGAAAAATAGACCAAACCCCCTGGGGGAAATTTGCATGGCTAAAAGATTCAGATGGCAATAGCCTGTGCCTGCACCAACGATAATACTTCGAATAACTGGTGCATAGTACGTAGTGCTCAGTGCGCGGATGGGTTTGAAGTTGGGGAGAGAAATGTTGAAGTTGAGTTTTAAATGTTAAATTTTAAGTGTTAAGTTCATGGCATTGGGCATTGCTTGTCGCTCCATTGAAGAAGTAAATATCTTAAAAATAATTCGTGGAAATCGCTACTACACGCAAGTCTTCTCAAAAATCAATCTGTGGAATCTGTGGCTACACCCGGAAGAGTTCTCAAAAAAAAGATTCGTGATAATTAGTGGCTAAATGCGAGAAGTCTAAGAAGTACTATTTATCAAACAGTTTTTGCAGGCTGTCCAGGATGACGCTTACGTTGAAGTAGAGGGCTTCGAGTTCGTAGCGGTTGGTTTTGAGTGTTAGTTTATCACAATTGCTTTTGGTAAGGCTTTGCTGGCCGGCAAACTCGAAATGAAATATATCCAATAACTCGTATTCATCTGAAACGGAAATTACATAAAAGGCGGTTTGTTCGGTTTTGCCGTCACCAGTGGAGATAATGGCATCGGCTACTCCGTTTATTTTCCAATTTACCTGGTTGGCGTTTAGGGTATCTTTTAGCAACCTGTAAGAATATGCCAGATAACTCAAATACCGTAGGTTAAAGGGCAACTCTTTTGCTGCGGCTTTGCATAAGCGGTTCAGTTCTGTTTTATCTTCTTCGGTTAATGCCTTTTTCTTTAATATATCACCGATAGAATCTGCCTGATTGGGTGTTTTGTATCCGCTATATCCGGACTGCTGGCTAAACCCAAAATACAGGTAAAAAAAATCCTGCCTGCTTAGGGTGGTATCTGCGGATTCATAGCGCTTTAATAGAGGTGCATAATAATAGGGAGAAGCCGGATTGTTTACTTCTTTGTTTATGGCTTTGTAATCGGGCACGGTGAGAGGACGCTCCTGGGCAAAGGTTAGAAAGGGAAAGAGAAACAGAAAGAGAAAGAGAAAGAGAAAGGGAAAGGGGTGTGATGATTGAAGTATAGTTAGACGTTTCATAATAATAGTGTTCTTGTGCGCTAAAGAGCGATTGATTATGTTATAGGGTTATTATCTTCCGAAATAGATTTTTCGTTATCGGATTCATGAGCAAATTTTATGTCCATGTCTGAAACGGAATTATGATCAGTTTTAGAATCGTCCTTCACTTTCCAGAACATATAAAAAGCACCAATGGGTAAACCTACCGTCCATGAACTATTCAAATAACCCATGATGCTAAAACTAACTCCGAACAGCATTTGGAGGCTAAAACTATAAGACAAACCATCAATTACAGCGTAGGATATTGCAGGGAAATTCAGAACCACTACGGCCAGATATTTCAACCATTTCCTTTTTAAGGTACTTTTTTTAATTAACCTGATTACATAAATATTGAATCCAATTACACTGAGTGCTACCAATCCAAAAAGCCAAAAATAAAGCATTGCTGGAATAGGGCGTTTAATATTAAGCAAATTGATGTTTATTATTTTCCCTGTTACATCATCAAATAAAACCTTAAAAACACCAAACTCATTCTCATTCTTAAACTGAACTAAACACAAAGTTGCATTAGGTGGGGTGCTCTCCTCTTCATTGGTTGAATACTTTTTTTCAACACTTGTTATTGCAAAATCCAGTTGCTTACCAAAATTATTAATAATCAGTCCTCGAAAGTTTCCAAGAATCAGCTTAACAGAATCATCGCTTAAACTAACAGAATCAGCCAACAGACACGCTCTTGCCTGCTCATAATTTTCATTCAATGTGAATTCAACAAACTCTTGCGTTTTCCCGGAAGCTGTTCTTAAATGGCCTAACAAATCGCATCCTGAGAATACAACAGAAAGAAAAAGAAGTAGGGTAACCGTTTTAAGTTTAACCATCATGATATTTTATCGGGCGTTTAACAAATGGAACATGTAAACAATAACAAACCTCCTTATTCTTCACCACAAAAACAAGGCGCATTCAATCATTAACCCTATGCCTAAAACAAAAAAATACCTGCAAGCGAACTCACAGGTATTTTTATATTTAATCATATCAGCCCATCTTTAAAACAACTTCGGCTGGTCGTTATCGGGACCGGGCCTGGTGTTTTTGGGTTTCTTTGGTTTCTCGGTTTTATCTTCCGGATCATCGGCCAGCAGGCGTTTTACTTTTTCTTCCTCTTCCTTCAGCAACTCATCGTTTACCAGCAACATTTGTTGTGGCGGTGGTTGAAGGGCTTCTTTTATTTCTTCCTCTATTTCTGTTTCAGGATCGGGTGGTAATAATTGAAGTCCCACAAAATCTTTCTCCGCAAATTTATTGCCTATGGTTTTCCATCCTTTTACTTCAATAAAACTCGCCAGGTTAATGGTTTCTTCCGTATTCTCCTTTTTGCTGCTGCCCTTTCTTTCCAGCACCACAATTGGCGTTTGCTGGTCGGTTGCCATTACCACCCGGTTTTTATCGCCCTCCGGGATACAGAGAAACTTCTTGTTTTGTGTTAATGTTTCTATATAAAAACGTTTAATGAGGTAAGCTTTTTCCTTATCATTATAATACACCAGCGATACCGGGCGCTTAGGCTTAAACTTGCCGATATGCAGCAACTGCGCCACATCATAATGGTTGCTCAGGTCGAAATTGGTTAACTCATAATTTCCATCCTTATACAATACCAGTATCTGATCATGTGTATCAAACTCTCCGAGGTAACGCCCACGATCGTCTACATTGAGGCGGCCAATTACTTCATCGTACCAGATTTTGCGTCCGCCCAGGGTTGAAGCTCCTTTTTGTTTTAAGCGGATGGATTTAATAAGGTATTTGCTAACAATATTACCAACTGATTGGCGCCCTTTAATGGCCAGCTCTGCAAAATTATAATCGAAAGTAAGTTTACGTGCGTGCGACATAGGGCTGAGGGCAATCTCTACCAATTCGGCCTCACTGTTGGGGTTGGCAGTAAAGTACAATACCTTGCTGTTGGCGCTGCCGGTGGTAAGATCGTATTCCTTATCGCGGGTAATACCCATTACAGCAAAACGTTTGGCGTAGCTGGTTTTGGTTTTACCATCCAGGTAAATCATATTATAAATTCTGCGCTCATCGTTTTTGCGGAACACATCTACATGCAGCACATCTTTACCCACAAAAGATTTATCCTGCACCTTGCTTACCTGCATTTTGCCATCCTTGCGGAATACAATGATATCATCAATATCGGAGCAGTCGCAAATGTATTCATCGTTTTTCATGGCATTGCCTGTACCCACAAAACCTTCGGCACGGTTCACGTACAGCTTTTTGTTGGCAATAGCCACCTGATTGGCCTGTATGGTATCGAATATTTTTATTTCGGTTTTGCGCTCACGGCCTTTGCCATATTTTTTCAACAGGTTTTCATAATACTTCACCTGATAAGGTTTGAGGTTATCGAGGTCGTTTTGTACCTGCACCATCTCCTCCTCTATCTTGCGCATCACTTCATCAGCCTTAAACGAATCGTACTTGGAAATCCGTTTAATTTTAATGTCGGTAAGTTTTAAAATATCATCTTCGGTAATATCGCGTCTGAACAGTTTTCTGAATTTGTTCATTCCTTTAAAGATGGTATCAATTACAGCTTCAAAGGTTTCGCACTCTTCAATATCGCGGTAAATGCGTTTTTCTATAAATATTTTTTCGAGGGAAGAAAAATGCCAGTTTTCCTCCAGCTCTCCTTTGCGTATTTCCAGCTCACGTTTCAGCAACTCGCGTGTGTACTCCACCGACAAACGCAGCAGTTCAGCCACATCAGTAAAAATGGGCTTTTCGTTTACAATCACGCAAGCATTAGGCGAAATACTCACTTCGCAATCGGTAAATGCATAAAGGGCATCAATGGTAATATCAGGCGAAACACCGGGAGCCAGTTGAATTTCGATCTCCACATCTTTAGCCGTATTATCAATTACCTTTTTGATTTTAATTTTACCCGCATCATTGGCTTTAATAATCGAATCGATTAAGCTTGATGTGGTGGTTGAAAAAGGAATATCCTTAATAAGCAGTGTTTTTTTATCGAGCTCCTCTATTTTAGCCCGAACACGCACCTTTCCACCTTTTGCACCTTTGTTGTAGTTGGTAACATCCACCATACCACCGGTAGCAAAATCCGGGTATATATCAACTGTTTTGCCTTTGGTAGCATCAATAGCGGCACGTAATATTTCGCAGAAATTGTGCGGCAATATTTTGGTAGCCAAACCAACGGCAATACCCTCTACGCCCTGAGCCACCAGCAAAGGGAATTTCATAGGAAGGGTTACCGGTTCTTTTTTACGTCCATCATAAGAAGCCTGCCACTCGGTAGTTTGACCGTTAAAAGCAATTTCGAGGGCAAATTTAGATAAGCGGGCTTCGATATAACGCGGAGCAGCAGAAGCATCGCCCGTGCGCACATCGCCCCAGTTTCCCTGCGTTTCAATCATCAGGTCTTTTTGCCCCAGACCCACCATGGCATCACCAATAGCTGCATCTCCATGCGGGTGATACTGCATGGTTTGCCCGATGATATTGGCAGCCTTATTAAAACGGCCATCATCCATTTCTTTCATGGCATGCAAAATCCTGCGCTGCACAGGCTTTAGCCCATCATTTACGGCAGGCACCGCACGCTCCAGGATTACATAAGAAGCATAATCCAGAAACCAGTTTTCGTACAAACCGGTAACAGGTATTACACTATGTAACCCATGCTCATTGTTTACTGTATTGTTCTCTTCCATCCTTATTAATTGGTGCACAGTAAATAGTGCACGGCATACTTTTTTCTACACTTAAAACTTTAATATCCATCATTTCAAATTCCCTACTCAACACTTTTTTTTCTCGCAAAGGCGCAAGAGGCGCAAAGGTAGAGACGCAGCGTTAATCACAAAACAAACTCACAGCCCTACCCTATAACCAATTCCCAGCTTCGAACTCCTCAACTTCGAACTTCCTAACTATGCACTGAGCACTGAGCACCAAGCACTGAGCACTAATTACCAGCCCATCAAACTTCTTCTTCCACTTCTTCCTTGGTAACCACATCCTTTTCTACCCTCAGGTTTTCTATAATAAAGTTCTGCCTGTCGATGGTGTTTTTGCCCATAAAATATTCAAGCAGTTTTGGTATAGGTGTATCCTGGGTAAGAATAACAGGTTGCAGTTTAATATCTTCTCCAATAAATAACCCGAACTCTTCCGGTGAAATTTCTCCCAGACCTTTGAATCGGGTAATTTCCGGACGCACACCCAGTTTGGCCATTGCCCTTTGTTTTTCTTCCTCGCTGTAGCAATAAATGGTTTGTTGTTTATTGCGCACACGGAACAAAGGTGTTTCCAGAATATAGAGGTGACCGTTTTTTACCAGATCGGGAAAAAACTGCATAAAGAAGGTAAGCATCAGCAGGCGTATATGCATGCCATCCACATCGGCATCGGTTGCAATAACAATACGGTTGTAGCGCAACCCTTCCAATCCTTCTTCAATATTTAAGGCATGTTGCAGGAGGTTAAACTCTTCGTTTTCGTAAACCACTTTTTTGGTTAGGCCATAACAATTAAGCGGCTTACCCCTGAGGCTAAAAACTGCCTGTGTTTCTACATCGCGGCTTTTGGTAATGGAACCACTGGCAGAATCACCCTCGGTAATAAACAAGGTAGAATCGTGGCGCCTTTCATTTTTTTCCTCATCATAGTGAAAGCGGCAATCGCGTAATTTTTTATTGTGCAGAGAAGCTTTTTTGGCGCGCTCGTTGGCCAGCTTTTTAATACCGGCCATTTCTTTGCGCTCACGCTCGCTCTGGTTAATTCGTTTTAATAAAGCTTCGGCCGTTTGCGGGTGTTTGTGCAGGTAATCATCCAGGGCTTTTTTCATAAAGTCCATGGCATGTTGTTTTACCGTTGGCCCATCTACACCCATATTAATGGAGCCCAGTTTGGTTTTTGTTTGCGATTCGAATACAGGCTCCTGCACACGCACACTTACTGCGGCAATAATGGAGGCACGCATATCGGCCAGGTCAAATTCCCTTTTATAAAAATCGCGTATGGTTTTGGCAAAGGCGTCACGGAAAGCCTGCAGGTGGGTTCCGCCCTGGGTGGTATGTTGTCCGTTTACAAAAGAGTAATATTCTTCGCCATATTGATTTTCGTGGGTAATGGCCACTTCAATATCCTCCCCTTTGAGGTGAATAATGGGGTAACGTATTTCCTCTTCGTTGGTTTTGCGTTTAAGCAAATCGAGCAAGCCATCTTTGGAGTAGAATTTTTTATCGTTGTAGTTAATGGTTAACCCCGAGTTGAGGTAAGCATAGTTCCACAACATATTTTCTATAAACTCAGGGATATAGTGGTAATGTTTAAAAATGGTATCATCCGGGGTAAATACCACCAGGGTACCATCGGGCTCCAGGGTTTGCTGTTGTTTAAATTCTTTTACCAGCTCGCCTTTGGTAAACTCGGCCGCTACCGTTTTTCCATCGCGGTACGATTGTACTTTAAAATAAACCGCCAATGCATTTACAGCCTTGGTTCCCACCCCGTTTAATCCAACCGATTTTTGAAACGCTTTGGAATCGTATTTACCACCGGTATTTATCTTGCTCACTACATCAACCACCTTACCCAGTGGTATGCCACGCCCATAATCGCGTATATATACTTTATTATCCTGTATTTTAATATCAATGGTTTTGCCATGACCCATTACATGCTCGTCAATTGAGTTATCAACTACTTCCTTGAGCAATACATAAACTCCGTCATCCGGAGCAGAACCATCACCCAGTTTACCAATATACATACCCGGGCGCAGACGTATATGCTCCTTCCAGTCAAGGGAGCGTATGCTGCTTTCATCATAAATCACTTTTTCTTTTTCTGCCATAATCTCTACGTTTCAATTTCATCAAAGGCCGGCACGGCTGCATACATCCTGTTGCTGCCAGCCAAACAAGCCTGCAAATTAGGGGTATTGGCGCTATGGTAATCCACAGAATTATGGCCTTAATGTGGATATTTCAACAGCCTGACAGAAAGTGTGGACAGCCAAACCAGCAGGTAAAAAAACAGCTCTTCCTGTAAAATATACCCTGATCAGGCGATTGATTGGTTTGCCTGCTGTGGTGACATTTGTTGCATGAAAATTTGGCAAAACGGACCGGAACTAAAAGAATTTACCCTGAGCGGTATTCTGTTTATATTATTGCTGGTGCTGCTGTGTTTTATTATCCAGTATGTAACCATTGGTTAAATGATGTTTATCATCCGCATTCCATCAGTTTAATTGTTATACTTGCAGTAATGTTGCTGCTTCGCCTGTTATTATTGCCCTTTACCCTGCTTTACGGTACCGGTATATTTATCAGAAACCTCTTGTATAAAGCAGGGGTATTAACCCGCATGGATTTTGAGTTTCCAATTGTATGTGTGGGCAATATTTCAGCTGGTGGCACCGGAAAAACCCCTCATATAGAGTGGATTATTGCCGCTTTAAAAGACCATTACAAGCTGGCCGTGCTTAGCAGGGGTTATATGCGCAAAACAACAGGTTATGTGCTGGCAGATGGCGTATCAACAGCGGCTGATATTGGTGATGAGCCCTTGCAGATTAAACAAAAATTCAGGGATGTGCCGGTGGCGGTGAGTGAAAACCGCGTGCTGGGTGTGCCCGATCTGCTGGCCGATGCACCCGATACGGAAGTGATACTGATGGATGATGGTTTTCAGCACCTGAGTATTAAGCCCGGTTTTAATATTATACTTACTCCTTTTGATCAATTGTTTACCAGAGACTGGCTGCTGCCTTCCGGACGTTTAAGGGAATTCAGAAGTGCTTACAAAAGAGCAGATATGATCATTGTTACCAAATGCCCCGATGATATTAGCAAACAGCAACAGGAACAACTGGTGGCAGAAATAAAACCATTGCCTCATCAGCAGGTATTTTTTACGGGCATCAGGTACAGCACTGAACTGGTTCATGTTTTTAATAAAAGTACCCTGGCTGTTGCCGGCATCGGTAAACACCAAACCATAGGCTTTGCAGGTATTGCCAGACATGCCTTATTTGAGCAGCAACTACAAAAACATACTACCCTGAAACACTTTATGCGTTTTAGCGACCACCACAACTATACCGACAAAGAACTGAAAGATTTGAGCGAACGTTTGGCACTTTTGCAATATGCCGATTCATTATTGGTAACCACAGAAAAAGATGCCAAACGCCTTCAGGGGCATGCTCATAAACATTATATCGAACAACTTCCTGTGTATTACTGGCCAATGGAAATTTATTTCATTAACCAAAACGGACAGGAATTATTAAACGCCATCAGCAATTATGTTCATTCAACAAATCAATGAGGCAGTAGCCTTTATTAAAAGCAAACAAAACTCAACCCCGCAGGCAGGTATTATTTTGGGTACGGGCCTTGGCGGACTGGTACAGGATATTGAAATACATACCGAAATTTCGTACCGCGATATTCCGCATTTTCCGGTATCAACTGTGGAGAGCCATGCAGGCAAACTGATATTTGGTTTACTGGGAGGCAAACAGGTGGTATGCATGCAGGGAAGGTTTCATTTTTATGAAGGGTATAACCTGCAGCAGGTAACATTTCCTGTAAGGGTAATGAAATTTTTAGGCATCCAAACCCTGATTATTTCCAATGCCTCAGGCGGATTAAACCCGGCTTACAAGGTATCGGAACTGATGATTCTGAACGACCATATTAACCTGCTGCCCGATCACCCATTGCGTGGAAAAAATGAGGACAGCCTTGGACCACGTTTCCCCGAAATGAGCGAACCTTATGATTTTAACCTCATCAAACGCGCAAAAGATATTGCTGCAAAAAACAATATAGTGGCACATGAAGGGGTTTATGCGGCCGTTCAGGGCCCTACGCTTGAAACAAGGGCAGAATATAAATACCTGAGAATTATTGGTGCCGATGCGGTGGGCATGAGCTCAGTTCCTGAGAATATTGTTGCCCGGCATATGGATATTCCGGTTTTTGCCATTTCGGTTATTACAGATATGGGATTGCCCGACCAGCCGGAAAAAACAACTTTGGAGGATGTGATTCATGCTGCAACCAAAGCAGAGCCAAACATGTCCTTGATCATCAAAGAACTCATCCGCGAATTATGAAAAAAGTACTTGCCCTCACATTCCTTCTTTGGTTTGTTGCTGCCAATGCACAGGATTCACAAAACCTGAAAGTATTAAGCAAGTGGAATAACCCTAACCTGCCAAAGGTTGACGGAGATCAGATATGGAATGATTGCACGGGCTGGAAAGACAATATAAAAAACAGGGAGTATTTTATTGCAGGCAGTACTGACAGTATTTATGTGTTTGATGTTACCGACCCAAGCCAGATGGTATTTTGCGATGTAAAAGCAGGAAGGGCAAAATCGGCCATCAACAGGGATTACGACACTTACTCCCATTACCTGTACACCGTTTCTGACCGAACTTCCGGTACGGGTGGCTTACAAATTTTTGATTTACAATACCTGCCGGATTCTGTGGTTGAGGTATTTAATAACGATACATTCGGATCATCCACCCATACTATTTTTATTGAGGCAGCCAGCAAACGCCTGTATATGTGCACCAATTTGCTTAAGCCTGCGGGGCTTTCGGCCATGGATGTATTATCACTTAACAACCCGGAGCGTCCGGAATTAATTGCCAGGCTTAATCCACCGGCCGGTACTTTTAGTAAGGTGCATGAGATGTATGCGCGGAATGATACCGCTTACCTTTCCGGTGAATATGCGGGCCTCTATATTTTTGATATGCGCAATGCCACCAATCCGGTATTGCTTGGATCGATAGCACCACCCTATCCGCAAAGTGGTTATAACCACAGCCCGTGGATTGACAGCACCGGAAAATGGTTGATGTTTACCGATGAAAACCAGGGGCTGGGAATAAAACTTTATGATATTTCTGATATAGCCAACCCATCATTTAAAACTGTTTGGAACTCGCATACCGGTGCATTACCACACAATGCTTATTGGAAGGGTGGGTTTGCATTTGTATCCAGCTATGAGGATGGCATTTATATTTACGACCTGCGCAATCCGGCCTCTTTGCAGTTTCCGGGTGTACCTAAAGTGGCTGCTTATTATGATACGTATACCTTAAATCCGCCTGGAGGTTATACCGGATTTCACGGATGTTGGGGCGTTTGGCCTTTTTTGCCTTCGGGCAATATCCTTGTAAGCGATATCAGTGAAGGATTGTTTGTAATGAATACCAATTTCCCGCTTGCCTTGTATGAAGAACAAAGCAGCATTGCGAGAAGGGTGTACCCAAATCCTTTTGCAGATGACTTAACCATAAGCCTGCAAAAACACCAATCTCAAACACTTTATGCACGATTATTGAATATTCAGGGGCAACTTGTTGCTGAAAAAAACTTTTATTTGCAGCCAAACCAAGAGCAAATTCAGCTTCATACCGAAAACCTTCAGCAGGGAATTTATCTGCTACAGCTTAAAACAGAAAGCGGGTTTCAGGTAATGAAGGTGACAAAATAAACCGTGCCTCTGAAAAGATTTGTCATATCCATATGTATACTCCTGCTGGCCGGTATTACTGTCCAGGCTCAGGATAGTTTGCGCAGCCTGCCCCGCTCCACCCGATACATTACGGAAAGGGAAATAAACCTGAGCCTTACCTATATACCTATCGACACCGGTTTATTGCGCAATGAAATTTTTCATCCCGGTTTTAAAAAACATATCGTGTTTCAGGATCTGGGAAACGTGGGTACAGCCATCAGACCCCTGCTGTTTACCCCTGAAAGAGAAGCCGGATTTCAATATGGATTTAATCCGCTGGAACCTTATTTTATTGATCCCCAAAACACCCGTTTCTACAATACCAAAATACCTTATACCGATTTGTTTTATGCCCAGGGATCCAATGAGGTTATTTTTCTTCAGGCAAAACATGCTCAAAATATCCTGCCCCGCTGGAATGCCGGATTGGAGTATCAGCGCATTACCTCTCAGGGGTTTTATCTGAAACAATTAACCAGCATGTATAATTACCAGTTTTTTACGCACTACTTCAGTAAAAACAAAAGGTATGAACTGCTTGCTCATGCCATATGGAACAAAGGAGTAAATGAAGAAAGTGGTGGAATCCAAAGCGACTCGGCTTTTGAATCGCTTACAGGGGCCAATAAAACGGTGCTGGTTAAACTCAATAATTCTCAAACCCGTTTTAAATCGCGTGACGGGTATATAAAACAATATGTAAAATTTGGTAACGGTGGTTTTACCTCTGTTGGCGAAGACAGTCTTTATTCCTTTGCCCCGCAGTTTCAATTATCGCATACCCTGCATGCCCACGAAATCAGTTTTGTGTTTGATAATGATGGTGACGAGGATTCTGTTTTATTTCCCAACCGCTATTACGATACCACTTCCACCACCAGCGATTCTGCCTATTACGGAAAACTATCCAACAGCATAGAGTTGCAATATTTCAGCAAACTTAGCGCGGATAGTATGCGGTTGGTATTTTTTGCAGGTGGAGGTTATCACCTCATCAATACAGCACAAACAGCATTTACCCGCTTTTTTTATAATGCAGATATTGCAGGTGGATTTGATCAAACTGATGTAAAAAAGAACAAAGCCATTTACGGTATTCGTGCCAACTATACCGTTGCCGGATATAATGCCGGAGATTATAAGTTAAACGGGTATTATACCTTATCAACCAAATGGCTGGATCTGATACCTGAAGCAACCATTCAACAATACCGGCCCGATTTTACCATGCAGTTATTTAAGGCCAACCAGTTTATATGGAACAACAATTTTAACCCAACCTTTTATACCAAAACCGGAGGCACACTTAAAACCAATTCTTTTAAAAACAATCTTGAACTTAAGGTAAACTATTATGTGCTGCATAACCTGGTATACGTAAACGATAAAGCGTTGCCACAGCAACAAACCGGCACCATCAATATACTTACAGCCGAAGTTTCCAAAACATTTCAACTCTGGAAATTCTTTTTTGAGCACCAGCTGATTTACCAGCAAACATCAGACAAGGTGATAAGGGTACCTGAATTTGCTGGCATGTTAAGGTATTATTTTCAGTCGCGTTTGTTTAAATCAACCACCTTTCAGTTAGGGTTTGATGTATTTTACAATACGGCTTATTATGGCAATGCCTATAACCCTGCCACCCGTTTATTCTATTTGCAAAACAGCACCAAAATTGGCAATTACCCATTGGTGGATCCATTTGTATGTATGCTGATCAAAAGTGCCATTGTTTTTGCCAAATACGAACACGTGAATCAGGACCTTGTCAATTCCGGTTTTTATTATACACCTAACTATCCCGTTTCGCTGGCATCATTCCGGATGGGCGTAAGGTGGCGTATGTACAACTAACCCCTGCCATGATTAAATCCCTGCTAAAACTTCTTTTATTCTGGATCCTGTTTTTCTTTATACAGCGTATTGTTTTTTTACTGATTAATTATGATGCCATTACTTTTGGGTGGAGAGAAATATGGCAGGCCAACTACAAAGCACTGGGGATGGATATCGCCACATCAACATACCTGATAGCGCTTCCAGCCTTGCTTCTGATGATCCATTCCTTTGTTCCATCCTTCAACAGCGTGTTTCAGATCATCTCCTACTTTAATAAAGTGATTGTTATCATCTGCACCTTTATTGCCGTTTCTGATGATGGCATTTATAAAGTATGGGGCACCAAAATAAATGGCAAAGCCCTCTCCTATCTCGCCTACCCGCAGGAAGTATTGCCAACCTTATTTGCTATTGAAAATATTGGGCTATTAATCATTATTGCAGCACAGGTTATTTTTCTGTTCAGGCTGTATAGCTATTTTCATCCTCAAACGTATACACCAAGCCTTGGTATGGTATCAAAAGCCGTGTTATCACTTGCTTTAACCGGACTTATCATTATTGGTATGCGTGGAGGACTGCAACGTGTGCCATTAAACCGCAACTGGGTTTTTCATTCTCCACATGCCGTTTTGAATTATGCTTCATTAAACGGGATATGGAATTTTATCGACCTGCTTGCCAAGCCTGTTGATCCGGAAACAAATCCTTATGCCTATTTTGAAAAAGAGAAGGCAGAAACGCTGTTGAAATCTATGCACTTAACCCCTGCTGATTCTACCACGTATATTACATCAAATGCTAAACCCAATATTGTTTTTATTTTTCTGGAAAGCTGGAATCCTGATGTAATGGAATGTTTAGGAGGAGAAAAAGGTGTAACGCCCATGTTTGGCAAACTGGCAGAAGAAGGCATATTGTTTACCCATTTTTACTCCACAGGCTACCGCACTGAACAAGGATTGCTGGCAGCGCTGAGTGCTTACCCTGCACAACCGGTGAGTTCCATTATTCAATCCTTTGGTAAGTTTGATAAGTTGCCAAACATCATACGCACGTTTAATAACAACGGTTATCATACCTCCTTTTACACCGGAGGCCGCCTGTTTTTTGATAATGTGGAAGCATACCTGCGCGCAGCAGGGATACAGAAAATTATGGGGGAAGATGATTTTGAAATACATAAAAGAACCGTTTGGGGAGCCTATGATGAAGAAACATTTGCCCTGCACCTGCGCGAATTAAAAAATACACCCCAGCCATTTTTCTCAGCCCTCACAACCATGACCACACACGAGTGGTTTGATGCAGACGTTCCTAAGTATTTTCCTGAAGGAAATGATAAAGTGGGAAACAACTACCGCAATACCATGCATTATGCCGATAGCTGCCTGTATGCCTATATGCAGGAAGCAAAAAAACAACCCTGGTATAACAATACCTTATACGTAATTATGGCCGACCATAGCTGCAAGTTTCCCAAACAGCGAAGCAATAATGAAACTGAGCGCCACCATATTCCCATGTTGATTACCGGAGGTGCTTTAAAGGAAACACTCAGGGGAAAACCTAATAACCGTGTAGCCATGCATACGGATATTCCTGCAACTATTTTGGCACAATGCCGAATTAAAGATGCCGCATATGTACGCAGCAAAAACATCTTTAACCCCTATGCACCGGCATTTGCCTATTACGCCTTTGACAATGGATTTGGGTGGATCACCACCGAACAAAAAATCATCTTCGATCATATCCAGCAAAAAGAACTATTACACAACACCTCAGATTCCACCATTACCAAACTTATCAATTTGGGCAAAGCCTACCTGCAAACAAGCTTCCAGGAAAATATGGACTACGCAGAAAAAAAAGCCGCTACCCAAACCAACTAACCGCCCTTAGAAGACTAGTAGGTAGCCACACCTGTCAAGCCGCAGGCATGAAATTAACACAAACTTTTTTTTTAGAAGTCTTGCGCGGGTTGTAGCGGATTTCCACGAATTATGTTTAAGATATTTACTTCTTCAATACCCAGTGACTCACACCTTGCGGGACGGGCAATGACAAGTGCTCAGTACATAGTGCCCGGAGTCGAATCCCCAATGACAAATGTCCAATGACAAATAACTAATGCCCAATGACTAATGCCCAATGACTCCCGCCTTGCGGGACAGGCAATGTTCAATGACAAATGTCCAATGACTAGTGACAAGTGCACCAATTGAATTTAACATTTAAAACTCAACCTCAGCATTCAACCTTTCAACTAAGCACCGAGCACTTTGCACCAAGCACTAGCCCAGTTACGTTTTCATCTTTTTCTTCTTGGCAGAAGGGAAAAGAATATTATTAAGAATGAGGCGGTAGCCTGGTGAGTTGGGGTGCAGGTTGAGGTCTGTTGGTGGTTCTCCTACCTGGTGTTGATAGTCTTCCGGATCATGGCCTCCGTAGAAGGTCCAGGTGCCTTTGCCGCTTGTGCCGTGGATATAACGGGCTTCGCCAAGTTGTTTGGTTTCGCCCATTACCAGCACTTCGCTTTTAATAAATTGTTTTCTAAAGGCCGTTGTTTGACCGTAAAATCCTTTAACCGCTTTGGTGTGGTTCTGGCACAACATGGTAGGAACCATATCCCACTTGGCGGAAAAATCGAATAAAGTAAAATAATCGTTGTCTTCGTTGATGGGCCTTGTATCAGGTGTGGCATCTATATAAGAATACTCGTAGATATAAGGATTATTAATGAGTTTGTAATCCTTGAAAGCAAATGTTTTGCTATAATCGAGTTTGGCATCCGGATTTGGATCCATGGGGTCGCCATCAAAAATGGCATCACAAATATCTACCCCATCTGCCGAGAGGGCAATATCATATGAATCCGTTGCCGAGCACATAGCGAATAAAAATCCGCCACCTATTACATAATCCCTTATTTTTTTGGCAACGGCTAATTTGAGTTCACTTACCTTGGCAAAACCATGTCGTGTGGCGGTGGCTTCAGATTCCCTTACCTCTGCCTGATACCATGCGGTATTGGCAAAACTTGCATAAAACTTCCCATACTGGCCTGTAAAATCTTCGTGGTGCAGGTGAAGCCAATCGTACAGGGGAAGTTTATTCATCAGCACTTCATCATCAAAAATAATATCATAAGGGATTTCGGCATAGGTAAGTACCAGGGTCACGGCATCGTCCCAGGGTTGTTTGGTTTTGGGAGAGTATACCGCAATTTTGGGGGCTTTGTGAAGTTTTACCAGTTCCATATTTACCTCAGGTTTGGCAATTTCTGCCAATATCTGGCTCACCTGACCTTCGCTTACCACTTCATAAGTTACACCACGCACGCGGCATTCTTTTTCAGCGGTTTCATCATAAGGAAGTAAAAAGCTGCCATCGCGGTAATTGAGGAGCCAATCTACATCAAGGTCTTTTTTTAACTCCCAGTAGGCAATGCCATAAGCTTTTAAATGGTTTTTCTGGCTCTCGTCCATGGGAATAAGAATGCGGGATGCATAAACCTGCGTTGCGGCAAGTATAAACAGCAGCACAAAAATGATATTCCTTATTTGATTCATCATGGTAAATTTACATTAATTCTCAACACCTTCAAACAGGTTTTACATGAATATTCAGACCTTTAACGAAATACTAATTGTTTATATTTTCATTCTCAAATTTTCTCCAGGTTCCCTGCACTTTCATCACTTTTTCAATCACATCACGCACACAACCTTCTCCCCCTTTTTTCTCAGAAACATAAAGGGAAATATCTTTAATTTCCTGCACGGCATCAAGGGGGCAGCAAGGTAATCCGGCCAGTTTCATCACATCATAATCCGGCAGGTCATCTCCTACATACAATACCTCATCTGGTTTAATCGCATGCATTTCGCAAAAATTTTGAAACACCTCTACCTTATCTTTTACGCCAAGATAAATATGTTTGATTTTAAGAAACCCGAGGCGTTTTTGAACCCCATCCTGAGCTCCGCCTGAGATAATGGCTACCAGATAACCGGCAAGTAAGGCACGTTCAATTCCATACCCATCCTTTACCAGAAAACTCCTGGCCTGTTCACCGCTGGCAAGGGCAAGCACTTTTCCATCGGTAAGTACGCCATCCACATCAAACACAAAACACTTTATTTGTTTAAGCTTGCTCAGGTAATTCATTTTTGCAATAAAATTGTATTAGAGGCGGCAAAATAAGAAAGTTAACCGATTCTTTCCTCTTCTGTGCAATATTCATTTAACTTTAGTACATTTGGCTAAACCATACATTTGCCTATGCTAGTTACCTTACGCCAATTACAATATGTTATAGCCGTTGCGGAAACAGGAAGTTTTTCAAAAGCAGCCGATATTTGCCATGCAGAACAAAGCACCATCAGCCAGCAGGTGCGCACATTGGAAGAAAAGCTGGGCGTTCAGATATTTGACCGGAATACCCTGCCTATTAAACTTACCAAAGACGGGGAAGAGATTGTGTCAAAAGCAACATATATTATTACCAAGGTAGAAGATCTGATTCAGCCCTTTAAACCAAAGCCCAATAAGGTATCAGCAGATGAGATGAGGTAAATTGAGGCATCCTACTTTTTCTTTTGTTTCTCTTTCTCTTTATCCTTAAAATAACCACGTAACAAGGGGCTCGCCTTCAAGGCTTCCATATTCTGATTAAAATTATCAGCCCCAAGTTTAATATTCTGGATAGACAGTTTCAGGTCGTCCCGCATTACCGTATCCTTTACCAGGGTCCAGAATGTACCCTTGCCATCATCCACTTTACCCACTATTTCGTCCAGTTCATTGGCAACATGGGTAGCTTTTTCTGTTGTTTTCCTCAGCTCGAGCATGGTTTTTTGCAGGTTGCTGTAAAAAGAAGTATCATTAACCATCGCCCCCAGCATGCCTTGTCCTGATTTTACTTTATTGGCCATTCCGTTCAGGTTATCGGCCAGGTATAAAGCCTGGGAACTGGCTTTGCGCATATTCAACATCACAGAATCGAGCTGACTGGCAAGCCCACGGTCGGTAAGTAATTTCCATAAAGCCCCTCTGCTGTTTCCAATTTCATCAGTTATATTTTTAAGGTTTAAGGCAATAAGAGAAACATATTCGTTGGTTCTATTGAGGGTTCGCAACATTTCATCTGTTTCCACCGGTTTAAGAGAAAATAGGGTATCGCCACTTTGAACAACAGCGGCCATTTGCCCACCGGTATTGATAATATTTACCAGTTTGTTTCCCATTAAGCCATCAGTGCCAATACTTGCCAGCGCATCATGGCGAATAAACTGCCTGTATTTTTCCTTTATCACCATTTCCACTTTTACCACGGTATCTCCGATTACCTCAACACTTTCAACCGTACCTACATCCGTTCCGGAAAACCGGACATTGTTTCCGGAGCGAAGGCCGCTTACATTATTAAACAAAACCACTACGTTAAAATTGGCTCCAAAAATATTCTGGTTGCTGCCAATCATATACAATGCAAGGCTTACCAGCAATAATGATGCGGTAATAAATAACCCAAGCAATAATTTCCTTGTGTTTTCTGTTGCCATAGTTTATTCAAAAAAAGTATTTACCAGCGGGTCCGGATGATGCATCAGTTGCTCATAGGTTCCGCTGGCATAATTAATCCCATTAATCAAGGCCATTACCCTGTTTGCCGTTATTTTGGCGCAAGGCATATCGTGTGTAATAATTAATGACGACATATGGTATTGTTGCTGCAAATCAAGGATTAATTTACTGATTTCCCTTGATGTTACCGGATCCAGCCCTGTAGTAGGCTCATCATACAACATAATATCAGGTTTCATAATAATGGTGCGGGCCAGTGCCACCCTCTTTTTCATCCCACCAGAAAGTTCGGATGGCATTAATTTGCGCGTGTGTTTAAGCCCCACATTATCCAATGCTTCATCTATAAACCGGTTTAGCTGGTCTTTTGTAATATGCTTACTCAGGCGTAACATGGCAAATCCCATATTTTCTTCCACCGTCATAGAATCATACAATGCACTTCCCTGAAAAAGGAACCCGATTTTTGTTCGTACCTCATCCAGTTTACGTTCGCCAAGGGTGGTTATTTCGGTGCCAAAAGCAATAATGCTTCCTTTATCAGGTTTTATTAACCTAACCAAACATTTAATTAAAACAGATTTGCCGCTGCCCGATTTGCCAAGCACCACCAGGTTCTCTCCTTTTGCGAGGTGAAGGTTAACCCCGTTTAATACCACATTATTACCAAACGCTTTATACAAACCATTGATGCTGATCAGGGGTTCATTGGTGTCGGTGTGTTTGTGCAGCAGGTTCATTAAATCAATCCGAATAATTGTGAAAGTTGAACAGCGATTAAATCGATTACAAAAACCAGCAACGATGACACCACAACGGCAGCATTTGCGGCCTGCCCCACACCTTCGGTTCCTTTTTCGGCAGTAAAACCTTTATAACATCCGATTAATCCAATGGTAAAACCAAAAAAATACGATTTCGCAATAGAAGGAACCATATCACCAAATGTAACATTGGCAAATACCTGTTTAAAAAACAAATCGAATGTAACGGTACCATTAATATTTACGGCAATCCACGAACCGGTAAGGGCAATGGCATCGCCCATAATTACCAACAATGGCAACATGAGGGTACAAGCCCATATACGGGTAGAAACAAGGTAACGTACCGGATTTACAGCCGCCACTTCCATGGCATCAATTTGTTCTGTCACCTTCATGGAACCCAGCTCTGCACCAATACTGGAACCTACTTTGCCTGCACAAATAAGCGCAGTAATAACCGGACCAATTTCACGAACGATGGAAATGCCTACCATAGCCGGCAGCCAGGCTTCGGCTCCAAACATTTGCAGGGTTGGGCGCGATTGCATGGTAAGCACCAGTCCGATAATAAAAGCTGTGGTACCAACAAGAGGCAGTGATTTATTGCCAACAACAAAACACTGGCGAAGCAACTCTCTCCACTCACCTGCCGGAATAAAACCCTTTCGCACAAACCTGAGCAGAAACAAGGTAATATCAGCTGTTTCAGTAAGAAAAGACTTAAATGGAATATGCAATATGGCCATGAATACAGATTGCGGGTTTGCTTTCTATTGGTAAAGATACATCAATTCCCATTTACGTGAATATGATTGATATCAGGCAGGTTATCATTACTTGATAATCTTAAATTAATATAACAGTTTTGCCCGAATGAATATCAGAGAGGTTTTATTAAAGGAGCACTCCAAAAGACAAACCGATGCCGTAATACAATATGTTGGAAATAACCAGCAGCGGTTCGACTCGCTGTTTATGCTGTTAACAACCGATGAATCTCTGGTGGTGCAACGAGCCGCCTGGCCTGTTTCCTATTGTGTGGAGGCATATCCCCGGCTGATAAACAAACATATGCAAACAGTTATTAAACTGTTGAACAACCCATGCCATGATGCAGTAAAAAGGAACCTGCTTCGTTTTTTAAAAGATATGGATATAGAAGAAAAATACATGGGCGAGATTGCAGATATCAGTTTTGCTTACTTACGGTCTGCAGATGAGCCTGCAGCTATCAGGGTATTTGCCATGAGAACCCTTGCCAATATATGTGGCACCTATCCGGAACTGAGTAATGAACTGGTGCTGATGATAGAAGATATGTTACCCCACGGGCAACCCTCTATACGCGCTGCGGGAAAACAGGTGCTTAAAAAATTAAAAAAAATGTACTTTTGAGGGGGCGGAATCAAACTAATTAACTTTTAACGCCTTCATAAATTATGAAAAAAAAGATCTTGATCATTTCCGGCATTGTGCTGGTGGCTTTAATTGGAATCCTTGGTTATCTGGCAAGTGCCACAAAAAAACACAGTCCGGCTGCAACGGCCTCTATACAAATAAATGATTTAAAGATGGAGGTGAAATATTGCCGGCCTTACCGTAAAAACAGGCTCATTTTTGGTGATGAAAAAAACAGTGCCCTGCAGCCTTATGGCAAATATTGGAGAGCCGGAGCCAATGAAGCAACCACATTTAATGTAAATAAGGATATTGTATTTAACGATCAGCCCATAAAGGCAGGAATTTACAGCCTGTATACCATACCGGGCGAAACCAAATGGATTATTGCCCTTAATAAAGATTACGACCGCTGGGGAGCCAGCCCACCCGATGAGGAGGATGATGTGATCAGAACAGAGGTAACGGCCAATAATACGGCATCAGATATGGATCAGTTTATTATCAGCTTCGATCCGGCCGATAGCAGTTCTTCTTCTACAAACCTGGTATTACATTGGGATCATACCCAGGTAAAAATTCCTGTAAAAGCTAAATAGTATAACAGCACAAAGGTTTAAGAAAACATCCTGCCATTTGCATATATGAATACATGTTCATATATTTGTGCACTGAAAAAGTATGTTATCGCAGGAAAAACTTGAAAAGGCGGCTTTTATTCTCAAAACCATTGCACACCCTACCCGGCTTGCAGTGATTGAGTTGCTGCAACAGCACAAGGAACTGACAGTAAGTGAACTGGTGGAACTGACAAATTGTGAGCAATCTTTATTGTCGCACCACCTTTCCAATATGAAACTGAAAGGACTGCTATCCTGCCGTAAAGAAGGCCTGAATATGTATTACAGCCTGAAAGAAAAACAATTGCTTTCTGTGCTAAAGTGCATAGATAAATGTGAATGTAATATGTGACAATATATTTTTTGGCATAATATATGAATACATGTTCATATTACAATATAGATAAAGTAACAGCCATCCTTTCATTAATAGCATGAAGCTAAAACCATGAGTAAAATCATTGAATTAATGAAAAAGGAAACTAAACTTTGAGCAACAAAAAAATAACCTTATGTACATAGAACAACTGTATACCAACTGCCTGGCCGAAGCTGCTTACTATATTGAATCGAATGGGGAAGCCGCCATTATTGACCCTTTAAGGGAAACTGAGCCTTATCTGGAACTGGCTGAAAAACGTGGTGCAAAAATCAGGTATATTTTTGAAACACATTTTCATGCCGATTTTGTATCGGGTCATATTGACCTTGCCAGAAAATCGGGAGCCACCATTGTTTATGGACCCACTGCCAAAGCCGAATACCAGATTTATACAGCATCAGACAATGAAGTATTTCCACTTGGAGATATTACCTTAAAACTATTGCACACACCAGGGCATACCATGGAATCGAGTTGTATTCTTTTATCTGATGAAAAAGGAAATCCGCATGCGGTATTTACCGGTGATACCCTCTTTGTGGGCGATGTGGGACGACCTGACCTGGCAGTAAAATCTGACCTCAGCAAAGAAGATCTGGCAGGTTTGTTATATGACTCCATTCATAATAAACTGATGACCCTTTCAGATGATATCATGGTATATCCGGGACATGGAGCGGGAAGCGCCTGCGGAAAAAACATAGGCAAAGAAACAACCACAACGATAGGAGAACAACGTAAACAGAACTATGCCTTGTGTTGCAATACCAAAGAAGAATTTGTAAAAGCCGTTACTGAAGGTTTAGACGAACCACCACGGTATTTCTTTATTGATGCTGCTATAAACAAACGTGGTTACAGAGATATAGATACCGTGCTTGCCGATAATGCAGTTGCTTTGGATATAGCAAGTTTTGAAAGTGAAATAAGTAAAGGTGCCATTATACTTGATGCCAGAAAACCTGAAATTTTTGAACAGGGATTTATCCCCGGATCCATTAATATCGGATTAGACGGGCAATATGCAGTTTGGGTAGGTTCATTAATTGACCACGCTACCCCCATTATTATTGTGGCCGATTATGGAAGAGAACGCGAAGCCGTATTAAGGCTGGCACGCGTGGGTTACGAGCACGTATTTGGTTACCTTAAAGGAGGTTTTGAAGCATGGTTAAAAAGCGGTAAACCCATTGATCTGGTTGATTCCGTAGAAGCTGAATATTTTGCCAGTTTAACAGGGAATGAAGAGCATAAAGTGATTGATGTAAGAAACCCATCGGAATGGCATGGCGGAATTATAGAAGGGGCAGAACTGATTCCTCTATCCAAACTGGCACAACATGCCGAACAACTGGACAAAAACCACAGATACCTGGTGCATTGTGCAGGCGGATATCGCTCTATGATGGCCGCTTCCATTCTTAAGAAACATGGATTTACGAATATCGTAAATGTGCGTGGAGGTATTAATAAAATTAAAGAATCAGGTTTTTTGCTGGTGGTTCCTGCATAATAAAATAAACGATTTAAAACCGATACATAAAAAATGGATACACTAATTAAAGCAATTAAAGGAGGAGCCAAAATAATTGACGTAAGAACCCCGGAAGAATTCAGGATGGGTCATGTAGCAGGATCTGTTAATATTCCGCTGATGGAAATCCCCATGCGTATGCACGACCTCAAAGATGTTAAAGAACCCATTGTACTTTGTTGCGCCTCCGGCAACAGAAGCGGGCAGGCCACTTATTTTTTAGAACAAAACGGCTTTACCAATGTTTTAAATGGTGGTAGCTGGCTTGACGTTAATTATGTAATTGCAAATGAACCGGCTAATTAAAAACTGGAGTCTGGTAAGGTTTTCGCGCCTGGTATTGGCTATTGCCATTAGTATGCAGGCCATTGTTTTGCATCAGTATATCTGGCTGGCTTTGGGCGCTTTCCTTTTCTGGCAGGTATGGAAAAATACAGGATGTGGAGTAAATTATTCCCCATCCAAAAACAAAACAGCACCGGAAAATGTAACCTACACGGAAATTAAACCATAACAAACGGATTACAGTAAACACCAATAAACAATACATTTTATGTCAACATTTCAGGAAATTATTAATGATAAAGTACCGGCACTGGTCGATTTTTCGGCCGAATGGTGTGGCCCATGCAAAATGATGGCGCCCATTTTAAAAGAAGTGGCCGGAGAAGTGGGAGAACAGGTGAGGATTATTAAAGTAGATGTAGACCGCAACCAGGATGCTGCATCTTTTTACGGCATTCAGGGAGTACCTACCCTCATTCTTTTTAAAGAAGGCAAAATACTCTGGAGGCAATCGGGTGTAGTACCTGCCAACCAATTAATAGGTATTATCCATTCATACACACAACACCAAAACTAACAAACATGATCGGTTTTTTAAAAAAATTACTGGGCGTTGAAAAACGCGAGCAGCTGCTATTTGCCGCATTGGACAAAGGAGCACAAATTATTGATGTACGAACAGAAGGGGAATACAGCGGAGGTCATATTAAAGGCTCCAAAAATATCCCCTTAAACAAGGTGGTAACTCAGGCAGATAAACTGATTAAATCCGGAAAGCCGGTAATTGTATGTTGTGCCAGTGGTATGCGCAGCGGCCAGGCCAAATCGGTGCTTGCATCAAAAGGAGTAGAAGTATACAACGGAGGTTCATGGACCGGACTTCAGGGTATGATTAACCGTCACCAAAAAACAGCATAATATGGCATCTATACACGAAGTAAACACCATTTTCACAGGAGGCATGTCGTTTGATTCGATTATTGACGGGCATACCATTCACCTCGATACCAAACCGGCCGGAGGAGGCAATAACGAGGGGCCGAGTCCCAAACCATTATTACTTTCCGCGTTGGCAGGATGCACAGGCATGGATGTGGTATCTCTGTTAAATAAAATGCGTGTACCTTTTTCCGATTTCAGTATACAATTAAAAGCCAATCTTACCGAAGAACACCCACGGGTTTATGATGGAGCCAAGATGGTTTATTCCATTAAAATTACTGAAACCGACAGGGATAAAATGGAGAAGGCCGTGGCATTATCCAAAGAAAAATACTGTGGCGTAAGTGCCATGCTTGGCAAAGTTTTTAAAATAGAATTTGAGATAAACTACCTGTAACCAAAAAACAGTTGATACAAAAAAGCCCCGCCACAAATGATGTAGCGGGGCTTTTTTTATGGTGTTTATTTATTCTGCTTCCATAAACGGATAGGTGTAATGTGTAGGAGGCACAAATGTTTCTTTAATGGTGCGGGTACTTACCCAACGCATCAGGTTTTGCATGGCACCTGCTTTATCATTGGTACCACTTGCACGGGCGCCACCAAAAGGTTGCTGACCAACAACAGCACCTGTAGGTTTATCATTAATATAAAAATTACCGGCAGCATTGCGGAGTTTCCAGGTAGCCTGGTCAATGGCATAACGGTCTTGCGCAATTACAGCACCGGTTAATGCATACTCCGAAGTACCATCCAGCAATTCGAGTGTTTCTTCAAACTTATTCTCCTCATACACGTAAATGGTTAATACAGGCCCAAACAATTCTTCGCACATGGTGGTGTACTTAGGATTAGAGGTAACAATTACCGTAGGCTCAATAAACCATCCTTTGCTCTTATCATACCCACCACCGGCAATAATTTCACAACTGCTGTCCTTTTTAGCCTCATCAATATAACGAGCCAGTTTATCAAATGATTTTTCGTCAATCACCGCATTTACAAAGTTTCTGAAATCTTCTACCGGACCCACTTTAAATGATGCCATATCTTTTACCAGTTTTTCTTTTACTGCAGGCCAGATATTAGATGGAAGATAAGCCCTTGATGCAGCAGAACATTTTTGTCCCTGGTATTCAAAAGCACCACGTGAAAGGGCTGTAGCCACCACATCAATATTTGCTGAACGGTGGGCAATCACAAAATCTTTACCCCCCGTTTCACCCACTATACGCGGGTAGGTTTTATACTTATGAATATTGTTGCCAATATTTTTCCAGATATCCTGAAACACACCGGTAGAACCTGTAAAGTGGATTCCGGCAAAATCGGCATGGTTAAAAATAACTTCGGCAGCAACAGGTCCGCTTGGGTAAATCAGGTTTATTACCCCATCAGGTACACCCGCTTCTTTAAATATTTCCATCAGCACATTGGCAGAATAAACCTGTGTATTGCTCGGTTTCCATACCACCACATTGCCCATCATGGCAGCGCTGCTTGGCAGGTTTCCGGCAATTGCTGTAAAATTAAAGGGAGTTAAGGCATAAATAAAACCTTCAAGCGGGCGGTATTCGAGGCGGTTCCAGATTCCTTTTGCACTTTGAGGCTGATCCTTGTAGATAAGGCTCATGAAATGTACGTTAAAACGCAGGAAATCGATTATTTCACATGCACTGTCAATCTCAGCCTGAAATGCATTTTTACTTTGACCAAGCATGGTGGCTGCATTTAATTTAGCACGGTAAGGGCCTGCAATCAGTTCGGCCGCCTTTAAAAAGATAGCGGCACGTTGTTCCCAGGTAAGCGCTTCCCATTGCGGTTTGGCAGCCAGGGCTGCGTTAATGGCATCAGTTACATGGCTTGCATCACTGATATGAAACTTACCCAGCAGGTGCTGGTGATCATGAGGAGGACGCAAATCGGCTGTTTTACCGCTGCGTATTTCTTTGCCTCCAATATACATGGGAATATCCAGTTGTTTGCTGCGGGCCTCGGCCAGGGCTTCCTTTAAAGCCTTACGCTCTGCACTTCCGGGAGCATAGTTCAATACCGTTTCGTTGTGAGGAATGGGTACATTAAAAAATCCGTTCATTTATTAAATATTTTAGTGGTATAAGTGAATAAAAGCGCTGCGAATTTACAAGAAAAAATAACACTGAACTATAATAAAGAATCCTTGTAGTTTGCTTTAAGAATACGTTTGGCCTTCCGCGATAATGTATTGCTTTCTGCATACTGCTTCAGTGTTTTATACAGTTGTTCTCGTTTGTGTAAATATCCGTAGGTAGAAAACAGAATGATATCAACCGCACTAATGGAAATAAATACAATTCCGACAGTAGCAAATATTCGATTTGACGATGCTTCAGCGGCAAGGTTTTTCTCAGCAAAGGCATAATAAAACGCCCCCCCAAACAGTCCTGTTCCTATTGAAGTGATAACGCCAACTAAACCGGCCTTTCTATAAACTTCAAAATCTGCAATTAAAATTTCAGTAACAGAATCCTGCCCGTATTTTGCAAGGAGTGAATCCACGGGCATCTTTAGAAACTCGTGAGGTGGCTTTTCTGTTTTGTACAGTTCCGGATTAACCCTGCGGGTTGCCATCGTTTCCTCTGATTGCGCCAAAACCTGATTGCAAAACAAGAGAAAACACCATATGCTTACATAAAAAAATGAACTTAAATTTTTCATCAGATTACCAGTATGTTTTAACAGGTAAATATAAACAAATCAGAAATGTGGTACCAAATTTTGTCCTATATAAGTGAGGCATTGGCATAAAACAGTAGCAAGCCTGTTTACCAATTGATAAGCACTTTTTCTTTGGTAACGGGATGGATAAATCCAAGTTCCACGGCTGCCAAAGCTATACTTTGATCGGGATTGGGGCGTGAGGCTCCATATTTTACATCGCCCGCAATAGGACAACCAATGGCAGAAAGCTGAGCCCTGATCTGGTGTTTACGGCCTGTGAGCAGTTCAATACGCAATAATGTTTGGTTGCCTTTTTTCTCTTTTACCTCATACTTCAATTGGGCCTTATCTGCTCCTTTTGTTTCGCTGATAAAAGCTTTGGTGAAATTGCGCTTTTCATCCCTCTTGAGCCAGTGGGTAATTAAGCCAGCCTGTTCAGGTGGAGCATGTTCTACCCATGCCTCATATATTTTACTCACCTCCCTTTTCTGAAACAACTCATTCATACGGGCCAGTGCCTTGCTTGTTCTGGCAAACAATACAATTCCTGCCACCGGCATATCCAGGCGATGGATCACACCCAGAAATACCTCTCCGGGCTTATCATATTTTTTTTTGATATACTGTTTTACCTCCTCTTCCAGACTGGGCGGTTTACCCGGTTCCGGCTGCACGGTTTGTCCTGCTTTTTTTACAGCTGCTACCAGGTGGTTATCTTCAAACAGGATATGAATACCCAAGTGTTTCTTAAATTAGGATGATCAGGACTTATTGAATTTAGAACAACCTTAATATTGCTCTTTCTCATTAGGAAAATCCATGGCCTTCACATCAGCCACATAATGTTCAACGGCCTTTTTAATTTCATCATACAGGTTAAGATACCTGCGCAAAAATTTTGGGGAGAAATCTTTATTAATGCCCAGCATATCATGGCTAACCAGTACCTGCCCGTCAACATGCGGACCGGCACCAATGCCTATAATGGGTATTTTTACGGTTTCAGCTACCTGTTTGGCAAGGGATGAAGGTATTTTTTCCAATACGATGGCAAAACAACCTGCCTCCTCCAGCAACTTTGCATCGCTGATGAGTTTGGTGGCTTCTTCATTTTCCTTTGCACGCACTTCGTAAGTGCCAAATTTATAAATGCTTTGAGGGGTAAGTCCAAGATGGCCCATTACAGGAATGCCCGCTGTAAGAATCCGTTTAACTGATTCCACCACTTCTTCCCCACCCTCCAGTTTTACGGCATGAGCCTCAGCCTCCTTCATAATACGAATGGCAGAGTTCAGTGCCTCTTTGGAATTGCCCTGATAAGAGCCAAAAGGCAGATCAACCACTACCAGTGCCCGGTTTATGGCACGGATTACCGATGAGGCATGAGAAATCATTTCGTCAAGCGTAATAGGCAAAGTGGTTTCATGTCCGTGCATCACGTTGCTCGCGCTATCGCCAACCAGTAAAACATCAATTTTGGCCGCATCAAAAATTTTGGCCATGCTATAATCATATGCAGTAAGCATACTGATTTTTTCCCCTCTGAGTTTCATTTCCTGCAACACGTGGGTAGTTACCTTCTTTACTTCTTTATAGGTACTCATATTTTAGTAAAAGTTATCAAACCTACACCAAATAATTGAGAGTAGAAAAAGCCATCCATGTAAAGTAAAAGATCAAAATCAACGGCTTGCCTGTTAAGGCAATTGTTTACTGATTTATAGCGCCTTACAGCGGAGCGAATCACCTTTGCCCACTTCATGAACTTTATTTTAGCATAGCAGGATGCAACTATCTGCTCAAAAAATAACACCTCTTGATATAACACGCTTAATCATTAAATCGATATAGAATAGCATATATTCGCACCGTGAATTTTAAAACCATCCTTTTCACCCTATTGATAACCCTTGTTTTTGCAGGCTGCGAGAACGAAATAGACATTAATGCCCCTTACAAGGAAATCCCTTACGTATATGGGTTGCTTGATCCCAACGATGCCGTTCAATATATCCGTATAGAAAAAATCTATCAGAACTCTGTGGATCAAACCACCCAGCAGGGGGCACAGTATCCTGATTCTCTTTATTATGACAGTTTAAAGGTGACTGTAAAATCCTTAACCACCGGTGTTGATTATCATTTCACTAAAACCAATGAGTTTAACAAAGATCCTGGGTTCTTTACCAACCAGGGACATGTTATTTACAAATCGGCATTTAAAGCCAGCCCTTATGAAAATTACGAACTAACCATATACAATCCGGTAAGCGGCAATACCTACAAGGCAGTAACTGCAATTGTAGAGCCTATGACGGTGGATGAAGGCGCCTTTAGTATAAGACCGCACTTTAACTACAGTTTTATGATATACAGGATTTTAAAACTGGGAGAAAGGGCTGTTTATCACGATTCCTACTTCTATTTCCGCTATCAGGAATATCCGGCATCCGATCCAACCGACATTGATACTGTGGTAGTTGAGTTCACCATCAAAAAGGAGGAAGATGTTGGAAGTAACCTTACCACCGCCAAACTAGTTGCTTCAAGTGATTTTGTGAACCACCTGAAATTCAGGATTGCCAATAAACCCGGCTATATCAGGAAGTTTATTGATGTGCAAAAAGTATCCATTTCGGGCAGTGCATTTTTGAAAGACGTGATTGACCTGAGCAAGGATAATGGTGGTTTTATTGATAAAAAGAGAGACTACAGCAATATTTCAGGCGGAGCTCAGGGCATTTTCAGCAGCCGCGCCACGGTAACCAAAAAGGTTAAATTTAATGACGAAAACACAACGGATTCAAGCAGGATATATTTGCTGAAAGACCTGCCCCAGTTTGTTTATCCATAGGCCATTTTACTGCCATTTTTTCAAATTTACCAGACTCTACACCCCCATTTCTGACAAAGTGTTGGGCATTTTCTGCCAAATTCCCGATGGCATTTTTATTGATTAATAACGCTTAATTAATAAACAACACACTATACTTATGAGTAAAATAATTGGAATCGACTTAGGAACAACCAACTCGTGCGTTGCGGTAATGGAAGGCAACGAGCCTGTTGTAATTGCCAACAGCGAAGGACGCAGAACAACCCCTTCCATTGTTGCATTTTTAAAAGACGGAGAACGCAAAATAGGTGATCCTGCCAAACGTCAGGCAGTTACCAACCCACAAAATACCATTTATTCCATTAAACGTTTTATGGGGCACACTTACAGTGAAATAGCTGAAGAAACCAAACGTGTTCCATACAAAGTTGACAAAGGGGATAACGATACCCCACGCGTAAACATTGACGGACGTTTATACACCCCTCAGGAAATTTCGGCCATGATTCTTCAAAAAATGAAGAAAACTGCTGAAGATTATCTGGGTACAGAAGTAAAAGAAGCCGTAATTACCGTTCCGGCATATTTTAATGATGCCCAGCGTCAGGCTACCAAAGAAGCAGGTGAAATTGCCGGATTAAATGTGCGCAGGATTATTAACGAACCAACTGCTGCCGCTTTGGCTTATGGCCTTGATAAAAAAGATAAAAGCGATCAGAAAATTGTGGTGTTTGACTGCGGAGGAGGTACACATGACGTATCCATTCTCGAGCTGGGTGATGGCGTATTTGAAGTAAAATCGACCGATGGCGATACCCATTTGGGAGGAGATGACTTTGATAATGAAATTATTAACTGGCTTGCAGCAGAGTTTCAGCAAGAAGAAAACATGGACCTGCGCAAAGATCCGATGGCATTGCAACGTTTGAAGGAAGCAGCAGAAAAAGCCAAGATTGAATTATCATCTTCGCCACAAACAGAAATTAACCTGCCATATATTACCGCCACCCAAAGCGGACCTAAACACTTGGTAAAAACATTAACCCGCGCAAAATTTGAGCAACTGGTGGATTCATTGATTAAACGTACCATTGAGCCATGCAGAACAGCCCTTAAAAATGCAGGATTAACCACCAGTGATATTGATGAGGTGATTCTGGTAGGTGGTTCAACACGTATCCCTGCCATCCAAAAAGCAGTGGAAGATTTCTTTGGAAAATCTCCATCAAAAGGAGTAAACCCTGATGAGGTGGTAGCTGTTGGAGCTGCTATTCAGGGAGGTGTGTTAACCGGTGAGGTAAAAGATGTATTGCTTCTTGATGTAACCCCGCTTTCATTAGGTATTGAAACAATGGGTGGTGTATTTACCAAACTGATTGAAGCCAATACCACTATTCCTACCAAACGCAGCGAAACCTTCTCTACGGCAGCAGATAATCAGCCAACCGTACAATTGCATGTGCTGCAGGGAGAACGCCCGATGGCAAGAGATAACAGAACCATTGGTATGTTTAACCTCGATGGCATCCCTCCTGCTCCACGCGGAGTTCCGCAGATTGAAGTAACATTTGATATAGATGCAAATGGTATTTTACAGGTAAGCGCCAAAGATAAAGGCACAGGTAAGGAGCAAAAAATCCGTATCGAATCATCAAGCGGGTTGAGCAAAGAGGAAATTGAGAAAATGAAACGTGAAGCTGAAGCCAATGCCGAATCGGACAGAAAAGCCAAAGAAGAGGTAGAGAAAATAAATATGGCCGATAGCCTTATTTTCCAAACTGAAAAGCAATTGAAAGAATACGGAGATAAACTGCCGGCCGATAAAAAAGAAACCATTGAAAATGCTGCTGCTGAATTGAAAAAAGCACATGAGGCAAAAGATCTGGCCGGAATTGAAACACATATGACTGCCCTGAATGCAGCATGGCAGGCAGCTTCGCAGGATTTATACAATGCCACACAGCAGGATCAGGCAAACAATGCCGGTAACCCTGAAGGAAACACTGCCGAAGCCAATGCAGGCGGAAACAATGTGCAGGATGTGGAATTTGAAGAAGTGAAGTAATTTTTTTCAGATACGTTTAAATAAACAGCCATCACTTTTGTGGTGGCTGTTTTTATTATATTGCAGGCATTGATGTTGCGAAAAAATACCCTGTCGTTTATTCTGCTTACCACTATTGCCACCATTACAGGCCACCTTTCTTATGCACAAATTGCCGTTACCGAGGTAAACGACACGCTTACACCTGCCAAAATTGTAAAAGAGTACCTGATGGGTACAGGAATAAGTGTGAGCAATGTACAATACCGGGGAGAAAATGATGCACTGGGCATTTTTACCGATCCACGCTCCACACTTGGTTTTACGGAAGGCATTATTTTAAGTACAGGTATTGCCCAACATGTAACCGGGCCCAACGCAAGACATAATTCAGGTGCAAATTTCGGACGTTTTTCTTTTCTTGACGAAGACCTGGTAACACGTACTGATATGTGTGACGGAGCCTTGCTCGAATTTGATTTTATCCCCAAACGCGACAGCATTATTTTTGATTTTATCTTCGGATCAGAAGAATACCCTGAATTTGTAAACAAAGAGTTTAACGACATTTTTGCCTTTTACCTGTATAAAAAAACACCACCCAGAAGTAAATCTTACAATATGGGAAAATTGCCCAATGGCAAGACCGTGATGATTAACAATGTGAATCACCTGACCAATTCGGAATGGTATGTGGCCAATGATAAACCGGCTTTACCCTATTATGATTTTGTGGAATACGATGGCTTTACCAAAACAATAACTGCTGCTGCCAATGTAGAACCAAATAAGCTGTATCACCTTAAAATTATTATTGCCGATCTGGGTGATTGCGAATACGACTCCGGTGTATTGCTCAGGTCAAAATCTTTTAACAGTATTCCCTCTTCTGCCGTTGCAGCCAAAATGTATAAACCCATTATTAAAAACATGTACCTGCAATTTGATCTGGATGCATACACCTTAAATGCTGCTGAGCAATGGAAAGTAAAAAGGCTGGGAGATTCTATTTCCATTTACCGGTTTGACAGTATTGTAGTAGTTGGCCATACAGACTCTACAGGCAACGAAACACATAACAGGAACCTCTCTCTAAAACGTGCCCAATTGGTAAAATCTATTCTGGAAAAAAGAACAGCACATATGGTTGATATACGCTCATATGGCAACGGAAGCAGAACCCCATTGTACCCAAACAATACAGATAAAAACAAAGAAAAAAACAGAAGGGTGGAAATTTTATTCTATCAAAAAAAGATACAACCCGGGCGATAAACTTCCTCCTATTTTTTTATTAGTTTACCTGTTTTAATACCATGCCCGCCCGTTAAGGTATAAAAGTAAAGTCCACCTGGCAACGCACCTAAATCTACATTACCCTCCCCTCCGGTAAATGGCAACGTGAGCACCTCTTTGCCTTTTAGATCAAACAACTGCAGCACCATATCAGAAAAAACCGGTGGGCATGATATACTCAGCTTATCTATAACCGGATTAGGGAATACAACCCATTTATCCATTGCGGAAGTTGCGACACCTGTTGAAACAATATTAACCTGTTTGGTGAGTGCAGAGAAACACGAATCTCCGTTCCAAACGGTAAGCTCCGCAGTATACAGTCCGGGGGCAGCCAGCAAAAAATTTGCGGTAACGGCCGTATCCTCTGCTACAGATGAACCAAGAGAAACTTTCCAGAGTCGCCTGGCCACCATCATGGAGGTATCTGTTAACTGCAGTTTTAAATTTTCTTTGGCCACTTTAAAAGCAGGTACGGGCAGGTCTTTTTTATCAATAACAATCTCATTGGTTCGTTTGCTGCAACCAGTTATGGTATCCGTATAAATACCGGTTATTTTATCTCCGTTTACCAAATTGGTTAGCGGTACTGTATATCGGTTGCCGGTATCCTGAAAAATGCTGTCGTTTTTTATAAAACTGAGCTTGTATCTTGGTGAAGGCACCAAATCGAATGCAATGTCAAGATCATGGTTTACACAAACAGGTTTGAGCAATTGAATACGGCTGGTAAATGCAGGTTCATGCACTCCGGTTAATGTAATACTGGTATCCAATAAAGGGCAGGTAAAATTATTAGAATCTACAATGCGAATATTCAACTGATTTAACCCTTTTGTTACAGGTAAATTCAGCGTCATTTGTTTACCAAATATTCCGTTATTGTAACTGATGCCGTAGTTACTTACATTCAAACTATCTATGGAAACAAGCCTGATCACAGTTGAGGTGTCGGATAACAAACAAACCGCAGAGTCGAACTTAAAGCGGGCTGTAATGGCAGGACAAACACCACTTGTGGCAAATGCTGAACCTGATTCACTCCTGTTGCATGGGTAACTGTCAACAGCCCTTACCATGATATACACGGTTTGGTTTGGTGCTAATCCACCAATGGTATGCCCATTTCCTAAAGAACCGGAAGATGGTTGGATCCAGGTTTTTCCTGTATCAATACTTACTTCATAACCCAAAGCATCAGGTATGGAATCCCAGTTAAACTGTAAGGAGTGGCTTGTTACCATACCAACCGTAACAGTTGGAGTTTTCAATTTTTGCTTCACCCAAACACGCATAAGCGGTGCTGCAAAACTGGTACAGAAAGAATCGGCAGAGGCAACTGAAAAAGAATCGAGGGTTGATGTTAAAACCGTTTTATAAAGCGGAGAAGCATTTGTTTGAAAAATTTGTGCATTTGTACCTGTTGCAAAAAAAGTGTAGGTAAGAATCTGATCCGGAGATGTAGCTGTAAACTCAACAGAGTCGCCACTGCATATCGAGTCTTTTGATACAGTGAGAGAAACCGAAGGGCGGCTTTTTTTCTTCACATTTACCGGAACACTTTTGGCTGAACATTGGTTGGAATCGGTAATGGTAAGCTGGTAAATACCGGCATTAATAACAGTGATGGATCTGGTGGTATCATTATTGGGAGTCCATAAATACCTGTAGTTTACCCCACCGGCTCCTGTCATAAACAATGAATCATTGCCACAAATAATTGCTTGACCAGAGGAGATAATAGTTGAAGAAGGTTTTGGCCTTACTGTTACAGAAAGAAAAGTGGGTGTAGAAGATCCGGAAGCATTAGTAGTAATTAAACGGGTATTAAAAGTTCCGGGGGTATTATAAATAATATTGGGATTTTGCTGAGAAGAATTGGATGGTGATCCACCGGGAAACAACCATGAATAGGATGTTGGAGTATTTAGACCACTACCCTGATAGCGGATGGTATCACCTGCACAGATGGTGGTTTTATTAGCATTGATAATTGCAGTAGGTGAATTATTATGTTGCTGAAAAGCGAATGACTTTAAATAAATAATATCGCCTGCAGAACTAGCGGAAGAGTTGGTAGCATTAATGGCAGTATAAAAAGTAATGGTTCCTGCACCGGTAGAAGGGGCGGTCCAGTTGAACGACCACGAAATACTGCCGCTGCCGGCCGTGCCTGCGCTGGTATGATTGATATAGGTGCGGCTACCCGAAGTTTGAGTGGAAGTATTGGCAGCATCCGTAACGGTAATACTTCCGGCCATCAGAGAAGAACCATTTAAAATGGTAGTTTGAAATCCAAACTTGGTAATTCCTGATTGGGTATGACTGAGTGTGATGGTATACGTTTGACCCGGTACATATCCTGTTGCCGGAATATTGGAGGTAAGGCCAATATTGTTCCAGTTGGCACCTGAAGTTACCACACTGCCTGTATGGCAACCCGTGCAGTTTGCATCCCCCGGAGCACCTGTATTTCCGGCAGGTGGGGTACTGCTATTGGTAAGGGCATGAAAACCCGTAAGCAACAATGCGAGGGCAAATACAACAAGCTTATATAACCACAAAAACGATTTTACAGCTTTCATGCAATTAGGTTAAATTTAAGTTTGAATGAATAAAATAATCAAGTAGATTGCTATCTCAAAACTATGATTTTATCAGTGTTTTATTCTTAAATAATACTTAAATGTCTGTTAGCTATAAAATATTAATGATTGATGATGATAAGGATTTGTGCAGACTGGTAAAAAGACAACTCGAATCTGAAGTATACACCGTGGAGGTAAGAGACAATGGAGCCAAAGGGGTTTTATACGTTCAGTCTGCTCAGGTAGACCTTATTTTGCTGGATGTGGTAATGCCTGCACTGAACGGAATAGAAGCAGCAAAAGCCATCAGGCATCATAATCCAGATATTCCTATTATTTTTCTTACTTCACAAAGTGATATTCAAACCAAGCTTGACGGATTTAAAGCAGGTGCCGATGACTATATTATCAAACCATTTATTATAGATGAATTAAAAGCACGTGTTGAAGCGATCCTCAGAAGAAAAAAAGTAGTAAATATCGAAAAGGGCAGCAATATCAGCCAGATTGGGGTGTTTACCTTTAACTACCAATCCAGGCAACTGATCTCCGCTACTGAAACCAAATCCTTAAGCATAAAAGAAGCAGAGCTTATTAAACTATTGCTTGACAATAAGGATGAATTTGTGAAACGAGATACCATACTTACCTATATCTGGGGCAAGGTTGATGACTATGCAGCAAACAGCATGGACGTGTATTTATCGCGTGTGAGAAAATTATTCAGGGAAGACCCTACTATTCATATTGAAAATTTACACGGCACCGGATTCAGAATCACCAGTGGTAAAGCTTAATACCGGAAGGTAAACATAAAAGGTAGATCCGGCTCCAATTGAACTTTCGCACCATACTTTTCCGGAAAGTGACTCGCACAATTTTTTCACAATAAACAAACCCATTCCGGTTGATGATTCTCCTCCCGTTGGCACCGATTTAAGGCGGGCAAATTTAGTAAATAATACATCTGTATCCTCTTCATCCATGCCCTGTCCTTCATCCTTAATAGAAATGAGTATACCACTGTCTTTATCGGTAACTCCCACGTACACATTTTTGCCATAATTGGAATATTTAATGGCGTTTGACAGGAGGTTATCTATGATACGTTTAAACTTTTGTGCATCGGTATGAAACACCAGTTCCTTTACTTCTACATTTAAGGAGAGGGTAATGTTTTTCCTGTTGGCAGAAGGTCGGAAACCGTTTAGGAGCATCATGCTGGTTTCATAAATATCTATTTCACTGATATTGATATTCACCTCTCTTTCCTCCAGGTAAGTTACATCAAGCAGATTCTGCACCATCTCACCGCTTTCGTGTATCAGTTCTTTCATTCGGTTTATATCCTCCTTTGATTCACTGTCCTTTACTTTCATCTCCACATTTTGCAGGTAGGTATGCAGGCGGGTAAAGGGTGATTTAAGGTCATGTGAAAGTACCGCCATAATATTATTTTTCTCCGCGTTTAGTTTCTTTAACCGTTGGTTAATAACATTCTGCCGGTACAAGGTAACCACAATGGTAATAGCCATTATCAGCAGAAAAAAAATCACCACCGTCATGGTTCGCTGCTGGAGTTTTATATTCAGCAGATCAATTTCTTTTTGCGCATTTTCTTTTTTTAAACGGGTATTTTCATTCTCTTTTCGCTGGGTCTGATAGAGGGTTTCCAATTCCTTTATTTTTCTGTTTTTTTCTACCCCATCGGTACTGTCATGATGAGCAACAAGCAATTCATTAATCATCAGTGCTTCTTTAAACTTACCGGTACGTTTATAAAAATCATACATCATATGAAGGGTGCCAACGGTAAGTTCTATATCATGAAGCGAATCAGCAATTGTTTTGGCCTGACGAAGAAGAATGGATGCCTTTTTGAAATCTCCGTTATCCATATACAATTGAGCAGCAGAGCCAAGTGAATGTGCTACTGCATAAAAATCCCGTGCGCCCATCCGGATCTGAATGGCCTTTTCTATCAGCTCTATTGCCTGCCTGCTGCGCCCTGTGGCCCGGTATACTTTAGAAAGGTTGGCCAGCGCAGTTGCTGTACCCTCGTGGTGTTCTGCTTTTTCCGACAGTTTCAGGGCATTGTTAAAGAACAACGAAGCACTGTCGAATTTATTCAGTTCAAAATAAGCGGCACCAATCAGGTTATTGATATTCTCAGCACCTTCCAGCGAAGTACTTCGTGATAATTTAATTTCATTAAGAGCCCGTTTACCAAAACGCAAAACTTGTCCATACTCTTTTAGGTTAAGGTGGATAATGGCCAGATCGTTGCAAACAGAAGCCATGCGGTAATGGTTTTGCATGGTTTCGTACAATTTTAATGCAAGAATATAATTGGTTACGGCCTTTTCATACCCCGCCATGCGCCTGTATACACGTCCAAGCAAAACATGCGCTTCAGCCTCTCCATTGCTGTAACCAATCTCTTTGCTTTTACTTAAACAAAGGATGGCTATTGCCCTTGAAGTTTCGTTTCTGGAATCCAGAAAACTATAGGCATCTTTGAGCAGGGTATTGATGATTACGGTATCCTCCAGGGAGTGTACCTTTTGAAGTGCGCTATCATTCAATAACTCCTCTGCCCTTATTTCGCCAATGAAAAAGAGTGAAAGAATTAAAAAAGTTAGTTTATTTGAAAACAGGTTTCCCATTCAGTATCAAAAATAACGTAATGATTGAATTTGGCCTTATCGGTTACCCCTTAAAAAATACTTTTTCCGAAAATTATTTCGCTAAAAAGTTCAGTGATATGGGATTAACCGGACATTCTTACAAAAATTTTCCCTTGGAGAACATTGCCTTGTTTCCGGATTTACTGTCACAATCGCGGCTATTCAAAGGATTTAACGTAACCATACCTTATAAACAATCCATCATTAAATTCCTTCATCACCTTTCTCCGGAAGCAGAAGGAAGTGGTGCTGTTAATTGTATTAAGGCAAACTTTGATGAGGAGCAACAACATTATTTCCTGAGCGGATACAATACCGATATCTATGGTTTCTCCGCATCTATAAAACCATTATTAGACGAAAATGGCGAACAATACAAAGCGTTAATTTTGGGTACAGGTGGTGCGGCAAAAGCTGCTGCCTATGCCCTTAAACAGTGGAAAATTCCCAGCCTGTTTGTAAGCAGGCAACTGTCAAATCCTGCTTATTGTTTGCGCTATCATGAATTAAGCAAAGAGATTATTCAAAACCACCACCTCATTATCAATTGCACACCAAGCGGTATGTTTCCTGATATTGCATCTTGCCCCGATATTCCTTATGAATGGATAACCGATAAACATATATGCTATGACATGGTGTATTTGCCCGAAGAAACGGTGTTTATGAAAAGAAGCGCAGCACAGGGTGCATCAGTAAAAAACGGATTAGACATGCTGTATTTGCAGGCTGAGAAAAGCTGGGAAATATGGACTACAAATACGCCTTAAAATACACCGGTATAATTTTGTGGTGTAATTTTTAGTAACTCCGCTTTTACTTTGGCATTTACTTTTAAGCCAGTAATAAACTTCTTAATATCCTTTTGTGTAATGGCTTTATTGGTGCGGGTAAGATCCTTCAGGGCTTCGTAAGGCTTTGGATAACCCTCTCTTCTTAAAATGGTTTGAATGGCCTCTGCAACCACTGCCCAGTTTGCTTCCAGGTGTTGGTTTAATGCGGCTTCATTCAGCACTATTTTGTTCAAACCTTTTAGCAGTGATTTACCTGCAATTAAGGTATGTGCCATAGGTACCCCCAGGTTTCTAAGCACCGTTGAGTCCGTAAGATCCCTCTGAAGGCGTGACACAGGCAGTTTTGCCGAGAGGTGTTCAAAAATGGCATTGGCAAAACCCAGGTTTCCTTCTGCATTTTCAAAATCAATTGGATTTACCTTATGTGGCATGGCTGAAGAACCAACCTCCCCCTTTTTAAGTTGTTGCTTAAAATACTCCATGGAAATATACTGCCAGAAATCGCGGCTCAGGTCAATTAAAATGGTATTGATGCGTTTAAAGGCATCACACATGGCAGCCAAATTATCATAGTGCTCAATCTGCGTGGTGTATTGCGACCGCTGAAGACCCAGAGAATGATGAAAACCATTGGCAAACTGCACCCAGTTTATTTTTGGATATGCAATGGTATGGGCATTAAAATTACCAGTTGCCCCGCCAAATTTTGCGCAGTACGGAATTTGCAACAACTGATTGAGCTGTGTTTCCAAACGCTCTACAAATACCATTATCTCTTTGCCCAGTTTGGTTGGCGAAGCGGGCTGACCATGGGTATGAGCCAACATCGGAACTGATTTCCATTCTTTGGCAAGCGCTTTCAGTTTTTTAATCACATCCTGCAAAACAGGCACCATTACATAACGGTTGGCATCTAAAAGAGTAAGCGGAATAGCTGTATTGTTTACATCCTGTGAGGTAAGTCCGAAATGAACAAACTCACTCACATCGGATAAGCCAATAAGGGCAAACTTTTCTTTGATAAAATATTCAACTGCCTTTACATCATGGTTGGTAGTGGCTTCTATTTCTTTTATCCTTAATGCATCAGCTTCCGAAAAACTGATATACACTTCACGCAGATCCTTTTTATGCTGGGCATTTACCTTGCCCTTTATTTGCGGCAGCGGAATTTCTGCCAGTGCTATAAAATATTCAATTTCAACCAATACCCTGTATTGAATAAGGGCAAATTCAGAGAAATAAGCAGCAAGGGGTTCCGTTTGTTTGCGGTAGCGCCCGTCAGCAGGTGATATAGCAGTAAGTGCGTTTAATTCCATTGGGCGAAAATACATCCATGCATTTAATTTTCCCGACAAACCGTTTAAATCTTTTTCCACCCTTCAAAGCCCCTATTTACAAGGTTTATCATATCCCTGCTTTTAAATTCTGGACAATACCTTTATTTTGCTTTTTCAATTAAGCACAAATACCATGAAGCAATTTTTTAAATTTCTATTAGCCACTATACTTGGATTTTTTGTTTCCATTTTCCTGCTATTCTTTATTATGGCTGGTATTGTTGCCGGTATTGCAGGATCAGGGGGTGGTGATGAAGTGGCGGTAAGTGATCAGTCGGTACTTAAATTATCGTTTGACTATATGATACCTGAGCGAACCAGCAATAATCCCCTCGAAAACTTTGACCTGATAAATATGGAAGGCAGCAACCCTACAGGATTAAATGATATCCTCAAAAGCATACGCCATGCCGCCAATGACGAAAAAATCCAGGGTATTTATATGAATGTATCTGTTTCTCCAAACAGTTACGGAACACTTGAAGAAATAAGAGAGGCATTGATTGAGTTTAAAAAATCGAAGAAGTTTATTATAGCCTATGGAGAGGTAATGGAAGAACACAGCTATTACCTGGCTTCAGTTGCCGATAAGATTTACCTGAACCCGATAGGCGATATTTTATTTGACGGATTTAGCTACAGCCAAATGTACCTTAAGGGCATGCTGGATAAATTAGGTGTGCAGGCTCAGCTTATCCGACATGGCAAGTTTAAGGCAGCCGGAGAACCTTTTATTACCGATAAAATGAGCGATGAAAACAGGGAGCAAATCCGGTCGTTTACCGGCTCATTGTTTAATCATTTTATAACCAAGGTTGCCGAAGCACGTAAAAAGCCGGTAGAACAGGTGAAAGAAATTGCAGAAAAACTATTGGTGCAGAGTGCAGGTGATGCCAAACAATATGGTTTGGTAGATGATCTGAAGTATGAAGATGAAGTAGATGAAGAGTTAAAAAAACTAACCAAATCAGAAAAGGATATCAGCTTTGTAACCTTAGATAAATACCGCAAAACAGCAAGAGAAGGAAAAATTACAGCCAAGGATAAAATAGCGGTGATTTATGCCAATGGCGATATTATGAGTGGAGAAGGTGATGAGCAACAGGTTGGATCAGACCGTATGGCTGAAGCCATCAGAAAAGCACGCAAAGACAGCAGTATTAAAGTGATTGTGCTTCGGGTGAACTCACCGGGAGGCAGTGTTATCGCATCAGAGGTAATCTGGAGAGAAGTGGTGCTTGCCAAAAAATCAAAACCTGTGATTGTTTCTTTTGGTGCTGTGGCTGCATCTGGCGGATACTATATAGCTGCTCCTGCTGATGTGATTGTGGCAGAGCCCAATACCATTACCGGCTCTATTGGCGTATTTGGCCTGCTGTTTAATGCCGAGAAACTGATTAAAGATAAACTTGGAATTAATGTAGAGAAGGTAAAATTCGGAGAGTATGCCGACCTTGGTAGTCCTGACCGGCCGCTTAATGCTGCTGAAATTGCCATTATTCAAAAAATGATAGACCGTACCTATACCGATTTTATTAAGAAAGTAGCCGATGGCCGTAAATTAACCGTGGAGCAGGTGGATGCTATAGCCGAGGGACGCGTTTGGAGCGGAACAGAAGCTAAAAATATCGGATTGGTAGATGAGCTAGGCGGACTTCAAAAAGCCATTGAGATTGCCGTAAAAAAAGCAAACCTTACCGATTACCGCATTGTAAACTTACCTGAACAAAAAGATCCATTTGATCAACTGCTTAAGAATTTTGGAAGCGATGCCTCGGTATTTTTTGCCAAACAACAACTGGGCGAAAACTACCAATACCTGGAGCAATACAATAAGCTGAAAAACTATCAGGGCATACAGGTGCGTTTGCCGTTTGAGTTTGTGGTGGAATAGGGTTTTAGGCCTAAATATAGCACGTATACCGTACACCTCATATTCTTCTTCGTCCGTCAAATCAAAGTAGTACCGTTATTTGTTTCGTGTGACCTACTTACCAAATTTAAACTGTTAACTTTTTGACGATAACAATGTGATAAAAAAATGTTAATTGCGCTGTTTAGAAAACAAGACAGAAACAGTTATGGGAAAAATATTAATTATTGATGATGAGAAGGCTATCCGCAATACGCTAAAAGAAATTCTGGAGTATGAAGGATACCAGGTAGATGAAGCTGCTGACGGCCAAAGCGGACTTGAAAAACTGGAAAACGATGATTATGAAGCCGTACTTTGTGATATAAAAATGCCCAAAATGGACGGTATTGAAGTGCTTACCAAAGCTGCTGAAATAACCGATGATATTCCCTTTATCATGATTTCCGGCAATGCCACCATTGATACAGCCGTGGAAGCCACCAAAAAAGGAGCCTATGATTTTATTTCCAAACCACCTGATTTAAACCGCCTCCTCATTACCCTCCGCAATGCCATCGACCGCAAATCAATGGTGATTGAAAACAAGGTATTAAAACGGAAGGTTAGCAAAACCCGCGAAATTATTGGCGACTCCCCTGCCATACAAAATATTACCGATACCATTGAAAAGGTTGCCCCAACAGATGCCCGTGTGCTTATTACGGGTGAAAACGGTACAGGCAAAGAACTGGTAGCTCGCTGGATCCACGAAAAAAGCAACAGGGCACGTTTCCCGCTTATTGAGGTGAATTGTGCAGCCATACCAACAGAATTGATCGAAAGTGAATTGTTTGGCCACGAGAAGGGTGCTTTTACTTCTGCCATTAAACAACGTATTGGTAAATTTGAACAGGCTCATGAGGGCACTTTATTTCTGGATGAAATCGGTGATATGAGCCTTTCTGCCCAAGCCAAGGTGCTACGTGCGCTTCAGGAAAATAAAATTACCCGGGTTGGAGGTGATAAGGATATTGATGTAAACGTACGTGTAATTGCAGCTACCAATAAAGACCTGCTGAAAGAAATTGAAAAAGGAAATTTCCGCATGGACCTTTACCACCGTTTAAGTGTAATACTTATTCATGTTCCTTCCTTAAACGAGCGCAAGGATGATATTGCCCTGCTTTCAGAACGTTTTGTGAAAGAAATTTGCGAAGACAACGGCATACCGCGTAAAACATTTTCACCGGGAGCATTTAATGAACTGAAAAAACTGAATTACTCCGGTAATATCCGCGAACTGCGCAATGTGATAGAACGCCTGGTGATCCTGAGCGGACAAAAAATTACCGAAGAGGATGTGGTAAAGTATGCCAGCCCAATGCACCAGCAGAATAACGAGAAAAGTGTGTTTGAAAAATACGATACCCTGCAGGAGTTTAAGGATTATGTAGAGAAAATTTTTATTGAGGAAAAACTCAAGAAAAACGGATGGAATGTGGCAAAAACAGCCCAGGAAATAGATATCCAGCGAAGCCATCTTTACAACAAAATTGAAAAGTATAACCTGCGCAGAGGAGAGGCAGGCGGACTGGAGGGTTAAAAAAACCTGCTGACAAGGTATTCAAATGACCGGCACTGATATAGAAAGAGCAATACTGCTGCTGCGTTCCGGAGAGCTGGTGGCCATACCTACTGAAACAGTTTATGGTTTGGCCGCCAATGCCTTTGATGCATCGGCCGTTACCAAAATATATAAAACCAAAAACCGGCCTCAGTTTAATCCGCTTATTATCCATACCAACAGTATAGAAAAACTAAAAGGCTGGGGGCTTACCATTCCGGAAAAAATGAGCCAACTGGTGAAACATTTTTCTCCCGGACCACTTACCTATATTATTCCTAAAAGCAATCAGATTCCCGATATTGTTACAGCCGGAACCCCTGCAGTAGCCGTACGAATTCCACAGCATAGCCTTACCCTGCAATTATTGAGCAAACTCGATTTTCCGCTGGCAGCACCAAGCGCAAATCCCAGCGGCTATATCTCCCCCACATCTGCCAAACATGTAGAGCAACAATTGGGTAACAAAATTCCCTATATTCTTGATGGAGGCGATTGCCAAGTAGGCGTAGAATCAACCATTATTTCTTTTTTAAACGATACACCCGAAATATTAAGGCATGGCGGTTTAAGTTTAGAAAAAATAGAAGCAGTAATAGGACCCGTGAATGATAGAGTAAACACTTCTGGTGAAGAAATAACAACAGATAATCCTGTGGCACCTGGAATGCTTGCCAAACATTACGCACCAAAAAAACAACTGCTTCACGGGGATATCCTCAAGTTGCTGAAAGGGAAAGAGACTAGCCGAATTGCCCTCATTACCTTTAGCACCATTTATGAACAGGTTCCACTTAACCATCAACTGGTGCTCTCCCCTGCCGGCAATTTAGATGAAGCCGCACAAAAACTCTTTGCCGCCATGCGCAAAGCCGATGAAATGGATATTGATTATATCCTCGCAGAAATATTCCCCGACAAAGAACTCGGAAAAGCCATCAACGACAGACTGAAAAGAGCTGCGTATTAGTCATTAGTCATTAGTCATTGGGCATTGGACATTGGACACTAGTCATTGGACACTAGTCATTGGACATTGGGCATTAGGCATTGGGCGCAAGTCATTGGCATTGGGCATTAGTCATTGGACATTAGGCATTGGGGTTAAGAAATGTTGAATGTTAAATTTTTAAGTTCAGTTGGGCATTGGTAATTGTCTGTCACTATTTATCCACCGCCAAGGCGCAAAGGATTAGGCGCAGAGGAATTACTTCGAACTATTGAAATAACTTAACCCTTAAAATTTAACATTTAAAACTAAGACATCCTCCACACTCCAACACATCTGCACATTTGCACATCGTCCACCTATTGTTGGGTAAGTAAGGAATATGCTTTGCTTTCGGGGAGGTTCCAGTCTAGCCAGGTTCTTTGTTCCCACTCTTCTTTAAACCACTTTTTTCGTTGCTCTACCGTTGGGGCATAGGCAAATTTTTTGTACTCACTTCCGCTGCTGAAAGAAAACCTGCCGGTTTGTACTTCATCAATTTGTTTCAGTGTTTCTTCATTAGTTAATAAATAGGGTAAAGCAGCATTATTCAGATCCCTTAAAAACTCATAGTGAATAAAAGAGGTTTTGTAGTGATTAAAATTATACCGTGCTATAATGGCATCCCAGTTGAAGCAGGCTGCAACAAGAAAAATGGCATATACAGAAACGGAATTAACCGACATTAGAAATCCAGTTGAGCGCTGTTTGATGATTTTATACATAATGCTTACAATTCCAATAACACAGGCAAGCAGAAAGAAGTACACAAATATTCTTTTGTAGGCCAAAGCAAAATATTCAATATAATAAGTGTTCCTAAGCACCACAGAAACAACCATAATCAGGTTTTGCCCCAGCCACAAAATAATCAGGCGGTTAAACAAGGTATTGTTTTTCATAAATACCAGGTTGCTGTTGAGATAATACAACGAAACCGCTATGGAAATAAGCAGAGCAGCAATAAGCAGGTTGGTACCTTCATGCACCATTCCCTTTAAAAAACCACCATCCCAGCTAAATCCAAACCAGATATGGGTAATATCTAAATAGTTTAACCACCCTATCATGATATTTAAGAGAATAAACAACAAAATAGCCACCTGCTGTTTTCTAAGCAATAACCTGGAGAGTGTTTTTACCAAAGCCTTTTTTGCCCTGTTTCTGATGAGCTCAAACGACAGGTTTTGATCTTTTAATACCAGGGAACTGTTGGTATGAGTAGCATAAAACAAAGCAACAAGCAAAAAACCGATGATAAAAAACAGCAGCCTGCCAAAGGAAAAATCCTGAAACAGGCTCACTATATGATCTGCAATATTGGTAACTGATTGGGCAAATAATTTATTGGATAAGGAATATATCACCAACAGCGAAACGACTACAGCTAATGGCAAAATAACAAAGCGTAAAAAACTGCTGTATCGGATGCGGGAAGGCAAATTATTCCTGCGTGCATAAGCAGAGAGCATCGCTGGAATTTGTTTAACCGATTGCAGAATAAACAAGGGGCCAAATTGCAAATTTTTAATGGCAGGATAAGAAACCACACCGGCAAAAGCAACATAACAAATCCAATAAACAACGAGGCTATAAGTGGTATGCCCTACCAAAACTGCAAGGGTTGCCAGCAAAAGCGCTGCAGTAAGCAGGAGAAACAATTCCCCTTTCTTATCTTTAAATAAAAACCACGCACCGCCAATGGTAAAACAGGAAAACACCAGGGTATTTAGCCCCATCTGGTGCCCGTAAAAAAGTGCCTGAAATAAAAATCCGCTGAGGAGTAAGAATCCCCAAAATGTTATTTTGCCTGATTCCATTCTTCAACAAACGTTATAAATAAAAAATTAGTACCGGCTGTAAAAATTATTCCGTTATCAGCACCCGGATAGTGGTTTCCTCCTCACGGCTTTTTACCCTGAGCAAATGAAGACCTTTACCCTGCAGAGATATGGAAGCATTGCCTGCAGTTACTTGCTGATTCAATATCAATTTTCCCTGTAAGTCATATACAAATACTTCTGCTCCTTCTTCTTTCCACTGATCCATCCACACGGTAAAATCGCCTGAACTTGGGTTTGGAAATACTTTTACCACTGGTTGAATTTGTTTGGTTTCGTTAAGTGAAGCATTATAACTTTTGCTAAAGGCGGAATCAACAATACCCAGTGAAAGGTTATAATAGCTGCCTGATGGCGTTTGTTCCAGATGCATGGCGCGTACCAAATAATAATTCATGGCGTTATCAGGTGAGTTGTCTGTCCAGGTGGTATCTCCATTGGTGATGCGGCCTACAGGTACATACTTACCATACAACGAACGTGCCCTGGAAATAACATAACCGCTTGCTCCTGCACTGGTTGTCCAGGCCAATGATACCTTTAACGAGTCAGTTGTGGAAGTGGCGTTTACACTGTTAACTTTTTGTATGGGATGCAAACGCAAAGTGGGATCGCCCATTAAAGCAATATGAATAAATGTTGGCGATGAATTATAAAAATACCCGAATGCATCAGGGCTGGTAAAAGAGTAATAGTTGTTCTGCGACAAACGGGCCGAGTATCCGATATTTTCTCCCAGCGACATATGGTGCATATGCCAGTGAGGCCTGCCGCTCCACATGCTGGCTAATGCAGGTTTAGGGGCACAAAGGGCAGCACGTAAAAAATTATTGGGCGAATCCCAGTCGCCAAAATAGCTGCCAAAGGTCATGGTAAAAAAGGTATTGATGGAATCGTTGTTGTAATTAGAGGTATTGCCCACGCCACCGCAGGAAGTATAAGAACCCGCACCACAGCCATAGCTAAACTGATAGTTTCCTTCTTTCAGGGAAGTAAAATAATCGCGTGCAAAAACCGAATCACCATACATGGTAGAGAAACTTCTCCATCCTGAAGATGCAAATGCCTCCCCGCTCATGGCACCAAAATTATCATCAATAAGGGCACGTTTATTTATGGTTAATAAGGCATGTTTGTAATCGTGTGCTCGGTCGAGGTAGCGTTTTATCCTGAGGGTATCATTGCTGCCAAAAGTTGCCATATTGGTAAGGTCTACACGCCCCACCTGTAGGTTTACCATCTCCGGATACAGGAATATCCGGTCAAACTTACCATCACCCGGCACATTATCATTTTGCACACGCGAAGGGGTGGTATCATTTACGCTGTTATCTGTCCAGATGTTTTCTGTCATGGTACCATAATACAAATCTGCAGGCCATGCGCCCCCATGATCCGGATGTCCGTCAGGCGGATAATATTTGCCAGGCTCAGCCACAAATCCACCGGAGTAAGGAACAGGAATTCTGCCCAACAGGTAAACGGCCCTCGTATTGGTATCGGCTGTGTACTCGCTGCTGATGATGTTTTTTACACTGCTAACGGTTGCAGAGCGGCTGATATCAAAACGTTTTACATCCCAACCATCGGCAATCAGGTCCATATGCAACTGGCTTATTTCAGCAGCTAATGGCAATACATAATTGGCATCTACCATCAGCAATATTTTTCCTTTTACCGCAAGCTCTGGTGCCTTTATACCGGCAAAAATATATCCATGAGCCACACGAGTTGGTGCGGTATACGTTCTTCTAACATAGTACTCATAGGTATTTCCGGCTGCAACTGCCAGATCTGTATATTGGGCAGACGTTTTAGGAAGTGTGGCTAATGCGGTTCCCCAGTCTATTTCCTCCTTGGTTTTTCTGTACACGATATAATTTACCCCTGTTGTATCCTGTGGCCATTTAATGGTGATTGATGCGGGACTTTCCACAACTGTTGCCGTAAGTTGTACTGCATAATCTTTTGCGGTTTGGGCACCTGCCACCAGGGTTAAAAACAATAAGTAAAATGTATATCTTGCTTTCATATTCATTAACAGTTACTATCAAATATATAAAACGCGTATCAACTTCCCATGAGTGAACAGATAAAATTAAACGACAGTTGGAAAATGCTGCTGGTAGAGGAGTTTAATAAAGTCTACTTTAAACAACTGAAACAATTTTTATTGGAAGAAAAAGCCCGGGGTTATACCATTTACCCTCCCGGCCCACAGATTTTTGCAGCGCTTGATAAAACACCATTTGATGAAGTAAAGGTGGTTTTGCTTGGCCAGGATCCATACCACGGAGCCGGGCAAGCGCATGGCTTATGTTTTAGTGTGAATGATGGCATCAGTTTCCCTCCTTCCCTGCACAATATTTTTAAAGAACTGAAAGAAGATTGCGGTTGTGAGATACCAAAATCCGGCAACCTGAGCAAATGGGCCGATCAGGGTGTATTGTTGCTTAATGCTACCTTAACGGTAAGGGCCAATGAAGCCGGATCTCACCAAAACAAAGGATGGGAAATATTCACCGATCATATCATTCAAACCATTTCTGCACAAAAGGAGCAGGTGGTATTTATGCTATGGGGGCGCTACGCTCAGGGAAAAATTCCGCTTATTGATGCTTCAAAACATTTGGTACTTACTGCTGCACACCCATCTCCGCTGGCCCGTGGCGCCTTTTTCGGAAGTAAACATTTCAGCAAGTGTAATGCCTATTTGCAGGCAAACGATAAAACACCCATCAACTGGCAATTATAAGGCTTGCCTAAGTTATCCATTAAATGCACATTTGTAAAACAGCTAAAACAATAAACTATTGAATATCACTTTTTGGGGAGCGGCAAAACAGGTTACCGGAAGCATGCACCTGTTAACGCTCGATAACGGTTACCGGATTTTACTCGATTGCGGAATGAATTATGAACAAAAGCGCGAACTCCACGAACGTGCTTTTTCGTTTCCGTTTAACCCCGTGGATATTGATTTGGTTGTGCTTACCCACGCCCATATTGATCACTCAGGTAATATTCCTACACTGGTACAGGAGGGCTACAGGGGCAAAATTATTTGTACACCGGCCACGGCAGATTTATCATCTCACCTGTTGTATGATAGTGCCAATATTCAGCTTGATGAGTATAAATCTAAGCTGGGCAGGGCATCTAAAACCAAACGGCACCTGGTTCCAAAACCCATTTACTCAGATAAAAGTGTAACAAAGGCCATGGAGCAATTGTATACCATGCCATTTAATCAACCATTGCGGGTAAATGAGGACATTAGCATTGAACTGATTGAAGCGGGGCATTTATTGGGTGCAGCCAGTGTGGTAATAGAGGTAAAAAAAGAGGGTAAAACCATCCGCACCGGATTTACCGGAGATTTGGGCCGAAGCCATGCTGAACTCATTCGCACGGCAACCCCAATGCGTAATTTGGATTACCTGATTACTGAAACGACTTACGGAGGAAGAAACCATACCAGCTCAGCACTTGCCGAGGACGACCTGCTGAAACATATTGACGAAACCATGCGCATACAAGGGCGTTTGGTAATACCTGCCTTTAGTGTGGGCCGCACGCAATCTATTGTACATGTAATTAATAAACTGGAAAAAAAGGGATTGCTGCCTCCTGTAAAGGTTTTTGTAGATAGTCCGCTGGCTGTAAAATCAACGCATACCTACGAAAAGTATCCGGAATTGCTAAACGCTGAAGCTGCTGCATTTTTAAAAGAACACGGAAGTTTGTTTGAATTTGCTGAACTGCACTGGATCAGAAATTATGACGACCATGAGAAGCTGATGTATTATACCGATTCCTGTATCATTATTTCAGCCGCGGGAATGGTAGAGGGAGGACGCATACAGGAGCATGTAAAAAACAATATTCAAAACCCTTTCAGCACCATTTTAATTGCGGGTTATTGTGCAGAGGGTACGCTTGGGCACCGGCTGTTGCAGGGCCAGCAAAGCATAGGCATTAAAGGAAAGGATTACCGGGTATATGCCAAAATTTCGCGTACGGATGTTTTCAGTTCACATCCGGATAAGGATGAAATTTATAATTATATAAAAGCCTGCGATCATCCCGGTTTAAAAAAGGTATTTCTGGTACATGGAGATATACCCAACCTGGAGGCCATGAAAAAAACGCTGGAAGAAAACAACCTGAAAGCTGAGGTGGAAATTCCGGAGTATGGCGATGCATATCAGATCTAAGGCAATTACTTCGAACCTACTGTAACCAGGAGGCTGCTGTTAAATATGGATGAAGGAGATATCACTTTTTCGTTTAAAGGAATCTGCCTGCCGTATCGTTTTTTCATGATATGTTGTACAGCGTCTGAGGTGAGATCAAAATCCCGTAAATGCTGCAGTTTACCCACTTCCAGCCCTGTTGCCCGTTGATATATTTTCCAGATCAGTTCAGAGCAATACATTCGGTCATCACTCCATTCAAAAGTAAGGTCGTAGTTTTTTCCTTTAAACGTTTCTCCCACCCTTTTCATTTTTGCTAAAACTTGAGGTGTTAAAATCCGGCCTGCATCCTTCAGCCTCTTTACGCTGTAAGTTCCATTATTCCCGCGGTTGATCCATTTTTGCAAAGGGGTAAGTGTTACCGGTTGTATGGCCTCGTACACATAAAATTTTCCGTTTATCTGATAAATAATTCCGCAATGCGACCAAACTGAATGTGTGGCCAACTGAATAGCCTTGCTTTGTGAGGATGCTGAGGTTTGAAATATAATATCACCATCTTTAAAAGGAAAAGAAGTTTCCGTAGTAACGCTTGCAGATGCCGTGTGATGACCTGATTTTATGAAAAGCAACAAGCCAATGGTTAATATTAAAAACCCAGTAAATGAGTTCCACTCTTTGTCTAGTACTTCCTTATAACTATAACGGTAAAATAAAAAGAGCCACCTGAAAAACACACCCAACCTGCGAATGGCGGCATAAAAGATTCCCTCCAATATTCCCTCCAATATGAAATGTAAGACAGCCATAGATTTGGTTCTAACGTTTATTCTTCTTTTTCTGTATGCAACAACCCATATTTTGTAGCAAAGGGTATTATTTTTTCCTCATGCCCAAAAATAACCAATGCCATTTGGTCTCCTGTATTCAGAAGAACAAATCTCTCTTTTGATCCGGCATCTTCCAGCACTTTATTCATCAGTGTAATAACAGTTCCTACATTGTACCAGTCACCCATATCCTCAGGGGACACCATATAAACCTTATTATTTGCTATGAGCGTGATGGTATAAATAAACTGATCCCCTTGCTCCACCTGATCGGCCCACACCAAAGTTCCGGATAATTTTCCGTCTGAATGATTAACAAAATCTTTCAGCAATTGCACGTAATCAACCGGAACTACACCCACCTCTGCGTCAAACCATAAAAACCGGTTTAAATAACCTAACATACTTTGAACCATTCCTCCCTGATCATCGGTTTGAATAGCCTCCTTCACCTTTTTAATAATTTCTTCAGATACCGGTTTATCCGTTATACGCATTTTGTACATATCAGCGGCTAATCCCTCAGGAGAAATATTGCTTAACCTGCAGGCTTCAATGATTTTCCTTTTTAACTCCGGATGTGATTCCAATACCTCTGGTCTCTCGGGATATGAAAGTACATTCATTTGTTTTAAAGCATCAACTACCTTTTCTAATTCGTATTGGGATAGCTCTTTCTTGCGTGCCAGCTCAAAAAACAATTCCTTTAACAAACCCTCCTCGCCTGTTTGCATATACAATATTTTTAAACCAAACAAACCATCCCCGAATTTATCTTCATTCCTGAGATACTTTATCACTGTCTCCTTGTGTTTATTCCCTTCCAGCCTGATTAATGCCTCAATCGCATGAACCTCTTTTATCCCTCTTTTCAGCAAATCAGAAGCCATAGGAATAATGCGTGAATCGCCCAAATGCAATAATATTTCAACTACATCTTCAGCAGGATTTGCTGTTGAACTCATTGATTTCATTTCGTTATATTTCTTTTTGCTTATATAGTTTCCATCGTACAACTGGTAACAAAAATTGACAACCATTTGCTTCACCTTTGCATCTCCGTTTTGTGAGTATTCCTTTATTCCAGTCATAACCCATTCGGTTTCTTCCAGATTTATTTTTTTGTCCAATACCTGTTTTATAATGTAATGAAGAGAGGTTATACTTTTACCATCAACTCCGAGCCAATACACCAAACGACCCAAATCTTGTGATTTACCGGATAGCAATCTGGCCTCCATTTTATAAGCATAACCTGGCACACTCATAATACCCGCCAATTGAATGGCAGATTTTTCGTCCTCCAACCTGTCAATTCCGTCAAGAATGGCTTTTGCCAATTCAGGATCAGCTATGCTGTACCCTTGCGGTCCGTCATACCTTCCATCTAATCCATGATAGACATCAGCCTTAGCGGACTTGTTATCTCCCCTTAAAATAGCTACCAGTGCGGGAACAACGGTTTTGTCGCCCGCCTTATAGCGATCCGTTAAACTTTCTTTCTCCTGCTCCTTTTGAATTTTCTTTTGATATTGTTCTGCTTTTTCAGCCACTATTTTCTTAACAGAAACAACCTGTTCAGGGTTATCAATAATGGTTATCTTAGAGACGTCCCCTGCTCTTTTTGACATCTCCTCATTTTTCTTTTCCTGCTCCATCAGCAACCGCAAATCTTTTTCGGAAATACCGTTTTGTGGCGTACAACTAAGCACCCAGAGGCAGTTACAAATAATTAATCCCCATTTCTTCATACTTATTCTGTTTACTTATACTTATCTAAATGCTCCATTATTTTCATTAAACCGCTGAGGGTTCCCTGATAATAATTCCCTTTTTTAAATGATGGGATAATAAATTTATCGATAATCTCTTTTGTTTGGGCATCAGTCATTCTTTTATCTATGCCTAACCCATTCTGAATCCTTATTTTTCTGAGGCCAACTGAAATGCCTATAAATACCCCGTTGTTTTTATCTTTCTCTCCTACTCCCCAGGTATTAGCCATATCCAGGGTAAGCTCCTCAAAACGGTCGGCTGTGGTGGCATTGGTATCATAGGTTACTATAACTATTTCAATACCTGTTTTCTTTTTATAACCTGCCGCCAAACGTTCCAGCTTATTTATTTGTTCGGCATTAAAAATATGTTCAAAATCGTTTACCCAACCTTGGGGTTCGGGTAGTTTATCCCAAAAACTGTTTTGCTGGGCGTTTGCACTCACAAACAAAAAAAGGCAGAGCAATAAACCCAAGAAGGTCTTTTTCAAATATCTGTTAAGTAAGGCTAGCTCGAGCTTCTCATTCATACTTGTGTAGCAGCTAAGTTATATAATACTTTACAAATTACTTCATATAAGAAAATCAACTTCTCTAAAACCTTAACTTTCATTCATCCTTTTCCTCTGCACTATCAGCTATTCCATTTGATGTCTTGCTACCTCGCCTCAATTGGCCTTCCAAAGGTAAGGGTGTTTAAATCCAGTTTTATGTAATAGTAATCTTTATCCGCATACTCAAATGACCTGTCTCCATCATTATCCCGCTGCATCTTTACCAATACAAATCCTTGTTTATCATATATGTCAAACGATACCACATTTTCTCTATCAGACGTGAGTGCTCTTAAATTGTTTCCCGCTAAATCTGATACATAAAGGATGGAAGGATCCTTTTCATCTATTTTACCGCTGCCATTAACATCAGTTTGTTTTACCCGATAAAAAAAATAGCTTGAATTAAACTGGTTTCTACTACCTGGTAATTCATAGTACTTATAACTGTTGAATCCCATAATATATGTATTTTTATCAAAGAGCCTTTTGCTGCTATCCGTTTTAAAATTATAAAAAATAATATTGGCATAAACATCATTCCATAATGCCAGTTTATTTGATGTAAAAAAATCGGAATTATATCTTACCGGAATGGCAACGGTGGATAAGGTGTCAACGAGAACAGGATTATCAAAATAGTGAGGCACCTTTGATGCATTCTGTGCGTTTAAAAAAGTTACACTAAAAATCAATGATAATAATAAAGCAGTCTTTTGCATGATGACGGTATTTTTTACAAAACTACTTATCTGCTTACATATTGCACAATAGAATTTACATGCTCCTTCCTGACTTATCATTTTGCCCATAAATGGAGTGCAATTTTAATCATCGGCTCAAATTCTCCAAAAGCGCATACATCATCACTAAATACCCTGGTTCCTGTATTGAAGGTTTTTCCTTCATCATTTTCGCTCCAAAAATTTCTCTATATCATTTATTATTTCACCAATAATTACATCAATAATTTCTCTTCTGTCATTTGGGGTAAGAGGCTGATGGTACAACTTTTTAAAAAAGGGTTGTTGGTTATTATGCTTCACCAGCGTAAAACCATAATGGTATGTATCTATTTTAAAAGCAAGGGTCTCCGAAGAGTTGCAATTCTCTGTTCCTGCTTTCTTAAGTCCATCCAGTCTCAGAACGCAATTGAATTCAAAAATATTCCTTATATTTTCTTCCACCCTCCAAAATGTATCTACCTCTTCCAGTGATTTGAAACTATTACCCGGGCAATACCAATATAAACTTTGCGAGTAAAAATATTCCTTAAAAGCTACCATTCTTTGGATCAATTCTTCATAGAGAGGGTGAATCCCTGTTTGATACAAGTGAGTTAATATTTCAGGAGTGGCGGATGTTTGAATTTCATCGTTTGTAAGATTTTTTAGTTTTTCTTTTATAGTAAGTAACCTTTTATCAACAGGACTTATTGCTTCTTTTATTTCTTCATCAATCCGTTGTTCAATTTCTTCAATACTTGGTAATTCCCCTTTGATATTTTCAGGCAGTCTTTCAGCTATTTTGTACTCAGCAATACCAATAGGTTTGCCTGTATCCCTTAAAGAATATTCGGCCACAATTTTATTATTGGTTTTGCATAATATCAGTCCTATAGCCGGTTCATCAAATTCCCCTTTTAACTGATCATCAGCTAAACCTAAATAAAGGTTCATTTTACTTACAAACTCTGCTTCAAACTCCCCTATCTTCAATTCGATAATGATATGCCTGCGTAACTTTGTGTGATAAAAGAGAAGGTCAAAAAAGAAATCGCGTCCTCCGGCTTCAAATCTTTTTTGCCTGCCCATAAATGCGAAACCTACCCCCAACTCCAATAGTACTTTGGTTACCTGTTTCATCAGTGCCTCCTCCAAATCTCTTTCCCTTGCTTGTTCCCCCAGCATAATAAAATCAAAATTATAGGGGTCTTTAAATACCTGTTGGGTAAGTTCGCTCTGGTAAGCGGGCAAAGTGTTATTGAAATTATTCACCAATGTCCCCTGAGTTTTGTAGAGGCCACTTTCTATCTGATGTTCCAGTATACTTCTGCTCCAGCCATTTTCTACCGCTTTATGGATATAAAATGACCTTTCTTCCCGGGTCTTTAATCTGGTCAAAAGTGTCTGATGATGGCCCCAAGGTAATTTTGCAGCAAGTTGCTGCAAAATTACATCTTCCTCATTTACAGGCAATTCCATTTTTGCAGCAGCCTGCTGCAAAAATGCAGGGTATGCCAAAGCAAAATCACGCATATAACGAAGATTACGGGGAGATAACCCTTTCATTTCCGGAAACTCCGCTTTTAAATCGGCAGCTAGTTTGTCAACAATTTTCCCGCCCCAGCCTGTTTCCTGCTCCTGCTCGGATATAGCATTTCCAATTTCCCAATAAACTGTGAGCAACTCATTGTTGACAACCAATATAGCTTTTTGCCGAGCCGCCTTTATTTTCTCCTTTAATTGCCTGAGCAACTCACCATACTTTACCAACTCTTCTCCTGCCATATATTAAAGATTCTTAGAATTCTACTTCATTTGATATTTATTGAGTTTCCGAAGCTTTACTAAAAAACATCCTATAGGATCGTAAAACCAGGAGGATAATTACAGCTATCAATCACTTATTCATAAGCTGCTTTGTAAATGTTGAGATAAAACTTTAAAAATCCAAGACGTGAGAATAAATTTCAACACTAAACACCCATAAAAGGATAAAACTTATGATATTCCTCTACATGGATATTGTAAAAGGTAAAGTGATACATAAATACTTGAAGTGTCAATATATCGTAGTATCCATTCCATTCACCGCTCTGGTTTATAAGAGCTAGTCCCGTTTACAATCTTTACGAGAAGTGCAAAATAACAGATATACCTAATAATCCTACACCAACTCCATATAAACCATGTCTTTAAACAGGTGCCCTTATTCCAGGTATATTTCTCCTGCTAAATACAACTTTCCCTGTCCGCTTATTTCCACCCTATCGGTTAAATATTGGCATAATAAGTATCCTTTACGTTCTGAAAGTTGAATGGCCGTTAATTGGTTTTTATTAAGCCGTTTTGCCCAATAAGGAGTTAATGTGGTATGTGCAGACCCTGTTACCGGATCTTCGTTAATTCCGGCTTGAGGGGCAAAAAATCTCGATACAAAATCAACCTGATCTCCTTTGGCTGTGATAATCACTCCACGCCCTCCTAATATTGAAATGTTATCGAACGATGGAATTGCTGTTTTTACCTCTTCTTCTGTCGCAAATACGAGCATATAATCTGTTTTACCTTTAAACGCTGAACCAGGCTTTATATTAAAGCAGTTGGATAATTCTACTGACAACTCTACCTCCTCAAATACATCTGTTGGGAAATTCAAAGTCAACAACTCCTCCTTTTTGGTTACTGTTAATGCTCCGCTTCGTGGGGAATAAAAATGAATAACGGGTTCGTTGTGGTTTTCGCAGTTAAATAATACATAAGCTGCTGCCAAAGTAGCGTGCCCGCAAAGGTCTACCTCCACGCTTGGGGTAAACCAACGGATTTCATAATGATCATTTTGTTTCACATAAAATGCCGTTTCTGCCAGGTTGTTTTCCATTGCAATCTTTTGCAGGAGATCATCAGCTAACCATTGCTGAAGCGGACAAATGGCGGCCGGATTTCCTGAGAAAACTTTATCGGCAAAAGCATCTATTTGATATATCTTCTGTTTCATGTATCTAAAATAGTTCTTCCTGTATAATATAAAAACTGTTATCATAAATATGTAAGAATGGAATGGTTCAAAATCCGAGTGTCAAAACGGATTTAACTTAAAAACTATCTGTCCATTCGTTTATCTACCACATACAATCGTTAAAGAGTATATTACGTAGCAGTAACCTGTGCCTTTTCATCACCCGATAGTATTTGTAGTACTTGTATTCATGTCCGTTTATAGGTCAAATCTGTCCTTTTTTACCACGACATGTTCAAATAGATTTGACCATACATATTTTAAATAAATCATTCCGCAGAATCTTATATTCGATTCTCCGGCTTTATTACCTGATGATGAAACCTACATTATTACTCTTTCTTTTCTATTTGCTTTTTTCCTGCGGGCAAAGACAAAGTACAATTAGCGGACATTACCAATCCATAGAACACGGGCGCTTAAAAATTGCCTGGAACTATTATATCATGAATAAAGTGTTTAGTGTTGGGTCGGAGTTAGATTTGTTGACCGACTCTACCTTTTCTTATTATACCTGTGGAAACCACATGACCGGCACCTACAACGTAAAATCTGATAGCCTGATTTTATGTGTGCTCACCAATGAATGGAGAGACACCACCTCCCGCAACACCTTAAGGGATAAAAAACCTGCAATTAACCAAAATCCTTATCTGAGGTTCTTTTTTAAAACCAATATTATTAGACAGGAAGAATTCGTTAAAATAAAAGGGAAAACCTATGTTTCTGAGGAGATTTTAGAAAAAGTTGAGAGATGAAGTTAAGGAAAGGGTTATTGGAGGGTATTGTTTTATGCTCATTGTCGGGCATAGAGAGTGTTCGAGAATCATGTTGACTGACATTTCATTCATTTAATTCAGGAAAGTGTTCTTTCAATTTATTATATCCTTCCTCAATGGGAATCTCAAAAATGTCAGTTTTATATTGTCCATTCCAAACAGCCAATAACTCATTACTAATTTGAGTCTGGCCAGAAACAATTTTTTTTAAGTAAGGAACCAGGTCTTTTTTTTCTTGAACCGAACAAAACTCCTGTTTAGTTCTGGTTTCCCAATTAATAACAAAATACCAGATTTCTCTGTCCTTACTTCCGAATGGAAGTTCATTGTAGTCTTCTCTAAATGCCATCTTATAAAAAATTAAAGTTTTTGATCAGCAGGCGCGTCCCTCAGTGTTTGACTCTTCAAACTATGGTTTACCGCCAAATAACATACTAAGTATAAAAAAAGAACAAGTAGGTAATAAGGCCAGTGTTGCTAAAACAAATGCATGTAAACTCCTTAATCGTTGCTCCTTAAAGTCACGAATCATTATTACCAATGATACTGCGATTAGTATAATCGGAATGTAAGCCAGTAACCAATTAAACCAAAACTGAGGTATAGTTGCGATGAAGTATTCAGTGGGAGTGAATGCGATGAAGTAAAACACCATCAGGATATTTGTTATCCCAACAATTAATCCCAGATAAAACAGATAATCCCTTTTCAATTTTTATTTTTACAATTCGTTTGACTAAAATAACTAACCACAGCCGTGCATGTAAATGTTGTAAGAATCATGGAGAAAAACAAGGGTAATCTAAGTTTCCTTATAACATGGCCGTAAATAATGGCAAATATTGATTTTGATGACTATCCCACTCACGCATTACAAATGCGCGAGAACAAGGGGTGCTTCTATTTATTAAATTTAACTCTTGAGCAAATTTCATTCATTCTGCAATTGCTAGTTTTGATTCCTTAATGGGTTTATTCAAGTCATATTTCTTAGACAATTCTTCGATCAATTTTAAAAACCATTTAGGAGAATATGGACTTATGACGATTTCACTTATTAAAGAATTTAAATCCGTATTTATAAAAATCCCTTCCTCGATTTCTTCTTTTGTCCAGTCATGAATCCAACCGTCTTGACTTACTTCATGAATCAATCTGACTTCGTCTTCATAAGAATACGCTGTCTGTTTGTGTATAAGTGGGTACATTGTATTACCATCAGGCATTACTTCTTTCTCGTAGTCAATATATCGCACTTCGCTTAACTTTATTTCTTCTTCTGTCAGTTGAAGTGCGTTTTCAAGTCTAGAAATTGAAGACTTAATCATAATTCCTTTATTGAAATCTGAGTATATTTTCCATAAAGCTACCGATTCTCCATTACTTCTATTCCAACAACTTACACAGTTTAGTGCTTTAATTTTCTTTTCAACTTCGTAGAGCTCTTTTATATCATTGACAATGTCGTTATCTGACGGAGGTACTTTGAAAAACTTAACTTCATCACGCAAATGTTTCTGCCATCGAACTCTTTCATCAAAGTTTGCTTTCGAAGTTGTACCTTCAAATTTGTCCTCTAATTTATCGAGTCTACAAAAAAATAAAGACTGCCGTTGAAGAAGTGAAATAAGACTTTGTTATGTCCATATATTTGACAACAATATAGTCTGTCTTCGGATAAAAAACAGGAGAGGTGTATCTTGTCGGTTTTATGATTGCCATTATTTGTTCCTTAAAATTGCCATTGACGTCAGACTGTGAATTAACCTATCCACAGCCTGCCTTGTAAATGTTGTAATAATCATGGAGAAAAACAAGGCCAAGCAAAGTTTTCTGATAACGTGGCCGTAAATAATGTTAATTTTGATTTTGATTACTATCCCACTCGCGCATTACAAATGCGCGAGAACAAGGGGGCAGTGTAGAACGGGCTTAAGTATTTACTCAATAATCTTATCGGTTAATTTACAATTTTCAAACTTTGTAAGGAACTTACCAATTCATCCCATGTTGATCTAGGTGTGCCAGAATTCGAAATATAAGTAAGCGTAATCTGATAAATAAAAGCTTCATTCATAGTGTAAATTCGATAAAAATCCATAAATAATTCCTTTTCATCCTTCCCGTTAACCTTCACAAGATTAAATTTGCGTTGTCCGTAGAATCCCCACACTTTATTATCTTTACTAACTGAGGCTTGTTTTACAGATAATATATCAATTTGAGGCAAAATTCCACCTGCCACCAATAAGAAATTTAAAGGATTAGGCTCTACCTTCCTTCCATTTTGCGATGCTATTAGTACTTGCTCATACTTCTCCTTCTCATAAATCATCACTGCTAATTCATTGTACATCGAATTGGTATGACTTAGCATCTGTTTAAAGGCTCTTACTGTCTTTTGAGATAACGCTTTATAGTCATTTGAAGTATCGGTTTCCAGAGCCTTCATCTCGTTCTGAAATTCCGGACTATTCAACAAACTATCCATACTATATGGTGAATAGCTAACTTCATTATTTTCTTGACCATCATAATTATGAATTCCACTTGTGTAATAATTCCACGCTTTCTTAAACTCTTCATCACTTACCTTAACATCATTATACGTTTTACTGGTTATTTCAATTTCTATAGGTTGTTTTCTGTAAATCCTGAACACATGTGCATCTTTAACAAATTGGAGTTCTATTTCTTCTGATGCACCCTTATAAAAGCGTTCTGCATATTCTGAGGCTGAAATTAATTCATGCTCATATTCATTTGAGTTCGGCTTAGCAATCTGAAATAAATACTTCTGTATCTTAATAAATTCATCTCCACCAGACTCCTCAAAATTAGAACGAGAGAAAAATAACTTCTTTTCATTCAAAAGAATTTCTTCATCACCAAAAGGATTCTGAGCTTTAGTATGGTTAAATTCTTGCAGAATGATTGGGTTTAATGTCCATAAAATCATCCCAATTAAACCAATGGTAAATAAGAATGTGATGATTAATCTTAGTAATTTGAAGGAATGAAGTTGTGATAATTGTGGGAATATTTTTTTTGCAATTATTTGTCTAAAAATCAATAACAGTATCCCTAATGATATGCCTGCAACTCCTGCCAACTGACCCAATTTAACGATTACTTCCATTGCATTTTAACTTAAGTGATAAAACAATTTAATTTGTAACACATTTACGGCTAATTAGCACTCTGCAAACCTCAATAATGCCTTGATAAAAAAAAAGAGTGAAAACACTCTTTTTTCATAGGGAAAACATTCTTTTTTTACACTAACTAACACACGTTAGGCTATCCGGAATAAACAATTGCCTTTTATGGTTATAAAGCAGCTCTTCAAGGGAATTATGCGTTAGGGGCTTGTTACAAACTAAGAATAAGCGTATTTAATAATAAGAAATCAAACCTTCTTCTGCTTCAATTTCGCTAAATGATAAATAGTTCCGATTTAACCTTACAATTTTAAACCAATTGCTCCTCATAAACTTAACGTCTATTGCATATGGCGGCCGTTAGCCTATTTTTAATTATCAAGAATTCGTGTTATTATTATAATCTTGATGTTAAAATTCCCTTGGTTTATAAGATCCATAATCCATCTCTGGATATGGAAGGTCGTCTGTAAGATTTCTTAAAAATTCTAAGTATAATCGAACATTCTTAAAGAAAATATCAAAGTCGCCAATGTCTCTGTCTTTGAAAGCGTGAATGGCATTTCTTTTATTTTGAATGAACAAAATCCAGTCAATCCAATCTGTGCTTCCTTCTTGCTTCCATCGTTCTCTTATATCATTTTTATAAATCCGTTTAGAAAAAAAAGTCCTTAGTTTATCTAACATTAAACTGTCTGGGTCAATGAGATTACCATTTTTGTCTTTTATAGCTTTTATGTCATCTTTAAATAATTCAACTTTATAGTCTTTGTACCAAACTGATAAAAACAGTTTCATTGTTCCTTCGGTTAAGCTGCCTAAGGCACTCCATGCTAATATGAGCGCGCCTGATTCTATCTTTATCTTGGGGTCCAAGAAGAGTCTAAGTTGTCTTGATAGGGATGCTTGCCAGTCTAGTCTAGATTTTGTCCATAGTTGAGCTGCCTCAATAGGAGCCCAACCTCCAGAATTGCTCCAAAAAATGGCAAGCCCCTCATTTAGTTTAACAATTCTGTTTATTACTTCTTCGTCTGTAAAATCTGAGATATCTATTTCCATAAACTTGTCTTAAAGTTAATAATTCTATTTTAAAACTGTCCAATTTTTGAGGGAGGTTACAGTAAGTTATCTGTTGCGTTTTAAATATTTATTTTCCAGCATACCTGTGTACAAACAAATACAAACAGTTATACCCGTTTAAACACGTTTCAGCCCTCATACAAACTTCCCCATCCTTCTTATCAAAATCAAGCAAAAAACACTCCTGTTTCTAAAAATCACTACCCCTCCTGCACTAGCTTTTTTATCAACGCTATCTGCCCCAGGTGGTAATGGGTATGCTCTATAATGCCATGGATATTGCGGTAATAACTTCCGTATTTTTTATCGGCAAAATCTTCCCAAAGTTTTTGCTCAGGCAATTGCTCCACCAGATGCTCAAATAATTCTGCCTCCTGCAAGGTCTTTTGTACCATGCGGTCCCAATCCTCCTGGCAGGTAATAGGCGGGTGGGAAAAACTAAACTCATCTTTGGAGTTTAAAGCCTCCCCCTGAAGTACCTTTAATACCGCACTTACAAAATAGTTTATATGAAACGTGAGCGTGGCTATGGTATTAAACCCATGCACCTGTTTAATGGCCTGCTCCCAGGTAATATCTGCCAGTTGGGCTTGCAGGTTAGAGCAGGTCCAGTTGCCTCCGGTATGCACCTCTTTGAAATGTTTGGCCAATTGTGAAGGTAAATTCATCACGGTGTTTTTTTATTGTTAAACCACTATACATTATCCTGGCGGATAGCCAGAAAATTTGATATCCATTGAAAGGCTATAAATCCAAATAAAAATACGGTATTAAAAAGGTTAACCATATCGCCTGTTAGAAAAGTGGTAATTATACCCAATATTCCAACTGCCGACATGGCTATGGCATAAATAAGCATGGTATGTTTATATTTGGTAACCGCAAACATGGAACCGAAGGGCAACATCATGCCAAAGCCAAATATGGCCACAGGTAAAAACAAATCGCTTCCGCTGATAAAATAAGAAATAACTCCGGCCAGCAGCACCAAAAAACTGCCTCCTACAAAATTGGAACTTAGTTTTTGCTTACGCGTAAGCAGGTGCTGACCGTATTTATTAAACCTCAAAAACAAGTTGCTGATGGGAGTGATTACCCAGGTAGAGAAAGCAACAAGGGCAAGCAATACAATAACAGGCACAAGAAAAGGTCTCAGGGCTTCATTGCCATTGGCCAGACCGCGTAATACCTTGGTACCAAAATAAAATCCTACAATGACGCCCCACTGGTATTTTTCGGAAAGGTTTCCCATCCAGAATGAATACTTTAAAAACAGGCGATACAGGAAATTATTTGCCTTTAAAGCTTCCATCATTCCTTCGCGGGCATAATCGTAATTGGGGTCGTTTTTTAATGCCTCGCTAAAATGCACCAGGGCTTTTTTATGGTCTCCCTTTTCCAGCAAATTCCATCCGTAGTTGGCATGGGTATAGGCATTGTTCGGGTCTTCGCGCAGGGCACCTTCAATGGTTAAAAAAGATTCTTCCTTACGGTCGAGTTTTAATAAAGCCGAACCGCGGGTATTTAAAGCCACGAGGTTTTCTGCATCCAGCTCTAATGCCTGATTGGCAAGTTCCAGTGCTTCCTCAAATTGCTTGCGTTGTAATTTAACCGTAGCCAGCATGGCAAAATAATCGGCATCCTCCGGATCGAGGGCTATGCTTTCCTTTAAATTGGTTTCGGCCTCATCAAACTTATCCATATGAATCAATACACGGGCCTTGTTATAAAACAGGTAAGGGATATCAGGGCTTAAACCTATGGCGTTATCAATTATAGCCAATGCCTTTTCATACTCATCCTGCTGCAAATACACTTCGGAGAGCAAAAAAAGTACCGTGGTATCGTTCGGGTCTTCGGGCAATAATCCCGTAAGTACCTTTTCCGCTTCTTTATACTTGCGCTGGTTAATGAGCAACTGCGCCCGTTCAATCATCCCTTCCATCTTATTTTTTAATTTTCAGGTGAACCAGAATATCATCATACAGGCCGGTATCATTGGCAAACAGGGCAAAGTTTTTTGCGGTGGAGAACCATTCCTGTGTGCTGGCCTTGTGTTTTTTTCCGGCATTCATTAAATCTTTTGTGCTGATGGGTTTAGGTACACCATCCGTAAACGAGGATTCCAGTTTTTCTTCAATGGCAATATCAATTACCGCTTCAATATCGGCTCCTGAAAAATTCTCCAGCTTTTTGGCCAGCGAAGCATAATCAATACCATCAACCGGTTTGTTTTTTAGTTTCAACTGAAGAATAGATGCTCTTGCTTCATCATCTGGCGGGGGCACAAAAATAATGCGGTCGAACCTGCCGGGCCTTCTGAAAGCGGGATCCAGGTGCCACGGTGCATTGGTAGCACCCAATACCAAAATGCCTTCGTTGTTATTGTCTACCCCATCCAGTTCCTGCAAAAACTGGTTAATTAAATGTCTTCCGCTGGATTGTTTCATATCCGTGCGACTTGCACCCAGGGCATCAATCTCATCAAAAAACAATACACAAGGCGTATTTTGCCTGGCCACTTCAAAAATATGATGCAGGTTTTTCTCACTGCTTCCAATCCACATATCTAAAATATCATTTAACCCCACGCTGATAAATTTTGCATTTACCTGCCCTGCGGTAGCTTTGGCTATATATGTTTTGCCACAACCCGGAGGACCATATAATAAAATACCTCCACCGGTTTTTTTGCCGTATGCTTTATACAATTCCGGATGCAACAGGGGCTTAATAATTTTAAGGTCAATTTCCTTTTTCACATGACCCATTCCGCCCACATCACTGAAATTAATTTCGGGTTTCTGAATAAAGTAATTCATACGCCCTTCCCTGTCATCTTCGTCTTCATCATCGTACCCATCATCATCAAACTCGTCAACCGTTGATGAAACACGCAGGGCTTTATCCAATTCTTCGTCCTGAAAATTGGGTTCAAATGAAAGTGCCTTGCGGTAAGCCTCAACAGCTTTTGCAATAGCCTTTTCCTTTAACAATGCGCGGGTATGCAGGAGCAATACTTCAAAGTCTTCCTGGCCTTCATCTACAATGCCTTCCAGAATCACATTGCATTTGGAGTATTCGCCTTTTTTGTAAAAGGTTTTGGCCAATCCGGTTTTGGCTTTATTATCAGAAGTGAGTTGAAGCAATTCTGAAAATTCCGTTTGCGCTTCATCCAGCCTGTTGGCCTGCAATAAGGTCTCAGCCAGGTGTTGTTTAAGGGGAATATTATTGGGAGAAAACTTTAATGCCTCCCGTAAACTGTTAATGGTATGATCGTCCATGTTTATTCTGTTTAACCTGCCCGTAAAAAGGCTTTAATGGTAATTTGCCAAATATAGAAAAATTGTTGGAACAGAAGGTAGTTAAAACCTATGTATAATTATGATGATAGAAAGGCAAATATCCATTTCAATTCCGGGTTATTGCCGGGGTATGTAAATTTTTTGTTAATCGCACCTGATCATCTTCAGATTGGTTGATGGGATGGTAACAGAGGAAGTTATTTACACCTTTAAAGTCACAACCGTTACCCCATCACCGCCCATTTCGATATGTTCATCGGCAAAATGATCCACTATGCGGCTTTTACGCAACTCATCCCTGATCAGCTTGCGCAATATGCCATATCCTTTGCCATGCACAATCCTGAATTCTTTAAACCCCAGCACATAAGCATCGTCCATATACTGCTGCAACCTTTTTAATGCTTCTTCTCCCCTTACCCCAATTAAATTAAGTTCTGATGAAAAACCCTGCATCTTATCATTGAGGTTAACCCCACTCTGGCTGTTTCTAAGTGTAACTTTTTTCTCTGCTTTGGCCAATTGAAGTTTTTTCACCTCCACCCAACTGCGCAAATCTCCAAATGCTACCAGTGCTTTATTTTTGCTGATTTCTACCACCTCCCCGGTTTGTGTTTGCCCGGGTAATATCACGGTTGATCCTTCTTTGATTTCGCCCGCTACCACCGGTGCAACAGGTTTTGGCGGCTCCACCACGGCATCGGCTTTTAACTCTTCTGTTTCTTTTTTAATCTCACTCCTCACCTTCCGGATCACCTCGGTATCGGCCTTTTTCTCCCTGATCTCACGGATGGTATTTTCAATTCGGCTATTGGCTTCGCTGATAATGGAAAGGGCTTCCTGTTTGGCCAGTGCCAGTAATTTCTTTTTATTGGTATCTAACTCCTCTTTTAATTTCTGGTATGTTTCCAGTGTTTCCCTGGTTTCTGATTCCCGCTTTTCGTAACGCTGTTTTAATTCGTACACGTGTTTTTTCTCCCGCTCCAGTTCAATCAACAAATCGTCTACCCGCTTTTGTTTATCGCCCACCTTGTGTTTGGCATAGTCAATAATAGGCTGACTTAATCCACTTTTTGCAGCCAGCTCAAACGCATACGAACTGCCAGGTTTACCAATTTCCAGCACATACAATGGCTGCATATGTTGCTGGTCGAATAACATACATGCGTTTTCGAGTCCGGCAGTATGAGAAGCAAAATTTTTAAGGTTGCTGTAATGGGTAGTTACCACACCCCAGGCCTGTTTCTGGTTAAGGCGGTGTAAAATAGCCTCGGCCAGCGGACCACCAAATTGAGGATCGGTACCGGTGCCAAACTCATCTATTAAAAACAGTGTTTTACTATCGGCAAAATCGGTAAACTGTTTCATGTGCAACAGGTGAGAACTATAGGTACTCAGGTCGTTTTCTATGCTTTGCTCATCACCTATATCCACCATCATATCATTAAACAAGCCCATTTGGCTATGCTCCTTGCAAGGCACCAGAAAACCACATTGCAGCATGTATTGCAACAGGCCAACTGTTTTTAAACACACAGATTTACCACCTGCATTAGGGCCGGAAATAACGAGAATCCTTTTCTCCTTATTCAGGTGTACATGTAATGGAACCACCTCCAGCCCGCTTTTCTGGTGGTTTAGTTTTAACAGCGGATGGAATGCTGCTACCAAATTCAACTCCGCATGGCGACTCAGTAAAGGCAGCGATGCATCCAAATCTATAGCCAGCAACGCCTTTGCCCGCACAAAATCAATAATACCCAGGCGCTGCATATACATATCCATTTCCGGTAAATGCGGCCTTAGTTTATCCGTAAGTTCTATCAGTATTCTTTCACGCTCCCGTTTATAAGCAATCTGCTGTTCACGGATCATATTGTTCATCTCCAGAATTTCTGCAGGCTCAATATAAACCGTTTGCCCGGTTGACGATTCATCATGCACAAAACCGGTAATATGCCGCTTATATTCAGCCAGCACAGGCAATACAAGCCTTCCGTCACGTATGGTAATACCGGTATCAGCCAGCCAGTTTTGCGATGCTGCTTTTTCAAAAATCTGGTTGATGCGTTTGCGTACCTCCCGTTCTTTCTCGGCAATTTTCGCTGTAATTTTACTGAGTTCCGGTGATGCATTAGGTCTTAAAGCCCCCTTATCATCAATTACCTTTTCAATATGTTTAACAAGTAACTGATTAAACTGAATACCGCCAAAAAGTGCAGCCAGTTGGGTATAGCGGTCGTTGCGTTGCTCAAAATATTTGGTAATGAACTGAAACGTCTGAAGCAGCAGGCGTGTTTGGTGCCACTCATCTTCCAGCAAAAAAGTTCCCTCAACAGAAGCCCTGTTTAACCAAGGGCGTATATCGTAATAATACTCAGCCGGAAAAGGCGTATCACTGGTTAATAAAATCTTAAACTCATTGGCTTGCTGCAGAATTTTCTCCAGCACATCAAAGCGGTTTACAAAGCGTATCTTATCAATATATTGCTCCCCGAGAGGCGACAGGCACTTTTTGCGCAGCAATTCTTTCACCTGATCAAACTCGAGCTTATGTTCTATATTTTTGGGGTAAGGCATGAGAAATTAAAATCGTTACAATTAAACCCGCAATATATCACTTTATCTTTGTGAACTGGTGCTTGGTGCACGGTGCGTAGTGCACAGGAAATACATGTGGCAGGGACTTATTTCACTTACGCGCATCAAATCACACACCATGCACCGGGCACCGAGCACAAAGCACCGAGCACCGAGCACTAAGCACTAAGCACTAAGCACTAATAACTATGCACCAGTCCAAAACCTATTTCTTTTCTATTTCTTTTTTGCTAAGTGCGGTAATTACTTCGGCATAGATGGAGTCGAGGATTACCGGGTGGAGGTTGTAAAAGTCGAAGCTTTTTTTAAACTGTTCGTTGTTGGTTTGGTATGTTTTATAAATTTCATCGCGGTATCCAACCCCCAATTGTTTAAGGCTATCGGCATTTCCGGTTCTGGCATTAATATAACCTTCGGCCAGGTGCATATCTGTGAGTATTTTGGTCATGGTTTCCGGAGGAAGCACGTCATCAGGACGTTGATCATTGTTTTTTCCACCACATGAAATGAGCAGCAACAAAACAAAAACAGTTATATACTTTTGCATAGATGAATTCGATTGGGGCAAATATCAATAAAATAAAAGAACAATTACCTGCCGGTGTAACATTAATAGCGGTAAGCAAAACCAAACCTGTGGATTTGCTGCAGCAAGCCTACGAGGCAGGCATGAGGCACTTTGGCGAAAACAAGGTGCAGGAAATGTGCAGCAAACAGCCATTGATGCCGGCCGATGTGCGCTGGCACCTGATAGGGCATTTGCAAAGCAATAAGGTAAAGTACATAGCACCGTTTGTGCACCTGATTCACTCGGTAGATTCCCTAAAACTGCTGGAAGAAATAAATAAACAGGGAGTAAAAAATAACAGGGTAATTGATTGTTTGCTCCAGGTTTTTATTGCCACTGAAGAAACCAAATTCGGGCTGGATAAAACAGAGGTGCGTGCTTTGCTGGGTAGCACAGAACTCGCAGGCATGACCCATGTGCGTTTATGCGGCTTAATGGGAATGGCCAGCAATACTGCGGATGAAGGTCAGGTAAAACTGGAATTTACCAGGCTAAAAGAACTATTTAATAACCTTTCCGAAGAAGTTTACCCCCATACCACTATGCAAACATTATCCATGGGTATGAGCAGCGATTATGCTTTGGCCGTAAGTTGCGGCAGCAATATGATCAGGGTAGGCAGCAGCATTTTCGGAGAAAGAAACTACGCGGTTTAGGCAGTTAAAAAGTAGCGGCTATTATCCTATCCTTGCCTTGCATATCTTTTATTAACTGAACGGATAAAAATCCGGCTTCTTTAAACAGGGCAGCCGTTTCTTCACCAAGGCGTTCATTTATCTCTGCATAAACACCTGCCCTTTTGCTCATTCCTGAGGCAGCCAGGCGGGCGTAAAAAACAAGGGGATCAGTATCCGGTACAAACAAAGCCTGGTGTGGTTCATATTGTAACACGTTGGGGAACATGGTGGCGGCTTCGCTTTGGGCAATATAAGGCGGGTTGCTCACTATAATGGCTCCTTCGGGTAACTGATCAATATTGCTTTGATCTAAAAAATTTTGCTGAATAAAATATATGTCAGCCCTCAGGTTCAGGGCATTTTCTTTAGCCACATCAAGTGCTTCTGAAGAAATATCGAGTGCATATACGATAGCTGAAGGACACTCCTTTTTTATAGAAATGGCAATACAACCGCTTCCGGTTCCGATATCAATAACAGAAACAGGTGGAGGCAAGGAACGGACAGCTTTCACTACAAGTTCCACCAGTTCTTCTGTTTCGGGTCGGGGAATTAATACATGCCGGTTTATTTTAAACTTATACTTATAAAAATAGGCATATCCCAATATTTGCTGCACCGGTTCAAACAACAGCAGGCGGGTAATGATCTCTTCCAGTTGTTTGGTTTCCTGCTCAGTAAAAGAGCGGTTCACCAGCCGGAGGTGAGTCTTTTTAAGGGCAAATAACTCCTCAAAAATCAGGGCTGTAATATTCTCAGCTTCACTGCTATCATAAGCCGGTTGTAGCTTGGAGACAAAAGCCTGAAACAAATCAACAGGTGGTATGTGGGTATCGAACACCCACGCAAAATACAAAATAGCTACATTCGTGGGGTTGAATACCGAAGAAATATATATGCAACGTTGCCTGGAGCTGGCTGTGAGTGGTTTGGGATCTGTGTCGCCAAACCCTATGGTAGGCTGTGTAATAGTGCATAAAGGAACAATCATTGGAGAAGGCTGGCACCGGAAATATGGAGAAGCCCATGCCGAGGTAAATGCCATCCATTCAGTGGCCGATAAAAGTCTTTTGCCCGAATCTACTGTCTATGTAAACCTGGAGCCATGCAGCCATTTCGGAAAAACGCCACCCTGTGCAGATCTGCTGATCAGCCATCGTGTAAAAAAAGTAGTGATAGGCATGATGGATCCATTTGAAAAAGTGGCAGGCAGCGGTATTCAAAAACTTAAAGATGCAGGCATTGAGGTGCATGTTGGGGTGATGGAAGAAGCTTGCCGCGAGTTGAATAAAAGGTTTATTACATTTAATACCCAACGCAGGCCTTATGTGATACTCAAATGGGCTCAAACCATTAACGGATTTATTGCGCCTGATGCAGCAAAAATGAGTGCAGAGGAGTTTGAACAAAAAAGACATATAACAGGATTGGTGGTGCAAAGGCTGGTTCATAAATGGCGCAGCGAAGAAGATGCGATTATGGTGGGTACCAATACCATTATTACAGATAATCCGGCATTAAATACCCGTGCCTGGGGTGGTAAAAATCCGGTACGTATTACCCTGGACTTATCTAACCGCCTGCCCGCAAACCTGAGAATATTTGACGGCTCACAACCAAGCATCATTTTTTCTACAGCTGTTAAAGAACCAGCCAATAACCTCGAATACATTTCCATTGATAAAGAACAACCTGCATTTACCCAAATGCTCCACGCGCTTTATGAGCGTCATATCCAATCGCTGATTGTGGAGGGCGGAACCATTACCCTAAACCATATTCTTGCGTTTGGTTTATGGGATGAGGCACAGGTATTTGTTTCACCACAAACACTGGAGGATGGTATTGCGGCACCCAAAACACCAAATGGGAAAGTAATTACCCAAACAACTATTGATTCAAAACAACTGACCATATACCGCAACCACTTATGATATTTTTATTGCTGAGCATATTGGCCTCTACCATTACCGTTAGCTTTTTTAAATTGTTTGAAAAGGCCGGGGTCAATACGTTTCAGGCCATTATTTTTAATTACCTCACTTGCGGTTTATTGGGCAATGCCCTCTCAGGAAGCCATGCTGTTATCCTTACCGATTTCTGGAACGAGGGATGGTTTCCGTATACCGTTTTAATCGGTTTGTTTTTTATCTCCATCTTTTTTGCCATTGGAGAAACAGCACAAAAACTGGGTGTATCGGTAAGTATGGTTTCTGCAAAACTGTCAGTGGTTATCCCCGTTCTATTTGCGGTGTTGTTTTATCATGAAAGTTTAACCCTTGTACAAATAGGTGGCATTGTGCTTAGCCTGGTGGCCGTTTACCTCATCAGTAAAAAAGAAGAAGGCAGCCATGCCCATGGGAAACTGGCCATTATTTTGCCCATCATTGTATTTGCCGGCAGCGGGGTAATTGATACCACTTTTAACCTCATTACCAAAGGCTGGAATATAGAAAACAACAATCCGAACTTTGGTGCATATACAGTAACCACTGCATTTAGTGTGGCGTTTATCACAGGTGCTTTATTATTGATTTACCAGATGGCGGTAAATAACCTTAAGCTGTCTGTTAAAAATATGCTTTGGGGCGTGGCGTTGGGCATTCCCAATTATTTTAGCATGTTCTTTCTGGTAAAAACTTTATCTCATTTTGCAGCAAACAGTGCGGTTATTTTTCCCGTAAATAATATTGGGATTGTGGCCGCTTCCACATTTGTTTCCATTACCTTTTTTAAAGAAAAACTGAACACACAAAACATAGCAGGTTTGGTATTGGCCATTGTAGCTATTATCTTTATATCCTTATAAATATGATGTTATTTACAGATATATACCATACCATAAAAAAACCAACAGAGGCCGAATATAAAGACAGAGGAAGTCGTTTTATCGGATTGGCTTTCCATATTGAAAACGAAACCCAGGCAAAAGAAATAGTAGATAAGCTGAAGACAGAACACCCTTCGGCCGACCATCATTGCTGGGCTTTTGTATTGGGAAAAGGCGGAGAATTCCAGAAATCCTCTGACGACAGAGAACCCAATAACACAGCGGGCAAACCCATCCTCCGTGCCATTTTATCTATGGATATTACCCATATACTTGTGGTGGTGGTACGGTATTTCGGGGGCAAACAGCTGGGTGTACCTGGTTTAATTGAAGCTTATGGAAATACAGCCGCTCTTGCCCTCCAGAAAGCAGAAAAAACAGAGCATGTGATTATGGAAACGCATAAGATCTGTTTTGATTATGAGTATGAAGGGCTGGCATTTAACCTACTTAAACAGCACAGTGCAACCATTCTTACCCATGAATTTAACAATAATAAAATTGAAATTACATTCGATATCCGCAAATCGGTAGCTCAAAATGTGTTGCAGGTTATTTATGAAAGGCGCATGTTCGAAATGGAATTTGTACATGAACACTGAACCAAATTAACTTTTATGGTATCTTAGCATCATTATACCTATGAAAAAAATAACCCTTTTCCTTTTTACATTGCCCTTGTTTGCATTTGCTCAGGTACAAAATCCTTCTGTAAGCGAGTTGCAAGACGCCCTTATCCATGCCAATGAAAGCAATTGCACCACACTGCAAACAATACCTCAACAGTTAAACCTTCATGCAACTCAGGCTATATCAAACCAGCCTCCCTTCTCCCACCCAAAGGCAGTGTTAAAGCTGTCTCACGAAACCAGAAGTTTAATTGGCATACACCGTTTTTATACACAGGAAATATACGGCATCCCGGTATGGAACGGATATATCAAAATAAATACCACCCAAACCGGTGAAATACTGTCTGTTTTTAATCACCTCTCTGATGTAAGCACCTGGCCCGCGCAACTGAATGAAGAAATAAACCTCAGTAAGGGAACACCCTATCTGCTGGAAGTAAAAGGAACTCCCGTTTTAATTTATCAGCGTCAGCAGAACTATGATAAAATCATAACCGACAAAAGCGGAAATATCCTGCAGCAATCGGAAACACGCCTGTATTTTGCCAATGATGATACAACTGTAAACGGCAAGGTTTTCAGGCCCGATCCACTTACCCCTTCCGGTTTGATTTACGGACAAGGTGGTCTGCTCCATTATAACGACAGTGATTATGCGGCCATGAATGACAAGAGGGTACTGGTAAGTTTTCCTGCCACATTCAATAACGACTCCTTTTATCTGGAAAATAAATTTGCACGTGTGGCCGATTATATGCCGCCATACAACGGCAGAGCAGTGGTAAAAACACCATTGTTTGATTATACCCGGAAGTCAAATGAGTTTAAAGAAGTAATGGCCCTTTACCATATCAGCAATTTGCAGGTGTATATGAACAGCATAGGGCTGGATAGTTTGGTTCCTTATCAGTTAAAAGTAGATGCACACAGCGGAACCGGAGATGTATCTTCATTTACCTACTCCCCGGATACCCTTCTTAATTTCGGACTGGGCGGAGTGCCTGATGCCGAAGATGCGGATGTAATTGTGCATGAATATACCCATGCCATTTCACACTCCTTAAACCCTGCCGGAATTACAGGAACAGAAAGAAGAGCGCTGGAAGAAGCCAATTGCGATATTATTGCCGCCACTTATTCCCGCGAGTACGCTCCGTTTAACTGGAGATATATGTTTAACTGGGATGCACCAAATCCGGTAACCAACGGACAATTCCCTTTCTGGAGCGGACGTAATGCCAACAGCAATAAAAAATACAGCAACAAAAACGGTGACTTTTACAGCGATTCTGAAATTTGGTCATCTGCTATTCTGGATATTGGTGAGGAAGTGAACCGTGAAATGCTCACCAAACTATTATTGGTATCCATGCACTCCTACACCCCTAATACCAATATGTTGCAGGCTGCCCAATTATTTATGCAGGCTGATAGTTTGGTGTATGGAAAATCCAACTCCTGGAAAATGGGCAAACATTTTGTGAACCGCGAATTGGGTGATTTTTCTACTTCCATTTCCTCAGGCCGCATCAAACAGGTTTCTTTTACTATAGAAAACTCAGCCGGATTTGCAGCTGGCGAATCAGCGCTAACTTTTGTTTTTCCTTATAGCGGCAATAAAACCATCCAAATTTTTGATCTTACCGGAAAACTGGTTTTAAGTAACAGTTTCCAATCAAATCGTTTTAGCATCACACCTGATGAATTAAAGAAAGGAATTTATATGGTGGTGGCAGAAACAGAAAACGGGAAAGAAACGATTAAACTGTTGCGCTGATGCATGTAAAGGCTTGCATATGGCTCTGTTTACTTTTCAGCAGTTCATTGTTGGCCCAGTCACTGCCTGCTTCACATGGCACAAGCCGTATATACCTGAATCAACCTGCGGTTAAAAATATGGAGGATTTACAAGCCATCATACAACTGCTGAAGAATGAAATACCTGCCCTACAAGTTGCAGAAACCGATTTAAAAACCCATTCAAATATAAAAAGCCCTGCTGGCGTTCATATTCAGTTTCAGCAAACTTTCCGGGGACTACCTGTATTTCGCACCTGGGTTAAACTCAATCTGGCTCCCAACGGCAAAATCCTTTCCGCCTATAGCCACGTATTTAATTTGCTTCACGAGGGAACCGCATCTTCTGTTCCGGTAAATGCCAATATCTGGTATAAACATGCGGGTTTGCTTAAACCATGCAGCCTTGCTTACGAAACAGGCGGGTGGGAAATTATTTATGATTTAGATGGAACAGAGCTTTTGCGTCAGGAAACAAGATTGGGCATTTCGGCCAAAGATTCAACCGCAAAAGCAAAAGTGTTTTTACCTGATCCGGTAACCACTGCCAATACCACCTATGGAAAAAACGGCACCTTCAGGGATTTTAACGACTCTTCCTACAGCCTCCTCGAAAATCAAACCAAACAGGTACAAATAACCACTGACTTTTCCAACGATAGCTTTTACCTGAGAAACAAATATGTAACCCTGATTGAAGACTATAACCCTGTTTTACCGATTGCAGTTTCGAATAACCCGGATTTTTTGTTCAAGAGAAACCAGCCCGGGTTTGAACAGGTAATGGTGCTTTACCATGTTGAGCAAACACAGCAACTGCTGCAAACATTGGGATTTAATAACCTTGTAAACTACCCGATAAAAATTGATGCCCATGGGTTTGCAGAAGACGAATCAAAATTTACCTTTCAGCCTGATACTTCTATCAGGTTGGGAGCCGGAGGTATTGACGATGCGGAGGATGCCGATGTAATTGTGCACGAATACACACATGCCATATCTCACAGTATTACCCCTTTCAGGATAATATGGCTCACAGAAAGCCATGCCATTGAAGAAGCCAATTGCGATATCATGGCCTGTGCATACTCACGCATTCACTCCGAATACGACTGGCGTTCTGTTTTTAACTGGGATGGGCATAATGAATTTTGGAACGGACGCTCTGCCAACTCAAACAAAAAATACAGCAATTATATCCCATCGGCATCCCTTAGTGACGTGTATTATAATTCCGAAATATGGTCATCGGCAGTATGTGATATTATAGAAGAAACGGGTATTCAAACAGCATTGCAACTCCTGCTTACTTCCATGCACTCCTACCCTCCGGATATTACCATGAAAGAAGCAGCCGTATTGTTTATGGAGGCTGATAGTATATTAAATAATAAAGCCAACTGGTGGAAAATGGGCAAACATTTTGTGAACCGTGAATTGGGTGATTTTCCAACATCAGTTGAAGATGAAGATCGCTCATCCGAATATGCCCACATCAGAAATTCCATTGGCTTTGCAGAAGGAACCTCCCCGCTGTTGATTGAACCTCTTTCATCAAATGAATGGCAAGTACGTCTTTATGATTTGAATGGAACCTTACTGTTTGAAACGCTTTCCAGAAATGCAGTAACCCTAAACCCCGCTCATTTTAAAGCTGGAATTTATATCGCTGAAATCAGATCAAATGGCTATTTGCAACGTTTAAAACTTATACGTTATTAATCAGTTAAAGGAAATTTCGGGCGCATGAAAAATCTACTCTTCTGTATTTGTCTGACCTGCCTGCCTTATCTTTTTATTAGCTGCCAGTTTTGTGAGGACTCGCAACCTCAATATGACAGAATATATAACCTATATTTGATAGACAGTACCGATCTTATCCTTCAAATTACAAATGATGACAAGGTATTCTCTTCAAATCCCAAAAGCAGAGGTGCGCGTATTCCCTACTCCGTAACTAAGGAAACAACTACCCTTTATATTAAAAGGCTAAAAGGGCAAATTGATACCCTGGTATTAAAACACCCGCCAACCAATGTAAGTTTCGATAATACAGCAGACAATTGCTCGGATCCTGCAGTAGCTTTTCAGATAAATTTTCCAACAGTATACTCACATACTTTTGATACCCTACATGAATCAACCGTGACAACACCGGGTAGTTTTAGTTACGGTAATAAATCTGAAACCTTTCTGCATGCAAATTAAACTGATATTCACTTTTATTTGGTTTATGATGCAAGTATCCGTATTACAGGCGCAGGGGGTAAAAGATACTTCCGTCAATACAAATTTTGTAGGTATCTCAGTGAGGCTGCTGGATAATATGCGTCCTGGTGTGTATTACAGGTATCTTCCTCAATCCGGTTCTGGGTTTCAGGTTGCATTATCCGGCAGTTTAGACCTCAAAACGGAACTTGATTCAAAATCGAACGTACGTGATATTACTGCTATTCATCTGCAAAGAAGTGCCATCGGGGCAAAGGTGGGTTGGATTCCTTTTCACAAAAGGGAAAAACCATTTATTTATGCGATGGCTATAAATGCCTGCGTTACCTATACCAACAACAGGCTCAACTATATCTACAAAGACCAGATTTATGGCTCGGTAACAGAAAGTAACCAGAGTCACTATATATACAGGGGGATAGAAGTTGAATTATCTATGAACCGTTTTTTTGATGATTTTTATTTAGGGTGCTCATTCCAGGGTGGATATGCAGATACCCGCATAAACATATTTAACCACATTTTGCCTGGAATTGATGATGAATTTAAAACAGCTCCGGGGATGGGATACACTGTTAACGGGGTGTTTATTAATTTAGCATTTGTTATGGGAGTAGCATTCTGATAAGTTAACTGCCGGAACCATTTTTTCCAAAACGATAACAAAGGCCAGCGTTAAACTCCAAATTAATCCAAGGTAATGCGCCACCAACAGGTGAAAAAAATGGAACCCAATTAAAGTTGGGATATAGATTATCCAGCGGGTTACTGGCATTTTGAGGAGAAATAACAAACCCTCCTTTGGTATGCAGGTAAAAGTTGCCGGCAAGTGGTAAATAATAGTAATAATGCAGAGTTAACGCTCCTTCAAGTCTTGATTTTTTATGGAACTCGGCATAAGTGGTACCAAAAGGGTCAGTAAATTCCGGTTGAATGCTGTAAGTAACATACCCTGCCCTCAATCCAATAAGATACCCACTGAAATGAGTTTTTTTAAATACGTGCCTTGTACATTCCCCCAGAGCGAAACCGAAAACATCAGAACTGATTTTATATTTGTATTCAGAGAGAGACAGTGAAGCCCTGTTATAATCGAAACACCACGAAATACCATCTGATAGCAAATATTGGTATGACAATTTCAGATTCTTGATCCCAATAGGTTGTTCCCACCTGTTGCCAATTCCTACAAGGTCATTAATATAGGGTTTATATAAAACTCCTGCAATATGCTTCTGTGCAAGTGATTGCGAAGACACAAATAAGAGAACGATCATTAACAAACTACGAACCGCGTATTTCATTTGTACAATGTTAATTGCCCTGAGATAAAAAGAAACGAATCGCAGGTTGTCCGCTCAAGAATCAGTGACTTCGGTTGAATGGTCAATAAGTCACAATTATTATCATATCTAAGAGATTTTGAATAACTAAACTCGAGTGTATCTCTTTTTTGGCTTGAATAAATCAATATAAGAGAAGTTGCATTAAATCCGTTTAACAAAGGGAGTTTCGTTACTGGATCACCGTCAACAATGATAGACTGGTTCACCTGAGGATACAGTATTTCAGAAATATAATCAGCAGATCTGTTTTGTATAGGTACGCTCAGGTAATTATCTGGTTTTTCGCTTCCATTAGCATAAGGACACTCTTTGTAACAGGAAGTGAGCAGGACTAAAACAAGAGAATAACAAGTCGCATTAAAATAATTCATGATGTGCTAAAATAAGGCAGATTCCGGACTTTTTCTAAACACGTGACTATTTAAGTTTTAAATTGCTTCTCTCCTATTTTATCTGCTTATTTGAAAGGGAAAGAAGTGGCGTTCATGTCAAACCAATATACCATTAGTGATCTGATTATTTACCCGATAAAATCATTGGGTGGAATTCATGTTTCGGAGGCGTTAGCAGAACCTACAGGATTGCAATACGACAGGCGGTGGATGCTTGCCGATGCTAATAACCGTTTTATTTCTCAGCGCGAAGTGCCTCAACTCTGCCTGCTTAAACTAAGTTTTCACGAGAACGGTTTTCTTATTCAACATTATTTATATCCCCAACAACAATTGTTTCTTCCTTTTGAGGCTAAAACCTCACAAATGGAAACGGTTCAGGTTTGGGATCACGAGTTGCAGGCTGTTGTTGCCGGTGAAACCTTTAACCAATGGTTTAGCGATATGCTTGGCATAAACTGCAAACTGATAAAAGCGGTTGATTTCACACACCGAAGGGTAAATCCTATATATGCATTGAACAACGAGCAAACCGTTTTTGCTGATGGGTATCCGGTATTAATCATCGGAGAAGCATCATTAAACGATCTGAACGCAAAACTCACCGAGCCTGTTCCCATGGACCGTTTCAGACCCAATATGGTGTTTAGCGGAGGCCTGCCCTTTGAGGAGGATAACTGGAGCGAAATTGCACTTACGAATGTGGTATTAAAGCCGGTTAAACCCTGCGAACGTTGTGTAATTACCACCATAAACCAGCATACAGCCGAAGCCGGTAAAGAACCATTAAAAACACTGGCTACATACAGAAATGTAAATAACAAAATATTGTTTGGCCAAAATGCCCTGATAACAAAACCCGGAAAAATAAAAACCGGAGAAACCATGCTCATCAAACAAAAAACATACTAATATCGCAGGGCATGAATTACACCACCGGAATATTAGCCGCCTTTGCCACCCTTTGCTGCTGGACCATTGGCACCTTTGCCTTTACACACGCATCCAAACTGGCTGCACCCAAATCGGTTAACCGGGTACGTTTGTTATTTGCCACCATCCTCCTCAGTTTTATTACCCTGTTTACGGCATCCTTAAATCCGCTGGAATTATTCCGCCTGCCACATCCGGAAGAATGGTTATGGCTGGGGCTTTCAGGCGTGGTAGGATTAAGCATTGGCGATCATTTTGCCTTTACCGCATTTCGTATGTTGGGCAGTTCGAAAGCCAGTTTGTTTAACACCTTTGCTCCATTTGCTGCATTGTTATTGGGTATGGTGCTGCTTGCTGAAAATATAAGCATGATGGGTATAGCAGGGATGTGTATTTCCATTGGAGGATTGTTATGGTTTATACATATAAACAGTAGACGCGCAAACCAAAACCCGGTAGATAAATCACATTTAATTAAAGGCATTTTATTTGCCGTTTTAGGTGCTATATGCCAGGGATTGGGAATAGTACTTGCAAAAAAAGGCCTTATGATTTCGCACGAAGGGCAGGATCTTTCAGCAGTGCATGCAACCTGGATAAGAATGTTTACGGGTACTGTAGTTATTTATGCAGCCGGCTTATTCAAAACAGATCTGATAGCAGAGTTTAAAGAAATAACCTACAAGCCGCAACACCTGAAACCAGTAATATTAGGTACTATATTTGGCCCGGTAATCGGTGTTTCCATGTCGCTTCTGGCTGCTTCTTTAATTGAAGTTTCTCTGGCACAAACCATCTTTTCTTTAGTTCCGATAATGGTAATGATTGCGGCAACGATAACCGGCAGAGAAAAAATTGAACTTGCTTCATTTATTGCAGCACTTATTAGTGTAGCCGGAGTGTTTGTGCTGGTTTGGAGAGAAGAGATTCTGCTCTTTATTAAAAATGGATAGACACATATAACCTGAATTGTTCAGCAGGTGATATACTCATTCTCACCCCATCGGAGGTGGATTTTTTCACCTGAGTGGCATTAAGTGATTCCACTCCTTTATTATCTGTAAAATATACAAACTCTTCTTTTTTTGAATTTACCGAGTATCCCTGAAACAGAATGGCGGTTTCAGTGGAGAAGGTAATTTTTTCGTTTAGCTGAAAAGCAAACCCGATAAAAGGAGCCAACCCATACCTCATTTCCGAAATGCTGTTGGTTGCTTCCACCCTCATATCACCGAAGCCACCGGGCGATTTAGTGGTTTGATCAGTACCTGTATAATCATACCCAAATACCAGATCCACTCCTGAATACATATTCCACTGGCGGATATCTGCTACACTCCTCTGCCAGCCAACTCTTGTATCAACTGAATAAAAATCGGTTTCTGTAAAAATATGTTGTGTGGAAGTGCCTTGCGTATTAATGGTGAGGTTATCTTCCGTTTGGCCAATATCGAGTTGTGCATTTAACATAAGCCTGAATGCCTGCTGTTGTTTATGGCTTCTGTATAAAAAACCAAAACTGTTATCCTTTCTGAAAAGGGGTGCCATATCCAATGCCAGCTCATGGTTTCTCTTTTGAGCCATCAGGTTAAAGGAACAAGCCAGCAGCAAACAAACGCAGAGGAATTTCTTCATCAGAACAAATTTTTCTTACGGAAAAACAATACGCCAATGCTCGAAAGAATCAAGGCAATCAGCATCACAATCCAGAACGCATTTTCATGATCCTGAAAAGGAAGTTTTACATTCATGCCATATAAACTGGCCACCAAAATGGGTAGGGAAAGTATAATGGTTACCGAGGTTAAAAACCGGATGGTAATATTCAGGTTATTGGAAATAATAGAAGAGTGTGCCCCCATCATATTCCCAAGGATATTGCTGTAGATATTCGCCATCTCAATGGCCTGACGGGTTTCTGTGGTTACATCTTCAATCAGTTCTTTTTCTTCTTCCCTGTCGAGCGCAGGTAAACTTAAACGCTGCAGCCGGAACATCATTAACTCATTTGATTTAAGCGAAGTGGTAAAATACACCAGGCTCTTTTCAAAGTTGAGCAGTTGTAACAATTCCTTATTTCTGGTCGACCGGTGAAGGCTTACCTGAATATCATCTGCCTTATTATTGATATTTTTAAGGTAACGCAGGTAAAGGATAGATGATTTAAGAAACAACTGCAATACAAACCGCTCCCGTTTATCAGAAAAAAAGTTCTTTACCCTCGATTCAATAAATGCCTGTGTAACTTCTGTTGATTTGCCGCAAACCGTAACAATTAGATCGCGTTTTAAAATAATACCCAAAGGTAAAGTGGTATACGGCAGATCTTCGTTCCAGGCCATTTCCACAGGGATACGGCATACAATGAGCATGCAGTTTTTTTGCTGCTCCACCCTTGCATTCTCATCCGCATCCAGTGGGTCTATCAGTAAATCCGGTGGTACAAGAAGTTTTTGCGAAAGGTATTCAATCTCCTTTGTGGAAGGATTTACCACATTAATCCAGCAATCTTTTTCAACGCTTTCAATCTCGGTGAGCCTGTTTTGAATGGTTTTAAAATACTGAATCATACCTGATGGAGATGGAATGCAAGTATACCTAATGTTGGCTAATAATAAAACTGTATTAAGCAATAGCTTGTATGCCTCTTACTAATTTCGCTCAATCATAACAAATTCTAAAAAGTATATCGTGCCTGAAACCTCATCTCGTTTACCGTATTGCCATTAATCTGCTCCAATCCGCTGCTGATGGTTTGAAGATTGTTGTAAGTAGTTTGGCTATACTTTATCCAAATTTCAAACCTTCTGGTAATACTATAATTGGCCAGCAAATAATACCTTACACCGCTATGCTGATAGAGAGGTACAGCAAACTGATACAATACATCGTTTTCTGATGCAAACAAACGGGCATTATAATCTTCTACACTAAACACCACCAAACGACCGGTAAGTGTTAATTTTTTAAATGGCGTGCTGTAACTGATATCCTGAAAAATTAGTGAGCCCTGCTGATGCCGGTTGATTTCATCAAAATATTGTGCATGTTCCAAACGTGTTTTACCGCTCATACTTCCATTAATTTTATACTGAATATGAAAACGGTAAATATCCCGCTGTGATGTGGCTATATAATCCACACGTGCGGTATTGCCACTCTGGTTGCGCCATTTATCCTCATGCCTGTAGCGAATGTATAACTGGGTTGTTTTGGAGGGGTTATATTGTAACTCGGCCAGATAATCATAGCCTCTTGAAGGTGCATCCGTTAAATACCTTAACCAGGGCGACCGGTAAATATCGAAATAGGTATTAAACAACCATTGCCTGCTTAATCTCATGCTGATACCCGTGTATAAACCCTCTTCATTACGTCCGTCTGAATTTTCTCCAAACGGGTTATTAAAAGTGGTTTGATATGCCTTGCCATAATTGCGGTACAGCAGCAGCAAGTCAAGTTTATCATCGAGCGGAATCATCAGGCCGGTGCTTAGCGCCCATGCGTTGTTTGAGCTATATCCCACTTCACCAAAAATATTTGCATTGCGCAGCTGGGTAGTAAAATCAAAGCCCAGGTTGGTTAATTGATTTCCGCTGAACTGATATAATTGATAAGGTTTATCGCCTGCTATAAATGATTTATCATATTTGGTATGAATGGCCGTAATACCCAAAGCAGTAAGCTGGTGATGCCAGCCCAAATGACCGCCATAAATGGTTTGCAGCACATTGTACCTGTTTAGTATTTCATTTTCGGTACGGTGCAATCCGGAAATCTGAAAAGAACTGAACTCATCCGTTGGCTCATCAATGGTATCGGCATCCCGGTAATTGGTGCTGATGTATTTATGAGAAACAAACGAAGTAAGTTCAAGTGATTTTTTGGCGATGGTAAAAGCAGCTCCCCTCAGAAACTCATTTTCGTTTAATGAACGGTATGGACGCAATGCCTGGTAATTTCTCTTCACACTCATTACAAAAGCCGATTTGCGTGCCGCCACCCCTGAACCAAATACGAGTCCCTGCCCAAAATTTGCCTGAAAATCGCCCAAAGCTATTGCCTTAAACATTCCCTTTTGCGGACGATATAAAAAGTGCATGGAGTTAAAATCGAATCCATTTTTCTGAGCCCCGTTAAAAAACTGCTCACCCATATCTTTTTCTCCGGTGTACCCAAAACTTAACCTGTTGCCATAGGAAAAGCGGTAACGCAAAACATATCGGTAAGGACTGCCCAGGTAATATGTTTTGTATTGCTCTTTAAGCGCACTGTTATAACCGGCCCTTTCCTGAAAATCGTTTTCATGCAAGGTTATTACCTCGTGTCTTCCTTTCCCAAACATCTGAATAAAAGTGGTCTGGTCGGCCATCAGGTCATCTTCTACAGCCACAAAATAACTCAGGTAATAAATGGTAAGGTCATCCAATCCATCTACAGTTTGCAATTCAAAAATGGTTACATAATCTCCAAAATCTATTCGGTGCTGCAAAATGGCCGCCACCTGTTTTTCCGTTAAAAAGAAAAGCCGCTCCAGTTCTTCTTTTTCCGCCTTATTGAGGTTCAGTTTATTTTTCTGGTAATACTCCAGTTGCTCCTGCAGGTCGGTATAATCGAGGGTGGCTTCCTGGTTTTCAATAAACCGCTCCATCAGTTCGGTTATTATTTTCTCCTCCTTATCGCGCTGAATTTGGGCAATAGCCGGTAAACAGGCACCTAAAATGCATGTTACAAAAAGCAGTCGAATGGCGAGGAAATAATGGCTCATGATCTTATTTTACCGGCAATACCAAACTCAGATGGGGCGTATATCCAAGCACCTCATGAAAACTGGAAGCCAGATCTACTTTTATCTTTTTAAGTTTGAGCGAAGTACCAAATGTATAATAAACAGGATTATTGGCTGCGCCTATTGCCAGGCTTATTACCTCATGAAACTGATATGACATCCCTCCCCTCAGCACCAGCTTTTGATTTAGTGTTTGATCTGCCTCCATCTGAACCGCCACTTTTTTGGACACATCGTACCATAAACCCATTCTGGCAATAGTGGGAATCCGCTCATTTAATGTTCCTGCATATTTACTTTGGGTTAAATTAAACAATACCAACCCTGCCTTAAGTTTATCTATGGGTTTATATAATAAGCCGGCTCCCAATACAAAAGCTCCTGCATTTCCATAGTCCTGTATATTGGTAGCCAAATAGTTAAGCTGAATACCCAGGCTTATCTGTGAGGATAACTGACGCCCCACACTTAAACCCAGCTTTTGCTGATTAAACACATTATATCCGTAGTAATTAATTGAAGATCCGATACTTAACCATTTTGTTTTCCAGATACCAGACACATTGGCCAGCTTCAGGTTGCTCTCCATAAAACGTTGTTCGCTGTATAAACCCAGTTGCGAGTACTTTGCAAATCCTGCTGCTCCCGGGTTATTATTTGCCGACCATACATCCTCAGCTGCTGCCGAGGCACCACCCATCATCCATGCGGTACCACCCGTTGGGCCTGTTACTCCTTGCCCCATAAGGCCGGATGATGATAAAAGAAATACCATAAAAAAGCCCCAAAGCCCCCTGAATTGCCAATATTGATTGTTCATATAAACAGCTAACTGTTCAAATCTAAGGGGAATTATATACAACTTCGGACTATTCCCACATAAGCCACTGATACACATATATTAAGATTATGTAAACGCTTTTACTTTCACTTTTTCATCTGGGTTTTAAAAAGAAATTAAATTTTAAAACTATAAAAGATGAAAAACAAGAAACTAACATTAGAAGAAATTTGTACTTATTTGGAGTCAAATGGATGGGTTAAGCACCCAAAAGTAAATGAGTATGCACATACAAGGTGTTATACAGACAACCAGATAACCCTTATTTTTATGAGTTGTGATTTACCATCAGGAACTAAAATAAATTTTTGTGTGTTTGACGATACGCTGTTAAGTAATTGTATTGTGGATGGTGTGTTTATAACGTATTTGTCCGACCTTCAAACAATATTAGGATGTGTTCCTAGAGAATATCTAAATACCTAGAGTGCATTAAATGTACGGTTACTTGATCGAGATTAATGATAGCATTATCATACATCCTTAATTTAAAATGTTGCTTCAAAAAACTTAAATCTCCCATAAAAATAGGAGCATCCATTCCGATGTATGTATATTGGTTTATAGATTCAATAGCTGTTTCAAAAAACTTTTTCTTTGAATCTTCATCTGTGCATTTTTCAATTGATTCAATTGTTTCCTTTAACAAGTTTATCAGTTCTGATCTTTTAGTTTCCATAATGTTAGGTTTATAGCAATGTACAAAATAATTCAAAATAAATTTGTCTTACATTGTTTTACGATTATCTTTGTACCCATGAAACAGGATGAAAAAGATACAACTATTACTTTCAGGTGTTCCGAAAAGCTTAAAAAGTCATTAGAATCAATGGCAAAGAAAGATAACAGGAGCCTAAGCAATATGCTGGTTATGCTGCTGCAAAAGGCTGTTGATACTTCAAAAGAGAAGTAAATATATTTTTTATCCTATATGTAAGACAAAGTAATACAAAATACCATGAAGCCAATTATACAATTTAAAAACCTTGCTGACATTGATAAGTCTCTAAAAAATGAAAAGACTTGCAGGGCATACTATGAGCAAATCCGCTGGGGTGGTGTTGTGGTTTGTCCTCATTGCGAAGGCACAAAGATTTACGTATTGAAGCCCAGTAAATGCCAGAACGAATACAAATGTGCTAATAAGGAGTGTTTCAAAAAGTTTAATGTACTGACCAAAACAATATTTGAGAATACTAAAATTAGCCTGATTATATGGTTTAAAGCCATACACCTTGCCACTACCCTATCAAAGGGTATTAGTTCTACTAACCTTTCCTACCAATTGGGAATAACACAGAAAACAGCATGGTTTGTATTGCACAGAATAAGGGAAATGCTGAAAGAAAAAGCCCGTGTAATATTGGAGGGTGAAGTTGAAGTGGATGAGGTATGGATAGGCGGGAAAGACAAGAACAAGAGTAAAAGCAAGAGAAAAAACAAAGCTGGTGTTCCATCTGATAAAATACCCGTTGTTGGTTTGGTTCAGCGTGGTGGTAAACTATTCTGTTTGCCTGTTCCCCGTGTTCTTAAAAACAAAGTATTGCCTATTATGGTAGCAACTGTTAAACCTCATTCAACCATATATACAGATCAATGGGCAGGGTATAAAAGCCTTAAAAACAATTTTGACCACTTTACAGTTGACCACGGGATTGATGAATATGTTAGGGGTAACGTGCATACCAACACCATTGAAGGGGCATGGGGATTGTTTAAACGTAAGATAACCGGAATACACCACCAAGTAAGCCCTAAACATTTGGAACGGTATTGCGTTGAGTTTTCCTTTTCTTACAATTACAGAAAGCTACCGCAATATGAAAAGTTTAACGAAGCCCTGAAACGTGCTGACACAAGGCTTCTTTATAAAGAGTTGATTGCAAATTAAAATCTTTAGGAATTAGTGTATATTGCTATTACACAAAATGTAATAGTATGGAAAAAATCATAAAGGGGTATAAAATACCTAAAATTGATACCCAAGTTGCGAACTCAAGAGGACAAATAATACACCTAATGATACTTCTCGAAACAGAAATAGAAGAGTGCATTGCTTTGTATTTTTGTGGGAAAAGCAAAGTAAAAAGAAAAGAGTTTATTCATTCGGTGTTATGTAAAGAGTCGTTTAATTCTAATACTAAATACGGACTGCTTTCATTTATAATAAAACAGTCATTTCCTGATTTTTTAAATACTCACCCATCATATATACAGGACATAGAAGAATTAAATATTTTTAGAAATCATTGCGCCCATAGGAAATTTCATGGTTCTATGCAGAATGATGCAGAAAATCTGTTTTTTGAGTATTACAAAACCGAAAGGAATAAAATAAGAGTTGAAAAAATTGCCGCCTCTAATAAGGTTTTCTATCAAAAGGCAAAGAAAGTATTAGACGTCCATTCAATAACCGTACTACTGTTTAATGAAATCTCTAAATATATAAAAGACCAAGAGAACACCAAACTTTCGGGTTCACCGGCAGAGATGGTGTTTCCTGGTCTTTTAATGATGGGCGGATATAAGAAATAAGCCCACTTCAAATTGACATTTTAATGTTTCAAATATAGTCATTCTGATATACAAAAGCAATACCATTTTTTGTATATTCGCATTGATGAAGAAAAAGCCAAAAAAAACAGTAGAGGAAGAGAAAAAGCCTTTAAAAATTAAAGGTACTTTCAATGATGTACTAATGGCATCAGTAGGAAAGTTTAAACCAACCCCAAAAGGGAAAGAGAAAAAGTAAGTTGCTGCCTATCAGTTGCCAATACTGGACATTCCACATTATTACCCTGTCCAAGGTGGTATATAATCACCAATCTAAGTTTTGAATGTTAATTTTTATCGTATTTTTGCCCGCTTTGTAAAAATTTAACTTACACTATGGAGAACTTTATTTATTTAATTCCCGCTTTAGGCGTCCTTGGACTTGTGATAATGGCCATTAAAAGTGCCTGGGTTACCAAACAGGATGCGGGGAACGACAGAATGAAAGAAATTGCCGGCTATGTAGCCGAAGGAGCAATGGCATTTTTAAAGGCCGAATACAAAATTCTGGCCATTTATGTGGTTATAGCCGGCACAGCATTGGGCTGGTTATCACAGGTTGTTGAAACATCACATATATTAATAGTAGTGGCATTCGTTATCGGATGCGTATTTAGTGCACTTGCCGGATTTTTCGGAATGCGCATTGCTACCAAAGCCAATGTGCGCACCACACAGGCTGCGCGTACTTCCCTGAGCAAAGCCTTAAAAGTATCTTTTACTGGCGGAACCGTAATGGGATTAGGTGTTGCCGGTTTGGCTGTTCTTGGTTTGAGTATGCTTTTTATCATCTTCTTTAGCTACTTTATGAACGGAACCCTTGATAATGGTGGAATTGAAACCATGACCAGGGTACTGGAGGTATTGGCTGGCTTCTCATTAGGTGCTGAAAGTATTGCCCTGTTTGCCCGTGTTGGTGGTGGTATTTATACCAAAGCGGCTGACGTAGGTGCCGACCTTGTTGGTAAAGTAGAAGCCGGTATCCCTGAAGATGATCCGCGTAATCCTGCTACCATTGCAGATAACGTGGGTGATAATGTGGGTGACGTTGCCGGTATGGGTGCCGACCTCTTTGGTTCTTATGTAGCTACGGTGCTTGCTTCTATGGTACTGGGTAACTATTTAATACGTGACTTTATTGCTGCTTATGGAGATTTTAGCGGTATTCCGTTCCATGGAATGGGCCCTATCCTTCTTCCTTTAAGTATTGCAGGTTTTGGCTTGCTGGCATCTATTATCAGCAGCTACTTTGTGAGTATAAGCGATAATGCAAAACAAGATACCAATACCGTTCAGGCTGCATTAAACCGCGGTAACTGGCTTTCTATTATCCTTTCTTTGGTTGCATCTTTTTTCCTTATTAAAATGATGTTGCCTGAAACCATCAGCATGCGTGTGTTTAACGCAGGTGAATTCAGCACAGCAACCACAACCTCCACCAACGTATTTTATGCCGTAATCATCGGTATGTTTGTAGGAGGTGCTATTTCTTATATTACTGAGTACTATACCGGACTTGGCGGAAAACCAGTTCGCGGAATCGTACAAAAATCTGCTACCGGTGCTGCAACCAATATTATTGCCGGACTTGGAACCGGAATGCTTTCTACTGCTTTTCCTGTAATATTATTTGCAGGCGCCATTTGGGGTGCTTATGCTTTAGCAGGATTTTACGGTGTAGGTATTGCTGCAACAGCCATGATGGCAAACACAGCCATGCAGTTAGCTATTGATGCCTTTGGACCTATTGCAGATAATGCAGGTGGTGTGGCAGAAATGAGTGAACTCCCTGCCGATGTGCGCGAAAAAACAGATATTCTGGATTCAGTAGGCAATACCACTGCTGCTATTGGTAAAGGCTTTGCCATTGCTTCAGCGGCTTTAACTGCCCTTGCCTTGTTTGCTGCCTATGTAACTTTTACCGGTATTAATGGTATTAATATTTTTGATGCCAAGGTGTTGGCAGCATTGTTTATTGGTGGTATGATTCCGGTTGTGTTCTCTGCACTTGCTATGAACTCTGTGGGTAAAGCAGCTATGGATATGGTTAATGAAGTGCGCAGACAATTCCGCGAAATTCCGGGAATTATGGAAGGTACTGGTAAACCTGAGTATGGCAAATGTGTGGAAATTTCTACCAGCGCTGCCTTACGCGAAATGTTATTGCCTGGTATTATTACCATTGTAACCCCTATTTTGGTTGGTTTTATTATGGGTGCCGAAGCTTTAGGTGCTTATATGGCTGGTGTTACCGTAAGCGGTGTGCTTTGGGCCATATTCCAGAACAACGCTGGTGGTGCATGGGATAATGCTAAAAAATCTTTTGAAAAAGGAGTGGAAATTGAAGTGAACGGTAAGAAGGAAATTTTCTACAAAAAATCTGATCCGCATAAAGCCGCTGTTGTTGGTGATACCGTTGGAGATCCGTTTAAAGATACTTCAGGACCATCTATGAATATCCTGATTAAACTTTCATGTCTTGTGGGTTTAACCCTGGCACCAATTTTAGGACATCAGTTGAGCAAAAGTCATGGTGCACCTGCAGGAAAAGATAAAATGGAATGTTGCAGCGGAATGGATAAAATGGATATGGGAAGCTGCGATATGGACAAATGCATGAACATGAGCCAGGAAGAATGTGCTGCTTATTGCGATAACATGCAATGCACTCCTGAACAAAAAGCAATGTGTTTAAAACATGCAAAAGGCGGAGAATGTATGGAAGGTTGCAACCACGGTTGCAAAACCAAAGAAGAATGCGCTGATAAATGTGGTGATAAATGCGCCATGAAACATGGAGAAAATAAAATGGATAAAGCTTGCTGCAGTGAGGAAGAAAAAGGAGCATGCAAACACGATGAGGGAAAAGGCGAACACCACCACGAGGGAGAACACAAGCATTAATTTACAATATTTAGTTCTTACTATCAGAGCCCTGCCAGTTTTGGCAGGGCTTTTTTATTGGCTCATTTCTAACTTATCAATAATATTCTTAAATTCGGTTTTAAATCAATTCTTGTTGGATGCAAAATGCTAAATACCTTCAGGACATCGTAAAATATTACGATCAGGTTCTGGACAATACCGGACTATATCTGGCAATTATTGATATACAAGGCAATATTCTATATACCAATCAGGCGGTAAGGCGATTGATTGGTTTAGAAAAGAATTTTATAGAAGGCAACCAGATCAGCCATTTTCTTACCTCTGAATTCACTTCTAAAATTTTAAAGCGCATTACAGAAGTTGTTCTTAGTCAAAAATCCCAGAATTTTGAAACCTCATTAAGTGGTAACTACTTTATTGTTAACCTTCATCCGCTCAATTATGAGTCAGGTGAAATGATGGCTGTTCAGGTAATCTCTCAGGATATTACTTCCATCAAAACAAATCAATTGAAACTGGCTGCAAGCGAACAAATGTTTCGTGACCTTTCAGAAAATGTGCCTGCCGTTGTTTATCAGTGGTACGAAAAACACAACGGTGAGTTTGGTTTTAAGTTTGTAAGCCCCAAGTTGAAAGAGTATTTTGACTTTGATACATCTGACATGAATAAAGTACACGAGTTTATTCACCCGGAGGATAAAGAAAGGTGGCGCCATTCTATTGAGGAATCTAAAAAGAATAAAACACCCTGGACCTTTGAAGGGAGGTTTTTATATCCTGATGGCAAAATCATCTGGTGGCTGGGTAAATCGGTTATATCAGAAGTTACTGACGAAGCCATTATCTATAACGGGACAATGACTGATATTACGCACAGAAAAGAAGCTGAAATTAAATTAAAAGACCAACTGGACACCCTGCGCAGTCTTGCTTATCATAATTCTCATACCGTGAGGCGGCATACAGCAAATATCCTGGGGCTTTGCCACCTCTTTGAAGAAGAAAACGAATTAAACTCTGATAATGCAAGGGTAATAAGCCTGATAAAAGAAGAATCCATTAACCTGGATAAAATGATTATTGGTATTGCCAACCTGATTACCAAACAGGAAAAACAATAATTATCAGGATTCTTTGCGGTACAATACCTTATCCTTGTTTTCATGAACTACCGGAGCATGATAACCGGTTTGAGGTTTTGGTTTTGATTTAAAAAGCAATAAAACGGGAAGTGAAACAATGGGTAAAAGCAATCCAATCAAAAACCACCACCTGGCCGAATACCCTCTGTTATGAGCCAGTTGAGCCGTTGCAACCGCAATGCCAATAAAAACAGGATAAATAATAAAAATTTCCATTTAGCTTATTGAATAAAAATGGTAAAACAAAAGTAGTGATATAGCTGTGTATACATACAGGTAACCTTTATTTTTAACAACTTTTTCTTTACATCTTATACATCTTTCATGAAGCCCGAACCAATCATACCGGAATCCATTTACCATTTTAAAGTGAAGAACCTGAATGGTGAAACGGTTATGCTTGATCATTACCACAACAAGGTATTGTTGATTGTAAATACAGCATCTGAATGTGGTTTCACACCCCAATATGCCGAACTGGAAATATTATATAAACTATACCGGAACCGCGGATTTGAGGTACTTGCTTTCCCCAGTAATGATTTTGGAAAACAGGAACCACTTACCGGCACCCAATTGGAAACTTTCTGTTCCACCCAATACCAAACTTCATTCCCGCTTTTTGAACGCATTCATGTAAAAGGGCCGGCCGCCATTCCACTTTATCAATTTCTGGCCAATACAAAAAAGAACAAAAAATCAAACGGAGCGCCTAAATGGAATTTCCACAAATACCTTATCAACAGGCAAGGTGAGGTGGCTGATTATTTTTACTCCCCCACCAGTCCGTGCTCTGCCAGGGTAAAAGCCGCTATTGAAAAACTCCTTTAAAACAATACCCTGGCTCCCATTCCTAAAAACCAGATTTCATCAAACCCCATTTTGCCTGCATTGTCCCAGTAGGTAAGAAGGTACAAATCGTTGGTATTGGCCTCCAGAAACAACTGTAACCTTCGGTGTTTGCATTCATCAGGCTGAATCATAATGGCTGTATTCACCGCGATATGTTTCCTTAAACCATTGGACCACCAATAATAATCCTGATGGTATTTTTGATGAGATGGGGTGAGGGTAAAATCACGTCCTGCATTATAAGATAGAAAAAATACCGGGTTTACAGGTTGCCACAACAACCCTTTCTTTAACTTCACCTGATATGGAAACCACGATAACCTGTACGAAAACTTGGTGAGATTGCCACCATATTGTTCAGGTACATATCCAACTAAAAACTCATGAAATACCTTACCGCTTTTATTGGTAATACCGGCTCCTGCACTTAAATAACCCAGGCTGCCTGCATACTGTAAACTTCCAATCCACCGCCTTTGCTGTGCCTGAGATGATACAGCCACAAGACAGAATAAAACACTCAATAAGAGGTTAAAAACTCTTTTGCTCATAGGTAAGTTCATTTCCTCTGATGGTAACCACCATAAACCGGTGGCGGTTTACACTGCCGGGACAAATATGCAATACGCCTGAACCACTTGTTCTCTCCACGGAAGGATCGTGCATATGCCCGTTAAATGATGCCATTATATTTTTCTTTTCCGCATGATCCTTGAGCATTTTAAGGTACGGGGCTTTATATGACTGGTCAAAATCATAATTGAAATACGGCACATGGCTTACCAGTATTATTCTGTCAAACGTACCATCGTGCTGCATTTCTGCCGTTACCCAATCAAGGTCAGGCACCTTATCTTTAAACCCATATTCACGGCTGTTGCTGTTAAAAAATATAAACTTAATACCCCCGTAAATAATGCTAAAATTTGTTTTACCATACATTTCCCTGTAAACCCGCTCTCCTTTTCCAACCACATCATGATTGCCTACCACAGCAAAATAGGGCTTGTTTAATTTCCGCAGCCGTTGCTCCGTCCATTTATATTGTTGCAATATGCCATTGTCGGTAAGGTCACCGGTATGGATGGTAAAATCAACTTCCGGTACTTTATTGATAGCCTCAACTACTTTTTCTGTGTTTCCGTAGTCAATATGGCTGTCTCCGGTTAATGCAATGGTGATCACGGAATCCTGCTCTGCCAGTTGATTTTGATAATGATAATTCAGTTGTTCTCCACTGTTCAGATCAACAGCCTGATTAGGATCAAACTCAAATTTACTGCATGAGGCAGTTAAAAGCAGGATCAACAACCCTGCACCTGTAAACAATCTTCCCATAACGTTTTGCTAAACCGGGGGCGAAATTATATCCGCCACCTTGGTCAAAAAACGGATTATCGGCAAACAGCAACGGTTTATCGACCAGGTGCTAAAAAAAATCGGTACAATACACATCTCATTTAATAATATATTGCAAATACCTGTGTGATGATCAAACTTTGTTTAACCGATATTATTAGCAATACTGCCGATACCAAAACCTTTTATTTTAAGCAGGTAGAGGGAGATCCATTCGTTTATCAGGCGGGGCAATTTCTTACCTTTGTTTTCAGCAATAAAACAGGCACTTACAGAAGATCATATTCCCTCTCCTCCTCTCCGGAAATTGGAGAACCATTAAGCATTACCGTAAAACAGATTGAAAATGGAGAAGCCTCCTCCCTGCTTACCCAAACTGCCAAACCGGGCGATCTTTTTACCGTTTTACCTCCTGCAGGGTTATTTAAAATTGTACCTGAACCTCAGAAGAAAAGAACCGTATTTATGTTTGCTGCAGGGAGCGGTATTGCCCCGGTTTTTGGCATGATTAAAAGCCTTCTATATAAAGAGCCTTTATCGAAGGTAATATTGGTATACAGCAATAGAAACGAGGCCTCCACCATTTTTTTGAAGGAACTGAAAGAATTGCAATTCCTGTTTTCTGAGCAACTGGTGATATGGTGGTTATTCAGCACCTCAAAAGATTTAATGCGCGCACGTTTAAACAGCAACCTGATTGATATGGTGCTTAGCAAAGAAGTGTTGACCGGCCCTAAGCTTGCATTTGTTTGTGGCCCGTATGATTATATGGAGAATACGGTAATAAGCTTGCTAACTTATGGATTTAAAGCCAATGAAATCAGGAAAGAACAATTTGTAATCAACTTAACAGAGGAAGATCATTTTGAGTTTAAAAACAAACAAACGTTTGAAATAAGTATTAAAAAAGGGAATAAACTGACTGACCGGTTTCTGGTGCCTCCTTCAACAACCATATTGCAGGCAGCTTTAAACGCAGGCATAGATTTACCCTATAGTTGTATGGCAGGAAAGTGTTCAGCCTGTTCATTAACCTGCAACAGAGGGGAGGTTAAAATGAGTTATAATGAGGTACTCACCGAAGAGGAACTAAACAGCGGACGTATACTCACCTGCACCGGATATCCTCAAACAGATATGGTGCTCTCTTATTAGTTGATTACATTTGCAACCTAAGCTTAATAAAACCTGATGAAATTAGATATATTGGCATTTGCAGCGCATCCTGATGATATTGAACTTGCTGCCAGCGGCACCTTGTTATTGCATCTGGCTTTAGGTAAAAAAGCAGGAATTATTGATTTAACCAAGGGTGAGTTGGGCACCAGAGGAAGCGCAGAGTTAAGGATGAAAGAAGCAGAAGATTCGGCTGCCATTCTTGGTATACATGCCAGAGAGAATCTTGGTTTCAGGGATGGTTTTTTTGTGAAGGATGAACACCACCTGCTCAAGGTAATTGAAATGATCCGGAAATATCAGCCGGAAATTGTACTCTGCAATTCTGAAATCGACAGGCATATTGACCATGGACGTGCGGGAGATTTATTACATGATGCCTGTTTTTTATCCGGATTAAGAAAAATCGAAACCATACACAAGGGCCAGGTACAGCAAGCATGGAGACCCAAAGCCGTTTATCATTATATACAGGACTATTGGACCACCCCCGACATTATTGTAGATATTACACCTTATTACGAAACCAAAATTGCAAGTATAAAAGCTTTCAGCAGTCAGTTTTTCAATCCTGAATCTGATGAGCCTGAATCAGCCATATCGGGTAAAGAGTTTTTCTCTTTTATTGAAGGAAGAGCCCGCCAGTATGGAAGATTAATAGGAAGCGAATTTGGAGAAGGCTTTACCGTAAAAAGACCTATTGGCACAAGTAATCTGCTAACCTTACTTTAATAGATTAAACCAGCCCAAATTGAGTAAAGTGGTGTTGGAAATGTTTGTAATGAAACCACAACCACTCCTCATAGTTAAGCAACCCGAACATATTGTGCATACGCGTATATCCCTCTGGCATGGAAGAAAAATGCTCAAAAAACAGGCTTAACTGGTGATCCAGAAATGCATACGCCTGATCCAGGTCTTCTGTTTCGTATGGCAGGGGTGTTAATGGCAATAAGGGATTTTGAAATCCTTGTGGCAAGGGGCGCTCACTCATCAAAGAAATACGTTTAAGCTTTTCAGCCCTGCTCTCTTCTGATGATAAGGGCAGATCCAGTAACCCGTTTGAAACTTTTAAAGCCAGGGCCAGGTGTTCAATCATTTGTTGTGCATCCATCACCCCCCAGGCAGGCACCGTATCTTTGCTCAATTTAACTAACAACTCCTTATAACCTGTTTTAAGAAAATGCTCCAATTCGGTTGTGTTTTTCATAAGTGGGTATTTACACTATTTGGATTTAATGATTTTAAATGAATTTACACCTCCGTTAAACATCACTTTAATTTCATACACACCATCCGGAAGTTTTGCTGTTTTTTTAACCGGGAAACGGTAAACACCCGGACTTTTTATTTTTTCAAACAACTCATAAGAGAAAGTTCCCAATTCATCGGAAACCACCAACTTTATTTTTTGGGGTTGCTTTACATACACAACCAGGTGAGCGTTTTTGTCCTTAAGCCACCTTGCATCCAAACATTTATCGCCCGAATACAAATTCACCATTAATTTCAGTATGGTATCTGCAAGGGCAGCATCAGGCAAACCATAACCCTCAAATTTATCGGGGATATAATATTGGTGAGACGACAGTTGCAATGCCCTTATCATCTGATCGGGTGTTGCTTCTATGTTTGATTGCAGCAGGCAGGCGGTAACACCGGCCATTATCGGACTTGAGTAAGAGGTTCCATTACCCTGATGCACGGTACCTGATCCTGAAACAACATAGGTATTTTCTCCCATTGCCACTACATCCGGCTTTATCCTTTTGTCTGCACTTGGACCAATAGAACTAAAAAGTGAATGGTTTAATTTCTGATCAACGGATCCAACTGTCAAAATCCCGTTGGCATCGGCCGGAAATCCAATCTGCCTCCATTTGTTATCACCTTCATTACCGGCACTGTTTACTATCAGCAATCCCCTCGATGAAGCAATAGAAGCCGCTCTGCTGATAATGGCAGTTTGTCCGTTAAGTTCTTTTTGTTTGTGATTCATTGATTTGTCGTCAAACAAATTATACCCCAGCGAAGAGTTTACAATATCCACGCCCACACTATCGGCAAACTCAACCGCCTGCACCCATAAAGCTTCTTCCAGCAGTTGTTCAGTAGCGGCCTGTTCGGTTCGGAGCAGCCAAAAGTTGGCCTGAGGTGCAGTACCCACGTATTCAAATGGCTTTTTGGCTCCAATGCATGAAAACACAGAAAGTCCGTGATCATCATCGTCAAAAACATTTTCTTCGGCAGCAACAAAATCCCAGGTTCCTAAAATGCGGGCACTATCAAACAAATGTTTAAAATGAGGAAGAAACCTCGCATTTTTAAAGCCGGCATCAATCACCGCTATATCTATACCCGTACCGTCAAATCCCTTGTTATGTAAGGTTTGTATATTCAACATTAGGTTTTGGGCAGATGCCTTACCATACCAGAGCGTATCTTTTTTCTTTTTTTTAATATCGTCAAACTTTGCCTCCAGCATACTGATCATTTCACTCAGATCACGCTGTTTGGTAACACTGTCCTTTATATCCAGTTCTCCCAGATAAATCACCTGTTTTATAAACTTCCACCCTTTTAACGAATCGGCCACTTCTTTGTAAGGTGCTTTAATGGTTACCGCATTTAACCAACGGCTTTGGGCTAAAATATGATACCCTTTGGCCATCAGCTTTTCCTTATGTGCTGCACTTACCGGAATGTCAAAATAGTCGAATGGGATTTTATACTTATACCTTCTGTCTATGCCCTTTTCCGTAAACAAGGTTTCCGGTTTTGATAATACCTGGGTACCGGTATCTTTGGCATTAAACTCAATCCAGAACGCGTAGTTCTTGCCTTTTTGGGCGCTGGCAGCCGCAGCAAGGATGCAGGAAAACAACAATAAAATGATTCTTTTCACGGGGTAAATGATATTAAACTTTTACGCAACCGGTAACCTCTTGTTCCTTTCACCTGCGTATTTAATGAATCAGACAGGGCATAAACCAAACCGGTATTGCGTGAATAAACTTCCTCTCTTATAATTTCCTCTATCAGGTTTTCTTCCCGAAATTGTTCTATTTTACATGCTAGCGGATAAGTACCAAAAGGCTCATCAAAAAACCTAACGGTGTATGGTTCTTTCCCCTTATTATTGGCCATATTGCCATCCCACTCCTTTCTATTGGTTAAAGGAAAAAGCAGCTTGGTATAAATAACATTCTCTTCATACTTTTCTATCCGCTCATTTGTTTTAATAAGGCGCCATGAGTTTGCTTTACTCCAGTTTGTGGTATCGGAAAATTTAAAATACCGGTCAATCAGAAATTCAGCATATGAACCATCAGGTTTGCTGTTAAGAATAGAAGTGATCACTTCCTTGTACTCATAATCAAATGTATCAATATTGGTGCTTCCTGAATTCTCATCATAAGAAAATGAATCTACTCGGTAAATCCAGATGGTTCCTACGGCTGCCGGATAATAATTGTAACCAAGATCCAATGAAGCATCATCATCCGTTGAGTCTGCACAGGAACTCAATATCACAAAAGATAAAAAAATATAAACGAGTTTTTTCATGCGTTATTCACCGCTCTACTTTATGTTTAAAGCAATGATCTCTACTAACGCAAATATAAGCGAGTAATTGTTTGTTTCAGATAACTTCGAAACCGGATTCTATCCATCCTCCGCCCAGCACATCATTACCTTCGTAAAAAACAGCCGATTGCCCGGGTGCTATGGCTTTTACAGGTGCATTAAAAACAACCTCCATGCGGTTTCCATGTTGTTTAATAGTGGAAACAGTACCGGCATCTTTATACCTGATTTTGGTAATAGCCTCCATAGAACCTTCTATGGTTTCATATTTACCCATATTAAGCCCGCGAACCCACATTCCCTTGCGCTGCAATTCCTCTTCCCTGCCCAATACCACGCGGTTGGTTTCAGGTTCAATTTCCAGCACATACATCGGTTCTCCTAGAGCTATTTCAAGCCCCTTCCTTTGCCCTACAGTATAAAACGGATATCCTTTGTGTTTGCCTAAAATGGTACCGTCTCTCAATACAAAATCGCCACCATCAACGCGCTCTTCCAGCCCGTTTACCCTTCGCTTTAAAAATCCCCGGTAATCGTTATCAGGCACAAAACAAATCTCATAACTTTCACTTTTTTTGGCAAGCTCTTCATAGCCCATATCTATGGCCATTTGCCTTATTTCTGTTTTACGGAATTTGCCTAAAGGAAAACGTGTTTTGGCCAAACTGGCCTGACTTAATCCCCACAACACATAAGATTGGTCTTTATTCTCATCCAACCCTTTGGATACCACAAACCTGCTGTTTTCTTCTCTTACTTGGGCATAGTGGCCTGTTGCAATAAAGGCACAATCCAACTGGTTGGCTCTTTTCAGTAGTGCTTCCCATTTGATATGGGTATTACATAAAACACAAGGGTTTGGTGTCCGGCCTGCCAGGTATTCATCCACAAAATTATCAATCACAAAATCGCCAAATTCATCGCGGATATCCAGTATCATGTGGTGAATGCCATGTTTTACGGCAATACTTCTGGCATCATTTATAGAATCTAAGCTACAGCATCCGGTTTCCTTTTTGCTACTGCCCGATGAGGCGTAATCCCAGGTTTTCATGGTAATACCAATCACCTCATACCCTTCATCAGCCAGCATCACTGCTGTAACTGTACTATCCAAACCGCCACTCATGGCTACCAATATTTTCCCGTGCTTGCTCATTGCGCGGCAAAGTTAACGGTTTTCTCTTGTTTAGAAAAAATCTAATTAATACTTCTTTAAATTATTCAATTGATTAAACCTTTTCTTACTTTCCCTATCTCAAAAAACATAAAAGCAATATTAAGAAATATGAAAACTGTAAAATGTTTAGCCATTCTGATGATGGCATTGGCAATCGGGACTTCTGCATTTGCGCAAGATCCGCCTGCCGGAAAAAGAGGAGCGCACAAGCAGGAAATGATGAAAAAACGTTTCGAGGAGTTTAGTACCAAACTTAACCTGAGGCCTGATCAGCAGGAAAAAGTGAAGGGTATTTTGAAAGAACATGCAGAGGAGATCAGGGGAATTAAGAAAAACCCGGATCACACACCAGAATCGAGAAAAGCAGCCGTTAAACAAAGCATGAAAAAGATGGACGATCAGATTAATTCCATGCTGGATGACCCGCAAAAAGAGGCCTATAAAAAACACAAAGAAGAAAGGCGTGCAGAACTGAAGAAAAAAGCTGAAGAACGCAGAAAACAAAAAGAAGAATTGGAAGAAGAAAGTATTTTTTAATACCAAAGAAAAAGGCCGGTAATTCCGGCCTTTTTCTTTGTATGCGATTTGGTGATCATATTCCCCATTCATCACCGATACTCAATACTTTCAATTCACCATTAATTTTGTCATGGTGTTTAAGTAACTCCAGCACGCGCAAAGGTTCTCCCAATGGTTCATCGGCCAGATCAAAAGTGCCATAATGCATAGGCACAAATCTTTTACCACCCAGATCATGAAAGGCATGAACAGCATCCTCTGGTGAAGTATGGCTTGTTTTCATCATATACGAAGGTTTGTAGGCTCCCACTCCCATGATGCAGATATCAATATCAGGAAAAAAAGTGCCGATTTCCTTAAAGTGTTGATTGTACCCACTGTCGCCCATAAAAAAGATGGTTTTTCCTTTGTATCTGATTACAAAACTCCCCCACAGCATAGTGTTTTCATCATTCATACTTCGTTTGTACCAGTGAAAGGCGGGCATATAATAAAACTCAATAGAATCATCCCCGGTATTAAACTGCTGGTACCATCCGGCCTCAGTAATTTGGCTGATTCCTGATTTTTCCTGAACCAGCTTACCCAATTTAAGCGGACAATACAGTTTAAGTGCAGGGTTCTGCTTATGCAGCAGTTGCAAACTTTTTTTATCACAATGGTCAAAATGCCCGTGAGATAGCAGCACATAATCAATATTGGAAATATCCTCCGGCCGGCAGGGGAGTTTAACCAATCGGTTAATAAAAGGGATATCGCCAAATACCGGATCGGTAATGATATTTTTACCGTTAATAGTAATTAAAAAAGTGGCGTGCCCAAGCCAAACAATTTTATCCTTACCCTTATTAAACATGGTATTGTTCTCCACTACCTGTGGTTTCCAGGTATCATTTTTCTTGGCTTCTTTATCGGGATTTTTACTGAAACGCCATTTGAGCACCTTGCCTAGGTTGGGTATAGGCACATCTTCATAATTGATAAATTGTTTGCCATTAAAAGGATTGCCCGCATAACCGGGTTTAATAGTGCGCAATGACTCGTTTTTGAGGTATTTCATGGAAACAACTTTATATGCGCTTAGCCCAAAAACCAAACAGAAAAAAGATACAAATACCGGTATGGTTTGTTTGCGCATACGTTAATTAAAGGGTTGAATAAGGGTTAAAAAAAACACCCGATGTAATGAACACCGGGTGTTTTTATAGTTAGAATTTGATTAATGCGCGATAGTTAATTTTTGTTGGAATACATGATTGTTGTGGTCAGAAATTCTGATCACATAAAGTCCGTTGCTTAGGTGCTCCAGATTTAAACTTGTTTCGGTAGCCTCGCTACCTGTAGTTGAATACACCATTTTACCGCTTATATCAAATACCTTAACATCATAAGCAGCAGTTTTTTCAGAGAAAATAATCCTTACTATGCCTTCAGTAGGATTTGGAGCCATTTTAATGCCTGATAAATGATTAAGAGCAGCTACACCTGTTGGTTGTATATATGCAGGCAAATCATAAGATTCTGTTCCATCAGATCTGGAACTGGTAGAACCTTGTGATGCGGAGAATCCAAGTCCCCTGCGTGCAAAAGCCTTCCACAATAATTCAGAATTGGCTTTTCCGTTATTAATAGAATCGGCTTTAAGTATGGCGTTTCTGGCATCAACAAAACCAGGATTACATGGCTGAAGTTTTAATCCATCCATTACCAGTTGTATGGTTTTATTATTACCACCGGTACCGTTATAAATATCCTCGTCAAAACCGTATTTATCAACCATATCCCAGAATATATCCCAAAGCATTGCGCACCAAACAGAGCCTACACCATGAGGTACAGAAAGTGATTTAATATCATCATATGTTGTATTGCCTGAAACACTCATGCTTCTGCTGTAACGGAAGGTACGAATACCTAATCCACCAATTGCCTCATCAGCAACCCAGTTTCCAATACCACGTCCGTCTTCGGCCTTATCAGTTGCCTTGGCGGTTAAAGCCAGACAGAAGAAATCGCTCCATCCCTCGCCAGCCTGCTCCTGATTACTTAAACAGTTTGAGTTGGCCGGACCACCGGTAAGGCGGTTTGAAATACCATGGCCAAACTCATGAACAATTACTCCATTATCAAAATCACTGTCGTAAGCTTTTACATCAGGTATTCCCTGTAAGGTAACATTCACTGAATCTGGTCCTTTCAATAAAACATTAATCTGATCTCCTATTGTTTTAGAAATCATTACCGAAGGAATGGTAATGGTTGAACTACTGCCTGTCATGGCAGTTGGAGATGAAGTGGTGTTTTGAATAACAATAGCAGCAATGGCTCCGGCATTTTGTGCATTTTGCACTTTGGTGGTAAAACTGCAACCACCACCCCTATACATAATAGCAATTTTACCTGAAATGGCCTGTGCATTGGATGGCGTGGTACAACCCAATGTATCACTCATCATAATGAGGTTGTTTACTACGGTACCAAACTTTTTGGGACCAAAATTAGCAATAGGAGAAGTATAGTTGGCCACCAATGTGGCAGGTGCATTGATCCTCATAGGAGGCGCTGAAGGTGTACCTCCTACCGGCCATAAATACATTTGCATACGTCCGCGTGTACCATCTGCAGGTGCGGCAAAATTAGCATTGCTGGTTCCGCTTCCATCCTGAGCATCGGCATGCACACCATCGCTTCCTGAACCACCTTTACCATAGTTATTCGTTTGAAAATTTCCGGCTGCTTCAGTAAATCCATATTGATAAAAAATATCGTGGCATACATTATTCCACACAAACAGATTGGTAATTGCTGCATTCAGATTTAAGCGGGAATCTAACCAGTTGGTATCAACCGGATAATCAAATACCAGATTTACCCCACCATCAGGGCTGTATCCGGCACCATTTCTGGCTGCTGTATCTTCCTTTGCCCAAACATTATTACCTCTTGTAATAGTCCAGTCAGCTCCGGCAACACCATCCGTATCATGCCAGCCAAACGGAGATGCATTTGCCTTGCTCTGCGAACTGATCATGGTTCTGCCACCATATAACGGACTCTCCAAAGGACGCGCATAGGCATTATAGGTGCCTGTACTTGTTTTTTTATTCATCTGATGCACATGCTCAACAGATTCAAATCCCAGAGAAGAAAAATCGTGGGTATAAGCTCCGGGATGTATGGTGCATTTGGTTACATAATTGTTTTGTTCCAATACTTCACCTGTTGAAGCATCCAAACGGATATTCCACCAATCATTTTTTTCTTCATCAAAAACTTCCACTCCCCAGGTAAGTTTAAGTTCATTATTTACTATCAGATAATACATTTTAGCTTTTACAGGCTCCGGAGAAACAGTGATATCCATGATGCTCACTTCTCCATTGTTAGCGGGAGGAGAAGCCTTACCCAAAACAGGTAAAAGATTCATTCCAATATGATTGCCGGCAATACCAATGGCCGAAGACACACCTATGCCCGGTGAGGTACTGTTTACTTTCTGTGAAGCTTCCTTTATAAAGGCACAATTGATTTGAACAGGCTGGTTATTTTTATCTAAATGCACGGAACTGCTTGAGTTAAAAACAGGTATTCCGTTTACCACCTGCCTGAAGTATACATGGGTGATCCCATTGTGCTCTGATTGATACTGGCTTGTAATTTCAATATCTTTCAGATCATCTGTTGTTAACTGAGGATTAGAAGATTGAAGTATTTTTGAAAGCGAAGAAGAGGTAATTGCCTTTTGTGCAAAAACACTCAAGGCCATCATTTGACTGACAGCAAGAATGGTAAGGATTTTTTTCATCGGTGTTTAATGAGTAGATAGTAAATCAAAGTTAATAATAACCTGCAATTAAAAAAGTCAAACTATCAACACATTAGGTTGTATGGGCGGTAATTGGCAGGTTTTCTTGTTTACACAACTATCTGCCCTGAAAATTGACCTTAAGCTACCCTTATTTATGATATAAAAGTGACAAAATCAGCGGTTAAACTGCAACCTGTGGCCCATACTGGTTTCGTATAATTTGCCATTTTCGTAAACAATATTTCCATTTACCAGGGTATGGGTAATTACCGAATGAAAAATAGTTCCTTCAAAAGGACTCCATTTGCATTTGTATAGGATGTTTTGCCTGTTCACGGTATATGCCTTATTCAGGTCCACCAGCACCAGGTCTGCATAATAACCTTCCCTGATAAATCCCCTGCGGTCAATTTCAAACATGATGGCCACATGATGACACATTTTCTCTACAATTTTTTCGAGGGTAATTTTGCCCCGGTTATAAAGTTCAAACATGGCATTTAAGGAATGCTGCACCAATGGCCCCCCTGAAGGTGCCTGAAAATACAATTGCTCTTTTTCTTCAATGGTGTGAGGAGCGTGGTCGGTAGCCACCACATCTATTCTGTTATCCAGAACAGCTTTCAGAATGGCCTCACGGTCTTTAGCCGTTTTTACAGCCGGGTTCCATTTGATATAATTTCCTTTTTGTTCATAATCACTGTCACAAAACCACAGGTGATGAATGCATGCTTCGGCTGTAATTCTTTTTTCACTTAGCGGAATATCATTTCTGAATAAAGCCAGTTCCTTTGCTGTACTTATATGCAAAATATGCAAGCGTGTTTGGTGTTTTTTAGCCAGTTCCACCGCGAAAGACGATGATTTGTAGCATGCCTCCTCACTCCTGATGATGGGGTGAAATTTAGCGGTAACACCCTCCCCAAATTGTTGTTTAATGGCATTGGCATTGGCTCTGATCATCGGATCGTCTTCACAATGGGCTGCTATAAGCGTTTTTACTTCCCTGAAAATATTTTCCAATGCCTGTGGATCATCCACCAGCATGTCTCCTGTTGATGAACCCATAAAAATTTTCACTCCGCAAACTTTTGTTTCATCCACCTTCAGCAGTTCGCCCAGGTTTGAGTTGGTGGTACCCATATAAAAGGAATAGTTGGCCAGAGATACTTTAGATGCCCGTTCATATTTCTCTTCCAACAACTCCAGTGTAGTGGCACCAGGAACCGTATTGGGCATTTCCATATAGCTGGTTACCCCTCCTGCCACCGCAGCCCTCGACTCTGTATATAAATCTCCCTTATAGGTTAAACCGGGCTCCCTGAAATGAACCTGATCGTCAATAGCGCCAGGTATCAGGTGTAATCCGGTGGCATCAATTACCCTATCGGCAGGCATGGCAATACCGTTTTCATCAATCTTTTCAATAAAGCCGTTTTTAATCAGTACATCGGCATAATAAATCCTGCCTTCGTTTACCAATTGGGCGTTTCTGATCAGTATGGTACTCATAAGTAAGTTTGAAATGGGATACAAATATCTGCCTTTATTTTACTAATCATGCTGATACCTCTCATATTAATCCAACTCAAAATAGTTTAAATCTTTAGAAAACGATTCCTTTACATACCAGGTGGCCGCAAAAGCAAGCGCACAACAAATACCACCCACCACCAATGCTGCATTTACAATGCCCATGCTTGATGAGAGTGCTTTAAAGCCAAGTGTAATAGGAACCACTGCTCCTCTTACAAAATTGGGTACTGTATTGGTAACAGTTGATCTGATATTGGTACCAAACTGCTCGGATGCAATGGTTACAAATAAGGCCCAGTAACCGGTTGCAGCCCCAAGCAAAAAGCAAATAAGTTTATAATAAGCAATAGACACAAATGGGTTAAAAAGATAAACCAGGGTAAATAAGAACAACAGGATGATATTAAGGAAAACTACTTTTCTGCGGCTTTTCATAACCTGGCTTAACAATCCGCTTAATAAATCCCCTGCTGAGAGTCCCAGATAAGCAAACATTACACTATCAGCCACACTGATATCCATGCCAAATTCTTTACCAAACCGGTTTGACAGGTTTATTAAAACCCCTATAACATACCATATGGGCAAACCAATAGCTATGCAGGCCAGATATTTTAATACGTTTTTCTTTTTGGTAAATAGGATAAAAAAATTCCCCCGCTTAATTCCTGTTTGGGTTTTTAAGCTTTGATACATCCCACTCTCGTAAGCACCTGCTCTTAACAGCAGTAATGCCAGCCCCATACATCCGCCAACAATATAGGTGGTTTGCCATCCGAATGATTGGCCAACTGCCGATGCCACCACGGCCCCCAATGCTCCGAAAGTTACAATAATCATGGTACCGTATCCCCTCTTTTCCTTTTCCATGGTTTCACTTACCAATGTAATACCCGCTCCCAGCTCGCCTGCCAAACCAAGCCCGGCCACCAGCCTCCAGAATGCATACTGATCAATGGAGGTAACAAATGCATTGGCAATATTGGCTATAGAGTATAAAAATATGGATCCAAAAAGTACAGAAACTCGCCCTTTAATATCACCAAGAATACCCCAAATGATTCCGCCAAGCAACATACCTGTCATCTGGAGATTAAAAAGATAGATCTCTTTATTCTGCAACTCCTGACCACTAAAACCAAGTGCCTGCAGACTTTCATTCTTTACCACATTAAAAACAATGAGGTCATAAATATCAACGAAATAGCCCAATGCAGCCACGGCAATGAGCATATAAACATTTTTCTTCTTGTCCATTTTATTCAGTTGACAAGTTAGAAAAAAAAAGGAAGCAACAAAGCGGTTAAAAAAGGGAGGAGATAAATTGACAGAGCGTTTCCAGATACATTTTATCTGTTTCATCAAAAAAAGCAAGGTGTTCGCTATCCACATCAAGCACGGCTACTACGTTATTCTCTTTAATTACAGGGATCACAATTTCAGAACGGGAAGCACTGCTGCAGGCAATATGACCAGGGAACTCATCTACATTATCAACTATAATAGTTTGGCGTTGTAGCCACGCTGTTCCGCAAACTCCTTTACCAGATGCAATTCTGGTGCAGGCTACCGGTCCCTGAAAAGGCCCAAGTACCAGCTCATGTTGATGCACGATATAAAAACCAACCCACCACCAGTGGAATGATTGTTTTAATGCTGCAGTAATATTGGCAAGATTGGCCGTGAGGTCTGTTTCACCCTCTGTTAAAGCCTTTATCTGAGGGATAAGGGAAAGGTATGTTGCTGACTTATCAGGTTCAGCAGGCACATGCAGTTGATGCATGATAGAGGATATGATTAATGGCTGTTAGCGGTTGAATCAGCAGGGGCTGCTGGCTCTGCAGGCGCTTCTGTTGCAGGAGCACTTTCATTCATTTTTCCGCCCTCACCGGCACGGTTAACTGAATAATCCTGATTCTCATTTTTGTACTGCTCGTTTCTTTCAAGCGTTTCTTTAGCTTCGTTTTGACCGTAATGACAAGCAGTAACTGCAAGTGATGCAGCGAAAAGAATAACAACAGATAATTTTTTCATTTCAAAACCAGTTTTGGTACCCGAGGCGGGACTTGAACCCGCACGTCTTTTAAGGACACAGGATTTTAAGTCCTGCGTGTCTACCAATTCCACCACCCGGGCATTTGTTATAAGAACATTTTCAAAAAAAAGTGGATGTGCGTTTTATAACTTCACACCCACATTTGAGCGAGAGACGAGGTTCGAACTCGCGACCTCAACCTTGGCAAGGTTGCGCTCTACCAACTGAGCTACTCTCGCATTGAGCCTGCAAATATAAGCATTTCTGATAATGTGCAAACTGCTTGTTAAAATTTATGCCATATTATCAAAATGAGTCTGATTTAGAGACTAAAATATTATTACTGGCTTAGTTTTTTTTTCCATTCATTCAGCTTAATCAATGCTTCCACAGGCGAAAGGGTATTAATATCTAGCATATCGAGATCCTTTTTTAAATCTGCAAGTATGGGATCGTTTACCTGAAACATAGATAACTGAATAGAAGGTGTAGCCAAACCGGCTGCTTGTTTTTTATCAGCGCCAAGTTTATCCCTGCGTTTTTCAAGCTCCTGCAAAATGGCTGATGCTTTTTGAATAACCAATTGAGGCACACCGGCCATTTTTGCCACATGAATACCGAAACTGTGCTCGCTTCCGCCCTCTTTCAGCTTCCTCAGAAAAATGATCTTGTTATCGAACTCTTTTATTTCTACATGATAGTTTTTAATTCCTTTTCCATTGGTCTCCAACTCATTTAACTCATGATAATGGGTAGCAAAAAGGGTTTTGGGCTTAAAAGGGTGCTGGTTAAGAAACTCTGCAATTGACCAGGCTATGGAAACACCATCATAAGTGCTGGTTCCGCGGCCAATTTCATCAAGCAAGATGAGACTGCGCTGGCTTAGGTTGTTAAGGATGCTGGCTGTTTCCGTCATTTCCACCATAAAAGTAGATTCACCGCTCGAAATATTATCCGAAGCCCCTACCCTTGTAAATATCTTATCTACCACACCTATTTTGGCAAACGAGCAGGCTACAAAACAACCAATCTGAGCCAATATCACATTAAGTGCTGTTTGCCTGAGAATAGCTGATTTACCTGACATATTGGGCCCGGTAAGGATGATAACCTGCTGCGATTTGTTATCAAGAAAAATATCGTTGGCAATATAAGGCTCACCAAGAGGTAGCTGCTGCTCAATTACCGGATGCCTTGTATCCTTTAATATTAATTCCAGGCTGTTATTTATTTCAGGCCGGCAGTAATGGTGTTGTGATGATAAGGATGCAAACGCAAACAGACAGTCCGTTTTGGCCATGATGGCTGCATTCTGCTGTATGGGCCCAACATATTCGCCCAGCGATAAAATAAGATCATGATAAAGCCTTTCTTCTATCTCAAAAATTTTCTCTTCGGCACCAAGTATTTTTTCTTCGTATTGCTTTAGCTCATCGGTAATATAACGCTCCGCATTGGTAAGCGTTTGTTTGCGAACCCATTCGGGCGGAACTTTTGATTTATGGGTATTGGTAACCTCAAGGTAATAACCAAACACATTATTAAACGCCACCTTTAATGATGGAATTCCGGTACGTTGCTGTTCCGTGGCCTGAATTTGTAATAGATAATCCTTGCCGGAATAAGCTATTTTCCTGAGTTCATCCAGTTGTTCGTTTACTCCGTCATTAATCAGCTCTCCTCTGTTACTTAGCAAAGGCGGCTCAGGTTTTAATACCTGATCGATTTTATTTATCACCCATGAACAATCGTGTATCTGCCCTGCCAGTTTTACCAGTGGTTCATAATTGCTCTGAAGGAATAATTCTTTAACAGGCTCAATTGATTTAAGCGACCTGTTTAGCACCTGCAACTCCCTTGGATTAATGCGCCTCATGGCTACCTTGGAAATAAGCCGCTCCAGATCGCCAACCTGTTTTAATTGTTCAATAACCCGTTGCCGAAGTTTTTCTTCTCTGTAACCATGTTCTACAATATCCAGCCGCTCATTAATCAGTGCAGGCTCCCTCAGTGGAAGCACAAGCCATTTTTTTAGCATTCTGGCTCCCATCGGGGTAGATGTTCTGTCAATCACCTGTATCAGTGGTACCCCATTCTCGTGAGGTGAATAAAGCAATTCCAGGTTGCGTATGGTAAAGCGGTCGAGCCACACATACTTATCTTCATCTATCCGGGAAATAGATTGTATATGTTGCACCTGATCATGATGGGTTTCTTTGAGATAATGCAAACAAACACCGGCAGCTACAATTCCGGCAGGCATTTCCTGGATGCCAAATCCTTTGAGTGAAACCGTATTAAAATGTTGGGTAAGCCTTTCATAAGCATAATCGTACTGAAATGCCCAATCATCCAACTGGTAGGTATAGTGTTTATCGCCAAACACACCAGTAAAGTTTTTAAAGGTTGGTTTGGCAACAATAATTTCAGAAGGTCTTAATCCCTGTATGAGTTTTTCCGCATACTCTTCGTTTCCTTCTGCAGCCATAAACTCACCCGTTGAAATATCCAGAAAAGCGATTCCGATTTTTTCTTTGGTAAAATGAACTGCAGCTAAAAAATTACTGGCTTTATGATCCAGTATTTTATCATTGTAGGAAACCCCGGGGGTGATCAGTTCCGTAACACCACGTTTAACAATTTTTTTTGTGAGTTTAGGGTCTTCCAGTTGATCGCAAATGGCAACGCGCTGGCCTGCTCTTACCAATTTAGGAAGGTACGTGTCTAATGAGTGATGAGGAAAACCAGCCAACTCAATATATGATGCTGATCCATTGGCACGCCTGGTTAATACAATACCCAGTATTTGAGCTGTTTTAACAGCATCTTCTCCAAAAGTTTCATAAAAATCTCCAACCCTGAATAATAACAATGCACCCGGATATTTAGCCTTAATCTGGTTGTATTGTTTCATTAATGGTGTTTCAGCCACCTCTTCTTTATTCCTGCTCATCAATGGAGCAAATTAGCAGTTGCATGCGTATTCCAGTAAACATTTTTTAAACAAAAAACCCCGCAAGTGCGGGGTTTCCTTATACAGTAATGATTAATTATTTTTGTTTATAAACGTGGATCCAGGCTTTAGGATCAATTTCGGTACGAATCTTATTCATTACCCTAATCGCCTCTTTTTTGTCAGTTGTGCTAAGCACGCAAACGCGAAGTATTTTAGAGTTTACATCACTTCTGAATATTGCTGCTTCGTATCCTTTTGCCCTCATTTTATCGCGGAAGATAATGGCATATTTAGATCCTGCATAAGCACCTGCAACAACATTATATCTTTCAATTGGTGCAACTATACCATCAATGCTGTTTAGTCCAGCAGACGGATCTGTTACTTCGGTTTTAGGTTCAGTTGAAGGTACCGGTACTTGTTTTGGTGATTCACCATCAACATCTTCAGTTGGCACATTTACCGTAACTGTGGTTATTTTTTTCTTTTTCTTCTGACCTGTTCCGGTGGCCTTTGTACTGGTATCTGCTTTGGAAGGTGCCGGAGGTGTAACAACAGGATTTGAAGGAACACTGCCGGAAGGAGAAGGTACATTTGGAGTATTTGGAACTGCCGCAGGCTGGTTGTTTAACCTGTTAATAATTTCCTGATTTTGTTTTTTCAGTTCTTCAACAGAATGAGTTAAGGTATCCATTTGAACTTTAACCTTGCCCATATCCCCTTTGAGTGAATCAATTTCTTTGCGTTGTTTTTCTATTTCCTCACGTTGAGAAGTATTCTGTGCCTGTAATTGCTGATTAACCGCAAGTAATTTACTGATACTGTCTTTACTGTAAACAACATAATTGCCTTCTTCATCAATTGGTTGACCATTACGTTTTTCAATATCCGGAATATAGAACCTGTTTTTAAGAATCACGTTATTCCATTCAATATGTTGTTTCTGGCTCTTCGCACCAAATTTGTAGCTGATTCCAATAGAATTTAATAAAAAGGCATCATATTTATTATCCATATAAATGCCATCCAGATAATAAGTTTGAGTAAGGTTGTAAGAGGAGTTAAATACAAAATCCATTTGCGGATTCATATAATAACGGATAGTTAGACCAGCGTAGCCTGTGTAAAAATTTTGATTGTACTTTTTATTGTTATCTACATTGCGATAGGCAATAACATCGCTTTTAATAAAACCACCACCGGCTATCAAAAAAGGGTTTACCCTCTTAAAAACACTTCTTAAGCCTAAAACACGTTCTAAGTTCAGTTGCCCGTTAAGGGTGTATTGAATAAAGTTATTGTTGTATGCGCGGTAATTTAATACATTATCAGGCATGCTGAAAACGGCTGCAGGGATTTGCTTTCCGGTTAAAGAACCAATATTAACCAATCCCTGAACAGAGAGTTCTTTGGTAATATTGTAACGTAAGCCTATGCCTCCGAAAGTAGAAAGAGAACTTGAAATAGTTGTAAAACCATAAGGGATACCGCCACTTAACTCCAGGCTCAGCCTTGTGTTTTGGGAGTAGAGATTGAACGTAAGTAAAAGCAACGCGCTGCAAACGCTGAGTCTGTTCTTCATTTTAGTTTTCTGGGTAAACAGGCCTGTTTTAGGTTCCACAATATTAGGGAAATTAAAAGAAGTACAAAAACAAAACTGTGGAAAACCTTATATTATTTTATATTTACAGCCCGGTAATGGCTTAGAACTCTTGTAATGAAAGGCTTACAGGCCATCTCACCTGAGTATAAAAACATGGACATGGCAAAATTTTCTATTATTATTGATAACGTAAGAAGTGCCCAAAACATTGGCTCCATTTTCAGAACTGCTGATGCTTTTGCATGTTCGCATATTTACCTTACAGGAATAAGCGCTACGCCCCCTAACAAGGAGATCTTAAAAACCGCTTTAGGGGCTACTGAAAGTGTAAACTGGAGCTATTTGGAAGATCCTGCAGAACTGGTTCGGAAATTAAAATTAGAGCCTGATTATCAGGTAATCTGCCTGGAACAAACCGGTAAAAGTGAAAAACTCCAACAATTTGTTCCTAAGCAAGGCTTGCATTATGTAATTATTGCCGGAAATGAAGTGGAAGGAGTGAATCAGGCATTAATAGACCTTTCTGATTATTGCCTTGAAATTCCTCAATCCGGAATAAAAAAATCATTAAACGTGGCAGTAGCGACAGGTATCTGTTTATGGCATTTTTATACCGCCTCATTCTCAGCGGAAAGATAATACCCACGCATCTTTAATCTGTGTTGTACCTCTGATATCTTTGGCAATATGTTGTGCAAGCTTTTTAGAATCAGCAGAAATCAATACCCGGTGTTTCTTTACTTTGTCTGAATAAATAATATGGGCCTGATAACCTTCTTCTATTAGCTTTTGGTGATATTTTTTTGCATTACCGGGAATATTAAATGATCCAAGCACAATGGCGTGGGCAATATCCGGAATGGCTGAGAGAATATCGTCCCTTACTCCTGTTGAAGCCGCATTTGGCTTACCTGAATGAGCGGATTCTGCCGAAGCGTTTAATAAGGCCGGTGAAGCACTTTTGCTTCCGGAGCTGACTCCAGATGACTTAACACCAGTTGACTGATTTGATGATCCGGCATTTTTATTATCCGTAACAGCCAAAAGCGAATTATCAGTGGATGCAGTAAGTGCAGGTTGCCTGTACATAGGATTGTTAAGGCTATCCATCATTCTTAAAATGTATTCGTGATCCTCAGCCTGATGGTTCATTTTTTCAATATAAACATCGGCAACAATTGGCTCCACAAATATGGCATTGGCAATGGCATCAATGGCAATATCGTTAGCCAGCGCCTCTCTTGCCTGTGTGGAAAGTACTTTATCCATTTTTTTGTATGCCACCTTTTCTTTCTTTGAGTTGGCATTCCCGGGTTGATCTCCCTCCGGATCTATTTCTTCAAACAATTGATTGTTCCATCCGAAATTTCCCGTTAACAGCCTGCCACTATTTTCCCAGGGTGATGGTTCTCCCTTTGAAAAGTTACCATCCTGAGCGGATACCTTAACTATTGACCCTAATGCAAATCCCGCAATGGCCAATAAAGTAACAATGTTTTTAGTTTTCATAACCTATTTATTTTGTTATACTTCTACTCATTTCACATAACAAATGTAATAGAGTATTTTACAATTACAAAACAAGTAGCAAGTTTTACGATATATAAGGCTTAATTATGACACAAATCACCTTTTTAGCACAACAATTCGAATAAAAAATACCCAATCGAACGGTTAAAAACCTGCTGTCGGAATAAAATACGGTGTTTTAGAAAAAAAAGATTGGCCAGACGGTAAAAAAAAGAAATAAGGTGCTAAAAAAACAGCATAAACAGGTATAGTTACCTAAACCGAAGAAATAAATTTAAAACCAATACTTATTGAGGTAAAACAGCTACCTGTAAGGAAAGGGCCTGACTCCATTCCAGACCTAAAATATGCGTTTTCAGGTAAGAGCCCGCATTCAATTCATAGGAAAGAATATTATCCCATCGCTCCGCAAGGCTACCATTTGGAAGCAAAACCTCTCTTATTTTCATTAATTTCTGAATGTCTGCGGCCGATTTCTCTTTCCTGTTATTTTTTATCTGCGTGCTGATCTTGCTTAATATCTTTGCCTGTTCTGTTTTAAGCTTGATGAGTTCTGTTCTGGATATATTATCATCAGCTCCAACACTATCGATAAGTGCCTGATATGTATTGATAATGTCTGTTATCAACCGGCCTGAAGTATCTTCTGCCTGCCTTTCCAGAAACCTGTTCGTTATTTCTTCTTCTGTTTGAAGGAAGGTAACCGTTTCAAGCCCTGATTTGGCTATTTTACCGGCTAATCCCGCACCAAGCAGCACATAAGTTTCCCTTAGTTGCAACACCGGAAAAAATGTTTTGTTTTCCTCAAACACGCCTTTTAACTGAAGCCAGTATGCCAGTTCTCCGGGACCACCTATATATGACAGATTGGGCAGTATGGTTTCCTGATAAACCGGACGCATAACCACATTTGGGCTAAACTTTTCTGGATGATTTTCTATTTCCTTCTCCATCTCATCCTTTGTAAAAACTACCGTTTCATCAGCCGTTTTATACAAACCATTTTCCCACTTTAATAATTTGCGCCCATTCTTCGCCAGATAAAAGAAATTAATCTCTCTTCCATTCACCTGAGGTTTGTATCGCTGTTTCAACAATTCATTGGTTGCTTTTAATAGCTCCACATTTTTTCGGTGAACGATATCTTCCTTTATGGTGCTTTTGAAGAGCTCCTTCCATTCCTTTTTATCAGGTTCTATCACCACCAAACCCTCCTCACCAAATAGCGTATGTGCCAGTTTTAATGTAGCCTCGGCTAGGTTTTTACTATTTTTATAAGCTTCCGTATACCTTGATACCACTTTAGCAGAAGCCTCATTGCGGGCAAGGCTTTCTATTTCCGATAATAATGGCTGTAAAGATTCCAATCCCAGCCTTCCAACCGGTTGATCTTTGCTTTCCAGTTCCCAGGTAAACCGTTTATTAAAAATGTTTACATGGTTTATTTCAGCAAAATCATGATCCTCTGAAGCCATCCAGAATACGGGTACAAAATGATAACCGGGATAAGCTTTTTTGAGTGATAGCGCCAGCTTAATGGTGGTAAGTATCTTGAAATGGAAATACAACGGGCCGGTGAGTAAACACAACTGATGCCCGGTGGTTACCGTAAATGTTTTTTCACTCCTTAATAAATCAATATTTTCTTTAACCTTCTCAAAACCGGAAAACGAAATGCCAGCGTCATGGTATTGCTTTAACAGGGTATTTACCAATATTTCCCTGGTGACAGTTGAAAAGTTTGCCCGTTTTTCTATGGCTGCTCCATACGAACTGATGTCGGGGCGGAATTGATAAAATGGTGCTAAAAAGGGGTCATTTTCCTGATAATCGCAAACGATATCAGGGAATTGTTTGCTGCTGCGCAGGCTTATAGATGTTATATCCAAAGCAATATTTATTACTGTACAATACTACCGTAAAGATCGAAATCTTCTGCGTCATTTATTTTTACCGTGGCAAAGTCGCCTACCCTGGCATAATTTTCTTTCGCATTCACGAGCACCTCATTATCCACCTCGGGTGAGTCGAATTCTGTGCGGCCAACAAAAAAGCCATTTTCTTTCCTGTCAAATAAAACCTTGTAGGTATTGCCCACCTTTGTTTTATTTATCTCGTTAGAAATTCCCTGTTGCAAATCCATGATAATAGCAGCCCTCTCCTCTTTTATGTCCTGTGGAATATCGTCTGCCAGGGTACCTGCATGTGTTCCTTCTTCGTGGGAGTAAGTGAAAATACCCAGCCTGTCAAAGCGGTTATGTTCCACAAATTTCATCATTTGCTCAAAATCCTTTTCAGTTTCGCCCGGATGGCCCGCAATAAGGGTGGTTCTGATGGCTATTCCCGGAACCTTTTCGCGTATGGTATCCACCACTTCCTGGGTTCTGCCGGCCGTTATGCCTCTGCGCATTACCTTAAGCATATGATCGCTGGCATGTTGCAACGGAATATCAATATACTTACAAATATTGCTTCTCTCTCTTATCACATCTAAGGCATCAAGCGGAAATTGAGATGGGTAAGCATAATGAAGCCTGATCCATTCAGCTCCTTCAATATCAGAAATCCTGCTCAATAATTCGGCTAGTTTTCTGTCGCCATAAAGGTCAAGACCATAGTAGGTGCTATCCTGTGCAATTAATAAAATCTCTTTTGTTCCTCTTTTTACCAGCCCTTTCACTTCTGCTTCTATCTGTTCAAAGGATTTGGATACGTGCTTACCCCTCATAATAGGAATGGCACAAAAAGAACAGGGCCTGTCGCAACCTTCAGAAATTTTGAGGTAGGCATAATGAGATGGGGTAGTAATGAGTCTTTCCCCTATCAACTCATGTTTATAATCTGCCCCCAGTGTTTTTAGCAATTGTGGCAAATGTAAGGTTCCAAAATATTCATCCACATCAGGTATTTCCTTCTCCAGATCGGGTTTATAACGTTGCGAGAGACATCCGGTTACATACAGTTTATCTATTTTCCCCTCCTGTTTGGCTTCTGCAAATCGCAGAATGGTATCAATGCTCTCCTGCTTTGCATTATCAATAAATCCGCAGGTATTAATAATAATGACATTGGCATCATCATTTGCCGATTCATGCTCTACGTCAAATTCGTTTGCTTTCAGCTGGCTGTATAGCACTTCGCTGTCCACAATATTTTTTGAGCAGCCCAGCGTAATGATGTTTACCTTATCCTGTTTGCGTTTGGTTTTCATTTATTCATTATTAAACAGGGATTCAACAAACTCATGTTTATTAAACAACTGTAAATCATCAATACCCTCTCCTACACCTATATATTTTACAGGAACTTTAAACTGATCAGCAACCCCAATAACAACGCCTCCTTTTGCCGTGCCATCCAGTTTGGTTAAGGCCAGTGCATTCACCTCGGTGGCTGCAGTAAATTGTTTGGCCTGCTCAAAAGCATTCTGACCTGTAGAAGCATCAAGCACCAATAAAATCTCATGAGGAACATCGGGTATTACTTTGCTCATCACCCGTTTTATTTTGCTCAGTTCTGCCATCAGGTTCACTTTATTGTGCAACCTGCCGGCTGTATCAATTATAATCACGTCTGCACCCTCATTAACACCTGCTTTCACAGCATCATAAGCAACCGAAGCCGGATCTGTATTCATGCCATGCTCTATCACTTTTACATCATTGCGTTGCCCCCATATTTTGAGTTGCTCCACCGCGGCAGCCCTGAATGTATCAGCAGCACCTAAAACCACTTTTTTACCGGCTTTTTTAAACTGGTTGGCCAGCTTACCAATAGTGGTGGTTTTGCCTACCCCGTTTACACCAACTACCATAATCACATATGGCTTTTTACCCAGCAGGTCTTCGAAACTGCCCGTGGCTGAGTGGTGGTTCTCATCCAGCAGGTTTGCTATTTCCTCTTTAAGCAGGCGGTTTAAATCCGATGAGTTGATATATTTATCAGCGGCTGCACGTTTTTGCAGCCTGTCAATTATTTTTAATGTTGTTTCAATACCCACATCGGAGGTCACCAGAATTTCTTCCAGATCATCCAGAAAGGCATCATCAACTGTGGTTTTTCCAACAAGCGCCTTACTTATTTTAGAAAAAAGGCTGCTTTTGGTTTTCTCCAGTCCCTGATCCAGTTTCTCCTTTTTTTCTTTGCTGAAAAAGCTAAAAATGCCCATACGTTATTGTTAAATACAAAAAAAGCATCCTGACTACTCAGAATGCTTTCAAAAAAATTTTACTGACAACAATTAGCCTTTGAAGTATGATTTAACATTATCATTGGCAATGATTTCAGCCTTGAATGAGTAAGAACCTTTTTTGTTCTTTACTGCACGGTATACTTTGGCAAACTCTTTACCAGTACCGGTTTTAAGTGTAGCAACTACCTTCTTAGCCATGTTTTAATTATTTAATTTCTTTATGAACGGTTACCTTCTTCAGAATGGGGTTGTATTTTTTCAACTCCAAACGCTCGGTAGTATTTTTCTTATTTTTTTTAGTGATATAACGGGATGTTCCCGGCATGCCTGAATCTTTGTGTTCAGTGCACTCCATAATCACCTGAATTCTGTTGCCTTTTCTTGCCATTTTACTTCTCTCCTATATTATATGGTGCCATGTTTTGCCCACTCTCTTAAAGCGGCAGTAATTCCCACCTTATTGATGGTTTTAATTGCTTTGGTAGATACGCGAAGCGTAATCCACTTATTTTCTTCTGGTATAAAGAATTTCTTATCCTGTAAATTAGGATAGAAACGTCTTTTCGTTTTACGGTTTGAGTGAGAAACATTATTTCCCACCATTGCGCGTTTTCCGGTTAAATCACAAACTCTCATGGCTCTAATTTTCTAAAAAGGACTGCAAATATGGGCTAATTATTTTAAAAATCAATGCTTGCTAAAAGAAAATAAATAAAAAAGCATGTTAAGTGTTAAAAGATTTATTTTCGGAGCGCAAATATAACAATAATGACATACGAATTTATATTGGTTGAACCTGCTTTTGCAGAACATGTTGCCCTTATCCGCTTAAACCGCCCTAAAGAACTGAATGCGCTAAATCTGCAACTGATGCAGGAAATGAAAAATGCATTAAGTACCCTCGATGCTGACGACTCTGTGAGGTGCATTATTATCACTGGCAATGAAAGAGCCTTTGCAGCCGGTGCCGATATTAAACAAATGGAAAGCCGCACTGCCATTGATATGCTTATTGTAGATCAGTTTGAAACCTGGGATCAGATACGCAAAACCAAAAAACCGGTGATTGCCGCAGTTTCCGGATTTGCCCTTGGTGGCGGCTGCGAACTGGCCATGACCTGTGATATGATTGTGGCAAGTGAGTCGGCCCGTTTTGGACAGCCTGAGATTAAAATTGGCATTATGCCGGGAGCAGGTGGCACCCAGCGTTTGGCCAAAGCCGTGGGTAAAGCCCTTGCCATGGAAATGGTACTTACCGGCAGGTTTATTACAGCCGAAGAAGCACAAAAAGCCGGCTTAATTAATAAAGTGGTGCCTGAAGAGGTATACCTGGATGAAGCCGTAAAACTGGCCAAAGAGGTATGCCAGATGTCGCCTGTTGCTGTAAGACTGGCTAAAGAGAGCGTTTTAAAGGCGTTTGAAACCGGATTGCAGGAAGGCTTATACTTTGAACGCAAAAACTTCTATATGTGTTTTGCCAGCGAAGATCAAAAAGAGGGCATGAATGCATTTGTGGAGAAACGCAAACCCGTTTTTAAGGGTAAATAAATCATTCTTCCCGAAATATTATCCAATGAAAAAGCCCACAGTTTCCTGCGGGCTTTTTTCATAAATCGTTGTTACCGTAATGAGTGTTAATTTTTAATTGAGTCTACTACTGCTTTGAATGTTTCAGGATGATTCATCGCTAAATCGGCCAATACCTTGCGGTTTAAACCAAGATTTTTCTTTGCAACCATTCCCATAAACTGAGAGTAACTCAAACCGTGCAAACGAGTGCCTGCATTGATACGTGTAATCCAAAGACTGCGGAAATTGCGTTTTTTGGTTTTACGATCTCTGTAAGCATAGCCTAAACCTTTATCGATGGCATGTTTGGCAACGGTTAATACATTTTTACGCTTTCCCCAGTAGCCTTTGGCTAATTTGAGGAGTTTTTTTCTGCGTCTGCGTGACGCTACTGAATTGACTGAACGTGGCATAGTTTTTTAATTTTTTGGACCTAAGCGTCTCGTTTTACGGAGATCTTTTTGGCTTTTGCCCGGGTTAAACATTTAATTTAATGAAACCAATAACAATGGTTATTTACCGATTGCTAAAAGATTTTTCACCAATCCCATATCGGCATCACTAACGGTAACCATTTTGGTTAAGCCGCGTTTTTGCTTAGTGGTTTTTTTGGTGAGGATGTGATTTTTGAAAGCTTGTGCCCGCTTAATTTTACCACTTGGGGTAACTTTAAAACGCTTGGCAGCAGCTCTGTTTGTCTTCATTTTTGGCATAACGTGATTCCTCTATATTTACCGGTTAAACGATTTTAAAAACTTATTTTCCTACTTTGCCTTTAGGGCTCATCAAAAGGAACATTTTTTTACCTTCCAGTTTTGGCAACTGCTCCACTTTGCCTAACTCCTGCAAACGCTGTGCGAACTGCAGCAACAACACCTCTCCTCTTTCTTTGTAAACAATGGCACGACCTTTAAAAAACACAAAGGCCCTTACCTTATTTCCTTCACTTAAAAACTTTTCGGCATGTTTTACTTTAAAATCAAAATCATGCTCATCTGTATTAGGTCCAAATCTGATTTCTTTTACTTCCTGCTTAATCTGATTGGCCTTTTGTTCTTTCTTTTTCTTTTTTTGCTCGTAGAGGAACTTCTTGTAATCAACTACTTTACATACCGGTGGTTCTGCATTAGGAGAAATCTCAACAAGGTCGAGTTCCTGGGCTTCTGCAATTTTAAGCGCTTCATTTAACGGATATATTCCTGTTTCAATGTTTTCGCCTACCAACCTAACTTCACGAGCTCTGATGAACTCATTAATTTTATGTTCAGGTTCTACAATTCTTCTGCCTCTGAAATTCGGGTTTGAGGGACGCTTAAATGGTCCGCTGCCCGGATTGTTATTTGTTGGATTAATAGGTGCTGCCAAGTATGTTTAAATTTTTACTGTTAATTGTTCGTTAAAATAGTTAATAAAATCTGTTACGCTGTATTTGCCAACATCACCTGCACCATGCTTTCTCACAGATACGCTTTCCTCCTGCATCTCATTTTCTCCAAGCACCAGCATGTACGGGATTTTTTTTACTTCCGCGTCACGTATCTTTTTTCCAATCTTCTCGTTTCTGTCGTCAAAAGAGGCGCGAATATCTGCTTTTTTCAGATAATCAACAACTTTTTGAGCATAAGGCACATACTTATCGCTTATTGGAAGTACAGCAACCTGCTTGGGTGAAAGCCATGCGGGCAGGTTTCCGGCATAATGTTCCAATAAAAATCCGATAAATCTTTCATGTGTACTTAATGGGGCCCGGTGTATAATAATGGGTCTTTCCTTCTCATTCTTCTCATTGGTAAACGACAGGTCAAACCGCTCTGCCTGGGCAAAATCTACCTGATTGGTAGCCAGGGTAAACTCCCGCCCAATAGCGCTATATATCTGAATATCAATCTTAGGGCCGTAAAATGCTGCTTCATCCTCCACTTCCACAAAATTTACCCCAAGGCTTACCAATACCTTACGCACCATATCTTCGGTTTTAAGCCAAAGTTCCGGTGAGTTAATATATTTCTGGCCAAGTTTAGCCGGATCGTGTTTGGAGAAACGCATCACGTATTTATCAATACCAAACACCCCAAAATATTTCAGGTAAAGATCATTTACCTTGGTAAATTCTTCTTCAAATTGTGCTTCAGTACAATAAATATGGGCATCATTCATTTGCAAACTGCGCACACGCATCAACCCGAAAAGCTCTCCGCTTTGCTCATAACGGTAGCAGGTACCATATTCAGCAAAACGCAGCGGCATATCCCGGTACGATTTAGGAGTGGCTGCAAAAATTTTATGATGGTGAGGACAGTTCATTGCCTTCAGGTAATACTTATCCCCGTCCATTTCCATTGGAGGAAACATGCTATCCTTATAATATGGCAAATGGCCACTCTTGATATACATGCTTTCTTTGGCTATATGAGGACTCTTTACCCTCACATAACCCGCTTCTGCCTCCGTTTTTTTGGCAAAATTTTCCAGCAATTCAATAATAGCTGCTCCATTAGGCAACCACAATGGTAAACCTGGTCCAACATCATCATCAAACGTAAATATCTCCAACTCTTTGCCAAGCTTGCGGTGGTCTCGTTTTTTGGCCTCCTCCAGCATGGTTAAGTATTCAGTTAACTCCGATTGTTTAGGAAAAGAAATTCCGTAAACGCGGGTTAATTGCGGATTTTTTTCGCTACCTCTCCAGTATGCACCGGCCACACTCATCAATTTTACTGCTTTAATAAAGCCGGTATTTGGAATATGCCCGCCTCTGCACAGGTCGGTAAAATTGCTGTGATCGCAAAAGGTAATATCACCATCAGTTAAATTCTCTATCAGTTCTACTTTAAAAGGATTGTTTTTTCCCTGATAGTATGCTAATGCATCGGCCTTGGAAACCGGCTTCTTATGAAAAGAGGCCTTCTCGCGGGCAAACTCCAACATTTTATCTTCGATTTTCTTAAAATCTTTCTCAGAAATAATTTCTCCGTTTAAATCCACATCATAGTAGAAGCCATTTTCAATAGCCGGACCAATGGTGAGGTTTATTTTTGGATAGAAAAACTCCAGTGCCTGTGCCAGCACATGGGCAGATGAATGCCAGAATGCTGTTTTGCCTTCTTTATCATCCCACGTAAAAAACCTTAACGAGCCATCCTGCGTTAACGCATCACTCAGTTCAATGGTTTGGTTATTAAATTTGCCTGTTAACACATTGCGTGCCAGGCCTTCGCTAATAGATTTTGCAACATCCATTGCGGTGGTACCCCGATCATACGAACGAACGGAACCGTCAGGTAATGTTATATTGATAGTACTCATAAAGTCCTGCAAAATAGAGATTGTTAGGGGAAATGAAAAATCAATCGTTAAAACGTGGTATACATTATTTGATTACACGTTTCAGTCCGTCCTTCGCAAGTTGGTATTCCGGATTAAGCTGTAGTGCAAACTCGTAGTTTAACCTGGCATCTTCAGGGTTTTTTAAGGTTTCGTGCACCAGGCCGCGCATATAATATGCCTGAATATTGGCATTGTTCATCTGAATACAAATATCCCAGCTTCTGAGGGCTTCCTTTAATTTGCCGGCTTCAAAATTGATATATCCTACATTGTAATAAGCCTTATCGTTTGAGGGATCGAGATCAATAACCTTGCGGTAATCGAACAAGGCTTTTTGAAATTGTTTGGTAAGCTGGTAGTAATAAGCCCTCCCAAAATAAGCCTCACTGCTTTTGGGATTCATTTTTAATGCCCTGCCAAAGTAATCAACTGCAATGGCATCTTTCTTTTCGGTAAACAATAACCCAAGCTGAATAATGGCATCGTAATTCGTTTCATCAGCCTCAGCTGCCAATTGGAAAGAGGCAATGGCCCTTGCCGTATCGCCCGATTCTTTCTGATTCATCCCACGTAAAAAATAAGCATCGGCTCTTTTGGATTGTGCAATGACCAGGTTTAATAAATCAACTGATTTTTTGTGCTCTTTTACCACATAAAACAACTCGGCCAGTTTCATTTGTGCCTCTTCATAATCTGGTTTAAGGGTAATGGCCGATTCATACATTTTAGCGGCTTCACTGGTGCGGTTCATGGCATATAAAACGCGGCCTCTGGTAAAATAATATAGGGGATTATCCTTGCTCAGTGATGAGGCCTGATCGATATCAGCCAAAGCACGGTCGAGGTATTTCTGATTAAAATACTGAATAGCCCTTTTATAATACAACTCGGCATTGGATGGATCCTTCTCTATTTCGCGGCTTAACTCCTCGGCACCTGCCACCGGAACCGCTGTACTATCACTCTTTGTTCCGCTAACACCGGTTTTGGGATCGGAACAGGATAACGTAACCAGGAAGGAACAGATGATAAAAATCAGTTTGCCTGTAAGGTGAGAATTCGAATACATTTGTGTGTTGTTAAGCATGCAAATTAACCTGATAAATATTTGATTTGAATATGGAAAGGTTCAAAATCAAGTCACAAAAAACGTAAATTTGTATGCATAAACACAACTGCCATGCACTAAACGATTGAATGCTAATACATTCAAATGGCAGAAGCACTAAACCAAAGGAAAGAAATTTATGCCACAGTATCATAAGCTCGGAAGTATTCCGCACAAACGTCACACCCAATTCAGAAAACCTGATGGAACATTGTATCAGGAAGAACTGGTATCCACAGAAGGATTTTCAAGCCTGTATTCACTGGTGTATCATACCCATCCGCCAACACGTGTAAAAGATATTGGTGAGCCATGGGATGTAAGCCCTAAAGCCGCCATTGCCAAAAACCTGCAATGCCGCAGTTTTCTTACATTTAAAACAGAACCGGTAGATGACTTTCTGAAGTCGCGCAAGGTGCTGTTGTTTAACCGGGATTTATATATCTCCGTTGCCGCGCCAAAAAAATCCATGACGGATTACTTTTATAAAAATGCCGATGCCGATGAGGTGATTTTTGTGCACGAAGGAAGTGGTGAGTTTACTTCCATTTATGGAAAAATAAACTTTGAATATGGCGACTATCTGGTGATTCCGAGAGGCACCATTTATCAGCTTTCCTTTAAGGATGATAAAAACAGATTGATGATTACAGAATCATTCTCCCCTATCCGCGCACCTAAACGTTATCTCAATAATTACGGTCAATTTCTGGAGCACTCCCCATATTGTGAGAGGGATATTAAACTGCCACATAGCCTTGAAACATTTGATGTGCAGGGAGATTTTAAAGTAATGATAAAAAAAGAGGATATGATTTTCCCATACACCTATGCCAGTCATCCTTTTGATGCCATTGGCTGGGACGGATACCAATATCCTTATGGGTTTAGCATACATGATTATGAACCAATAACCGGAAGGGTACATATGCCACCTCCGATACACCAGACATTTGAAGGACACAATTTTGTAATTTGTTCTTTTGTGCCACGTATGTATGATTACCATCCGCAATCTATTCCGGCACCTTACGCCCACAGCAATGTTGACAGCGATGAAATTTTATATTACGTTGACGGAGAATTTATGAGCCGCAAACATGTGGAAAGAGGCATGATTAGTTTACATCCGAAAGGAATACCCCATGGGCCACATCCCGGAACGGTAGAAAAATCAATAGGCCAGAAAGAAACAAGAGAACTTGCGGTAATGATTGATCCTTTTTATCCGTTGCAAATTACACAGGATGCCATGCGTGTAGAGGATCCGGGATATTATAAAACATGGCTGGATTAATTGATGCCGGCAAATGGTGTGTTGATGTGTTAAATGTTGAAGAATTAGTAAGCAAAACGGAGCATATGAAACGAGCATTTTCAAGAACCCAATCAAATATCAAAACCTGTCATCAAAAAGAACAATATTGAAGCAACTTATTATATCACATTAACACAACCAAATATCAATGGAAACATTAGAAATAAAATCAACACAAACTACAACCGATTTTCTTCCGCTAAACGGAACAGATTATATTGAGTTATATGTAGGCAATGCCAAGCAGGCTGCTCATTACTACAAAACGGCATTCGGTTTTCAAAGCCTGGCTTATGCAGGTCCTGAAACAGGATTGAAAGATCGCGCATCCTATGTTCTGGTTCAAAATAAAATGCGCCTGGTACTTACCAGTCCATTACATTCAGATTCACCAATTGCAGAGCATCATAAAAAACACGGTGACGGAGTGAAAGTTCTGGCTCTTTGGGTTGATAATGCATATGATGCATTTGAGCAAACAATAAAAAGAGGAGGCAAAGCGTACATGGAACCAACAACATTAAAAGATAAGGATGGTGAGGTTCGCATGAGTGGTATTCACACCTACGGAGAAGTGGTACATTTATTTATTGAGCGCAAAAACTATAAAGGTGTGTTTATGCCCGGATTTAAAAAGTGGGAAAGCACCTATAACCCGGAACCAACCGGTCTGCTTTACGTTGACCACTGTGTAGGTAATGTAGACTGGAACCAGATGAACCCATGGGTTAAGTTTTACGAAGAGGTAATGGGTTTTAAGAACATCCTGTCGTTTGATGACAAGGATATTTCTACAGAGTACTCTGCCCTGATGAGTAAGGTAATGAGTAATGGAAACGGATATGTGAAGTTTCCTATTAATGAACCTGCCGAAGGAAAGAAAAAATCTCAGGTGGAAGAATACCTGGAATTTTATGAAGGAGAAGGCACACAACATATAGCTATTGCCACTAAAGATATTGTTTCTACCGTGCGCCAGCTAATGGCCCGTGGAGTAGAATTCCTAAAAGTACCTAATACGTATTATGATGACCTGCTGGATCGCGTTGGGCCTATTGAGGAAGATATTGAACCACTAAAAGAGCTGGGTATTCTTGTTGACCGTGATGACGAAGGTTACCTGCTGCAATTGTTTACCAAACCGGTTGAAGACAGGCCTACCATGTTCTACGAAATTATTCAACGGAAAGGAGCCAAAAGTTTTGGTAAAGGAAACTTTAAAGCATTGTTTGAAGCCATTGAGCGGGAACAGGAAATAAGAGGCAACCTTTAATTTTTTCTTTATTATCTATACATTGCAAAGACGTCACCAGTTGACGTCTTTTTTTTAACACCATATGGAAGCAACAAACAGCACCAAAATAAAAGAATTAAGGGATAAAGTGTTAAACTCTGAAACAAGGTTTCTTGAGGGACCCCGCTCGCGCTCCAGGGAATTTTTGTTTATTATAAAAGTAATGAGGGAGTTTATAAGCGGATTCAGGCAGTTGCATTTTGTGGGGCCCTGTGTTACTGTTTTTGGTAGTGCCCGCTTTGATCAAAACCATCATTATTACAAAACCACTGTTCAACTGGCTGCCCGTATAAGCGACCTTGGTTTCACCATCATGACAGGTGGTGGCCCCGGGATAATGGAGGCTGCTAACAAGGGTGCTTTTGAAAATAACGGACGAAGTATTGGCTGTAATATTTTGTTGCCACATGAGCAAAAAGAAAATCCTTACCTGCACAAATGGGTTACGTTTCGCTACTTTTTTGTAAGAAAGGTATTGTTGTTAAAATATTCCTACGCGTTTGTGGTAATGCCAGGCGGTATGGGCACCATGGACGAAATGTTTGAAGCTATTACCTTAATACAAACAGGAAAAATTAAAAACTTTCCGGTGATTCTGTTTGGCAAGGAATATTGGAAGAACCTGATTGAGTTGATGGATGATTTTGTGAAACAAGGAACCATTTCGGCAAAAGATATGGATTTATTATTGGTTACTGATTCCATAGATGAAACAATAGCACATCTGAGAAAATATTCCATTAAGGAGTTTGGGTTAAAGAAAGGCCGCAGAATAAAACCACTCAAGTGGTTGGGCGAGTTTTTATTTTCCAGAAAAGCGGCCTGAGCATATTATATTTACCCAATTGAATTGATTTACATGCCATCAAGGTTCTTCGCTATTTTTTTGTTACTGGTTGCATTTTCTGTAAATGCTCAAAAAACACGCCCACGCATAGGCCTTGCCTTAAGCGGTGGCGGTGCCAAAGGGCTTGCGCATATTGGTGTGCTTAAAGTAATAGAACAGGCCGGAGTACCTATTGATTATATTGTTGGAACAAGTATGGGAGCTGTGGTAGGGATGTTGTATGCGGCAGGATATAGTGCAGACAGTATTGAAAAAATTGCCCAATCAGAACTCTGGGACGACCTTTTATCGAATAAAATTGTATTACCAACCATTGCCATTGAAGAAAAGGCAGAGTTTGAAAAATATATAGCGGAGTTTCCATTTTACCAGAAATCGCTTCATTTCCCTGGAGGTGTAATCGAAGGTCAGGAACTGGAAAATGAACTCACCCGGCTTTCAACACCGGTTTATGACATTAAGGATTTCAGCAAATTTCCACGCCCGTTTAAATGCGTTTCTACCAATGTACTAAATGGCAAGGTAGTGGTGCTCGAAACAGGCAATATTGCGGAAGCCGTAAGATCCAGCATGGCCATACCAAGCTTGTTTACGCCTGTAAAAATAAATGGCGAACTGTTGGTGGACGGAGGCCTTGTCAGGAATTTTCCGGTAAATTATCTCAATCAAATGGGGGCCGATATCCTCATCGGGGTTAACCTCTCGCAAAACACCACAGAAGACCAACTGAATAATATTTTCAATATACTTAGCCAGGTGATATTTCTCGGAGATATTGACGATACAGAGAAACAAAAGAAAATATGTGACATTCTGATTGAGCCCGATCTGACAGGTTTCGGGCCTGGTAATTTTAACACTCCTGATTCATTGATAAAACGCGGGTATGATGCTGCTATTAAACAACTTGATACACTTGAACACCTTGGTTTGTTTTTAAAAAACGAGTATGGGCCAGTTAAAACAATTGAATTAAGGCATGTTGATTCTGTTTTTGTAGAATCCATCGAAGTTATTGGCCTCGATAAGGCACAACCATCCCTTATCAAAGGGAAAATAGGCATTAAAGAAAAAACATATATCAACCCGAATGATATCCCTTCCTGCATCACTCAGGCATTTGGTACACGTTATTTTACAAAAATAAGTTATGAGCTCATTCCACAGGGAAAGGGTGTAAAACTGCTGTTAAAGGCGAAAGAAAACCACCTCAATCATTTTAAGTTTGCCATTAACTATAACTCATTCAGTAAGGCATCACTTATTCTTAATTTCACTTCCAGAGATCTCCTTATTAAAAATTCGCGGTGGCTCACCAGTATTGCTTTATCAGATTTTTTCAGGTTTAAAACAGAATACTTTAAATATTTAGGTCCGCAGCGGAATTTTGGATTAAACTTAGGGATTCACTTCGACCGGAATGATTTTCCGTTATACGATGCCTTTACCAGAACTGCATTATACAGGAGAAATTACCTTGCTCTTGATGGACGTATTCAGCGAACAGTTGGGAGCAGTGCTTTCGCATCTGTGGGATTTAAAAGTGAACTTTCCACCCTGGGCTACGATATCCTAAGTACCAACTTTCCTTATGATGGCACCAACCATCAGTACACTGCATATTTTTTGTTTTATAAAAACAGTTTAAACAAAACGCATTTCCCAACATCTGGTACAAGAACCTCTATGGAAGCCGGATATGTTTTTGATGTTTCTTACGACATTTCTCAATACAACAGAGACTCCTTAAGTGGCAATATAAGCAGGGTATCTTTTGATAATAATGCCTACAACAAGTCTATTGACAAAGAGTATTTTCTATTCAGGCTGTATGCAGAACATTTTATTCCTGTTTCATCCAGGTTAACCCTTATTAACTGTAATTTCGCAGGCAGTATGTTTAACCTCAAAGGAAGTGCGGTGGCCAATACCTTCAATCAGTTTCAAATTGGCGGTTTGTATCCAAATTTCAGGTTTCAGGTACCATTTAGCGGGTTTATGGATTATGAGCTACGCACCAATAATTTTGCCGGAACGCAACTTGGCGCCCAGTATGAAGTGCGTAAAAGCATTTTTCTAACAGGTAAAATAAACCTGCTTAATTATAACAACCGTATTGAGGATTTCCTGAAAGAAAAAGAATGGCTTAAAGAATCCAACTACCTGCTGGGTTATGGTCTTACAGCAGGTTATTTGTCGTTTCTGGGACCATTGGAGGTAACCATTATGAGAAATGAAACTTCCAACGTGATGAATTTTTACGTAAATATGGGCTTCCTGTTTTAAGAAGCAAACTCAAACTGCATTTCATTTAGTTTTCTGTACAAGCCGTTGGATTGCATCAGTTGCTCATGGGTTCCGGTTTCGCTAACCACACCTTTATCAATCACCACAATTTTATCGGCATTTCTAATAGTAGAGAGGCGGTGGGCGATTACAAACGATGTTCGGTTTTTCATCAGATTTTCCAATGCTTCCTGCACCAGTTGCTCACTTTCACTATCAAGGGATGAAGTGGCCTCATCTAAAATAAGTATGGCAGGATTGCGTAAAATAGCCCTGGCAATGGCAATGCGCTGACGTTGCCCACCTGATAATTTTACCCCACGTTCTCCAACTATGGTATCATATTTTTCGGGGAACCGGTTGATAAACTCATGTGCATTGGCTTTTTGGGCGGCTTCTTCTATCTCTGCTGCAGTTGCATCAGGTTTGCCGTAAGCAATGTTTTCAGTAATGCTTCCTCCAAATAATATCACATCCTGAGGCACAAATGCCATTTGTTTGCGTAACATAGATAGCGGAAATGTTTTTGAGTCCCTGCCATCAAAGGAAATACTCCCTTTATCAGGCTCATAAAACCTAAGCAGCAAGGAGGCAATGGTACTTTTACCCGCACCACTTGATCCTACCAGTGCTATCTGTTCTCCACTGTTTGCCTCCAGGGTAATATTTTTTAATACCTGAATATCCTGGCGTGACGGGTATGAAAATCCAACTTCATTAAATACCACATTTCCTTCCAGATGATAAGCATGATCAACCGGAATGTTATTTATATCAACCTCCTCCCCTTTGCTACGTAATATTTCCCTGATGCTTTGTGTGGCACCAAGCGTTTTCTGTAACTGGCTAAACATTTCGGCAAACCCGGCAAAGGTTCCGCCAACAAATACCGAAAATATAACAAACATCGTAAGTGAGCCAATCGTAAGTTCCCCTGATTGAATCATATTGGCACCGTACCACATTACAAATGAAATGGCACCGAACACGCTAAAAATCATAAACGAGATAAAAGCCCCGCGGAAACGTGCGTTGGCTATGGCAATATCGACTACGGCATACACACTTTTTATATAACGGGATATTTCATACACTTCACTGGTAAAGGCTTTAACAATGCTTATTCCCTGAAACGTTTCGTTTACAATGGTGCCGCTTTCTGCCAACTGATCCTGCGCCTTGCGCGACATGTTGCGGATGCGCATACCAAATACAACGGCCAGTACAGCTATTACCGGAACCACAGCCAGCATCACCAGTGCCAGTTTGGTGCTTATCCAGAATATAAAGATCAAGCCTATAACAAGGGTAAAAATACCACGAAGAAATTCTGCCAGGGTAAAAGAAATGGCATCCTGAATTTGAGAAAGGTCGGATGAGATACGGCTGCTTAACTCCCCTACCCTTTTCTCCGTAAAATAAGCCATTGGCATACTGAGCAAACGGGCATACACATCTCTTCGCATATCAGCCAGTGAGCGTTCTCCAACCTCTGTTAGCAGGTAAACCCTCATAAAGGAAAAGATAGTTTGCAGGGTAAGCTGAATAAAAATAAGCAATAATGTGGTATTGAGACTCCAGTGGATATCTTTAAAATTATTGCTAAAGCCAGAAGCAAAACCAGGAGAAGCCTGAGCTGAAGCCCCGGGGGATGCGGCATCAATCATTTTACCTAAAAAAAACGGAAACATACTGGTTGAAAATGCAGATAATGCAATAAACAGCAGGCTAAATATGAACTTTGTTCTGTAAGGCTTAAGATAAGTAAACAAAACCAAAGCTTCCTTCAGCGTTTCTTTACTAATCTTCACCTTGGGAGACTCCTCCTTTAGTTTGCCGTTGCTGTTAAAATTTCTTCCTCCTCTTGCCATTTAATTTGTTGGTTCGTTAAAAAATAATTTGCGAAACAAATGCTTTATCCTTTACCAATGAAATTCCACCGTCATTATTCGGTAAGCATTCAGTTGCGGTAGGTAAACCTATTCCACATAATCTTTCAGGTAAGTATACCTTGATGTTAATTTCCCATTTTCAGTAATGGTAGCATTTGCTATAATTTGTTCCTTATCCTCAATAAGTAAATAAGGCAATACATGACGGACAAGTTGTTCTCCAAACTCCATGGAGGCATCTACCGGCAACTCACATGGCAGGTTCCCAACAGCCTGCACATCAATGGTATGTTTTTGAAATGGTGGTACTTCAGACTCCAGAAACTGGTTGTAACCATAAAAAGGATCTTCAATGGTGGTGCTTCTGATGGTGGTTGGCAACGGCCCCGGAATATCGCATGTTACATCAGATATTACTTTGATGCGGAAATCATTGTCTTTCATCTCCTCACGGGTAAAAAAAGGAGCTATTCCGTTTTTCCAGAACACAGCATTAATCATTACATCAGCCCTTTTGGAGTAATGAGAAAAGCAACTGGCATAATCTTCAGGGTGTTTGTAAAAGTCTGCTTTATCCCACTCACGCCCATCCTTGCGCTGGTAATAATCTTCGGAGCGGAGCTGAACAAATACAGGGTGGTTGTATTCTGTATCCAGAAATTCATCCTGTGATACCCGATGTATTTTGAGTTTTCTCATAAACTCAATGGCTCCATGTGCCACCCTGCCATCTCCGCAAATCACCACTTTCATGGGTGGTAATGTAATTTCATTATACTGGGCATACATTTCGTTCATATCCCGGCATTCGGCAGCCTGTTTTAGGTGGTAGATACCGTATTTCCTTCCCCATATCACAAAAGCGTAATGGGCACCTACAATGCCTGCAAATCTGCCAAAACCAATAATGCGGTTACCGCCATCCCAAACCAGGGTTTCATAGTCAATTAACCTGATATTTTTCTTAAGTATGGTTCGCAACAGTTTGCGGTTATGTGCTTGTTTTTTGATGGTATGGGAGAAAAATAAATATGTTTTGCCGGCAATTAAATGTTCAACAGGTACTTCTTTTACACCCAATAATATGTCGGCATCAGAAATATCCTCGCGTACCTCAATTCCTTTGCTGCGGTAATCATCATCGCTGAAACAGCGGTGGTCCGATGATTGAACAATAACCTGTACTCCCGGAAATTTTTGCATGAGCTCTACGCAATGATGTGGCGACAACGGGGTTCGCAGATCAGGAGGCATTTTTCCCTCTTTTATTATTCCAATTATTGACATGTGGCGCAAAGATAAAGTTGTAAATGGATTTATGAACGAAAAAGACTACCTGATTACCTCAGTAATCAAGTAAAACCTTATTTTCGCGCACCATGATAAAAATAAGTTTTGCTGAAGAAATGAAGTGGAGGAATATGCTCCACGATATGATGCCGGGAACCGCAGAAGAATTGGATAAAGGAGTAACCAACGGGTATATTGGGTTTGATCCCACAGCCGACTCCCTGCATGTAGGCCACCTGATGCAGGTAATGACATTGATCCATTTTCAACGGGCAGGCCATAAACCATACGCACTGGTGGGCGGTGCTACAGGTATGGTTGGTGATCCATCAGGTAAAAGTGCAGAGCGGAATTTACTTAATGAAGATGTATTAAACCACAATGTAAATTGTATACAAAAACAACTGGATAAGTTTCTTGACTTTGATTGTGGCAGTAACAGTGCGGTAATGGTAAATAATTACGACTGGTTTAAAACATTTTCTTTTCTTGATTTTATACGCGATGTAGGAAAACATATCACCGTAAACTACATGATGGCCAAAGACAGTGTGAAAAAACGTCTTGAGGGAGAAACCGGAATGAGCTTTACTGAATTTAGCTACCAGTTGGTGCAGGGTTATGATTTTTATTACCTCTGGAAACACCACGGAATAAAAATACAAATGGGCGGCAGCGACCAGTGGGGCAATATTGTTACGGGAACAGAACTGATCAGACGTAAAGACGGAGGCGAAGCATTTGCCCTAACCACCAACCTGATTAAAAAATCTGACGGAACCAAATTTGGTAAAACAGAAAGCGGGGCTGTATGGCTGGATCCAAAGAAAACCTCTCCATACAAATTTTATCAGTTTTGGCTGAATGCAAGTGATGATGATGTAAAAAGCTGGATTCGCATTTTTACCTTACTTGGGAAAGATGAAATAGAGGCACTGGAAAAGGAACATGATACTGCGCCTCACTTGAGAACACTACAAAAAGCACTGGCAAAAGATATAACCACAAGGGTGCATGGCGAAACTGAGTTAAACAAAGCCATTGAGGCCAGCAATATCCTTTTTGGAAATGCAACAGCCGATGCTTTTGCGCAACTGGATGAAGAAACCTTTTTGGATATTTTTGACGGGGTACCCACTTTTACTTTACCTAAACAAGAAATAGAAGACGGCATTCCCCTGATTGATTTTCTTGCTGAAAAAACACAGATTTTCCCATCTAAAGGAGAAGCGAAAAAAATGCTGCAGGGCGGTGGTGTAAGTATCAATAAAACAAAGGTTGAAGACATGAATAAACCAGTGGATTCAACAATGCTTATTAATGGCAAGTATCTTATAGTGCAAAAAGGGAAGAAAAACCATTACCTAACTAAGGCTATTGAAATCGAAAACAAAATCAAAATATTTGAAGGCTCTACCAGGGATACCTACTTCGCATATATTAAAAATAACAAACATCCATTTTGCTTTATTGTTATAAATAAAGTCTCAAATAGTATTACAAGAGAGATAAGGTATATTAATGCCCAAGAACAAGAAGACTTCGTAAATGGCAATCTAAGAATAGTGGTTGAAGACAATAATGAAAAATTACTATTTGGTTCTATTAAAACTAAAGGCTGGAAAATACAAAGCGCACTATTCGATTCTCCAACCAAACTAGTTGAGACGTTAAAGGAATTTGTGAGAGAAAATTTATATAATTAATGGAACTGAAAGAACACTACGATGAACAGGGGCGCAAATGCAGTCCGCTTTTACCGGAAAATATTAAAAATTTTCTGATAGATATTGATGGCACCATTTGCGAGGATGTACCCAACGAAGAACCACAACGTATGCTTACCTGTGCCGAAATACCCGGTGCAAGCCAGCAAATAAACAAGTGGTTTGACGAAGGGCATATCATCACTTTTTTCACCTCCAGGCTGGAAGAACACCGTGCTTTTACCGAGCAATGGTTAAGAGAACACGGTTTTAAATGGCATGGAATTATTTTTGGTAAACCCCGGGGAGGCAACTACCACTGGATAGACGACCGCACCGTGAAAGCCACCAAATTTAAAGGAGAGTTTGGCGAGTTTGTAAAAGCCATGAAAGAGATTGAGATATTTAAGGAATGATTAGTTCGAAGTTAAATAGTTCGAAGTTATCAGTTTGAAGTTAGGAAGTTTTGAGTTTTGAGTGTTAAATTTTAAATGTTAAGTTTTAAGTTATAAAAATACAGTGCACCGGGCACTTTGCACCAAGCACCAGCCCTATGACCAAAAAAGAACCACAATTTAGAACATATGACCTTTCAGAAATGAAGGTGATGGATGTGCAGGGATTGCTGCAGGGAGCTGTTGCGCCCAGGCCTATTTGTTTTGCCAGTACGGTAGACAGAAGTGGGAATATCAACCTGAGTCCGTTTAGTTTTTTTAACCTGTTTAGTTCAAACCCACCTGTTGTTATTTTTTCACCTGCACGGAGGGGAAGAGACAATACCACCAAGCATACGTTGGAAAATGTGCTGGAGGTGCCTGAGGTATGTATAAATGTGGTAAACTATGATATGGTGCAACAAACCAGTTTATCCAGCACAGAATATCCAAGGGGAGTAAATGAGTTTGTAAAAGCAGGGTTTACTGCTGAACCATCTTTAACCATAGCACCTCCGAGGGTAAAGGAATCACCGGTACAAATGGAATGTGTGGTAAAACAGGTAGTTCCGCTTGGAGATCAGGCAGGAGCCGGAAACCTGGTGATATGTGAAGTAAAGTTGGTGCATGTAAATACAGATGTAATTAATGCAGTAGGCAAAATTGATCAGGAGAAAATAGACCTGGTGGCACGCATGGGCGGAGACTGGTATGCAAGGGCATATGGAGATGCCATTTTTGAAGTACCAAAGCCTCTTACTACTTTAGGTATGGGTATTGATGCGCTTCCGGAACCGATACGCACCAGTGCTTTTTTAACCGGAAATGATTTAGGAATGTTGGGAAACACCGAAGTACTTCCGGATGCGGATAGTATTGAAGTGTATAAACGCATGAATAAAAACCTTCAACAACTTCACCTTACACTTGAAGGAGAACAATTAACTGCTGCATTGCACCAGATGGCGCATCAGTTACTTGTGCAGAAAGAAGTGGCAAGTGCCTGGAAGGTGCTGCTCAGCTAAACTACCAGGTGCTGTTTATAGTAGTCTTTGAGACCACGTATGCGCCAAAACAGCCAAGCCCGCCTTTGATATTGGAATAAATAATATTGGGCTCTACAAAAGGATTATCTCCCTCGTAGCGCAATCTTCCTTCATGGTACTTATAATAATGCTCATCCGTATTCAGCAGGTATACGTTGTACTTTGTTGACCCTGCTCCGTTAGAGGCATCATAATCATAACGGTGAGCCACACTTAACAAATTTCCATTTGATTTCTCGTCACTAAACATGGTGCTGCCCTTATCATCAATAAATCCTTCTGTTCCCATAAAATAAGATTGCTGCTCTGCGTAAATGCGGTAGTAATTTACGGCAGCCGGATCATCCTGCCACTTTACTGTCAACTTATAAGTATATGTTTCAATATCTACTTTGCGCCTTAATGGTTCAACCGAAATAATTGGCGTATTGTTTAGCGGTACCTTACAAGTGGCTGTTACCATTTCTCCTCTCGGAGTTTTTACTTCCAACTCGTAAACCTCTCCCACTTTAACAGGGAAAAGAGTGGTGCTCAGCTTGTATGTTGCTCTTTCAGGCGAATAAGTGAGCATTGCAGAAGTTCCATTGCCTTTTATGGTAACTGTTGCATCTGTAATTGTACTCACCGTACCCGATTCAAAAACCGGGGCTGAGTAAGTGATATCGGCTTCAATAAATGAATCCAGAGGTGAAATAACGCAGAACACAGCTACTTTTTTTTCTGCTTTTGGAATCTCTACATCTGTTACCACCTTTTCGCAGGAGGTTAGTAAAATAAGAGATAAAAGAAATATGATGGAAGTTCTCATGACGTTAAAATTTTAAGCTCCAGGAAATAGATGGAATAATAGGGAACAAAGAAACCTGTTTCAGCACACGCTCGTTTCCGTTTGTAGGCGAAAAGCCGCCACCTTTACTGCCAATATAATAAAAGAAAGGATTTTGCCTGCTGTATACATTGTATAAACTAACCTCAATAGTTCTTACTGTATTTGGATTCTTTTTATGGAACTTCACCCCAATATCCCAGCGATGGTAAGCACCCATTCTGAATTGATTTCTGCCGGTATATTGGGAAACATAACCTCCGTATTTACCGTCACCGCTGGATTGATTGCCGGGCTGATGCACAGGTGCTTTATACTCGCCAATTGGCAAAGTAATGGCATTTCCGGTACCATAAACCCAGGTTGATGACAAGGTGATTCCATTTTTACCATCTTCTTCCTTTTTCAGTTTATAGATTCCAACCAGCGATAAATCGTGTCTGCGATCGTACCGGGCATAAAACTTTTCACCATTATTTAACTGATCAAACTGCAGCTCCGTCCATGAGAGGGTATACCCAATCCAACCGGTAAAACGGCCCGTTTTCTTTTGAATAAATAACTCAGCTCCGTACGACCAACCCTGACCTGAGGTTACATTGTTTTCCCAGTTAAAGTTTTCACTTTCTTCTTCACCCGCATCAATACCTAAAAAGCTTGCACCTTCTTTATAGGCAATGATATTTGATGATGTTTTATAATACCCTTCCAATGAAACCGAAAACTCCTGCTTGTCAAAATCTTTTACAATACCTGCGGCAACCTGCGATGAGCGCTGAGGTTTTACAATATCCGTTGAGGGTACCCAAAGATCGGTAGGTAAACCAACTCCTGTATTGCTTAATAAGTGAACATACTGATTCATGATGGCGTATGATGCTTTAACCGATACATCAGGCTTTAGCTGATAGGCCGCATTCAATCGAGGTTCTATATTGATATATTGTTTTCCGGCAGGAGCAAACTGAGTGAGACGCACCCCGGGATTAAGCCTCATTCGCAATCCCAGTTTTATTTCATCCTCTGCATATAATGCATTCTCCCATGCATAAACCTGGTTTACCTTATCAATACCGGTTCCTGTATTATCCTTTACCACCAGGGCATTTGGAGTAAATGTATGATAGATGGCATGCACTCCTGCCTTGATGGTATGTTTTGGTGAGGGTCTGAAATCAAGGTCGTGTTTTAAACCCCAGTCTCTTATACCGGAGCTGTAGTTTAATTTAAACGTTAACCCGTCATAGCTGCTTTCAATATAGTTTTCAAAGCTGTAATCGCTGAAAATTAAAGCGGTATTGGAAAACAACTTTTTATTATACAGGTGGTTCCAGCGTAATGTTGCCGTGGCATTACCCCAGGTTACTCCTCCGCTGAATTTTCCACCAACCGTGTTTTCAAAGAAAAAATGATCGCGCCCAAAATAACTGCTCAGGTAAATTTTATCTTTATCTGAAAATTCGTAATTCACCTTTGCATTCAGGTCATAAAAGTAATATCCGCCATCATTATTTGCCGGAAGCAAAGGCCTTGTTAATACATCTATATAAGTTCTTCTTGCCGAAACAATAAACGATGATTTCTTTTTCTGGATAGGGCCTTCCAGTATCGCGCGAGATGAAATGAGGCCGATGCCCACTTCTCCATGATAAGATTCTTTATTCCCTTCTTTCATACTCATATCGAGAACAGAAGATAAGCGACCACCATAACGTGCGGGAAATCCGCCTTTTGTTAATTCAATACTTCTTAAGGCATCTCCGTTAAATAAAGAGAAAAATCCAAACAGGTGAAAAGCATTGTATACAATGGCATCATCAAGTATAATCAGATTTTGATCAGGCCCTCCACCCCGTACATATAAACCAGCGTTTCCCTCACTCCCTTTTTGCACTCCCGGAAGCAATTGAATGACTTTCAGAACATCCTTTTCACCCAACAGAGCAGGAATATCTCTTACCTGCTCAACAGGTATTTCTATCACACTCATTCGTGTTTGTTCCGAAATTTTTTGGTACTTATCTGCTGTTATCACCACCTCTTTAATGTTGGTAGCACTAACCATTTCAATATTCAGTTCGGCTGGTTGTCGCAGGTCAACGCGGTATGCCTTAGTGGAATAACCAACATAAGATACAATCAGATCAAACGTATCGGCAGGAAGGGTAATGGAATAAAATCCATAAACATTAGACATGGTACCGGTTTTATATTTGGGAATATAAATACTGGCACCAATCATAAACTCCCCGCTTCCGGCTTCTTTAATGAAACCACTGAGGGTGTTTTTGGTTCGGTTTTGAGCTGTACCGGTAAATACAACCGGCAACAGAAGCATCAGGAATATTTTTTTCAGCATGTTAGGTAACGCAATGACAAACGACCAAGACCTTACCCCTATTTTAAAAAGATAAATAACAACTGATACTCAGCAGTATTTATTTCAATGATGTATCACCTTAGAACTTATTCTTCCACATCATACTTTCCACGGGCTTCACGGTGCGCTTGTTATATTTGGCATTTTTCTTTGTATGATACATGGTTTCTATTTCGCCATCAACAACAAAATAGATGAGCTGGCCAATTGGCATTCCTGCATATATACGTACAGGCTGCGCACATGAAATTTCCAGTGTCCAGGTATTGCAGAATCCAACATCTCCTTTTCCAGCTGTGGCATGAATATCAATACCCAAACGCCCGGTACTGGATTTCCCTTCCAGAAAAGGTACATGGGCATGCGTTTCAGTATACTCGGCAGTTACACCCAGGTAAAGGGTATTTGGCTGCAATACAAACCCTTCGGTTGGAATCTCAAAAATATCAATCTTATTGTGTTCCCTGGCATCAAGAACGCGGTCTTTATAAGTACCTAAATGTCTTCCAAGATGCACATCATAAGAGTTGGTACCTAAAAATTCCTGCTTAAACGGCTCTATCAGGATAGTTCCTTTTTCTATTTCTTCTAAAATGCGTTTATCTGATAAAATCATGTTCTATAATTTTCTGCAAAATATACCCCATACATATTGCTTAATCTACAAGTTGTACACACCACCTGCCGCCCGGGGCAATAACAGCAAGGGGAATCAACCAGTTATAGTTACCTTTTTACAGCATACACGTATTCGGCAAAACCCAATAAGTCCCAAAAAACTCCACCGGGAAGGTATCCATTTTTCATCCTTTCTGTAATTAATGTTATAGGTAAGGCAAGTATATAAGGCCAGTACCTGCGGGTACCCGATCTCTCAATATTAAACCCGGCCTCTTTTAATATTCCTTCAATTTCCGGAACAGAATAAATCCGCACATGGGTATCATCATCATAAAAATTAAGGGTATCTTTCATGCTTGGCAGTTTGGTACTGCGCTTTCCGGGATACTCAATATAGATGCGTCCACCACTTTTTAGTTTAGAAACAAGTCCTTTAATTACCTCATCTCCGTTATGTAAATGCTCTATCACATGCGACATCATCAGTACATCAAAGTAGTTGTCGGGGATTTGTGCAAACTCCAGCCGGGTAAGATCCATTTCATAATAAGCCTTCATCAGGCGCATATCCTCTTCGGTATTCCGGTAAAGAGCCCTGTCTATTCCATGATAATTTACCTGATGAAAAACGGCTGCGGTTTTGTGTGGAGAGCCACTTCCTGCTCCTACATCCAGGTAATTAAAAGCCTGATTTTTCAGCTCATTGTAGAAAAAACGAAATTTGGGAGGTAATGGTTTAAACATGCAACAAATGAAGGTTTTTTAAGACGCATTAGCAACCCTGCTGCCAAACCTGATTTTGCGATACCATTTAAACAAGCTGGTTTCCTGAAAAACCCTGATGATCTTTACCTTAAGCCATATGAGAGGATAAAACATCCGGATTCTGAATGCCACACTAAATGGAAAATGTTTTTGTGCAAACCTGATGTATTCCTTATACCCTTGCATACGTTTATGGTATGAGGCTCCCTGAACATCATAGTAAGAAACAATGCGTGGAATAAACAAAGCTTTGTTTTCGTGCCGTTTAAAAAAGCGGGCAAACCACTCCGTATCTGCAGCCAATTTATAGGTAAGGTTATATTCTCCTGTTTCTTCAAAGGCTTTTTTGCGGGTAAAAGTTGCCTGATGGCAAATCGGGTAACGGTGATAAAAATCGCTCATGGTTACTTTACTCCCGTTTACATAATTAATGCCTGTTGGCTCATTAATGGTTTCTACCTGCGCATATATAAAATCAACTTCTGCCAAATCCCGGCTAAAAATATCTTCCAGCACACGCTCATCGTAAAAGCGGTCGCCCACGTTTAAGAAATAAATCCATTCCCCTTTGGCGGCTTTTACCCCTTTATTCATGGCATCATAAATACCTTTATCAGGCTCGCTAATTAATACGGAGGTGTGTGACGAAAACTGTTTGGCAACCTTTACGGTATCATCTTTAGATCCGCCATCTATGATTACCAGCTCTATATTTTTGTAGGTTTGGCTAACAGCAGATTGCAATGTTTCCGCAATCAGCTTTTCGCCATTGTATACTACGGTAACCAAGCTGATTAAAGGCAAACTCATTAAAAACCGTTGGGGCAATTACATTTTTTACCTTTAGAAGATCCGCGTCTGCTACTGCAGGAAGAATCACCCACCACCACTGCCAGGGTAAGCAAAATCAGAAATATGGAGATAATTTTTTTCAACGATGCAAAATTAGTAAATATGTGTAAACTTGCGCCATATGGAAATAATTGACTTTATCCTTCACATCGACAAGCACCTCGAAACCTTTATCAGCACTTACGGAGCCTTGGTTTATCTGCTGCTTTTTTTAATAGTTTTTATGGAAACCGGTTTTGTGGTTACCCCGTTTTTACCCGGAGATTCCCTCCTGTTTGCTGCCGGTGCACTTGCCGCTAATGAAGCAAACGGATTAAGCGTGTTTATTATTATCCCATTATTAATTGTAGCTGCCCTTGCAGGCGACAATACCAACTATTTTATAGGCCGTTATCTTGCCAAAAAAGGCGAAGGAGCCAAACTATTCGGCATATTTGCCATCAGAAAAGATTACCTGGATAAAACCCATTCTTTTTACGAAAAACACGGAGCACGCACCATTGTAATGGCCCGTTTTGTTCCTATTGTAAGAACCTTTGCCCCTTTTGTTGCCGGTGTTGGAAACATGACCTACCGCAAATACATTACCTATTGCATTGGTGGTGCCATACTTTGGGTTACTTTGCTTACCCTGGCCGGCTTTTTCTTTGGCGGGTTTGATATTGTAAAAAACAATTTCGAAACAGTGGTATTTGCCATTATCCTTATTTCATTGGTACCAATCTTTATTGAGATTATTAGAAACCGGCTGGCAAAAAGAAATGTTTAAATTCATTTTCTGCTGGTTGTTTCTTTTCCCCATAATTACGTACGGGGAAACCATAAGCGGAAACTGTGTGGTACTTAAACAGCCTTTTGGTGATGAATTATTTACCATTAGCCCGGGTACCAAAGTGCAGTGCAGCCCAATAAAAAAAGGCTGGTGTATGGTTATTGTGAGGCTATTTGTAGAAAAGAAAATGGTATATGATGGGCAGCAATTGTTCGCTAATGCCCGTTTAAGGGATGAAACAGGCAAACTGCGCGGACGCTCAAAGGTTGATTTTACCCCGAATGAAACCCTGGCCGAGAATGATACCGCATATCTGCTTGAACTTTCAGGATATATTGAATCAGGATGCATAGAAGATACCAGTATTGTTGAACTTGAACTTCAACAGTTTTTTCTTAAACAGGATTCCCTTCCAGATATTGCTCAACTGCAAAATCACCTGAATGAATTTAAATATGAAGTATGGGCATCAGGAAACGGATTTCAATCCTACCTGCTTAGGGATATTGCTTTTGGAAATGATCCGGCTGGTGTGCGCGCTGTAATTATTACAGAAAACAATAAAGTAGTTGCCATTATTCACGGACGCTTTTTGTGGCTTAAAAAACATGAGGCCCATGTGCAGCAATCGGGTTATGGCATTTTCTTTTTAAAAGGTGGCAATGAGGGCTACAAGAAAAAATTCAGCACTGTTTTTCAACCCGAACTGGATAAACTATATCATCGCTAATATATAGCCTCACCTTGATAAACGCAGATGGAACCTAACTCCTCAGGCAGGTTGGGTTTTGTTTTAAATAAGCCAAATACAGCCGATCCGCTTCCACTCATCAAAGCAAACGAAGCCCCGGCCTGGTATAACCCTTTTTTAACTTCCCTGATTTGAGGTATAGCTTCAAAAACGGACTCTTCAAAATCATTAAACACCTGCTCTTTCCATAACTCCACCGGTAAATGAAGGTTTTGTAATAGGTTATTTTCTTTATCCAGTTGCTCTCTGCGCTTCACCTTGCTGTATGCCAAAGCAGTGTTTGAGTGTTGGTTGGGATAAATCAACACGAGGTACCAGCCTTTTAATGAGATGGAATAAGGCTCCATTTCATGCCCTTTGCCAAAAAGATAGGCAGGTGCATTCTCTATAAAAAAGGCACAATCGCTTCCCAGTTTAGAGGCGTATTCCTTTAATTCTTGTATAGTTAAGCCAAGCTCAAATTTATTATTTAGCAAAACCAGCATAAAAGCGGCATCACTCGACCCTCCGCCAAGCCCTGCTCCCATTGGAATCTTCTTATATAGGCAAATATCAACCGGTGGTAGGTTAAAACGGGCATCAAGCAGGTTAAATGCTTTTATTATCAGGTTATCCTCAAGGTTACCATCCACCGGAATACCTTCCGTTATCAGCCTGCATTTTTCTGTAACATGATCTTTACACTCCACTATTTCCAGCATATCGCATAGAGGTACAGGATAAAACACCGACTCAATATTATGAAAGCCGTCACTTCTCTTATTAATTACGTGTAAGCCAAGATTAATTTTGGCATTCGGGAAACAAATCATTTCAGATACCTTTGCGTTGCAAAATGCGTAATTCAATTTAAAAAAATGCTTGAATTCAAAATAAAATTAATTCTTTCTGTACTTGCTTTCATCACCCTGGTTGACCTGTATTCCTGGCAGGCCGTTAGAACAATTGTAAATAAACGAAAACCATCAGCCCTGAAAAGATGGAAACGGATCTATTTCGGACTCACCATTGGTATTTCTTTCCTTTTTATTTCCGGATACCTGTTTTTGAATCTGGAAACCAATATGTATTACCGCACGTACGTTTCGTCCTTTATTTTTATTATTTATCTCTCTAAGTTTCTTATTTGTTTATTCCTGCTGGTGGATGATGTACGAAGACTTTTTGTTTGGCTCTACAAAAAAATTAATCCACCTAAAAAGCAAGTGGAGACAGCATCAAAAGGCATTACAAGGGCTGAATTTATTTCAACAGCGGGCATTATAACCGGAAGTATTCCATTTGTGATTTTAAGCAAAGGTATTTTTAAAGGCGCTTATGATTATAAAATTCACCGCGTGCCTTTATATCTTAAAAATCTTCCTTTTGCTTTTGAGGGCTTAAAAGTGGGGCAGCTTTCCGATATCCATACGGGGAGTTTGTTTGATAAAGATTCGGTACACAAAGGTGTGCAGATGCTGATGCAGGAAAAACCCGATCTGATATTTTTTACCGGAGACCTGGTGAACAACAGAACAGATGAGGCTTTTCACCTCATGGATCATTTTGGCGAAGTAAAAGCCCCAATGGGTGTGTATAGCATTTTTGGCAACCATGATTATGGTGATTATATCCAATGGACCACGGCTGAAGCAAAAGCAAAAAATCTTGATGACCTGGTAAAAGTGCATAAAGATATGGGCTGGAACCTGATGCGTAATGAACACCTGATATTGGAAAAAGGAGGAAACAAAATAGGCCTTGTTGGTGTAGAAAACTGGGGCGATAAAGGCCGGTTTCAAAAGTTTGGCAATATGGATAAAGCTATTGCCGGTATGCAGGATGTACCTGTAAAATTACTTCTATCACATGATCCATCGCATTTTGATTCGATGATTAGTAAACAATACAAAGAAATTGATGCCACCTTTAGCGGGCATACCCACGGTTTCCAGTTCGGAATTGAGGCGGCAGGAATTAAATGGAGTCCATCGCAATGGATTTATCCGCATTGGGCCGGTTTATATAAAGAAGGTGAACAACAATTATACGTAAACCGCGGATTCGGATTTCTTGGGTACCCGGGACGTGTTGGTATACTTCCTGAAATAACCATTTTTGAACTGCACAGGGCTTAATGCAACAAAAGCTTTTTAAATATATCAGCATCATTGTTGGCAGCTTATTGCTGATGAGTTTTGCTTTTTCAAATGGATTTCCGGTACTCTGCCCTGATTCATCAACGTATATTGTTTCAGGGTTTGAGTTTAAACCACCTTTCGACAGACCAATTACGTATGGTATTTTTATCTGGCTTACCAGCCTGGGCGGACAATCCCTTTGGCTCACCATTTTTGCGCAAAGTTTTTTGCTTTCCTTTCTCATCAGGCTAATGGTTGCAAGTGTTGCAGGAAATACACACACAGACTTAAAGTTTCTTCTGGTGATTGCAGTTTTAAGTTTTTTCACTCCTCTTTCCTGGATCTCCTCCATGTTGATGTCGGATGTATTTACACCCATATGCTGTCTCAGTCTTATTCTGATGCTTACGGCAAAAAACAACTTCAACAGAAGAATTCTCATCAGCCTTTATGCACTTTTTTTTCTGGCCAATGCCATGCATATGTCAAATGTGCTTATTTCTATAACAACCATTCTTATCAGTTTGGTTTATCAGTTTTTCACCAAAACCTTATCATACAAAACACACCTGATAAGCCTTGTGTTAGCCATTTCAGGTATTGCAGTAATGGGCTCTGCGGTTTCAAAATCGAAGTATATATTTATAGCAGGCTCTATGGTAGAAACAGGCATAATGAAGGAGTTGCTTGCCACAACATGTGATCAGCACCAGTATAAACTTTGTGCCTATCAGGATTCTTTAAACATGTCGGCTGTAGAATTTTTATGGGAAGAAAAAAGTCCGCTGATGAAGCTGGGTGGATGGCAGGCCAATAAAGACGAAATGCAACAACTGGTTGAGGCCAGTCTGGCTGATCCTCATTTTATCCTCCTTCATATTAAAGCCGCTTTTTCGCAAAGTTTAAAACAACTTTTTATGTTTGATACAGGTGAGGGCAGCTACTCCTTTGCCAATGAAATCACTTTGAAAGAAAGAATCGGATCGTTTATCCCATCCGACTTAAGCAGGGCAAATAAGGCTGTTCAGTTTAATGAGGGAATTTTAACCATTTCCGCATGGAGAAACAATATGCTCTCCTATAGCGTGGTCTTGTTTTTTGTAGGTGCTTTTGTTTTGCTCATATATAAGCTTATTGCCACGAGGCATGTTGATACAACAAGTGTTTTACTTTTGATAACCATGTTTGTGAATACCGTTATTTGTGCAACACTGGCTAATCCATCACACAGACTTGGCGGGCGCATGTTGTGGATTCCCGCATTGATTTGTTTTATTTTAGTGTTTAGAAACCTGTTGAGTAAAGAAGTAAAACCTACTCGTTAATCAGCTTCCAGAGCTTGTCTTTTAATTGTGGAATCTGGTATCCTGTGGCAGAACTGATAAATACATGAGGGATATTCCTCGGTAATTCTTTTTTAATTTCTTTCATCAGCTCCTCATCCAGCATATCCGATTTGCTTATGGCAAGCAAGCGTTTTTTATCAAGCAGTTCCTTATTGTATAATTTAAGCTCGTTTACCAGAATTTTATACTCAGCTTTAATATCCTTGCTATCCGCAGGAATCAAAAACAACAAGGTGGCATTTCGTTCAATATGGCGCAAAAACCGGGTACCTAACCCCTTACCGGAGTGTGCTCCTTCTATTATGCCGGGAATATCGGCCATTACAAAACTTTTATAATCGTGGTAAGGAACAATGCCCAGATTCGGCACAAGGGTCGTAAAAGGATAATCGGCTATTTCGGGCTTGGCGGCACTTAATACGGATAATAAGGTTGATTTACCTGCATTAGGAAATCCAACCAAACCAACATCGGCCAATATTTTCAGCTCCAGAATTTTCCATTCTTCTTTACCAGGTTCGCCCGGTTGTGCAAATCGTGGCGATTGTTGGGTGGCACTTTTAAAGTGGTTATTTCCTAATCCACCACGCCCACCCATAAGCAGAATATGTTCCTGCCCGTCTTCGGTAATCTCAAACAATAACTCTCCGGTTTCAGCATCTTTTGCAACAGTACCCAGCGGCACTTCCAGTATTTCATCTTTGCCATCAGCACCCGAGCACAACTTGGCTCCACCGTTTTCACCGGCTTCGGCAATTACATGTTTACGATACTTTAAATGCAGCAGGGTCCACAATTGGGCATTACCCTTTAGAATAATATTTCCTCCTCTGCCTCCGTCACCCCCATCAGGACCACCTTTGGTGGTATGTTTATCTCTGTGAAAATGCACATTACCGGCTCCACCCTTTCCGGTGCGGCAACAAATCTTTACGTAATCAACAAAATTGCTTTCAGCCATGTAGTATAAATGTGAAAAATAGAGGCGCGAAGATAGACAAATTAATTCAGGGCATCATCTGTGCCTGAATATCAGTCATTATATGTAAACTCACCAATGATTGCAGCTTATTCGGCAATGGCCTTACAAAGGGAGTTAAAAATAACGTCAATCTCTCCTATTCCATCAATCCCTTTATACTTTCCCTGTGCTGAATAATAGTCTTTAACCGGCATGGTTTCAGCGTTATACACATCTATTCTCTTCTGAATAATGGCAGGATCCTGATCATCAGCGCGGCCACTGTCTTTGCCTCTTATCAATAAGCGTTTGCGCAATTCCTCTTCCTCTACTTCCAGGGCAAGCATCATACTAATAGTGGTACCACGCGATTCAAGAAAAGCATCCAGCGCTTTTGCCTGTGCACCTGTTCTGGGAAATCCGTCAAAAATATATCCTTTGGCATCCGGTGTTTTATTAGCTTCGGATTCGAGCATTTTAATGGTTACCTCATCTGGTACCAGTTTGCCCTGATCGATAAAACTTTTAGCAAGGTTGCCCAATTCGGTTCCGCCCTTCATATTGGCTCTGAATATATCGCCTGTGGAAAGGTGTACCAATCCGAATTTTTCAATCAATTTAGCAGATTGAGTACCTTTGCCTGCGCCCGGAGGGCCAAATAATACAATGTTTAGCATGGATGTATTTTTTAACGGTGCGAATTAACACTTTTTATTGGCAATGAGGAATGATTTATTGCAATCTTTCTACATAAATATGAGGCAGGTTACGCCCTATTCCGTCATAATCCATTCCATAGCCTAACACAAAGCGGCTTTCAATCTCAAACCCGGTATAATCAATCTTTAAATCCACTTTTAGTGAAGTAGGTTTTAGCAATAAAGTGGCAATTTTTACGGAGGCCGGCTGGTGTTTTTTTACCTGCTCTATAATGTGTTGCATACTGAGGCCGGTATCTACAATATCTTCCAGTATCACCACATGCCTGCCTTCCAGTGCCTCAGTAAAACCAATCAATTGCTTAATACTGCCCGATGATTGGGTGCCTTCGTAACTGGCTATTTTCACAAAAGAAATCTCGCTTTGTAAACTGATTTGCCTTAATAAGTCGGCAGCAAAAATAAATGCCCCGTTTAGCACAGCCAGAAACAAGGGGTTTTTGCCCTCATATTCCGTACTAATTTGTTGGGCTATCTCTTGTACACGCAATGCCACTTCATCTGAAAAGATAAAAGGTTCGAACTCGCGTTCATGTACTTTTAATATGGGCATGGCTCTCATTTTTCGGGGCAATTTAGGATGATCATCTGATATTTCAATCACCGTTTATTATAATGATCCTGAGCCATATTGGCGCAGGCTTGTTTTACAGCCTCCTTAAAAGCTGCATCAACAGTATAAATCTGGTTTTCGTTAAGCTTTACTTTTACAGTTCCTGTCGACTGAGAAACCAATAATTCATTTCTGTAAATGCTAGAAGCATACAGCATCACACACCAGATATCATTTTCATGTACCTCCTGACCATATTGGTTAAACTTTTTCTTCTCTTTTATTTCCCAGCTACTCTCCATACGCTGCACATCCAATATAAAACCAACAGGATTATTGGCAGGGAGCACTTCACTAAACAAATCGCTGAAAGAGCGGCTAAGTGCAAACTGCAACGATTGGTGAAACTGGGTTACAGATACCGTAATCCCTGGCTGTTTCATCTCGAAGGCATCATTAACCCGGTTGCTGAAACGTACATAAAGGGGTTGATCAATTTTATCTGATTTTACACGGGCATAAGGGCTTACTTCAAAATAAGCTATTTGTTTGCTGATGCAACCCTGCAAAAACAGCAACACGATAATTAAACCTTTATATTTGATCACGTGAACAAATTTATTAATCGCATTCAAATTCCATCTATTTTTCTGTTCCTTCTTTACCTGTCGACCCTCCAATTGCAGGCACAGGTAAAACTGGAGGTATTGGATAGCAATAGTTATATCCGTGGAGAAGGGGTAGTTTTTTCTAAAACCTCTTTTCGTGGTTTAAGTGTGGTTAATGATGATGTGGTTTGGGTAAGTGGCAGCCGCGGAACCATTGCCAGAAGTACAAACGGAGGCAAAACGTTTTCCTTTTCACAAATTAAAGGTTACGAAAAATCAGATTTCAGGGATATAGAAGCTTTTGATGAACAAACCGCAATCATTATGAGCAGCGGCACGCCTGCCTATATTCTTAAAACAACTGATGGTGGCCTTACATGGAAAGAAGTTTTTAAAAGAATGGATACTGCCTACTTTTTAGATGCCATGGATTTTTGGGACCACAAAAAAGGAGTGCTGGTTGGCGACCCTATTAACGGGCATTTTGTATTATTAAAAACAACCGATGGCGGAAACACCTGGCAGGAACTCGACACCTCAAAAACACCAAGAGCTATGGAAGGCGAAGCTGTATTTGCAGCCAGTGGTACCAGTTTAAGGTGCTGGGGCAAAAAAGATTTCGGATTTGTAACGGGTGGAAGTATAAGCAGGTTCATTTCGATGAATATAAAAAAGAACGATTATAGGCCTGTCCGTCTACCCATGATACAAGGAACATCTAGTCAGGGAGCCTTTTCTTTCGCAAAATCCAACGATTATTGGTTTTATGCAGGTGGCGATTTTTTAAATGACACACAAACAACTTCACCAAACTTTTGCTACTCAAATAAAGTTAACACCATTAGCAATATTTACCCCGGAGAGAATACCAAAGGATATAAGTCTTGCATTGAACTTGCAATTGAAAGAACAAAAGAAAGAAGTTATGGTTATCCCGTTTATATTTCAACAGGAACTTCAGGAACAGAAATCGGTTCTCTAGTTTGTGATTTCCTCTCTTATCAATTTAGATGGACAACTTGCAGCAATGAACCCTTCCACACAGTCAGAAAAGCAAAAAAAGGAAAAGCCGTTTACCTTGCCGGCCCGAAAGGCAAAATAGGAAGGCTGGTGTATTAAGGAATGAATTGTTTTGTGAAGCTAAATATTGAGTTTTGAATGAGGGTGTAATTTTAAATTCTAAATGTTAAGTGTTAAGTTAGTTAATAGTTTTCTGGAGGGTAATGCTTTGCAGCTTATACTCATCAGCACATGAACACTTCAACACATTAACACTGCTGCTAATCTAAGGCAATTTCAGGTCATTTAAAGTCCTTGCCCTATAAGTGCGGCAAATTGGATAGTATTAATAATGCCTTGATACGGCTTCGGCTATTTTGCTTGCCGGGAGTTCTTCCATACAGCTTGTTCCATCAACACAACTGCCGCGGTAAAAACATTTGCAGGATTTGTTGGGTGCCACAATTTCCCCTTTACCAAACAAATCAAATTCGTGGGGGTTGAAAATATTGTTCATCAGCACAATTTTTTTACCAAGAGCCAATGTAATATGCATACCCATGGTAACCTGGGTAATTACCAAATGGCAGTGATTTACCAGATTAATAAACTCATACAAACTAAAATATCCAAGGTAAGTTGCCCCGCTGCGTTGCTGTATTTCTTTATTACGGGCATCTTCTGCTTCACCACCCAGCAACAATATCTCCGCATCCGGGTGTTGTTTCTTTAACTGGCCTACCAACTCCACCCACTTATCAATACTCCAAAGGCGCGTAGTCCAACGCCCCCCGCAGCCCGTATTCATTCCAATAATTTTTTTGCCTTTGGGCAGTTTCCAGGAATATCCCTTATCGTCATGTGTATCCATGAGGTAAGGCTCACCCTGATGGGTATAACCGCATATTTCAAATATCTCCTGCAGGTACGATTTGGTATTGGCCTTGCTTACATCATCAAACATTCCGGTAAGGAACTTATGTACGGCCAGGTCATTATAAGGTTGTATTTCATTGTCCTTTAACACAAAACCATACTTCTCCTTAGAATCAACCACCTTTAACAATGCTCCGGCTTCTTTTTCCTTATCCAGATTAATGGCTATATCCCAACTGCTGTTTTGAACATACATTAAGGAATTATGATCCCATTTCAGAATCTCATCAATCTGTGATCCCGGAAGAATATCTGGTGTCCACGTTAGCCATGTGATTTTGCAGCCCGGAAAATCTTTGCGAAACTTAACAATAAGCGGAGTGGTTCTGATTACATCTCCAATCGCCCCAAGCTTAATGATAAGAATACGTTTCGAAACTTTTTCGTAAGAAGGGCAATCGGCACAATGGTACCCGTGTTGTTTATGTGGTTTACAGGGAATATGTCCCTTAAAATGTCTGCAATCAGATTTAAATATCATAACAAATATGTTGCGCTGTGATTAACAAATAAGGCGCGCCCCACAAACCTATAAGAATGACGCTAATTAGCAAAATTTTAAAAAACTTTAAGGCATTTTGTCAGTAAGCAGCCGTTTGGATGTGAATTTGTATATTGCAAAGGGTCAATAACATAAACACATGAAAAAAGGAACCATTATTCTTTTAGTTGTAGCAGGTTTATTTCTGCTACTTATTTTTAACGGCTGCGGAAGCTATAATTCCATGGTTAGCAAGCAGGAAGCAACCAGTTCGGCCTGGGCTCAGGTAGAAAATGTATACCAAAGGCGCCTTGATCTGATTCCCAATCTGGTAAATACCGTTAAAGGTGTTGCAAATTTTGAACAAAAAACCCTGACAGACGTTATTCAGGCCCGTGCCAATGCTTCTTCCATTAAGGTTGATGCAAGCAAATTAAGTCCTGAACAAATTCAAAAATTCCAGTCATCACAGGGCGAATTATCGCAGGCCCTCGGCAGGTTGATGGTGGTTGCTGAGCAATATCCTCAGTTAAAAGCTACCCAAAACTTCCTGGAGTTGCAATCTCAACTGGAAGGTACAGAAAACAGAATTACTGTTGAGCGCCAGAAATTTAATGATATCGTGAAAGACTATAATACCTATATACGCAGGTTCCCTCAGGTAATATACAGTGGCATGTTTGGCTTTGATAAAAAAGGCTATTTCGAAGCTACAGCAGGAGCCGAAAAAGCCCCTGAAGTAAAATTCTAATTACTATCAAACGGATGGTGACCGGGCAATCCTGCTCCACCATCCGTTCATTTTTTTATATGTCGAAAACCTTTTTTACGGATGAAGAGCAGCAACAGATTGTTGATGCTATTAAACAGGCAGAATTAAATACCTCAGGAGAAATCCGTTTGCATATTGAAGCCGACTGCAAAGTTGATGCTTATATCAGAGCCAAAGAGGTATTTGAAAAACTGAACATGCACGCCACAGAACTGAAAAACGGGGTTCTGTTTTATGTGGCTTATGCCGATCATAAATTTGCCATTTTGGGCGATAGCGGTATCCATGAAAAAGTAACCCAACGTTTTTGGGATGAGGAAAAAGAACTGATGCTTTCCTATTTTAAACAAAACAAATATGCAGAAGGCATCTGTCTGGCCATAGCCAGGGCGGGCGAAAAACTCAAAGCACATTTCCCTTACATGCATAATGATACCAACGAACTAAGCAATGATATTTCATTTGGAGGAGGAAAAGATGAACAATAAACCACTCCGTTACCTGATGTTTTTGCTTGGCTTGTTTTTTATAACAGGTTCATTTGCTAAAGATATTCCGGCAAAGCCCAATCCGCCCAGATTGGTAAATGATTATACCAATACATTAAGCAGTGATCAGGTAAATGCGCTGGAGCAAAAGCTTGTAGCTTATTACGATTCAACATCTACCCAAATAGCCATTGTTATAGAAAACTCGCTGGAAGATGATGACCTGTTTGATTATTGTCAGCGGTTATCGAGCGAATGGGGCATTGGTGAAAAGGGTAAAAACAACGGCTTACTTATTTATGTTGCCCTTGCCGACAGGAAAATAAGGATACATACCGGCTATGGTATGGAAGCCACCATAACAGATGCGCTTACCAAACGTATTATTGAACAGGATATAAAGCCCAATTTTAAGGCGGGCGATTATTATGCAGGCCTCAATGAAGCCACAACCATTCTTATAGCAGCCGCTTCAGGAGAGTATGTGAATGAAAACCCGGTAAAATCGCACAAGAAAAAAGGATCCCCATCTATTTTCAAAATCATCATCGTCATCATTATCATCATTGCCCTGTTTTCCCGTTTTGGTGGTGGCCGCGGAGGTAGAAGACGCAGTGGTTTGGGCGGACCCATATTTTGGGGAGGTACCTTTGGCAGCGGAGGATTTTCATCCGGTGGTGGAGGAGGCGGAGGTGGATTCGGAGGTTTTGGCGGTGGCGGATTTGGTGGTGGCGGAAGTAGCGGAAGCTGGTAATCACGGATCAAATCCATGGTTTCTACAAATGAATCAACCATTTTAACGGATCACATATAATTACCCAAAGGATTTTCTATTTTAGCAACAGATTATGTTGCCATGCTCGAACACTTAGATTTAACCAAAATACTGGTACTGGATATTGAAACAGTACCTCAGGAACCCTCCTACTCCAGCCTTCCGGAAAAATGGCAAAACCTGTGGGACAAAAAAGCTGCATTCCTTAAAAAAAATGAGGAAGAAACCTCAGCCACCATTTACCCCAGGGCAGGTATTTATGCTGAATTTGGTAAAATTGTGTGTATATCGGTTGGTATATTTAACCGCAGCGGAAACTTCTGGCAGTTCAGGGTAAAATCCTTTTATGGCGATGATGAAAAATTATTGCTTGAAGAGTTTAACCAGCTAATAACACGCTATTACAATCAGCCTGATCACTTGCTTTGTGGACATAATGCAAAAGAATTTGATTTCCCTTACATGTGCCGAAGGATGCTGATTAATGGTGTAGAAATACCAAACGCCTTAAACATTGCCGGCAGAAAACCCTGGGAAGTGCAACACCTCGATACCATGGAGCTGTGGAAGTTTGGCGATTTTAAGAGTTTTACCTCTCTCGAATTGCTGGCATCCACGTTTCAAATACCCACACCTAAAGATGATATTGATGGCAGCATGGTTTGGAAAGTATACTGGGAAGAAAAAAACCTGGAACGAATTAAAACCTATTGCCAAAAAGATGTGGTTACCGTTGCCCAATTATTATTGCGTTTCCGTAACGAAAAACTGTTAACCGAAGAAGAGGTTATCTTTGCATGATTTGATAAATTAAGCCACACCCGCAAAGCACCAATGACAAATGACTCCCGTAATGGCGGGACAGGCAATGACAAATAACTCCCGCAATGGCGGGACAGGCAATGACTATTGACAAATGACTAATGACAAATGACCAAACTATCTGTAAATATTAATAAAATAGCCACACTGCGTAATTCCAGAGGTGGTAACAATCCGGATGTGATTAAAACAGCTTTGGATTGTGAACGATTCGGGGCTGACGGTATCACCGTTCACCCTCGTCCGGATGAAAGGCATATCAGGTATGCTGATGTTTATGAACTGAAAAAAGTAATCACCACTGAATTAAATATTGAAGGAAACCCGAGAGAGCAAAAGTTTATTGACCTGGTTTTGGCAGTTAAGCCCCATCAGGTTACCTTGGTTCCTGATGCAGAAGGGCAACTCACCTCTGATCATGGATGGGATACCATTACACACAAAGATTATTTAATTGAAACCATTAACCTGTTTAAGAAAAATGGAATCAGAACTTCCATTTTTGTTGATCCGGATAACAATATGGTTGCTGGTGCCAAACTAACCGGTACCGACAGGATTGAGTTATACACGGAGGGTTATGCACATCATTATGCCGCAAACAAAGAAGAAGCCATTTCTTTATTTATAAAAGCTGCTCAAAAAGCTACCGAAACAGGTTTGGGATTAAACGCTGGTCATGACCTTTCCCTGCAAAATTTAAAGTACTTTAAACAAAATATACCCAACCTTCTTGAGGTAAGCATTGGGCATGCCCTGATTTGTGATGCATTATACTATGGTTTGGAAAATATCATCCAGTTATACAAAAGACAATTACAGGCATGACAGAAATCCTTCAGAAATTAGATACCCTTTTCTCTCAGTTTGATCCCGAGCTGAGAAACCTTATTGCATCCAAAGGTTCTTTAAAAAAATTCAGGGCCGGAGATGTGATTATGCAAAGCGGCCAATACCTGAAATCAACCATGTTGATTACCAGCGGACGCATTAAACTTTTTACTGACGGAGAAGAAGGCGAAGAATATTTTATGTATTTTCTGGAGGCCGGGCAAGCGTGTGCGCTTAGTTTTGTTTGCGCTGCCCGAAACAAAAAAAGTGAACTCGAAGCTATTGCCATTGAAGACAGCGAGGCCATTCTCATCCCGATAGCGTTAATGGATGAACTGATGATTAAACACAAATCATGGTACTACTTTGTAATTGAGACTTACCGCAACCGCTTTCAGGAATTATTGGATGTTATCAGAAGCGTGGCATTTCACAGCATGGACGAAAGGCTGGAATATTACCTGATAAAGCAAAAAAACACATTTCAAACAAAAACCTTAGCCATTACCCACGAACAAATAGCAACCGATTTAAACTCCTCAAGAGTTGTAATATCGAGGCTTTTAAAGCAAATGGAGCAACAAGGAAAACTCAAATTACTGCGCAACAGCATTGAACTAAAATTCTAAACAAATGCCTGTGTAACATTTGTAACGTTGCAACCATTTTTTATTCCTAATCTTTGTATCACAAATTTAAGATACAAATGGAAATAGTAGGATACGTTGCATCTGCCTTAATCGGCATCTCTCTTGGCCTTATTGGTGGTGGTGGTTCAATTTTAACGGTACCTGTTCTGGTATACCTGTTTCATGTAAATGCGGTAGAAGCCACCGCATACTCCCTGTTTATTGTGGGAACCACCAGTTTGGTAGGAACTTTTCCTAAATATAAACAGGGCCTGGTAAACATTAAAACAGGCCTCATTTTTGGAGCACCATCTATTGCAGCCGTTTACCTAACCCGCAAGTTTCTTGTACCAGCCATACCTGATGAAATTTTTACGCTTGGAACCTTTGTTGTAAGTAAAAGCATTCTGATGATGCTGTTGTTTGCCATTCTGATGGTATTTGCCTCGGTAAGCATGATAAGAAGCAATAGCAAAAACAAAAGTACAGGTACAACTACATCCGGATTTAACTACCCTATGATATTGATTGAGGGTGCTGTTGTGGGCGTTCTTACAGGGCTTGTGGGTGCAGGAGGCGGATTTCTGATTATTCCCGCATTGGTATTGTTCACCGGATTACCAATGAAAGAAGCTGTAGGAACCTCCCTCATGATTATAGCGGCCAAATCCCTTATCGGATTTACCGGTGATTTGGGCCATTTTGAAATGAACTGGAACCTCTTACTTATCGTTACAGCCATTGCTATTGCAGGCATATTTTCAGGAAACTACCTGTCAACCAAAATTGACGGGGCAAAACTCAAAACAGGATTCGGCTGGTTTGTGCTGGTAATGGGTATTTACATCATCATTAAAGAATTGTTTCTGTAACATAAGTTACAACCTTGTGTAACAAATGTAACCGTACCTGAATAAACAAAACATGAACTTTGTTCAGCAATTAAAAAATATTTAAACACTCAACAAATCATTAAATGAAAGTAGAGCAAATTTATACCGGATGTTTGGCACAAGGTGCCTACTACATCGAATCGAACGGAGAAGCAGCAGTAATAGATCCCCTGCGTGAAACCACGCCATATATGGAGCGTGCTGCAAAAAGCGGAGCTAAAATAAAATACGTATTTGAAACACATTTTCATGCCGATTTCGTTTCAGGTCATATTGACCTTGCGAAGGAATCCGGGGCTCAGATTGTATATGGCCCCACAGGAATGAATCTTGGGTTTGATGCCATTGTTGCTAATGACGGACAGGAGTTTAAAGTGGGAGATATCACTTTTAAATTGTTACATACTCCCGGTCATACGATGGAAAGTTCATGCTATTTGTTAAAGGATGAAAACGCAAAAGACTATGCATTATTTACCGGTGACACCTTGTTTATAGGTGATGTGGGACGCCCTGACCTGGCTCAAAAAGTGGTGGCAGATTTAACGCAGGATAAACTGGCCGGACACCTGTTTGATTCCTTACGTAATAAAATTATGCCGCTCAACAATGATATCATTGTTTACCCTGCACATGGCGCAGGATCAGCATGTGGAAAAAATATGAGCAAAGAAACATACGATACGCTGGGACACCAGAAAGAAACCAACTATGCTTTACGTGCTGATATGACCAAAGAAGAATTTACCAAAGAAGTGCTGACAGGCCTGATGCCACCTCCTGGTTATTTCCCTAAAAATGTAATGATGAACATTCAGGGGTACGACAGTATTACAGAAGTTCTGCACCGTGGTTCACAGGCTTTATCACCGGAGGCTTTTGAAGCAGCAGCCAACGAAACCAATGCATTGATTCTTGATACCAGAAAAGCGCAGGATTTTGCCAAAGCATTTGTTCCTAACTCCATTAATATTGGAATTGATGGAAGTTTTGCGCCATGGGTTGGTGCCATGATTCCTGATATTAAGCAGGAAATTCTGATTGTGGCAGAGCTCGGACGCGAAGAAGAAATCGTTACACGTCTGGCACGTGTTGGTTATGATCATGCCATTGGTTATCTGAAAGGTGGAATAGAAGCCTGGAAAAATGCCGGCAAAGAGACTGACAGCATTCGTACAGTTAGTGCAGAAGAATTTGCTGCGGCCGAAGTTGCTGATCCCAGTATTAATATACTTGATGTAAGAAAAAACAGCGAATATCTGTCGGAACACATAGTGAATGCGGAAAATGCACCACTGGACTATATTAATGAAAGCATGATGACGGTAGATAAGAACAAAACATACTACGTGCATTGTGCAGGAGGATACCGTTCTATGATTTTTGCCTCCATTTTAAAAGCAAGAGGGTATGATAACCTGATAGATGTTGATGGTGGTTTTAAATCAATCAAAGACTCCGGCAAATTTAAAATTACCGACTATGTATGTCCTTCAACACTATTGTAATTTAAAGGTACACCAATAACAAAGAATAACATGTTTAGTACATTATTTAAAAAATCTTACGAAGATTTAAACGGAATGGATTTTAAAAGGGCATTTGAAAGTACACCCAATGCCGTGTTGATTGACGTACGTACACCAGCGGAATTTCACAGCGGACATATCAGGGGGGCTATCAATATGGATATTATGGGTTATGATTTCCATAGCCAAATTGCTGAGCTAAAAAAAGACAGACCCTGTTTCATTTACTGCAGAAGCGGGAACCGGAGCGGTCAGGCCTGTTCGATTATGGCAGATATGGGTTTAAAAACGTTTAACCTCTCAGGTGGTATAGGTGCCTGGCCACAAAATTAATAAACAAGTGCTGTGTATGTTTTATCTTCGGAAAGAGCATACACAGCTTTTATACCATAAAAATGAAAAATATTTTAGTACCGGTAGACTTCAGTGAAATTTCAGCTTACGGCAGTGACCTTGCCGTAAAAACTGCCACACACCTGAATGCGGAAATCCATTTTATACATGTGATTACATTGCCTTCTCATATTTTATTAACCAAAGAGGGGGAATTATTTGAAGATGGAGACTTTGATACCAGCGTTCCTAAAAAACAAAAAGAAGAAGCGTTGGTAAAAATAAAAAGTTGGGCAAACCGCTTTTACCCGTCAGCAACCACATGTGTATGTTTCGGACATGTAAACGAAGAGGTGATGCGATACGCACAACAACACCAGTCAAGTCTGATCATTATGGGAACGCATACTTCTCTCGGTTTGGGTGAACTTATCAGCAGCACACATGGTGAATATATCGCTATGCACAGCTCTATTCCTGTGATGACATTAAAGTGTGACCGCTCGGATATGGAGGTTCAAAAAATAATGCTGGCCGGAAGTTTTAAGCAGGATGATATTCCGCACTGTGAAATGGCACTGGCCATGCAACAGGCATTTAATGCCAAACTATACCTGGTGCGCATTAACACACCGGGTGATTTTATTCCAGACGGAGAAGCTCAGAAGCACATGAAAGCTTTTGCCGACAAACATAACCTGCAGCAAGTGGAATTTGCCATATATAACGACCATACCGTAGAAGAAGGACTTATGCATTTTACGGCTAAGGAAAATATTGACATTATTGCGATTGGAAGCTGGCAACGTACAGGTATAAACAAATTAATTAAAGGTTGCATCTCATCTGATTTAATAAACCATCTCTATAAACCTATTCTAACTTTCCAACTTAAAGATTGATATGCTTGAACTATTAAAACAACCCTGGCCCTGGTATGTAAGCGGGCCAATTATCGGAATTTCGGTTCCCCTGTTGCTCATTATTGGGAATAAAATGTTGGGGATCTCCTCCTCTCTTCGTCATGCATGCGCAGCAACGGTACCTTTCAATATCCAGTTTTTAAAATACAACTGGAAAGCAGAAATGTGGAATATCTTTTTTGTAACGGGTATTCTCCTCGGTGGATTCCTGGGTGGTGTTTTACTCAATAACGGAGAGCCGGTTGAGATATCTGCTCAAACAATAGAAGATATAAAAGCATTAGGCATTACCTCATTTGACGGGCTTGTTCCATCTGATATTTTTAACTGGACTACCCTATTCTCCCTGAAAGGATTTATGATCATTATTCTGGGTGGATTTATGATAGGTTTTGGTTCCCGATATGCAGGTGGTTGTACTTCCGGACATGCCATCATGGGATTATCCAGCCTGCAATGGCCATCGCTGGTTGCTGTTATTTTCTTTTTCATAGGAGGACTGCTGATGACGCACTTTTTGACACCACTTATTTACAGCATTTTTTAAACCGCATACGAAATGAAAAATATAAAATATTTATTAGTGGGAACCCTGTTCGGAACGGTATTAACCAAAACAGAAGCCGTTTCCTGGTTTCGTATTCAGGAGATGTTCCGGTTCCAGAGTTTTCATATGTACGGTATTATAGGTTCAGCAATTGCTGTAGGTGTTTTGTCTGTTTGGTTAATCAAACGTTTTCAGATTAAAACCATAAACGGGGAAGTAATTATTATTCCCGACAAACAATTCAGCAAAGGGCAGATTATCGGAGGAACCATATTTGGTATGGGCTGGGCATTGGCCGGTGCTTGTCCGGGCCCGTTATATGCATTGATCGGTGCAGGTTATCCTGTTGTGATAGCAGGCTTACTAAGCGCTATTGCCGGAACCTGGGTATACAGTTATCTAAAACCTAAACTACCTCACTGATATGTTACTGAAAAACTGGGATTTTTTTCGAATCCTGCGATTGGTACTTGGAATACTGAGTATCGGAATGGCCATCTATTCGCTTAACCTTACTTATGCACTCATTGGTTCCATCTTATTGCTTCAGGCCATTTTTAACATGAGCTGCGGGGTGGGAGGATGTGGATATCCGCAATACAAAAAAGCAACACAAAAAGATGTTCCAGACATTAGCTTCACAGAAATTACATCTAACAAACAACTTTAATGAAAAAGATATTTAACCTTTTTTTCACGGCTATGGTTTTATCTGTTGTATTAAGCAGCTGCAATGCACAAAGCAACAAACTAAATGCAGGTCAGTTCGAAGAAAAAATAAAATCAGAAAACAGCGTACTTGTTGATGTACGCACTGCCAATGAATTTGCTTCAGGTCATATTAAAGGCGCTGTTCATATTGATTTTTACAGTCCGGATTTTATGCAGCGGATCAAAAAAATTGATCCTTCCAAAACAATCCTTCTTTATTGCCATAGCGGAAACAGAAGCGGACAAGCAGCCAGGTTACTGGCAAAAGCAAATTACCACAATGTATATGATCTGGCAGGCGGTATCAGCTCATGGACTGCTGCCGGGAAACCAACAGAATAATTTTGAATACATGAAAGCCTCTACCCTCTTTCCGGTTATACTTATTACTGCATTTTTTGTAGTAGTAGGAATCACCGTATTTAAACCAACAAAGCAGGATTCTCAAATTACCCCGGTGGTTTCTTCACCGGTATCCAACATTTGGCAAGCTCCGGATGAAAGCACCATTCCATCGGGTACCGAAGGAGAACTGATCCGTTATGGAAAAGAATTGATTATGCATACATCCAAATACCTTGGACCCAAGGGAAGTGTGTTGCAAATTTCAAACGGAATGAATTGCCAGAACTGCCATTTAGATGCGGGCACCAAGCCATGGGGAAATAATTATGCTGCTGTTTTCTCTACTTATCCTAAATTCAGAGAACGTTCAGGCGCAATTGAATCTATTAATAAGCGGGTAAATGATTGCTTTGAAAGAAGTTTAAACGGCAAAGCACTGGATACTGCAGGTAAAGAAATGCTGGCCATTAACGCCTATATAAAGTGGTTGGGTACAGGCATTGAAAAAGGCAAAAAGCCGGAAGGAAGCGGCATTACCGAATTGCCATTTATGGATAGAGCCGCAGATCCGGAAAAAGGTAAACTCGTGTATGAAAAGCAATGCCAGAGTTGTCATCAGCCTAACGGAGAAGGGGTTCTTAACGGAGATAAAACAGCTTATGCCTATCCGCCTCTGTGGGGAAAAAATAGCTATAATCATGGTGCCGGCTTATATCGTTTATCAAGGCTTGCTGGTTATGTAAAAAGCAATATGCCCCTTGGTGCATCATATCAAAACAGCATGCTCACAGATGAAGAGGCCTGGGATGTGGCAGCTTTCATAAACAGCCAGCCAAGGCCAGCAAAGGACCTGAGCAGTGATTGGCCAAATGCAGGAGGTAAACCAATCGACCATCCTTTTGGCCCATACACCGATGGCTTTACAGAAAAACAACACAAGTATGGCCCCTTTAAGCCCATCAGGCAAGAAAGAGAAGAAATGAAAAAACAACATTCATAACACCAACAATAAATGCGATGAAAAAACTGATTACCCTTATATTATTTACTGTTATCGCACTGATGATGGTGAACACAACATATGCACAAAAAACAAAAAAGCAAAACAAACACCGGATAGTAATGCAACTTACCTCTAATGATAAAGCGGTTCATAAAAGTTTAACCAAACAACTGAACAACCTCAAAAACGGCTGGGGCGATACTGTTGAAATTGTAGTGGTATGTCATGGACCCGGCATTGATTTTCTGTCATCGGAAAAAACCGGATACAGGGAAGAAATTTATGCCCTCAAAAAACGAGGGATTGTTTTTGTAGTGTGCGAAAACTCATTGCTTGAAAGAGAAGTACCTAAAGAAGCCATTTTGCCTGATATGAATTATGTGAAGATGGGAATAGGCGAAATTGTAACCAAACAGGAACAAGGTTGGACCTATATTAAAGCCGGATTCTGAGAGATGAAACAACTTGTATTACTGGTATTATTAGGTATCAGTCCACTCATTCATGCGCAGATTTATCCTTATCAGCATCATACAGAAAGGGAGAGAGACAAATCTGACACCAGCAGTTTGCAGGCATTTTTTCGCAACGGAGAATTTTACGGACATGCCCGCTACTACTTTATGGCAACTGATAATGAAAAAAAACTTAGCGACTATTATGCCAACGCCTTCGGAATGGGAATAGGTTATGAAACAGGCAAGTTTCAAGGATTTCAGATTGGCATCAGTGGTTTTTTTATTTATAACCTGCTATCATCAGACCTTACCAAAGCCGACCCTGCAACCGGACAACTCAGCAGGTATGAAACCGGACAGTTTGATTTATTGAATCCGGGAAACAAGCACGATATGGACAGGCTGGAAGATTTGTACCTGAAATACTCCTACAAAAAATCGAATATTAAATTGGGTAAGCAGCATATTCGTACCCCGTTTATAAACCCACAGGACGGAAGAATGAGGCCAACCCTGGCTGAAGGTGCTATTTTTGAAATAAATGAAATCAGGAACCTGAAAATTGAAGGTGGTTGGTTATTTGGCGTTTCACCACGTGGCACAGTAAGCTGGTTTGGCATTGGCCAATCCATTGGGGTGTTTTCTACCGGAGTGAATCCGGATGGAAGCAAATCCGGCTACCATGGAAATATCACCAGCGATGGACTTTATTATATTGGAATAACAAAACAAATAGGCAAAGGTGGGAAAATACAACTATGGAACCAGTATATAGATAACGTACAAAACAGCACCATGCTTCAAGTTAACCACGACATGAAACTGAATGATCAGTACAAATTAATATACGGAATACAATATATTGAACAACACGCCATCCATAACGGAGGAAATGCCGATGAGAAAAAAACACTTGTTGAGAAAGGCAGCACAGCAAGAACCGCAGGTGGGCGCTTAGGATTAAGCAAAACCAATAACTGGCTAATTGCTGTAAACTATAACCGGATTTTTAATGAGGGGCGGTATATAATGCCACGCGAATGGGGCCGGGATCCTTTCTTTACCTTTATGTCAAGAGAACGCAACGAGGGAATGGCCGATGTGCATGCCATAAACGGTACAATTAATAAAACCTTTGCGAAAACAGGTTGGAAGGCCGAAATAGGTTATGGGCATTTTTATATGCCTGATGTAAAGAATACGGCAGATAATAAATACGGAATGCCATCTTATTTTCAGGCAAATGCCGATGTAAGGTATCTTTTCAAAAACTTTTTTAAAGGATTAGAAATGCAATTTTTATATGTTTACAAAGGAAAACTGGGAGAAACCTATAACAACGATAAGTATGTGATCAATAAGGTAAATATGTCGTTGTACAACCTGGTATTAAATTATCACTTTTAAGCAAACCAATATGAGCGGGAATAACCACACAGAAAAAGAAAACAGCAGAAGGTCCTTTTTAAAAACAATTGGTTTGCTTGGTGCCGGCAGCGGTATTTTATCCGGTACTCCCGTTTTGGCTCATACCCTTCAATCAGGTACAGATGAAGAAACACACTTACCACCGGATCAGCAGGAGAAGATAACCATATCTATTCTTCAAACCACCGATGTGCATTGTCAGGTACATCCGCATGATGAATTGTTTTGGGAGAATAACAAAGCTGTATTCCGCAAAACCGGAGGGTACGCGCATTTGGCAACCTACCTGCATCATGAACGTAAAAAAAATAAACATACTTTTTTGGTTGATACCGGTGATATGTTTCAGGGAAGTGAATTATCGGTAAAAACCACAGGGAAAGCCATTACCCCTATTTTAAACGAGCTGGGTTATGACCTGTATCTGCCCGGAAACTGGGAGGTTATTTATTACAAAAAAGCCATGCAAACCTTATTGGGGTCGTTACACGCACCAAAAGTTTGTGCCAATATGTATCACGATCTAGGCGAGGGTAAAAAAGGGGAACTGATTTTTCATCCCTATCATATCTGGAATGTGGCGGGAGTAAAAATTGGATTTATTGGTTATACCGACCCGCTGGTACCGTTGCGTCAGTCGCCTAACTACAGCAAGGGAATTATCTATACCAAACCAGAAGATAACCTGGCACATTATGTAGATGTGCTCAGAAATGATGAACAGTGTGTGTATGTAATTATTCTCTCTCACCTCGGTTTATCGCAACAAATTGCACTGGCCAACTCTGAGGCATGTAAAGGAGTAGATTATATTTTAGGTGGAGATACCCATGAGCGCGTAAGGAAACCTATTGTGTGTAAATACAGCAAGGTGGTTGAACCCGGAGCTTTTGGTTCATTTGTTGGCAAACTCAACCTTACCATTCAGAATGGCAAAGTTATAAACGATCAATATGAACTGGTAGAGATTCATTCAGACAAATGGAAAGCTGATAAACAGATGAACCAACTGATTAGTGAAAATGAGAAACCATTTGCAGATGATATTTATAAAGTAGCCGGCTACAGCACCATTCCCCTGTACCGTTATTTTGTGGTAGAAAACCCCATTGATACCATGATACTGGATGCACTGAAATGGCAGGTGCCGGAAATAGACATTGTGCTTTCCAACGGGTTCAGGTTTTGCCCGCCACGCACCACGCCTGATCATACCGGCAATATCCCAATTACCAATGGGTTTATTTTTGATATGCTTCCGGTAGACAGTACCGTGAGAACGGCCAAAGTTACCGGCCTTCAGCTATCTGAGTGGCTGGAAAAAGAATTAAACAATGTATTTGCCAAAGATGCGGCCAAACGATTTGGCGGTTGGGTAATCAAGTTTAAAGGCATGACCGTAACCTTTAAGGCATTTGAAGCAATGGGTAAGCGTGTACAGGAAGTAAAAATTGGCGGAGCACCATTGGATTTAAATCAGGTATACAGTATTTGTGCATGCGAGCGTGATGGCGACCCATCTGATATGTTGTGCAGAATAAAAGGTGTGGCAGATGCAAAAAACACACCCCACACGCTACACAGTGTGATGAAAAACTACCTTGCTGCCAATTCTCCCGTAACCCCTACTCCACCAATGGCTGCAAAAGTGCTTGATGCCCCGCAAACCCTGCTTACACAGGTATATGGTGTAGAATACGATTTCAGGTAATCAAACTCCGGTTTCCCTTACCTGATAATTCTTCCGTCTTCCATTTCAATAATACGATCGGTGCTTTGGGCAAATTCATGATCGTGGGTAACAATAAGCAAGGTCTGATCAAACTCATGTGCCAGTTGCTGAAAAATATCAAATACCACCTGGCTGTTTTTTTTGTCGAGGTTACCTGTTGGTTCATCACCCATAATAATCAGCGGATCGTTAATTAATGCACGGGCAATAGCTACACGTTGCTTTTGGCCACCGGAAAGCTGGTTGGCCTTTTTTAGTGCTTCGTTTTCAATTCCAAGAATCCTCAGTTTTTCCATGGCTTTGTATTCTATTTCAGCCTCGCTGTATTTGCCTAATTTTAATCCAGGCAACATCACATTTTTCAACACCGAAAACTCATTTAACAAATAATGAAACTGAAATACGAATCCTATTTTTTCATTTCTAACCTGAGCGAGTTGCACTTCTTTCTTATCCTTCATGGATACCCCATCAATAAACAGATTGCCATCATAATCCGTATCCATGGTAGAAAGAATATAAAGCAGGGTAGATTTGCCACAACCCGATTTTCCAATTACAGAGACGAAATCACCTCTATTGATAGAAAAGCTCACATCCTTTAGCACCTGCATGGTAACCGGATCATGAAAATATTTATTAATTAGTTTTGCCTCGAGTACGTTTTCCATATCATTTGCCCCTTATAATCACTACCGGATCAATACGGCTGGCTTTTCGGGCAGGGAAAAAACCGGCCAGATAAGTTGTAACCAATGAAAAAATAATGGCAATTACATAAAACTTAGGATTGTAACTCACCGGAAAAGTTTTAATGGTTGGAAGTGCTGCTGTATTAAATGGAATCTGATCCACCCCTGCTGTAAGTAAAAATCCAAGAATTAACCCAACTACTCCACCAAATAAACCAATAGTAAGGGCAATCCAGATAAAAACCCTGCGCACATCCTTACCTGAAAAACCGGTTGCCTTTAAAATGGCAATGGTATCCATCTTTTCATAAATCATCATATTCAGAATATTGTAGATACCGAAACCCGCAACAATAAGCAGGGTAATTCCTACAGCGTAAGATATCATGGTTCTTACTTTTGTACCCGTTTCAAATTGTGCATTTACTGTTTGAATATCTTCTGCATCGGCATTAAACAGCGAAGCATATTCCTTTGCCACGGCCGGAGCCTGATTGATGTCTTTTAATTTTACCTGCAAGTCGGTGATATAGGTATTGGGTTTGCCCAATAATTTTTGAATGGTGGCAATGGAAGCATAACTCTGCACCTTATCAATATCGGCCAGACCAGATTGAAAATAGCCTACCACCTTTAGTTGCACCCGTTCGCCTTTTGCTGTGGTTATTTGTATCACATCGCCAATACCAGCCAGCATTTTATCGGCAGCAGCTTTACCCAAAATAATGCTGTTGGGAACATTTTTGAGATCAGCAAAATTTCCGGTTGTTACATAATCACTGAAAAAAAACAACCTGTTCTCCGCTTCTACATCCACGCCATTGATAATGCCTGTTAAATCTACCGCACCTACATTATAAAAAACCTGAGCAGCAATTTTAGGAGCAAAACCCAATACACGGCTATCTTCCTTAAGTGTTTTAATAATCTCCTTACTTCTGCTTAGTTCTGACCTTCCGCTGTTTGGTTTTACAGAGCGAATCATTTGATAACTCCCTGCAGTTTTTTCATTCAGATCAACCGGTTGAGATTTACTGGCTTTAATTTCATTATACAAACGAATATGTGGAGTTCGGTTCAAAATCAACCCGTCAAGCATTTCATTTAAACCATTCATAAAACCCAATAGGGTAATAAACATGGTAATTCCAAAGGTTACACCTACAGCAGCAACCAATGTTTGCCTCCAGCGTGCAAGCAATAATGATCTGGAAATATCAGCAATCAGTTTATAATTCATACTAAGGTTTTACCAGTTCTGTTTCCGGATTAATGCCACTTACAATTTCAATTATTCTGAAATCCTTTAAGCCGGTTTCTACTTTTATACTGTCGCCATTTGCTGTTTTTACATAACCTTCAGTTGTTACAAAACTTCTTGGAATAGTAAGGGCACCTGGCTTGGTTTGAATAATTATATTGGCTTCCAAAGTGAGGTTTGGATACAATACCTCAGGAGCAACCACAAAAGAGGCCTCTACCTGAAAGGTTTTGGTACGCTCATTCATAATTGGATTTATTTTGGTAACACGTGCTTCAAAGGATTTTCCTTTATAACTGTCCATGGAGATCAGCACTTTCTGACCTTCTTTAATATTTACAATATCATACTCATCAACCTGCAATTCCAATAAAAAATCAGAGGCGGCACCTATTACGGCAACAGGTGTTTGCGGCCCTACCATTTCTCCTTTTTCCTTAAGTATGGCATATACACGCCCGTCTATTTCGCTCTTAATCACAAAGTCGTTCTCCTGCTTTTTACTGATGCTGAGGTTTGTCTGCGCCTGACTGGAAACAAACAAAAGCTGTTTATTCAAATCGTCATAACGCAGGAGAGCCGCCATATAATTTGTTTTTGAGTTTTGAAAAGCAAGTTCCCGCTGTTCGAGTTCTGTTTTGGTTCCTACCTGCTGGCTAAAAAGTGCACGCTGACGGGTAAGTAAAACGGAATCATTGAGCATTTTGCTTTTAGCCAGCTCTATATTTATTTTCAGTTCCTTTAATTTACCCAAATTGGCTCCGTAATCCGCGTAGGAAGCTGCCAATTCAGCATTTTGTTTACTTAGCCTGGAGGTTTCATTAAACACGGCCATTAAGGGTGTTCCTTTTGCCACTGAATCACCTTCCTTCACCAAAATATCGCTGATAATTCCTGAAACGGTAGGAAAAGCCTGATACTGTTGTTTGCTTTTAATAACCCCGGAAGCATACACCGATTCCGTAATATCCTGAACCACCGGCTTTACCCGCTCTCCTTTTTTAGAACATGAGATCAATAACGTAACAATAAAAATGAAAACAACCCGACTCATAAATGAATAGTATTAGATGGTATTAAAACCTTGCCGCAAAAATAAAAAACAACCTTTCATCAAACAGAAATAAACGGTGAATAAACAGTGTGTAAAGTTGAACAATAATTCCAAAGCTGCAAATGACATTCATCAGCTGGCTGAAGTATGATGCAACAAAAGAAAACCCCGTATCAAATATTCAATACGGGGTTTTGTAATCAATCTGTTCTGGTATAATGGTTATTCGCCACTTTCCACTTTTGCACGGTAGCCGCCACCAAACGCTCTTTCCTTAATTTTGGCTTCTATTTCAGCTGCCATTTCCGGGTTATCAAGCATCAATTGCTTAACGGAATCCCTGCCCTGGCCAAGTTTGGTTTCATTATAACTGAACCAGGAGCCACTTTTCTTCACAATTTCCATATCCACCCCGAGGTCAACGATCTCGCCTACTTTTGAAACGCCATTGCCATAAATAATATCAAACTCAACCGTACGGAACGGTGGTGATACCTTATTTTTTGCAATTTTCACCTTGGTTCTGTTACCCACAATATCATTGCCCTCTTTTAATTGCCCTATTCTGCGGATATCCAAACGAACGGAAGCATAAAATTTAAGTGCATTACCACCGGTAGTTGTTTCAGGGTTACCAAACATCACACCTATTTTCTCACGCAACTGGTTAATGAAGATACATACACAACCTGTTTTATTAATGGTACCGGTAAGTTTACGCAACGCCTGGCTCATTAAACGAGCCTGCAGACCCATTTTACTGTCACCCATATCGCCTTCTATTTCGGCTTTGGGAACAAGGGCAGCAACGGAGTCGATAACAATAATATCAATAGCGCCTGAGCGAATCAGTGCATCAGCAATTTCAAGCGCCTGTTCTCCGTCATCAGGTTGAGAAACCAGCAGGTTTTCTACATCAATACCCAATCTTTCGGCATAGGTTTTATCAAAAGCATGTTCTGCATCAATAAATGCAGCAATACCGCCACGTTTCTGAGACTCGGCAATGGCATGCAACGATAAGGTTGTTTTACCTGAGGATTCTGGACCATAAATTTCAATAATCCTTCCTGTTGGGTAACCACCTATCCCAAGCGCTATATCAAGTCCTAATGAACCGGTAGATAAAGCCTCCATTGGCTCAATGCTCTTGTCATTCATTTTCATTACGGTGCCTTTACCGTATTGTTTCTCCAGCTTATCAATGGTTAATTGAAGTGCTTTCAGTTTTTCTTTGTTGTCGTTGCTCATATCCTTAGTTTTTAATTGGTTCGAATTTCATTCAATCATTGGCAAAAAAAAGCTTTGTGAATAAATATCACAGCGTTCTGGCCTGATTTGCTACAAAATTGAGCATAACACCTCGCAACCTATCTGCGAAGTGAAAAAAGTATTTATTTGGTCATTGGGAGGAAATATTTAATGTTAAATTAATGTTATGGTTTAGTAAAATAATTATATCTTTGAATACAATAACCTGAAAATCAACACAGGCTTGTGACCATTAAAACATACATATCAAGATTTTTCCTTCCTGCCCTCCTGATTATTTCTGTATCGGGCCGGCTAAAAGCAGACAGTGAGGTACGCAAAATTGGTGTGAACTTATACGGGCACAGTTTGCAATTCAACTACCAGCAGGAAAATTTCAGCAGGGATGAGCAAATTGCTTCCATTATAGCACAAGTGCGGGAGAGTGAACAAACAGCAAAATTAATAGCACAGTTTGACAGTGTAGCGGTGCAATTGCAGATGGATGATATGGCCTGGTTGTTATTACTGAATAAATTTACCCAGGTTGCCTATAAAAACCAGCCGGCAAACATCCATACCTTGTTTAAGTACGCTGTTTTATTTCAAAAGAACAGGGATGTGATCCTTGGCTACTCCGAACATGGTGTAACACTGTATGGCCGCACCAATTTTGAAATAGACAATTGCCTCTTTATTCAAAAACAGAATAAACTGTATTACGATTTATCATTCTCTCAGTTTGCAGTTCCAGCGGCTGAGCAGGAGTTTGTACCTGTGGCAGATCATCAGAAAAAATTGCCTCTGGTAATGAATATGATAAACCCTCCGGCTTTTAAGGCCCTCCAAACAAAAAAAGTATTGCCATTTGAATACGATGGTTTTGTTTACTTTTTCGGGGTTCGTATTAACCAGTCGCTGGTGGAGTATTACCACGATCTTCCTACCATCAGCATCAATACTGTATATCTAAATTACGGGCTTTCTGCAGGTGCACAGCAATCATTAACCAAAGAAATTAAACGGGCTGTAGCAGATATGCCTAAAGCCAAGGCACTCGATTTTATTCTTAAGTTTACCCAAACGGCTATTGATTACAGAAAAGATAAAGTAGAAAAATTTGCATTCCCTGAAGAAACGCTGGTAGCTGACTATGCCGATTGTGAAGACAAAGCTGTGTTATTTGCCACCCTTGTAAAAGAAGTGCTGGGTATGAGGAGTGTTGCCCTTTACTACAAAAATGCCGAGCATATTAATGTGGCTGTTGAATCGTGGAACAACAATATAGAAGGTAACTTTACCTTTAACAACAGTGGTTATGTGGTTTGTGAGCCAAGCGGTAAGGGATTTGCTCCGGGTGAAAACTCCATTAACAGCAATCTGGCCAATTTGATTGACTGGTAATTTTAATACTCCACCCTGTAAATATAATACGTTTGATTGACGTTAACCGGATTTAACCAATGCATGGTTTTATCCAGTAAACTGGGTTCAATGGTTGTTTCGTAATGCAGGTGTTTAACTGCCTTTTTAAAATCTGCCAAACGGTTTTCCAGGTTCACGTTCTCGCCAAATATTACATATTCAGGCATCGGGTAATGGCCTGCTTTGAGTGTATCAATTACCATTGAAGCAGAAGCGCCTTCTTTTATCACATAATGATCATTCCACTTTCCCCAATAAAATTTAGGCATCAATACCCCGCTCTTCAGGTGGCTCAATTCAAGTAAAAAAGTATTGGCCCGGGTATGATCGTGTAAATAAGTCATGGCATGTACGCGGGTGGTTTTGGTTGAACTGGGTGTTAATGCCACAAGCAGTAGTCCGTTAACAATAAGAAAAAACCAGGTGCCCGCACGAAGTAATCCTTTTTTGTGTTGCCAGAAAGCCGATTGCTCCACCAACAACCTCCACCCGGCCAAACCGGCCATAACAAAAAATGGAATGACCGGCAAAATAAAACGCTCCTGCTTGTTGGGGAAATAGGAATGAAACAAAAAGAAACAAAGAGCAGGTAGCATAACCGGCAGATACAACTTCCATGATTTGTATAAACCAAACCAGATTATTATACCAAGGGGTGGAACAAGCAAACCGGAAACCAAAAGGAGGTAATTATACCAGTCACCGGTAATATAATTATTGGCATTTTCCAGGTTGTACTTGGTGTACTCTGCAAACTCGGCAAAAGGTTTTCCCCAGATGTAAAAATCAATTCCCCCCTGAAGCGCTACCATGGTAACCAATGCACCTAAACCCCATACAATGGCTGGTATAAATTGTTTACGAAGCAATATGGCAAGTCCAAAACCACCAATAAAAGTGATGGTTTGAAAACGAAATGAAAAAGCAAGTCCGGTAATTAACCCCGAAACAAAAAAGGCTGAAAGTTTTTTACTATCGAAAGCATTTAGTAAGAGCCAGGCTCCATAAATAAGGGGTGGAATACAAACAATTTCCACCATATTACGTACGCTAAAAAAAGGCATAAACCAAAGCAATGCCATCAGCCAGCCTATTTGTTTGGCCAGTTGTATACCTGATAGTTTATTGGTGATCTTATAGCTGTACCACACAATAGTTAAACTGTAAAAGGCATGGAGCAATCTTATCAATAACATTTTAGTGGTGGGATCCTCAAGCCCAAGCAAACGGCATAACACAAAAAATAAATAATGCAGTCCGGGATAGAATAAACTGTGTCCGCTTGGAATGGTGTTTCCGTTCCATGGCATCCAGGCGCGCGTATCCACCCCATCAACCCATTGCTGGGCCACTTCTACCACCAGAAAATGATCGTCAGAAAAACCATACCCTTCAGAAAATATGGCACCAACAAGTCTGAACAGCAGCGCAACAAACATGATGCAACGAAGCGGATGTTGTTTATAATAAGTGATTAATTGTTCTGTCATACTATCAGGCTTTAGGTCCTTTAGGTTGCAATGGTCTTATTTCCAGGTTTACGGTATGAAAATTATCCGGCATTTCCAGGGCCTGTATCATCATCAGGGCAATATCTTCCGGCATAAGCATATAGTCATGGGGCTTAATTCCCGGACTGTTTCTAAAAAAATCTGTTTTGGTTGAACCAGGATACACGCAGGTTACTTTAATTCTGAAATCCCTTACCTCCCGAAACAACGATTCACTTAACCCTTTTACTGCCCATTTGGTGGCACAATAAGCTGAAACCTGCGCCATACCTTCCAGTGCAGCGGTTGATGCAATATTGATAATATGGCCAAACTGATTTTTTTTCATCACTGGTAATACCTGCTTGCAACAATAAAACATCCCATCAATATTGGTTTCAAACAACTCATGCCATTGTTCATCAGATATATCTTCAAGAAAACCAAAATAACCCAAACCGGCATTGTTAATAAGGATATCTACCTGAGAGTTGGTTTGGCTATAAATCTGTTTAAAAGCATTTGCCACCGAAACGGCATCTCGTACGTTGGTTTCAATAAAAGTAAAACCACTTTCTTTTATATCAGGCTGTGTTCTTCCTAAACCAAAAACCAAGGCTTCTTTTTCCAGCAAAGCTTTAGCTGTACTATAGCCTATGCCTTTACTTACACCGGTAATAACTGCAATTTTCCCTTTCAGATTCATGCTGCAATTATACGTAAAAATTGGTGCGTAGTGCTCGGTGCCCGGTCATTGCGTGTCCCGCAAGGCGGGAGTCATTGGTCATTGGTCAATAGTCATTAGTCATTAGTCATTAGTCATTGCCTGTCCCGCAAGGCGGGAGTTATTTGTTATTGGGCTATGGTCGTTCAGTTATGTGGGATTGTTGTGGTAAATAATTTTTCAAGACAGTATTCTGCATTTTTTTTTGACGTATTCATTCAATTTGTTTCATATAAATCCTGTGTTAACTACTTAATAATGCTTTGCTATAATTTGGCTTATTTAAGGTTCTGATCAATTTAAGAAAGGGATATTTGCTTAAAATCTACTACTTATGAAAAAACCATTACTTCACTTTACCCCTATACTTATTGTTGGTATACTATTATTAGTTGGCAAACATGGCATGGCACAATCCTCTTATAAGCTTGTAAAGTCTAATCAAACCTATATCCCACTATTAAATCCTGATATCATTACCATTGATACCAGCCTTTCGGGTAATTATATTGATAAGCCTTCATTTTCCTTTAACCTGTTTGGTCGTCCGTATATTTTTGGAGCATATAATAATGGTACCGACAGCAGCAAAGGTGCTTTTGTTACCTGGTATGGCTCCATGATTTTAGCTGATACGGTTAACAATAACTCTGCAATTATTGAATTAATAGATGAAAACGGCAATCAACTCATATATAACGAAACTGAGCTGGCATATGAGTTGTCAGGTGCTTCAGGCTCGAGGGTGCTTAAAGTGCAGTGGAGAAATATTGGAAGCGACACTTCTCTAAATCCAGCTTCCAGACTAAACTGCCAGCTTTGGTTTATGGAACAATCAAAAGAAATTGTTTTTCATTATGGAAGTTGTATAGCCGGAAATCCTTCAGGATTTAAACCAGGTTTATCAATTACCCTTCTGTCTAATTCTGCCTATGAAATCCCCGGAGCCGCTATTATAGCAGGATCCCCATCAAACGACAGTTTATTGAGTTATAGAAATATAACCGATATTAATACTTATAACAATATTCTATCCTTGAGTTATTTTTCCGGAGTTCCAGCAAACGGCACCATGTATCGTTTTCAAGAAACAACAACCGGAATAAACACCATACTCCATTCACCACTTACACGCATTTTCCCTAATCCTGCAACCAATCAACTAACTGTGCAAAGTACCATTTCCCTTTCTGCAGATATCTATCACATGAATGGACAACTGCTAAAATCCCTAACCCTACAGAAAGGTGATAATATGATTGAAACGGATCGCTTACCGGGTGGCGTTTATTATATAAAATCAAAAAATCAGATACTTGGTAAGTTTATCAAAAACTGATCATCTTAGCACTTACAGAACTCCGCTGTGGCTTAGCACCTTTGCAGAAAATCGCCTGTGATTTTAAATCGTTACCGGTTTTAGTCTTCCACATTCATTAAACCTCGTATCCTATCCGTTAAGTTCAGCGCATAAAAAAAGCTTCCGTTTAGTTAAACGGAAGCTTTTTTTCCTTTCATATAAACTTAGTATCCGAAAATTTCTTCCAGGGTTACTTCTTTTACTTCACCATACTTCTTTAACTCATCCATGCTTATTTTATCTTTCGATCCCATGATGCAATAGGTAAATGCTTTTCCTTTGTAATTTTTATCATGGAAAGCTTTCAGGTCGTCAAAAGTGAGTTTATCTATATTGTTGTAAACATCCATCCTCAGGTCGTGGTGGATGCCAAGTTTTTCAGAGGAAATATAGTTAAAGAAAATCTGTTCTTTATTGATTCGTTCGGTTTCAATCTGGCTTTTTATAGCATCACGTGCGGCATTAAATGAACTTTCTGATTTAGGAAGATCGTTGAGCAATTCCGTCATTCCCTGCACAGCCTGGGCCAGTTTATCCGATTGTGTTCCTACATAGGCAATGATATAATAAGGATCATTTTTCTTTCCAGGTGTAAGGTAGCGTGAGTAGGTAGAATAAGCCAATGCTTTAGATTCACGAATGGTTTGAAAAACAACAGACGACATTCCGCCACCAAAATATTCGTTAAATAAATAAACCAATGGAAAACGGGTGCTGTCATAATTCATTGGCTGTTTATTTAGCCACATAATCTCAGCCTGTACCATTTTATAATCTACAAAATACACCGTGTTTTTGTCGGTTTCGTTGCGTTTAAACACTACCTGTTTTGGATATGACTTTAAGGAACCCGGTGTTTTATGATCTTTGTTAAGAATAAACGCCACTTCTTCAATCCTCTTAGGACCGAAATACATAATTTTATGCTGGTAAGAAGTTAATCCTTTTATAATTTCAACAAGGTCTTCGGCTTTTAAGGCTTTAAGTTGTTCTTCACTTAATACATAAGTAAAAGGATTGGTTTTTCCGTAGATGGCATAGTTTCTTAATGCTGCATTAAAAATGGCCTGCTTGTTCAGTTTGGTATCTTTGCGTTGTTTTAAGGTACGCTCCACCAATTGGTTTAACGCTGCCTGATCTGGTTTTGCATTGGCAAGCAGGTGTTCAAACAACCTAACAGCAGGTGCAAAATTCTCATCCAAACCATTTACGTATACATAAACCTGCTCATCATTGGCAGAAACACCAAAATCACAAGCTATTTTAAAAAACTCTTTACTTATTTGTTCTGCCGAATATTTATCCGTTCCAAGGAATTGCAATAAATTAACAGCCATAGGGAGTTTAATATTATTAAGCTTACCCATATCAAGCACGTAATAAAGAGAGAACAATCCGTTATCGTTGTTCTTCACATAATGAAGCGGTATTTTACCATTTACTTTCCCTTTAACAATGTCCTTTTCGTAATCAAGGTATACGGGCTTAACCGGAGCTACATCTGCCTCTACCATCTTTTTCACAAATGGCGACATATCATCTCTGTTTACAGCCACAGGAGTAATTTCCGGTTTAATAATTTTTTTGATGCTCTTGTCTTCACCAATTTTCTTATAAACAATCACATAGTCATCTTTATAATATTCATTGGCAAAATCAACCAGTTCCTGCTTGGTAATTTTGGTAAGGTCATCAAGCAAACTCACATGGTCTTTCCATGGCGTACCCACAACAAAAGATTCGAGCATATTATACGCACGCCCATTGTTGCTTTCATTATTGCGAATCTGGTCTACCTTAAAATTATTGATAACGGCAGTGAGGGATTCTTCATCAAACCCTCCGCTTTTAATGAGCTTTAACTGTTGAAGCAACAGGTCCCTCACTTCATCAAGGCTTTGCCCCTGCTTAGGGCGGCCGGTAAGAAAGTGTATGCTGTAATCTTTATTAATCCACGGAGAAGAAGATGCACCCAACACCATTTGTTTTTTTACCAGGTTTAGATCAATTAATCCGGCTTTGGAGTTGGCAAGCAAATAATCTACCAGCAACAGGTATTTGGCCTGTTTGGTGGAAGCACCAGGAAGCCTGTAGGCAATCATGATGTTTTCTGCATCCGGACCATAAACACTAACAGTAGTAGGAGCAGTTTTTACAGGCTCCGGTTCGAATGTAAACGGAGGTACCGGTTTGGCCTGCATATATGCAAACTTTTCATCAATCAGGCGAATGGTTTGATCCGGATCAAGATCACCTGCCATAATAATGGCCATATTATTGGGAACATAATACGTGTTAAAGTAATTCCTGATTTTAATAAGTGAAGGATTTTTAAGATGATCTACCGTACCAATGGTGGTTTGGGTACCGTAACTGTGTTTGGTAAACAGGTTGGTCATCATGGCCTCAAATACTTTACGCTGATCGTTGTCGAGGGAAATATTTTTTTCTTCGTAAACCGCTTCCAGTTCAGTATGGAACAAACGCAATACCGGGCTGCGAAAACGTTCAGCTTCCATGGTTACCCACTTCTCTACCTGGTTTTGTGGTATCTCATTTACGTATACTGTTTGCTCAAGTGAGGTAAATGCGTTGGTACCCGATGCACCGATGGCAGCAGCCATTTTATCATATTCATTGGCAATAGCGTATTTTGATGCAAGGGATGAAACAGAATCAATCTTACGGTAAATAGACTTGCGGCTGGCTTCATCTGTTGTTTTATTGTATTGCTCATACAAAGCGTCAATCATATCAAGGTGGGTCTTTTCGGTAGCCCAGTCTTTGGTACCAAATTTATCGGTGCCTTTAAACAGCAAATGTTCAAGGTAATGTGCCAGACCTGTATTATCCGCAGGATCGTTTTTGCTTCCGGCTTTGGTTGCTATCAGGGTTTGGATCCTCGGTTCTGATTTGTTAACGGATAACATCACGGTTAATCCATTTTTCAACGAATAGATCCGAACGTTTAACAAATCATTGGTAACCGCCTGATAGGTATATTTCCCATCAGGAGACGTCTGATCCACAACTTTGTATTCTTTATTTTGTGCAAAAACACCGGTATAAAAAATACTTAATAGTAAAAGGGCAAATACTTTTTTCATGCGTTTATCGATAATATTGTGTTTAACTCAGGTTAATTTAACACGAAACTATTAACAATTATCATTTTATGCGTAATAAGCATCCATTAGTTATCCTCCTTTTGCTGGTCAGTGTATTGTTTTCTGTAAAACAGAACGTTATCTGCACCTTTTGAGGGCACATATTTAATATATTCGATGTTTTACTTTAGCATTCCCGCCTTTGATTGCATAACAACTTATTGCGCTCATAAAACATAATACCATATTAAAACAAAAGAGCTGTTTCTTCAATCGAAACAGCTCTTTTGTTTTAATCACCGATATGGTATTAATCAAACCTGTGGGCAGATTTTTTTAATTCCTCCGGTGGCAGGTTTTTAAAATACTCATAGGTAATTCTTAAACCCTCTGCCCGGTTAATTTTGGGTTCCCATCCCAGCAGTTTTTTTGCAAGGGTAATATCCGGCTGACGTTGTTTAGGGTCATCCGTTGGCAATTCTTTAAATATGAGTTGTTGTTTGGTACCGGTAAGTTTTATAATTTCTTCACCAAACTCTTTAATGGTAATTTCATCGGGGTTGCCAATATTTACCGGATAAGCATAGTCACTCATCAACAGGCGGTAAATGCCTTCCACCAGATCGTCAACATAACAGAATGAACGGGTTTGAGACCCATCACCAAAAACAGTTAAGTCCTCCCCTCTTAATGCCTGGCCAATAAAAGCAGGCAATACCCTGCCATCATTTAGGCGCATGCGCGGACCATATGTATTAAAGATTCTGATTATACGCGTTTCCAACCCATGATAGGTATGATATGCCATAGTAATAGCTTCCTGAAAACGTTTTGCCTCATCATATACCCCACGCGGACCAACCGGATTTACATTACCCCAATAGTTTTCCGTTTGAGGGTGAACAGAAGGATCGCCATACACTTCGGAAGTGGAGGCAACTAATATTCTGGCCTTTTTCTCTTTGGCCAACCCAAGGCAATTATGGGTGCCAAGAGACCCCACCTTTAAGGTTTGTATTGGAATTTTTAAATAATCAATAGGGCTTGCCGGTGAGGCAAAATGCAGGATATAATCAAGTTTGCCCGATACATGTACAAACTTGCTTACATCATGGTGGTAAAATTCAAACTCCCTGAGTTTAAACAGGTGTTCAATATTTTTCAGATCACCGGTAATCAGGTTATCCATTCCCACTACATCGTAGCCTTCTTTAATAAACCTGTCGCACAGGTGAGACCCTAAAAATCCTGCGGCTCCTGTAATAAGTATTCTTGGCATAATATGGGAATTATTGTTGTGTGGTATTAACACCAATGCAGTAATAACTGAAGCCAAGTTCTTTCATTTCTGCCAGGTCGTAAATATTACGTCCGTCAAAAATTACATGGCCTTTCATCAGCTTTTTAATCACATGGAAATCCGGAGAACGAAACTCAGGCCATTCTGTGGCAATGATTAAACCATCGGCATCAATCAATGCAGACTCCGGTTTAGATACATAAGAAATCTGCTCTCCCAGTATTTTTTTGGCTTCGTGCATGGCAACCGGATCATAGGCAACAATATTGGCACCGGCTTTAAGCAACTTTTCAATAATTACCAGAGAAGGTGCTTCGCGCATATCATCCGTTTTGGGTTTAAAAGATAAACCCCACAGAGCAAATGTTTTTCCTTTTAGCGTTCCGCTGTAATGAGTTGAAATCTTATTAAACAGCACCGATTTTTGGCTTTCGTTTACATCTTCAACCGATTTTAAAATACGCATGCTGTATCCGTTATCCTCTGCAGTTTTCACCAGCGCTTTTACATCTTTAGGAAAACACGAACCACCATAACCAATACCCGGATAAATAAATTTGTTACCAATGCGCGGATCGCTTCCTATACCTTTTCTTACCAGGTTTACATCAGCACCCATTATTTCACACAAATTGGCTATATCATTCATAAAGCTGATTTTGGTTGCCAGCATAGCATTTGCAGCATACTTGGTCATTTCTGCAGAAGGAATATCCATAAAAATGATAGGATGACCATTCAATAAAAATGGCTTATACAGTTTACGCATAATTTCTTCGGCACGGTGACTTTCCACCCCAATCACAATCCTATCAGGTTTCTGAAAATCATCAATGGCTGCACCCTCTTTTAAGAATTCAGGATTAGAGGCTACATCAAATAATGTTCTTGCTTTGCGTTTATCCAATGCATCCTGTACTGCCTGTTTTACTTTTTTGGCTGTTCCCACAGGTACCGTGCTTTTGGTAACCACTACAATATAATCTTCAATATGCTCACCTATTTCTTTGGCCACACCTAATACATACTTCAAATCGGCACTGCCATCTTCACCGGGAGGAGTACCTACGGCAATAAAAGCCACATCACACCCGTGAATACTTGTTGCAAGCGAAGTAGAAAAGTGTAAGCGCCCGGCTTTGGTATTGCGTTCTACAATCTCTTCCAAACCTGGCTCATAAATGGGCAAAATCCCTTTATTTAGGTTTTCAATTTTTTTCTCATCAATATCAATGCAGGTAACATCAATACCAACGTCTGATAAACATGCACCTGTTACCAGACCAACATAACCTGTACCAACTACAGCTATTTTCATGTGTTATTAATTTTCTTTAACGTGTTGTTTACAATATTCCAAAACATGAGCAGTAATATAATTCAATTGCTCTTCATCCATTTCTGTGCTGATAGGCAGTGATATCACACAGGTACATAACTTCTCTGTTACCGGCAAGCTGCCTTTGGGGAATTGCTCATCGGCATAGGCCTTTTGCCAATGCAACGGGATAGGATAATACACCATAGAAGGAATATTTTTTTCTGCCAGCCACTTACGCATATGGTCCCGGTCTATTCCACAGGTTTGCATGGTATACTGATGAAAAACATGATCCGAATCTTTTACCCTTACCGGAGTTAACAAATTGGGATGATTTAAAAAAGCCTTATCGTAAAAATCAGCCACCTCATTACGGGCTTTTGCATAAGTATCCAGGTGCTTAAGTTTCACTTTTAAAACGGCAGCCTGTATGGTATCCAGGCGGGAGTTTACACCAATATCATCGTGAAAATATTGCACACTCTGACCATGATTGGCAATCATTTTTAATCTTTTGCCAAGGTTTTCATCATTGGTAAATAAGGCCCCTCCGTCTCCAAAACAACCCAGGTTTTTTGAAGGGAAAAAGGATGTAGCACCAATGGTTCCGATAGTTCCTGCTTTTTGCTTACGGCCATCAGAGAAGGTATAAGTTGCGCCAATAGCCTGAGCAGTATCTTCAATTACATAGAGGTTGTGTTTGTTTGCAATTTGCATAATGGCTTCCATATTGGCACTTTGGCCAAACAGGTGTACCGGAACAATCGCTTTGGTTTTAGGAGTAATGGCAGCTTCTATCAGATGGATATCAATTAAAAAAGTTTTGGGGTCAACATCAACCATCACCGGTTTTAACTTTAACAAGGCAATTACCTCAGCGGTAGCTACGTAGGTAAATGCGGGCAAAATAACCTCATCGCCAGGTTGCAGGTTTAATGCCATCATGGCTATTTGAAGGGCATCGGTACCATTTGCACATGGAATAACATGTTTCACCTGCAGATAGTTTGCCAATTCTCCGGCAAATTCCTGCACTGCCGGTCCGTTTATAAATCTGGTAGATTCAATTACATCCAATACTGCTTTATCTATTTCTGATTTTATTTTGAGATATTGGCTATTCAAATCAACCATTTGAATGTTTCGCATGTCTATGTCTTATAAATTTAGTGGCGCAAATATAATCTTACCTTTTACATTTAGATAAATAAGCTATTTTTGAAATCAAAATGAACAGAATACACATCTTAATCATCTGTATTGCAACAATTTTCTTGAAACCGGCCGTTATTTTGGCACAGCAGAAACGAGCAGATGATATGAAGCCCAATAAAATTTTCAATTTTCAGTTTCATTATACTTACCATGAACCATCTGCCGATTTATCGAAGAGGTTTGGAACCATACATGGAGCAGGTTTTGGTTTCCTCTTTAAAACCAAGGGGAATTTTGTATACTCACTTGATGGTGCCTATTTGTTTGGCGATGTAATTAAGGAAAACAATTTTCTGCTTAACCTTACCAACAGCAATGGCGTAATTACCAATACCGGAGGCTATCCGGCAGAATACTCGTTAACCATGCGCGGTATTCAGTTGTACGCTAAATTTGGTAAAGTATTTCCGTTATCGGTACTAAACAGAAACTCGGGTATTATGGTGATGGCCGGTCCCGGTTTTTTCTCGCATCATATTAATATTACCACAACAAACAACGATATAGCTCCCTTAACGGATCAGTTTAAAAAGGGATACGACAGATTAAGCATGGGTCCTGCCCTCTCTGAAACCGTAGGGTATTACTTTCACAGCAAAAACCGCTTTATTAATTTTTATGCTGCTTTTGATATGACCCAGGCATTTACTCAAAGTGTAAGAAAATACAATTACGACCTGATGAGTGCCGATACCAAACAACGGCTTGATATGATGTGGGGTATCCGTTTTGCCTGGATGATTCCCATGTATTTAACCACTAAAGAGGAAGACGAGTTCCACTTCAAATGAGAATAGCCGGCTTCCTTATTTACATTATTACAACCCGGTTTTACTTTTTACTGGTGCGGCTGCTGTCACCTTTTAACAACAAGGCTAAACTTTATACCAGCGGGCGCAAAGAGATTCTCTCTCATATCAGGCTCAAAACATCTGGTGATAGCAGAGCAAAAATATGGTTTCATTGTGCCTCATTGGGCGAGTTTGAACAGGCAAGACCTGTGATGGAAGAATTAAAAAAGAGCCATCAGGAGGTGGCTGTTGTGGTTACTTTTTTTTCCCCATCGGGTTATGAAATTCGCAAGAACTACCAAGGTGCAGATTATATTTTCTATCTGCCGGATGACAGCAGAAGCAATGCCAGAGCTTTTATAGAAACAATACAACCGGTTGCAGCCATTTTTACCAAATATGAGTTCTGGTACTTTTATCTGCTGGAACTGCATCGCAAAAAAATTCCGGTATTGCTTATTTCTGCACTGTTCAGGAAAGAACAACTTTTTTTTAAACCATACGCCTCTTTTTATAAAGGAATGCTTCACCTCTTTACCCATATTTTTACACAAAACGAAACATCGGTTGAGATATTGAAGCAGGCAGGTATAACCCAAGCCTCTAAAGCCGGTGATACCCGATTTGACAGGGTTTGGCAAACATCACTTGCCGCAGAAAAAATAGATAAAATAGCCCGCTTTAAAGGTGATAACAAACTTATTGTTGCCGGAAGTTCATACCCTGCAGAGGAAGGTATGCTGGCAGGCTGCAACGCCTTACGCATTCACCGGTTAAAATTGCTGATAGCACCACATGAAATATCTGAAGCACGCATTTCCGATATTGAAAAAACATTTGCCGCATATCGTACAAGCCGATTTTCCAGGTTTGAAAACGAAATTGATATTGACGTATTAATAATGGATAATGTGGGTATGCTTGCCTCAGCTTACAGTTATGCAAATGTAGCCTTGGTGGGAGGAGGATTTGGGCAAAAGGGATTGCATAATATTTTAGAACCTGCAACATTTGGTATCCCGGTATTTTATGGCCCCAACAATCACGACAAATTTCCTGAAGCCCTTGCATTAGCTAAATCAGGTGGCGGATTTATTATTAATAATGCCAATGAATTAAACCACCTGCTCACTGATATGGTATCTAACCAACAATTTTGCAAGCAGGCAGGAGAAAACTCCAGGAATTTTATTGAGCAAAACAGGGGAGCAACACAGCATATTTTATTACATCCGATTTTTAATCGCCTGCTTTACAAGCAGAAGTAAAATTTTACTTTATTAATACCGCCCAATGGTTGTATAGCAAGATAAACCAACTAAATTGCACAACGGAACGCAGCAGTAATGCTGTTTAAGTTTCATAGCTAGGAGGAGAAGCCGGACTTTAGTAAGTTCGGCTTTCTCTTTTATATTACTTGCCAAAAAGATTACCCAGGCCCATTCCGCCCATCAGGCTCATCATTTCGGTTTGAGATATATTTTCAGCCTGCTGCAATGCTTTTTCACTTGCTATTACGAGTAAGTCCTGAAGTTCTTCTTTTCTTTCAGCAACCATCAGTTCATCTGCAATAACAATATCTTTAATCATGCGATTACCGTTGGCTACCACCTTTACCAGCCCGTTTCCCGCCTCCCCTTCTACGGTAATGGCATTTAGGCGTGTTTTTATTTCCTCTGCTTTTTTCTGCGCTTCTGCTAATTTTCCAAACATATTTCTTAAAATTTAGGCACACAAATATACTAAGCTACCCATCATATAGAAAACTTCCATTTTATTATAGCGTATATTATTGCTCTTTTGAAACCGATTGATTGCTATGAAAAAAAGTCTGTTATTTTTATGTATTGGTTTCATCATTTCTGCTGCTTTGTATGCACAAACGGATACGGCAGGCACCAACGAAACCATTGATTTTAGCCAGTTTGCTGATATGGCTCCGGCAGAAGGTGTTAAAAGATATTGCACATCCAAGGTGCTTGATTTAAGTCCAAACAAACTGGTTTCTCTTGGCTATGATTTCCAGGGGCCTCATACCTTAACGTCAGGTTTTGGCAAGCAGGAAATTCGTTCTGTTTCTGGAATGCGTTTATCAGGTAATGTGCCTGTTGTATCTAAAACTACCATTCAATGGGCAGTGGGATTTAGCCATTGGCAATCTTTTTATGATATATCAGAAAACAATACAGATGCTTTTACACGCAGCCTTGCCGTGCATGGTTTAAGCACCACCGGACTTAACAGCACCCTCTTTAAACCACTTGATGAGAAAAATTTCCTGCTCGTTTTTGTATCAGCCGATATGAATGGAAACTATCAGTTAAACAGCGGAGATATGCCTGACTTTTTAAGTAAAACAAGGTATACAGCAGCGGCATTTTATGGATGGAAACGCAACGACCGTTCTATGCTGGCTCTTGGTGTTTCCAGAACCTACCGTCCCGGGGCCCAGGGTTATATACCTCTGGTATTGTTTAACCATACGTTTGAAAACCGCAAATGGGGAATAGAATCCCTTTTTCCTGCACGTGCAGCCGTGAGGAGAACCCTTACCACCAGAAATATTTTATTGGCAGGATATGAACTGGAAGGAAACAGCTATCATCTCTTAAACAGGAACAATATGTTTGGCCCCGGAGTAAATGACCTTGAACTAAGGCGCTCCGAGCTTAGGTTCAGGCTTACCTATGAGTTTGCCGTATACAAGTTTTTGTGGATCTCGGTTCAAACCGGATACCGGATAAATTATAATTTTAATATTGACCGGGGTGAGTTTTTCCGGAGTTTGTTTGATGATAAAAGTTACCTGATGGAAAACAAATTAACCAACCCGCTGTACTTTAATATCAGCCTTAACCTGGTTAGCCCTTAAGTTATTTTTTTAGCTGGAGGCGTTTCCAGGTATCGGTTCTGCCGAAAGCTGAAATACCGATAAAACCTCGGATATTCATGGTATTATTATCTTCCAGGGATATTTTGCATTTATAGGTGCTGCCGCTCTCCGGATCGTAAATGGTACCTTCCTCCCACAGATTATCACCCTTAAACTCGAAACCGGCCAATAACCGCAATCCCAATACAGGGGTTAATCGTTTCGACTCATCCGGGTTGTTTTTATCTACCTTTGGTTTGCCCTCCTCGTTCATGGGTTCTTTTAGCCAAACAATACGGCCATAATAATAATTGCCGGATTTAATAATATTTACCCGCGCCTTCCCATTTCCTGTTTCCCAAACGCCAATAATTGCATCTCCATCAGTATTCTGGCTTATGGCGGCTGTTCCGTAAAAAAGTGAAATAAGAAGTAATAAAGTCCTCATGTTTGCTGGTTTAAGGCTCAAAAATATACACTCCGGGATAAGAACAAAATGGTATGGGAAGTTTTAATACAAAAATAGAAATACAGACCCTGACAGACAACACTTTTTTAAGAACACAAAAACATTAAATTCGCCCAACTTTATTCAGCCAATAACCGTCAGAGATATATGAATATTACATCCAACCACAGTGACGAATTTATTAAACGTCACATTTCCCCAATTTCAAATGATACGCCTTCCATGTTAAAAACAATTGGTGTATCGAGTGTAGACCAGCTTATTGATGAAACCATTCCGGCACATATACGGCTTAAAGAGCGTATGAAACTGCCTGAACCGTTAACAGAAATGGAGCTACTGGGAATGCTTAAGCAGATTTCGGAGGAAAACAATATCTATAAAAACTTTATTGGTATGGGGTATTATGGTACCCATACACCCAATGTGGTGTTGCGTAATATTTTCGAAAACCCGGGATGGTACACAGCATATACTCCTTATCAGGCAGAAATTGCACAAGGTCGTTTGGAGGCGCTGTTAAACTACCAAACCATGATTATTGAGCTTACCGGGATGGAAATAGCCAATGCCAGTTTACTTGACGAAGGAACAGCGGCAGCCGAAGCGATGCATATGCTTCATTCGGAATCTAAAAATCAGCAGGCTACCAAGTTCTTTGTTTCCTCCCTGTGTTTTCCGCAAACGATTGATGTATTAAAAACCCGCACCGAACCGATTGGAGTGGAGCTTGTTATTGGAGATCACCACACCATAGAATTAGACGACACTTATTTTGGTGCCCTTATTCAATATCCTGCCGGAAACGGTGAGGTATACGACTACAGCCAATTTATGGCAAAGGCCATGGAGAAAAATGTGATGGTGGCAGTTGCAGCCGATTTATTAAGCCTTACTTTATTAACCCCTCCGGGTGAATGGGGTGCAGACGTAGTAGTTGGTTCAGCACAGCGTTTTGGCGTACCTATGGGTTATGGCGGACCACATGCCGGTTTTTTTGCTACCAGAGATGCTTATAAACGTCAGATGCCCGGCAGAATTATTGGAGTAAGTATAGATGCGCAGGGGAATAATGCCTTGCGTATGGCTTTGCAAACACGCGAACAGCATATCCGCAGAGAAAAAGCAACTTCCAATATTTGCACAGCTCAGGTATTACTTTCCATTATGGCCAGTATGTATGGTGTATACCACGGACCAAAAGGCTTAAAAGGTATAGCAGGACGGGTGCACGGCTTAGCCAATCAACTGAGCAGCGTATTAACCGAGCTTGGTCTTAAACAAAAAAACAAACACTTTTTTGATACCCTGCTGATTGAAGTTCCTTCTGCTGAAAAAGCTTTGGCAGATTGTGTGAAAGCAGAGATCAATATCCGCAAGGTTGACGATAAACATATTGGTATCTCCATTGATGAAACGCATACCATTGCCGATGTAAATGCTCTGGTAACTGCACTTACAGGCAAGGTTTCCAATCTGAAAATGCATGAAACAACACCACTGAATGTTCCGGCTGATTATGCCCGCAGGAGTGATTTTATGACCCATCCGGTATTTAACTCATATCACAGTGAGCATGAAATGCTGCGTTATATTAAGCTGCTTGAATCAAAAGATCTTTCCTTATGCCATAGCATGATAGCTTTAGGCTCATGTACCATGAAACTAAATGCTACGGCAGAAATGATTCCGGTAACCATGCCCGGATTTGGCTTATTGCATCCGTTTATTCCACGCAATCAGGCTAAGGGATATACACGCATTTTTAATGAATTGAGTGATTACCTAAAACAGGTTACCGGATTTGCCGGCATCAGTTTGCAGCCTAATGCAGGTGCACAGGGCGAGTATGCCGGTTTAATGGTGATCCGTGAATATTTTAAATCAATTGGGCAAACGCATAGAAATATTGCATTAATCCCATCTTCTGCCCACGGTACCAATCCTGCATCTGCTGTAATGGCCGGTATGAAGGTAGTTGTTACCAAAACATTGGAGAACGGATATGTTGATATTGAGGACCTGAAAGCAAAAGCCGAAGAGCACAAAGATCATTTGGCCTGCCTGATGGTTACCTACCCAAGTACTTACGGTATTTTTGAAGAGCGCATTACAGAAGTGTGTGAATTAATACATAAGAACGGTGGTCAGGTGTACATGGATGGTGCCAATATGAATGCCCAGGTTGGATTAACCAGTCCGGCAAATATTGGTGCAGATGTATGCCATTTAAACCTGCACAAAACTTTTTGTATTCCACATGGCGGTGGCGGACCCGGAATGGGACCAATTGGAGTAGCCAGTCACCTGGTGCCTTTTTTACCCGGCCATGCTGTGGTAGATATGGAAGGTGGAAATAAATCCATGCATGCAGTAAGTGCGGCTCCATGGGGCAGTGCATCTATCCTGCTTATTTCTTATGCTTATATACGCATGATGGGTACAGAAGGGCTGGAAAATGCAACAAAATATGCCATCTTAAATGCCAACTATATCAAAGCACGTTTAGAAAAACATTATCAGATTTTATATACCGGATCAAAAGGCCGTTGCGCACATGAAATGATCCTTGATACCCGTGTATTTAAATCGGCCAGCGGTGTAGAAGCCGAAGATATTGCCAAACGTTTAATGGATTATGGATTCCATGCTCCTACCATGAGCTTCCCTGTGGCAGGCACTATTATGGTGGAGCCAACGGAGAGTGAGCCAAAATCAGAGCTGGATCGTTTTTGTGATGCCATGATTACTATTAAAGAGGAAGTGGAGGCCATTATCACAGGAACAGCAGATAAAACTGACAATGTACTAAAAAATGCCCCTCATACAGCTCATGTAATTACTGCAGATGAGTGGAATCATTCCTACAGCCGCCAGCAAGCCGCTTACCCTTTACCTTATGTGAAGGCTGCCAAATTCTGGCCAACTGTGGGAAGAGTAAATAATACCCATGGCGACAGAAACCTGATATGTGCATGTTTGCCATTGGAGGCATACGAAACACAAACTGGCAGCTAATCAAAGTAGTTTTTATAAAAAGAGGCTGTTTCTGTATGGAAGCAGCCTCTTTTTTTGTACCAAACCGGAAGAGAATCTTTCCGTAATGGCCATTTTTATTGGGTGATGACCATATTCGGGTTAACGAAACCGGTCCTTTAAATAAATTATAAATGCTGATAATCAGTGTTTTAATATAAAAAAGGCAAGGAACAGCTACTTATATAACATAAACAGCTTTTAAAATCAATAAAAAGCTGTTTATTTTGTAATAGCATTAACCTATATAAACCAAAGATGATTCGCACAGCAAAAAAACTTTATTACTATCTCTACTCCCGTATGGTGAGCAGAGGTGGTTATAATACCAGCCGGCTTCATTATTATGAAGACATCGCTGAAAATGAAAGTTTGCACAAGAGCTTTGCATTCTTACATACAACCGGAGAGCGGGAATTATTAACCGACATTCCTATTAACTTCCGCAATGTGTCACTTGAGAGTGGTATTACCGATTTGCTGGCAGAGCTTGGAAAGCCAAGCTTTAAAATGCACAAAAGGTATTTTCACCACTATTTTAACACGCTTGTATATAAGCAACAGTTCTGCGGATTAAGCACCAGAACCATTATTAATCTGCTTAACCGTACCTTATTAAACTGCACTTATGTTATTGATATCACTTCTCCCGACATACTGGAGACCGTAAAAAGCGTAATCAGACAAAAGTACCAGTTGCCTTCATTGCCATTGGGTAACTCTTTTACTGTGAAAGATTACCTCGGCAATAAACTTATTTTCCATTATCAGTTTGAGCTTAGGGTAACCTATCTGAGCACTGATATAAAAATTAAAAAAGAGGTGGCTTCTATCTTATCAAAAATTGAATTACAAAAAGAAGCCGCACATAAAAAACAAATGGAAAACCTTGAATTTGCCTTTTAAGTGCAGCTTTAAGTACTCATGATTAAAACAGCATTTTCATGGTAAAACCGAATATCCTTTGTTTGGCATTATCTCTTATCAGGTCGAAGGAGTAACTGAAAGGTCCGTTGCTATCATAAACCAATCCTGCTTTATAGGCATTATTGTAAGTGCTTGATTTTTCGGCTGAAAGTATTCCTGCCTGGAGGCCAAACCAGTGGTTGTCTTTTCGCGAGGTTCCGTTCAGGTTATACATCGCTCTTAACTCATATGATTTCACAAAAGAAACCTTGGTAATCACATCACCGGTACCTTGTACAAATGGAAATGCTGTTAACCCGCCTCCTACCCTGTATTTTTTGAAATTGTATTTATTGGTAAACGTAAGGTATATATCTGCGCCCAGCAAAGGAGCAATGGTATTACCCATGATACCCACTCCAAAAGTGGGAGCTAACTCAATCATATCGAAGGAAGATTTGGATTTATTGGTAATGGCAAAAACATTGTTGTTCTCTTTTACTTCAATTTTAAAGAATCTTTTCCTGTCGCTTTTTTCAGCAAGTGCCGATTTAATAGCAGCATCAAGGCTCACCGAACCTAATACCGTTTTGTAATCGGAAAGGGTTTTGAGGTAAAAATGCAATAGCACACCCGATTGCATATCGTAAATAATGATCCGGTGTTTGGGCAGCCCCAGTTGAAGCCTGACCATTTCATAAGCCACATCAATGGTATTGCGGGTAAATTCCGGATTTTCTGACTTTAAACGCCTGTTTCCCTGCTGAACAAAATAATGGATATTCTCCGTCTCGGTGTTGAGTTGCCCCTGAGATATGGCCTTCTCCATATCGGCAATAAATAAGGTTTTAAGTGAATCCGCCCGCGAATAAGTATACATCTCATTAAACCTGTGGCTTATGATCAGCACCTTGTCGTTATTGTTTAAGGTAACAATCAGCGTGTCGTTTATTGTTTCCCCTCCGGGGGCTTCATTTACAAATTTAACACCCTCCTCCTGAGCTTGAAGTTTTACCTGGCAAAAGAGCATAGTGATTCCTATTGCCAAAAGCATTCGTTTTTTCATATATTAAATAATTAAGTTAAAAAGTTTTCTGAATCCTTAGCGGTATATCTGTTTGTTTTATACCACTGCCTGTTTTACTAAAAGCCGGCCAATTACCCAGTTTAAACCGGAATTGTTGGGCTGCTATTGTTGTTTGTGGGCTGCTTTGTTCAATGCCATCTGAAAAATCGAGCTCCACATAACGTTGTTTGGGTATTATCCTTTCTGATTGTGCTACCTGCAATAATGTATCTGTTGTTACCGCAGGTTGTTGGGTTACCTCCTGCTCCCGGCTTATTTCAGCAACAGCAGTTAACGGCACTGTTTGCGCTGCCTGTTTTTGTGTATTTACCCTTTTCTCCGCATGCACCGATTTCTCTTGTATAGGGTTTGCTTTAAATGTAACTGATGCCTGATATTCCTTAACAAGCGGGGCCGGTAAATTTGCCGTTTGATCTGCAGGTTTTACGAACCAAATCAAGCCGGCTATAAAAATAACAGCCGCTGCACTAAACCACCATATCCACATGGGTTTATGAGATCTCTCCATACCCGCTTCAATAATTCCCCATTTTAACTCCAGGTTAGGGGTGTAATATTCAGGCAATTGATCCAGCCCGTTTATTTTCTCTGCTATGCTTTTATGATCCATGTCCCAAGCCATATTTTGTTTGCTGAACAACCATTAACTTCAGTTTATTTTTTGCCTTAAGTAGTTGCGTTTTGCTCGTGCTTTCTGAAATACCCAGCATTTTTGCAATTTCTTTGTGTTCATATCCTTCTATTACAAAAAGCGAAAAAACGGTGCGGTAACCCGATGGTAATTGCATGATCATTTTCAGCAGTTCCTCTGCATGCAAATCATCCATAACGGAAGTATCTGTAGCAATATCCTCCGCTTCCCCTTCAATCATCAGGTTAAAATTATTTCTACCTCTTAATACCATCAAACACTCATTCACCATTATTTTTTTTACCCAATAAAAAAGACTCTGATCATTGGTGTAAGTAAAAGAACCAACCTGATGAAACACTTTCATAAAACCTTTCAGCAGGCAATCTTCCGCCTCATCTGTTTGAACAATATAACGCTGGCAAACCCTGAACATAGGCCCATAACATTTACCAAACAGCTCTTTTTGAGCCACCCTGTCTCCGTTTTTAAGCTTGTCTGTAAATGTTTTGTTATACCCTATCATTTCCGAGTTCAATTGCTATAATGCCCTTTTGTTACTAAAAGTTGCCTGCGCCCCTCAAAAAAACAAAAAAGGCTGTCCCAATTGGTGAGACAGCCTTTATGTTTTATAAAAAAGATGTTTAGTCTAATTTCAACTCTACCACTTTGTACGTGCCAAGTGATGATTTGTAACCAGGCTGACTTCCAAAATCAAGTTTATCAAGAGATGTTTTGATTTTTTCCTTGTCGCCCACTACAATGATCATCATTTTTTCGATGGCAAGCATTTCTTTGGCAAGGGCATCAATCTCTGCCTTTGTAATATCCTGCAATGTTTTGTTTTGCTGATCGATATAATCAACCGGAAGATTATAATAAGCCAGTTGATTTAAGAATCCGGCTTTATCAAATATGGTTTCATACCTCAAGGCATCACTTTGGCTCAAAGATTTTTTAGCATAAGCCAACTCGTCATTGGTAATTCCCGACTCACGGTATTTTGACATTTCCAATAATATTTCTTTAACAGCGGTATCAGTAGCACTTGCACGAACACCTACACCTACCGTGTAAGGACCAGGATTATAAGTTCCCTGGAATCCTGAGCGGATTCCGTAGGTGATTCCCTTTTCTTCACGCAGGTTTAGGTTTAAACGGCTGTTGAAGTTACCACCCAGCGGGTAGTTCATTACAGTTGATTTAAAGAATTTACCGTTGTAATCGTAAGGTAAAGCCAGGTACCCTACGCGTATTTCTGTTTGAGTGGCTTTGTATTTATCTACCAGATAAATTTGTTGTTTATCAGGAATAGTAGCAGCAGGAGGTGCAGGTAATACTACATCTTTTTTAGCCCAGTTTTTAAGGAACTGAATTTTAGGCATAATTTCGGCCTCACTTACATCTCCTACAATTACCATAGAAGATACTGAAGGCGAGTAATACTTATCGTAATACGATTGTACATCTTTTACCGACATACCCTTAATTGACTTAATGGTACCCAAAACCGGTTCAGCAAAAATTGATTTGCCATATAATAATTTGTTGTATGCTTTTCCGGCCATATCACCAGCCTGACGGCTTGATGCATTGATCTGCTCAGCAAGTTGTCTTTGTTTCAATTTAAAATCTTCAGCAGTAAATTTAGGTCTTAACAAAGCTTCTTCAAACAACTGAAGGGTGCGGTCGAGGTTCTTTTTCTGAGCAACTACCATAATGGTTGTATTTTCTTTTCCAGCATTAAAGGAAATAGAACTACCCAAACGATCCAACTCCGCATTAAACTTTTCAGAAGTAAAGTTCTGTGTATTTTCACCCATCATATACGTAGTAAGTGCAGCTAGTCCGGCTTTGCCAGGATCATTCACTACCACATTTCCACCTTTCATGGTAATCATTAGTGTCACCAATGGCAACTCACTGTTTTGTGTACCAATAACAGTAAGTCCGTTATCAAATTTGGTATTAAATACTTTAGGCACAACAGGAGTTACAATACCTTTTACTTCCGGTTTTTTGCTGCGGTCGAAATTATCTGTAGGTTTTACATAACTCAAGCCTTTATATTCCACTTCAGTTGAAGCAACTCCGGAGCTATTGGCCAGTTTAGTTTCTTCTTTGGTTGAAGCGGCATTTGCATCTTTAGGAAATACATTTACAATAGCGGCATATTTTCCTTTGATATACGTTCTGAAAACACGCATCACGTCTTCCTTGGTTACCTTTTTGTAACGGGCAATTTCGTCAGGTACGTTCATTGGTTTATTTGGCAACAAATAATTCCACATACTCAATTGTGCAGCTTTACCACCAATGCTAGATAAACTTTGTATAGCCTGCGACTCAAACTTTGCTTTAGCCTGATTTAATTCTTCATCTGTAACACCTGTGCGGTCAAACTCATCGAGCACGGCTTTTAGCAGATCTTCAGGGTTAGCAGGCTCTTCCTGCATCATAGCCGGGTATGACAATAACTGAAAACTAAACTCGCCTGATAATTCGAAACAAGGGTTGTAACAAGCAGCCTGGAACATTTTTTCGTTTTTAACCAGTTTCTGGTATAACCAGGAGTTGGTTCCATCACCCAAGATAGAGGAAAGGATATCAAGCGGAGCCTCATCCGGGTGGTAATTGGCAACACCAGGGTATACGATAAATGTCATCGGAAGAAAAACATTATCACCATAATTCGCATAAACATTATCTGGTAAACGCACAGGTGTTTTTGGCATATTTTTTACTTCCGGCCCACGTGGGATAGAACCAAAATATTTAACGGCAAGCGCCATTACTTCCTTTGGATCCACATCACCGGCTACCACAAGGCTTGCATTGTTAGGTCCATACCAGCGCATAAAGAAGTTTTTCAGGTCTTCTACTCCTACACGATCAAGATCCTCTACATAACCAATGGTTGGCCAGTTATAAGGATGTTTGGCAGGATAAAGAATCTGGTCTTTTACCTCATTGGTGCGTCCGTAAGGAACGTTTGTAACACGCTGGTCTTTTTCGTTTTTAACGGTAGAGCGTTGTACTTCAAACTTCTTTTGTGTAACAGCATCCAGTAAAAATCCCATACGGTCGGCTTCAAGCCAAATGGCTGTTTCCAGGTAATTTTTAGGAAGCGTTTCAAAATAGTTTGTTCTGTCGCGGTTGGTGGTTCCGTTCATATCTCCACCTGCACCTTCTACCAGTTTAAAATGTTCTTCATCAGCCACATGATCAGATCCCTGAAACATCATATGTTCAAAGAAATGTGCAAAACCAGATTTTCCAGCGGTTTCCCGAGCTGAACCAACATGGTATGTTACATCAATATGCACAATGGGGTCTGAATGGTCTTCATGAATAATAACGGTAAGCCCGTTGGGCAAACGCCATTTTTCATAAGCTATCATTAATTCTCCCGGTTTGGCAGTAACCTTTTCTACCAATTGGGGCTGGTTTGGATCTGTTTGTGTGGGCGTTTGGCCAAATGCCGTAACCCCAATACACAATGCCAGTAATCCTGAGAAAAACTTCCTTTTCATATGTATTAATTTAGGTGTATGTTGTTGTGTTGCTAAAAAAACAGTGCAATTTCATCTTTTTCACCCACATGGGGCAACTTTTTTTTCAAAAGGTTTTTGAGGGGGATAAATGGAGCTATATCTATCAGAAGATAAAATATAGACAATATCCACAATTGTTTAATTGGTTTTCATATTTCTCTCTATTACATTCGCAAACCAAGAAAAGGAACCTTTATGATGAATAAAAGACTAACAGCAGTGATTCTCATTGTTTTTGCCGCGGCACTTACAAGATTATTCCCTCACGCACCGAACTTTACCCCAATTGGAGCAATGGCATTGTTTGCAGGCGCATATATTACAAACCGCTGGCTTGCTTTTGGTATGCCTGTATTGGCTATGCTTTTAGGTGATGCATTAATGGGTTTTAACGGATGGGCCTTTCCGGAGCAAACCATTATGGTTTATCTCACCTACCTGTTGATTACCCTTTTGGGAACAAGCATGCAACAAAACAAAAGTGCTATCAGGGTTGGGGGAATGTCCCTTGCTTCTTCTGTGTTATTTTTTGTGGCTACCAATCTATTTGTATGGATAGGCGGATTTTTTCACAAACCTGAACTCTACTCGCTTGATATGAAAGGTTTAACTGAATGTTACCTGGCCGCTATTCCATTTTTTGATAAAACGCTGGTAAGTGATTTATTTTATAATGCTGTTTTGTTTGGTGGATTTTATATCCTTCAGCTTAATATTCCTTCCATGCAAGAGCAGAAGGCTTAACATATTTCCCAAATTATATTTAAAACCGGATAGCAGATTAAACACTATCCGGTTTTTTTATGCCCTGTTTTATCTAAAACAGAATACCTGATGCAGCATCATTTGCCTGTATAGCCGATACTTTATGAAGGTTCAGCTTATGCCTCGTTTCATCAGTAAAAGCCGTATAAGCGTTTGGCTTTTCATGCAGGCTTAACAGCGTATAACTTACTGCCCGGGGTTTAATATAAATGCCTTCCTTTATTTGGAAACAGGCTGTTAATCAAACTACCACCACATAAAACAAAAACGGCTGCAATGGTTTACATTACAGCCGTTTTTAAGTTAGGTATGCTATTATATCCTTACTTATTAATTAAGGATAATTTTATGTGTGAATCCTGAGTTACCCACTTTTACATTGATAAAGTACATACCACTACCCAGATTAAGAGCAGCTTTATCAATATTTACCTTGTGGTATCCGGCCTCTTTCTGTTCGTTTAATAAGGTGGCAACCTCTTTACCTGCAATATCAACAAGTGTTAATGAAACGGGTGCATTTTCTTTGGTTTCGAAATTAACAGTAGCCACCTGATTGAATGGATTAGGGAAAACCTCAAAGTTGATATCAGAAGGTTTTAACTGATCATTTAAGCTGTTTCTAAGACCAATCTGGAGGTTATCGAAGTAAATATTATTGCCACCATAGTAGGTGAATGTAATTTTGAATTTTACGCTACCCAACTGATTTGACGCGGCAACATTGGTTCCTGAAATACCTTCTTTTTTCCACTGATTCAGGTTGGAAGGTACGTAGTAGGTTGCTGACTGTACCGGACTCAAATTCGTGTTAAGCGGGTTTGGTGTAGCTTCATTGCTTGAGCCCTCTACATTTCTTCTTGGCGACCATGTTTTTCCGCAATCTGTAGATACGGAAATGGTTAAACCATCCCTCGAATCGTTGTTGGTTCCGGCTTCGATATAATTGGTAACAAATGAATAATTAAATGAAAGGTATGGATTGCTGGCACCACTCAGATCAAAAGTTGGAGATACCAGTGAATAACTTGAACCGTAGGATAAAGAATTACGTTCCAGCAACAAACTAACCCCACCTGAATAAGAGGCCTGTGTTGTTCTTATCCAGCGGGCGTCCGGAGTTTCATTTTCGTAAGTCCAGCCTTTGCTCAAAAAATCATTGATATAATCCCAGTCGGCATAAGATACACTGCCATCAGTGCCCGAATAAGTGCTGCCACCCTGAACATAAACAGCATTGGCAAACGTTTTTGTGGTTGTGCCATTTGCATTGGTAACAGAAAGGGTAATTGTTTTCCATCCCGGAGTAGCCCACGTAACAGATGGTGTGGCAGTGGTTGATGTAGCAGGTGTTGCACCTTCACCAAAATTCCATTCTCTGCTGGTAATGGTTCCGTTATAAGAGTTATCTCTAAAAGTCATATCAACACCTGTGCACACTGACAGGTTTCCGGTAGTGGAACTAAATGCGGGAATTGGAGCGCAGGCAGCAGTTGTATTTGGCACATCCGTTCCGGTTCTTACCAGATTTTCGGCTTGCCAAAGATCTCTTCTGTAGTTTTCGAGACAGAAATGCATACGGGCCACCTGTTGCAGGGTAAACATATTGCTTGCACTATCTCCATAATAATAATCCATAAAATTCTCAATCATATCAGGTAAATCAGGATTATCAGAACCGCAGGTATTAGGTGTGCGACCCACCAATTGGTTAGCAATATCCGTGCAAGGTGATTTGCTGCAGGTAACCGCAGGACAACAAGGCCTTAAACCCTCCTGCCATTTATAAGTAGTTGGTGTTTCCTGAATTCCGTCTCCTTCATTATCACAACTGTCGCCCTGAAACGGGTGATACAAGCCAAACCAGTGGCCTGACTCATGTGTTGCGGTGGTAACATTTGGGGTTTGTCCGGGTAAAGATGTTCCTGTATTTCCGAATTCGTTATGAATAACCATAATTCCATCAGTAGATGCAGAAGAAGCACCACCTGCAAAAAACGGAAACTGAGCATATCCTGCAACCGACACTCCGGGACCACGGCTGATGGTTCTTACCACCCACATATTAAAGTATCTTTTGCTATCCCAAACACTCAGCTTTTTTAAGTTATCATTACCACGGTTGGTAAGCGGGGTAAACACCCTTACAATACCATTGGTGCAATTGCCATTCGGGTCTTTGCGTGCCAAACGAAACTCAATCTGAGCATCGGCAGCAATATCTCTGAACACAGGCCTGATGCGACTTGTATCATTATTCAGTTTTCTGAATGATTTGTTCAAAAAGTCAATTTCACTTTGAACCTGGGCATCAGAAATATTTTCGGAGCCATTGTTGTGAAAAATATGCACCACAACCGGAATGATGTATTTAGGAGTTGCATTTTTACCCAGTTGATTTTGCACCCTGTACAATTCCGGATTATAGGAATTCATAAACTCCTTTAATTTGGACTCAAACTCTGCCTTTGCTTGCTGGCTTTGGGCATTGTTCAGGAGAGCCTTCATCTGCTCATCTGTACCGCACATTTTTACCTGGGCATTGGCATACCCGATTGCTAAAACTGACGTGATTGCAAGTATTAATTTTCTCATATTAACTGTTATATTTTTCAAACTTTAGGATGATTCTGTATCTAAATTCAATTGGCAAAATAGCAAAATTCTTTTTGTCTGCAATTCACCAGCTAAAAATATACGTAATCATCCTGTAAAAAAGCCCTTAACAACTGTTAATAACCTGCAATAAGCCTATGTTTTATTGCACTAAACATACCTGTACAAGCTTGTTTATCTTGGAGAAACTACCAATTTTCTCAATAAACTGCTTCCTCCCATTTCCACCTGGATGAGGTATACCCCTGTTGAAAGGTTATTTTCACGAATATGAATGGTTTCACTGATGCTCCCTGCTTCTACTTCCCTGTTGGTAATATCTGCCACCTTTTTCCCGGTTATATCAAGCACACTGATACTTAACCTGCCTTTGGCAGATGCCTGCAGGTTTAAATTTACCTGATCTCCGGATGAAGGGTTAGGATAAACCGATAAGCCTGTGATGGTTTCAGTTACTTCTTTTGTGGAGGTATTAAACCCGGAAACCAGTTCGTCTATATAAAAGTTATTCCCGCCCTGGTTGGTGAACGCAATTTTAAACCTGATATTGGGGTCTTTAGAAATTTTAGCAGCCGGCAGGTTAAAGCTGTTCCATTGTAATTTGTTAATAGGAACAAAGTTAAACATATTGCTTAGGGTTGGGTTAAACCCTGCCAGCGGATTGGTGGTGGTAACGGACTGAGTTGGTTCAACACTTTGCACCTCCTGCCAGGTTTGACCACAATTTTTTGATATGTACACTTTTAATGCATCATATGATACAAAATTATTGCCGGCATCATTGGCTGCAAAACTGTAGTAAAAGGATAAATAAGGGGTTGTTGACTGGCTGAAATCATAAGAAGGTGAGATGAGTGAGTAGGTAAACCCTTTACGGGTGGAAATGGCCTCCACCATTAAACTGTGCGATCCGCTGTAGGCAGCTGCATTGGTGCGTTTCCAGGCATCTCCGGCTTCGTTGTGCAATACCCAGCCATTTTGAAGGAAGTTGTTTTCATAATCCCAGTCGGCATAAATAATATTTGATGAGGCTGCCGCAACAGGGCTCACTTCAATAAAATTGGTAGCTGTATAGGTATTTTCACCGGAAGTATTAGACGCAGTGAGGCTTACCGTTTTTTTACCCGGAGTGGCATAAATAACAGCAGGGGGATTTTGCCCGGAGAAGGTTGCAGGAGTTGCGCCTTCGCCAAAATTCCATTGCCATCCGGTAACGGTTGCATTGTGCGAGTTGTCTTTAAACAGCAAAGAGCTGCCGGTGCAGGTAACACCAAGTTCCGACATATTCACCACACTGAAAGAAGCTTTAGGTGCACAGGTAATGGTACCGGTTTCGTTTACCCCGGTTGCAACCAGATTTTCAGCCGACCACAGATTTTTACGATAATTATCAAGCGTAAAATGCATACGTGCTGCTTGTCCGAGCGTGAACATAAAACCGGAACAAGGGCCTGAGAAATAATCCATAATATTTTCATACTGATCCGGCAGATCAGGGTTATCAGCGCTGCAGGAGTTATAGTTTAGGTTACCACACTCATTGCGGGTAAATGTTACCGCATTGGGTTTGAAATAAACCGGAGGAGTATCATCTACAAAATCACCGTTCACATCGCAGCTATCGCCATTAAAAGGATGATCCAGCCCAAGGTAATGACCTATTTCATGAGTTACGGTATTGCGTTGATCTGCATTTATTGTGCTGATGTTTCCAATACTGGAAGCAGCCGCCATTAAGCCTTCAAAACGGCTGCCGGGATGGGAAGTAGGTTTATAAGCATATCCTCCTACAGGAAACGAGGAGTTGATACTGATGGTTTGCACCACCCATACATTCAGATAGCGCTGAGGATCCCAGCCTATCAGCTTTTTCACATCATCATTGCCTTTAACGGTAAGCGGGGTAACTACGCGATTAATACCATTGGTACATGCTCCGTTCGGATCTTTTTTTGCCAGGCGAAACTCAATCTGTACATCGGCAAGGATATCACTAAACACAGGCCTCACCCTTTCGCTAAATGCAGAAGTGCCACTAAAAAACTCATTGAGTATGGTTATTTCATCCTTAATTTTTGCATCCGAAATATTTTCAGAACCATTATTGTGCAGCACATGAAATACAACAGGTATAATATACTTTACTGTTTTTTTCTTGTTAAGCCCTCCGGATTTGTACTGGTTAAGGTTTGCCGTTTTCAGAAACTCATTAAAACGGGCATTATACAACTGTTCGGCTTCCTGCAACTGAGGATCGGCCTGAAGCAGGTTTTTATGAACGATATCAAACCCACACGCGTGCTGGGCATTTGCAACAGTTGCACCAAGGGATAAGACCCCTAAAAAAGTAAAAATTGATTTTTTCATTCCTGATTAAGAATTAACAATTAATTCTTAGTCTCTGAAAAAAGTAAATCCGTTGCATCAAGGTTTCTTTTTTGTTCCCACACCTCCAGATCAAACATTCTTTTGCCTTCCACCTTCATCCGCAATGCGGTGCAAACCTGATGAAAACCTTTATTTCCGGCCGCCCCCGGATTAAAATGCATGAGGTTATACTTTTTATCACGCATTACTTTTAAAATATGTGAATGGCCACAAACCATGATATCGGGTTTTCGCATTTTTAATATGCGTTTAAACAAGGGCGAATACTTTTCCGGATATCCACCAATATGCAGCATACAAACTGTTAACTCTTCGCATTCAAATTCCAGTACTTCAGGATATTCTGCCCTCACTCCTCTCCCATCAATATTCCCGTATACACCTTTTACCGGCTTAAACTTTTTTAACTGCTCTGTTGTCTTCTCGTCTCCCCAATCACCTGCATGCCACAACTCATCGCAGTCTTTAAAAAAAGACAGCAACTGGGGATTTATATATCCATGGGTATCTGATAATATTCCTACTTTAATCATAAAACCTATATTTGTCCGGTATGACTCTTTATATTGTAATTTTAACCTGCATTATAAGCATTTCTGCTTTTTATAACCAGCAACTAAACAACCAGCTGGTTTTTCATCCTTACTCAGTGAAACACCACAAACAATGGTATCGTTTTATTACCTGCGGGGTATTGCATGCCGATTTTATGCACCTGGCGGTAAATATGTTTGTACTCTATTCTTTCGGGCAGGCTGTTGAAATGTATTATATCTCCGCTTTTGGCTATCCCAAAAGTATTTTTATGTACCTGCTGATGTATGTTTCAGCTATTGGTGCCGCAAATGTTTCCACCTACCAAAAGTATCATGAAGTGAGCAGCTACCGATCACTTGGCGCATCAGGAGCGGTTTCGGCTGTGGTATTTATTTTTATCCTTTTCAGGCCATACGATAAAATATACCTCTACGGATTATTAGGCCTTCCTGCAATTGTTTGGGGTGTTGCTTATATGGTTTATTCCTGGTACATGAACACAAAAGGGAACGATAATATTAACCACGAAGCACATTTTTTTGGAGCTATTTACGGTGTATTGTTCACCATTGTTTTTAAGCCTTCTCTGTTTATGGTATTTATTAAACAGCTTTTTTTTCTGAACTAAACGGTATTAAAAGTAGAACCCTATCCGCACGTCCCACGGGCTTTGGCGGTAGTTTCTGGAAAAGCTGGAAGGATTGCTAAAGTCGTCCTGCCTCCATAAAATGTCGTACAAAATAAAAATATAAGTTCCGCCACTACCCATATCCTGCACAAAACCGGGACCTATAAATAAGGCATTGTTCCACACCCGCTGGGTTTCCCCGTAATCGTTAAAAGATTTAAAATTCATTCCACTGTATTCAGCCTGTGCAAATACACTTTCAAACAAACGATGCCTGGCAAAAAGATTGGGCCCGAAAGAATGGTCGGAATAACTGTAGGTTTGGCTTCCGGCATAGTTGCTGTATTCTATGCTCCAGTACAAATAGGTGAACCCAAGGCCAGCCATAAAATTATCGTTAACCATATAAAAGGCCTGCGGCTGAACCAGAAAGGAACTGCTGTTGTTTCCAAAAGACCCTCCCAGATTACCACCAAACCTCACGTTCTCCCAAAAGGGGGATTTCTCATAACTTTTAGCAGTATTGTCCTGGTCTTGTTTCTCCTCATCTATTTGTTTGATTTTGCGTTGAGCAAACAGGGCTACAGGAGCAAACAACAAGAGTATTAGCAGATAAATAAATTTCTTTTTCATATCATTCATACAGAGTCAAATTAAACCATAAACGATGCATTTATGAGCGACCGGTATAAAATAACCATTAATTTATTGGCGAAATTAGGCGAATAAACTTTATTTCGCATTGCTTTTTTAAACAGCCAACAATGAATAAAGTTCATAATTTTTCAGCAGGCCCGGCAATTCTGCCCCAATCTGCTATCGATGCTTCAGTTGAAGCCCTTAAAAATTTCTCAGGAACAGGTTTATCATTATTAGAGGTTTCGCACCGCAGCAAAGAATACGAGGCAGTAGTTGCAGAAGCCACGCAACTGGTAAAAGATATCCTGAAACTGGGTGATGATTATGCCGTTGTTTTTCTTCAGGGCGGAGCAAGTCTGCAGTTTGATATGATTCCGATGAACTGGCTGGGCGAAGGACAAACCGCTGCTTATACCAATACCGGTGTTTGGGCCAGCCGTGCCATTAAAGAAGCCAAATTGTTTGGTAATGTAAATGTAGTAGCCAGCAGTGAAGATAAAAACTTTAGCTACCTGCCGAAAGGATATACCATTCCTGCCGATGCTGCCTATTTCCATTGCACCAGCAACAATACCATTTACGGTACAGAAATGTTCAGCTTTCCTGAAACCGGCAACGTTCCGCTGATTTGCGATATGAGTTCCGATATTTTTAGCCGCCCGGTTGATGCCAGCCAGTTTGACCTCATTTATGCAGGCGCTCAAAAAAATATGGGTCCTGCCGGAACCACCCTGGTGATCGTAAAAAAATCTTTCCTTGAAAAAAGAGCAACACGTACCATCCCTACCATGCTCGATTATAAGGTACATATTGAGAATGGCAGCATGTACAATACGCCAAGTGTATTTGCCATTTTTGTGTGTATGCATACCCTGAGATGGATTAAATCAATTGGCCTTGAGGCAATGGAAACACGCAATAAAGCAAAGGCAGATTTGTTGTATAACGAAATTGACCGCAACAGCTTATTTGTTGGTACCGTGGCAAAAGAAGACCGCAGCCGCATGAATGTAAATTTTGTGCTAAACAACAAGGAGTATGAAGCTGAATTTCTGAAATTTTGTGAGAGCAAAAACCTGAGTGGCTTAAAAGGACATCGTTCTGTAGGAGGCCTTCGTGCAAGCTTATACAATGCACTTGAACTGGAAAGTGTTCAGGCCCTGGTTAATGCCATGCAGGAATTTGAGAAAATGAAAACGCAGGGGTCTGTTCATAGTTAAGAAGTTCGAAGTTGAGAAGTTCGAAGTTGGAGTGTTAAATTTTAAATGTTACCTTTTAAGTTAAACAAAACCGCTCTCCTTTCCACAGACTTCAACCACGGAGAACACGCAATGACTAATGACCAATTGACTAGTGACTCCCGCAATGGCGGGACAAGCAATGACCAATTAGTACAGATGAATAAAAATGAATGCTGAGCACTTTGCACTAAGCACTTTGCACCAGTAATAAAGATAAATGAGTATGATAAAAATATTAGCCAATGATGGCATAGATGCAACCGGAAAAAAAATGCTTGAGGCAGCCGGTTATGAGGTTGACACCAATAAAATTCCTCAGGAAGAACTTGCCACCAGACTCAATGCCTACGATGGTATTTTGGTGAGAAGTGCTACCAAGGTAAGAAAAGAGCTGATAGATGCCTGTCCCAATTTAAAGCTGATTGGCCGGGGTGGTGTGGGCATGGATAATATTGATGTGGCCTATGCAAAAAACAAAGGCATTGCTGTAATTAATACACCTGCCTCCTCCTCCATTTCTGTTGCGGAGCTGGTATTTGCCCATATATTCACAGGTACCAGAATGATTCAGATTACCAACAGGGTAATGCCTGATAAGGGCGACAGTGAATTTGCGAACCTGAAAAAAATTGCTTCCAATGGCATTGAACTGAAAGGTAAAACAATGGGGGTTTATGGCTTTGGTCGTATTGGCCAGGAGGTGGCAAAAATTGCTGTTGGATTAGGCATGAAGGTACTTGCATTTGATCCTTATGTTGATGCAGTAGATTTAAGTCTGGAGCTGCCTGCGTTGGGACAAAACTCCCGGATTAAGGTAACCATTCATACAGTGAGTGAAGAATCGGTAGTAACACATTCTGATTTTATTACCTTTCATGTACCGTTTAATGAAGGAGACAAAGCCATTATTGACGATGCTAAAATGGCAAAAATGAAAAAAGGAGTTGGACTGATTAATTGCTCACGTGGTGGTGTTATTAGCGAAACAGATTTACTTACCAACCTGAATAGCGGGCAGGTGGCTTTTGCCGGGCTTGATGTATTTGAAAAAGAACCTCCGGTAAATATGGCCATACTTAAACACCCGCATGTAAGTTTGAGTCCGCATATTGGCGGCAGCACAGTTGAAGCACAAAACCGCATTGGAATTGAACTGGCTGAAAAAGTGATTGAATTTTTTAAGAAATAAAAACCCATTTGAAATGCCCGTGAAAGCAATATAACTGTTGCTGCCTCGGGCATTTTTATTCTTATATATTAGAAATCTGTGATACATACATGGCTATTGTAAAACCATTTAAAGCCCTCCGGCCGGCAAGAGATAAAGCTGCACAAATATCTGCACCCAGCTACGATTCTGCCAGCAGGGATAAATCGCACCAGGAACTGGAAAACAATCCTTACAGCTACCTGCATATTGTAAAGCCCTACCTGCATTTTAAAGGGGAGAAAAAAAATCCGGAGAAACATTTTCCACTTGGTTTGGAATACCTGGCAAAGTTCAAGCAAGAAGGCTGGCTGGTAAAGGATCCTGCCGACTCGTATTACCTTTACCGGGTAATAAAAGGCAGCAACGCCTACACCGGAATTATTGCCGCAGCCAGTGTGGATGATTATAACCACAACCATATTTTAAAACACGAAAATACCTTAACGGAAAAACAAAACGAACTGGCAGATCATATCCGCTGGTTTAAACAATTGGGAAATCCGGTTTTGCTCACATATCCCGATTCTTCAGCTATTGAAGAACTGATGGCTCACTATATTGAAAACCACAATCCGGAATATAATTTCATAAGCGCAGATCAGTTAAAACACAATTTGTGGGTGGTAAGTAAGGAAGAAGATGTACAACTGATACGTGAGGAGTTTGAAAAGATTCCAAAATTGTATATAGCAGACGGACACCACCGCAGTGCAGGTGCAGCGGCACATTGTGAATATGAGCGCACGGTGAATCCGTTGTATGAAAACACCGACCTGTTCAATTATTTTCCGGTTTGTCTGATCCCGTTTAGCAAGCTGCATATTTTTGAATACCACCGCCTCATAAAAGATGAATTGGTGCACAAACCTGAATTTATGCAGGCCATAGCGCAATACTTTGATGTGATTCCGAGCGGTAATTTACCCGCACAACCCTTAAAGCCCAAAGAGTTTGGTTTGTACTTTAACAAAACAGCTTATATGTTAAAGCTAAAACCTGAACATGGCGAAACATTATCGGGTATGCTGGAAACGCTTGATGTGAGCATTGTAGAAGAATTTATTCTGAAAAAGATTTTTTCCATTAGGGACAGCAAAACAGATAAACGTTTATCATTTCTTGATGGAAGCAAAGGGATTTTAACCTTACAGGAAATTATAGACAAACAGGATTTTGACCTGGCCATTACCTTATACCAAACCAGTATTGAAGAAGTAAAAGCCATTGCAGAAAACAACCTGATTATGCCTCCAAAATCTACCTGGATTGAACCCAAGATACGTACCGGCCTGATTATTTATGAAACAGAAGAATAGGTTGATAAATTAATAAGAACTAAACAGCAAGTTGGTTGTTCGGCTCTCTTTATCCGCTTAATTTGCGGCAATAATTAATAGCATCAACCTGTGTCAGCCACCAAACAACAAAAACTCGATGCCTTTTCGCGCCTTCTTGATATTATGGATGAGCTGCGCGAAAAATGTCCGTGGGATATGAAGCAAACCAATGAGAGTTTGCGCCACCTTACCATAGAAGAAACTTACGAATTAAGCGATGCCATTTTAAAAAACGATTCCAATGAGATTAAAAAGGAATTGGGAGATGTATTGCTGCATATTGTTTTTTACGCACGCATAGGCAGCGAGAGCGGAGCCTTTGATATTGCCGATGTTTGCCACAGCCTGTGTGATAAACTCATATCGCGCCACCCACATATTTACGGTGATGTGGTGGTTGAAAATGCAGAACAGGTAAAAGAAAACTGGGAACAGTTAAAATTAAAAGAAGGAAACAAATCAGTATTAAGCGGGGTGGCAAAAGGAACACCAAGCATTGTAAAGGCTTTGCGCATGCAGGAGAAAGCTGCACAGGTAGGTTTCGACTGGCCAACGGCCAAGGAAGTATGGGCAAAGGTGGATGAAGAACTGGCTGAATTAAAAGAGGAGTTTGCTGAGGATGCCCAATCGGAAAAAACGGAAAAAGAGTTTGGAGATTTTCTGTTTTCATTAATTAACCTGGCCCGTAAATACGATATCAATCCGGATGATGCGCTGGAAAAAACCAACCAGAAATTTATTCATCGTTTTCAATACATAGAGCAAAAAGCAAATGAAACCGGCCGCAAATTAACCGACATGACGCTGGAGGAAATGGACCAACTGTGGAATGAAGCAAAAGGGCTTTGAGTTTTTTAATAATAATAACCTGACACTTTAACTATTGTGCTAATAGTTTGCGTTTTCAATCATTGTGAGAGCTTCTTTAGGTGTAAGCGTTGGTAGTGAACTCTTCCTGAAATCCTTTGTATCACGTGTCACAATGCATTCAATCTTTTTTAACGTCTTAGCGCAATGATATTGAATAGCGTCTTCAAAATCCTTAAACTCAGCATTCAAGGATTTGTTTATTACGTCTCCCGTCAAATCAATTACCTCTGTCCATCCCTGTAGTTCCAATAGTATTTTTATAGTCTCTGAATGTGAATGAGATTGCCTCACTATATAGTAAATATTGTTGTATGAAACTGCGGCAACATATATGGTCACTTCCTTTTTTAAAGAATAGTTAAATATCCTGGCAGCTTCGATGGAAAAAGGTTTTCTGTCTGCCAGAAAATCGATCAATACATTTGTGTCGAGAAATATATGTTTCACACTTTGTATTTTTTTGACAACCCCCTGGTGAGTTCTCTTTTGTAATCAAAATCTTCAGGTAATTGAATTGAACCCATTAACTTCAATATTCTTGGAGAAATTAGTTCCTCTTTATCTTCATTAGATGTTAATGTCATCAAATAATTCTCAACGATATCAGAAAGACTCTTCCCTTTATTTTTAGCATATTTCTTGGCAACTGAAATGACCGAATCATCAATTGTAAGTGTAAGTTTAGTTGTCACAATACGTGTATATTTATATTCAAATATACGTGTTTTATTTTAATTAAAAAGATTCTTACAAAATTGACCTTGATTAATATGATCAGGGTCGGAAGTAACCTCCGGCCAGTCTAAAATTAATCAATTCATGCTAACCCATACTCACCTGCATCAAAACCCAATTCCAAACCTGAGTCCCTGGCTTAAATAGGTTCCGTTTATAAATGCCTGATAATAATCTACCCTACCCATTTTAAAAATATGTTCTATACCCACTCCCACTTCCAGATAGTTGTTGAGGTGCTGCGTTTTTAAATAATTAAAGGTAACCACCTCCTGCCATTTCAACTTTCTGAGCAAAGGCAATTTATTGATAAAAAAACCATTAAAATGATGGTTGTAAAAACCCTGCACATACCAGCGTGAGGTGCTGTATAAATAATAATCCAACAACTGAAAACCATTGAATCCCCTTAACGACAGCATGGTTTGGTTGCCTCCAAAATGGTGCAGATCCATTACATACACTTTGCTGTTGTTTAAAAAAGTACCGGTACCCAACCTGGCATTTCCCAGTCCCATTAAACCAAAATGTTTGCTATAGCGGGCTTGGATATTTACCTCATCAAAATCGGGGGCCAGGTTATTTATTTTTATGCCTTTGCGGTACGCCAGGGTAATCACCGGATATGGGCTCCGAAAATCAATTTTCATATCAGGGCGTGAAATATATTTTTGAGCAAAAGTGATTTGCCAGGCCATATCAAACAACAAAGCCTGATGGTTTGCAAATACCCCTGCTCCCTTTTCCAGATTAACGGGCTGGTTGGATGTAAACGTTTTTTTGCCATCGCCTAAAATAGAAAATGTGGTTTGGTTAAACAGGTTGCTTCTGTTGGCCCACTCCACGCTGGAATTTAGCCTTAATCCATTTTTTACTTCGCTTCTAAAATATATCCTGGCAAATGTTTTCTCCAATAACTTCTGGTAATTACGTGCATCAAACAGGGTATACATGGTATTGATAAAAGGAGTGATGGGCTGCTGCCCGTTAAATTGCGAAACAAACTGGCCTCCCTCTACTCCAATAGTCGACTCTTTAATGGGGTTGTAATACCAGCTCCAGCCTGCTTTTCCATACCATTTTTCAGAAGCAAAACCATAACGGAACTGACCATATATTTCATATTCGGTATTATCCTCAAAAGCCTTTGAATAATTAAGCCGGGGATTAAGCACAAAACCCTCTACGGTATTGTATTGAATAACGGTAAGCGGAGGCTCTACGTTATAATACTTTTTTTGGTATGAATTGGAATAGGTATAACCGGTAAGCAGGTTGGTAAACAATTCCGGTTTATTTCTTCTCCGGTCCATCGAATCCATATAGGGTTTCGACTCCTTTACTTCCTGTACACTATCTTTTTCATGATAATCCAATTTTTCTTCTTCTGTTAAAGGTACAGGTCTGATGCTATCCCAAACGCGGTCGTCTGTTTTGTTGGCTTGTTTATCTACCTGCATCACCTCATTGTTAAAATATTTTTTATCAAACAGGGATGAATCCTTTGCAGGTTGCCGGGCCTGAACTTTTATTTTTGGTATTTTTTTTACCTGAGGGGTTGGTTCATCTTTCACCACTGCATGCGTTTCATTTTCGTAAAACGATGGCGGATAACTGGAGTTTACTTTGTAACGGGAATAAGCAGCTACAAAATATCCGTTTCCCTTAAAGCCAAACGCATCAAACTGAAAAATAAAACGCTGGCTCACCGGCAGCCAGATGCCGTTTCCCTGAGGTGCGTATTGCTGTTTAATATACAGGGTATCTACAAACTCCAGTCCGGCTGCTTTATTGAGCAACAAATCGGTACTGTGCAAACGCCAACTGTTTTTTACAATATAAATATATCCCCTGAAAGCCGGATCCTGCGGGCGCCTTGGGCTAACCTGAATTTTATAAATGGTTTGTTGCTGCTCCTTTACCTCACCGGCAAGCTTAAACGTGTACATACTAAATGCATTGGAGGCAAGTGGCGATACAAAACCCCGCTCGCTTAATCCAAAGGAGTTTATTAATGGTTCGTATAAAGAGAACTTAATAGATCCTGCACGGTTAAAACTAAAAGCACGGTTATCGCCACTCACTTTAGAGGATATCAGCTTTTCCTTTACCTTATCGGGTAATTGCACACTCAGGTCTGATAAGGATTCGCTCAGGTAAATAATTCCGGGCTTAATATCATCAGGGATTTTTACCAGCATCACCCTTTTGGGTACAGTGGTTAAACGTTGCATGCCTTTGAGGTATACCCGGCAGGCATATTCTCTGGCTTCAAACTGGTAAACTTTTCTGCGGGCAATGGCCTGCCGCATAATCGGGTAGGCAGGATCCTCGGCTGTGGCACTGATATTTACTTCCTTTATCTGATATTGTTCGGGCGCCAGTTTAAAATTCAGTTCGGTAATGCCATCATTTGTAACGGTAATGCTTTTGGTGGCAGTGCGATACCCGATGTATTGGCCTACTACCTGATAAGTACCCGGATCTGTCTTTAACTCGTAATAGCCATTATCGTTTGAAGTTACCCCTATATTGGTACCTTTTATAAATATTGTGGCAAAAGGAAGTGGTTCATTTTTATCATCGGTAACCCTGCCTTTAATGAGTGCCGCATTTGATAAACTACCAGCCAACAAAAAAAGCAGCAGCAGCATCAAATGGGGGTACCAGCCACTTTTTTTTATCATAAGCGGTTTAGCCAAGTCCCTCCAGCAAATCTCTTATAGAAAGGTAAGTATCCAGTTCATTCAGGTTCAGTTTTTTTCTGTCGAACCAGCGTGCTTCCGTTATTTGTTCCTCGGTTTGAGGCACCAGTGGTTTGGTTGTTTCTGTAAGCATTTCGAACCACCAGGTAATTTTTAAAAAACGGTGGTTATGCATTTTGTAGGTATGATAGGTAGAAGGTAAGGCACGTACCAGTTTAAGTTTATCAATTCCACACTCCTCCTCCACCTCTCGCAGAGCAGCTTCTTCTATAGATTCACCGGCATCAATTTTCCCTTTTGGCAAATCCCATTTACCCATGCGTTTAATAAGCAATATTTCTTTTAACCGGTTAAACACCACACCTCCCGCGGCTTCAATAGGTACAAAATGGGTATAAAAATCTTTGAATGCCTGTTCCGCATCATCCGCAAGCAATATATAACCTTTGGATTTAAGTGTTTCACAGTCTTTTATAAACTCAACCACGCTTTCGGCCTTGTAAGGTGCACGTTTACAATGGGCATAAGCTTTATCCGCAGAATCTGTTTCTGTGATAATAAAGGGTTTCTCGTTGATGAATATTTTATACATTTGCCCGATGCAAGAATCGCTTACGACTGCCTCAAAGATAGCAGAATATTTATTACAAATTAACGCCATTAAACTAAGCCCTGAGCAGCCATTTACATGGACCTCCGGCTGGCGTTCGCCCATTTACAGTGATAACAGACTGAGCCTCTCACATCCGGAAATAAGAAATTTTATTAAAGCCGAGTTGGGCAAACTGGTAAAAACACAATTTCCGGAAGCGCAAGCCATTATTGGTGTAGCCACAGCAGGTATTGCTCCGGGGGCGCTGGTAGCAGATGAACTGGAACTTCCTTTTGGTTATGTGCGTTCAGAAGCTAAAAAACATGGAATGGGCAAGCAAGTAGAAGGCGATATTCATCCCGCACAAAAAGTGGTGGTGGTGGAAGACCTGGTTTCTACAGGCAAAAGCAGCCTTCAGGCCGTAGAATCCCTGCGTGCTTTTGGCTGTGAGGTATTGGGTTTGGTGTCTATTTTTACCTATGGATTTGATGCAGCACGTCTGGCATTTGAGCTGGCTTCCTGCCCTTATTACTCGCTTAGCAATTATAATGCACTCATTGATCTTGCGGCTCAAAAAGGATTGGTAAAACCAGAGCAATTACAACAACTGGCCGAGTGGCGCCAATCACCTGATACCTGGAGACAAAACGGTTAATTTGATGAGAGCAGTAAAAAACGTTATTAAAAATATTTTAGCCTCCTACTTTGCCATCATTACCTTTATTGGGTTTTCGGTATTGTATCCAGGTTTTCTTTACACCCTGGCGCATCCTAAAAGATACAGCCAGGGGCATCAGTTGCGTAAACTTTGGGGGCGCTGGCTTTTTTTATGTGGGTTCATCAGGGCCAAACAGTATATGGAAGAGCCTGTTGATCCTTCCAAAGCTTATGTAATTACCCCTAACCATACCTCCAAGCTGGATATTGTAACCCTCACTGTAAAACTAAAACTCGATTTTAATTTTATGGCAAAAATTGAGCTGGCACAGGTTCCCATTTTCGGGATTTTTTTCCGCACCATTGATATTGCCGTTGATAGAAAAAGTGCCCGCCACTCTGCTATGGCCTACCAAAAAGCAAAAGATCAACTGATAAAAGATAAAAAGAGCATTGTTATTTTCCCTCAGGGTACCATCCCTACATTTACACCCAAGCTGGGTAAATTTAAAGACGGTGCCTTTAAAATGGCTATTGAAACGCAAACGGATATTTTACCCGTAACCATTATTAACAACTGGAAAATATTGCCCGATTACGGGGGATTTCATTTCAGACCGGGAACTGTTATTCAATATATCCATAAGCCCATTTCCACAAAAGGGATGACCGAAGATGACCTTCCTGCCCTGAAGCAAAAAGTTTTTGATATTATTGCAGCTAAATTAGCCGAACATGGATATTTCGAATGAGTTAATTGATAAGCTGGCCGACCTTGCCAAACTGGAGTTTAACGGAGAGGAAAAAGAGCATATCAAGGCCGATCTCACACGTATTTTGTCTTTTATTGATAAATTAAACGAGGTAGATACCACCGGTGTAGAGCCGCTGATATTTATGAGCAACTCGGTAAATGTATTGCGTGAAGATGAGGTGATTCACACCATCAGCAAAGAAGAGGCTTTAAAAAATGCGCCTAAAAAAGATTCCGACTATTTCCGTGTTCCAAAGTTTTTAGATAAATAATTTCCCCCACCCACATGCCTGCTGTTATTGAGCTCAAAAACATCACCCGCCATTTTAAAATTGGTGAGGTAGAGGTAAAAGCCCTGCAAGGCGTGGATCTAACCATTAACCGTGGAGAATATGTGGCATTAATGGGGCCTTCAGGTTCAGGCAAATCTACTTTAATGAATATGCTGGGTTGCCTGGATACACCAACCGATGGTAAGTATATCCTCAATAACCATGATGTGAGCAACCTGAGCGATAATGAACTGGCCGAAATACGCAACAAGGAAATAGGCTTTGTGTTTCAAACATTTAACCTGCTTGCCCGCAGCACCGCGCTTGATAATGTTGCCCTGCCGCTGGTTTATGCCGGTTTTGGCAAAAAAGAACGTATGGCAAAAGCTACCCAGGTGCTAACCAGCGTGGGGCTGGCCGATCGTATGGACCATAAACCCAATGAGCTTTCAGGAGGGCAACGCCAACGTGTAGCCATTGCAAGGGCTTTGGTAAACAATCCATCCATCATCCTTGCCGATGAGCCAACCGGAAACCTCGATACCAAAACCAGTTATGAAATTATGGAGCTGATGGAAGAAATTCATCAGAAAGGAAATACCGTGGTAATTGTAACACACGAAGAAGATATAGCCCGCAGAGCCAAACGAATTGTGCGCATGCGCGATGGTAAAATAGAAAGCGATAGCCAGACAGCAGGCTGATTTCCCCTCTCCTTTTCTTTTATGATCCGTACCAAAGCCTGGTAGCGGATATCCTATTTAATCCTGATATTCATCATTTTGTTTAAACAGCCAATCTGTTACTTTTACCAAAACTACAGATGATGGATGAACGTTTAAAAAGTATGCTTTATATGGCTGTAGGGTTAGCCTCCACCAGCCAAAAAGCAAAACAATTGCTTGATAAAATGAATGTGGAAGGCCGTATTACCGAAGAAGAAGGCAAACGGATTATTGATGAACTGTTTAACAGTGGTAAAGACAGCGCAGCTCATATTAAAGAAGATATTAAACAATACATCACCGATATACTGGGTGAATTGCAAACACCCACCCAAAAAGCATTTAATGAGTTGCAGGAACGTGTGGCACAACTGGAGGCTCAATTAAAAAACAAGCAGCATGAGGTTTAAACATCTCCGCAGATACAGGCAGGTAATACGTGTGCTGGTAAAATACGGGCTCGATGATATGATGGCCCACTCCAACCTGCGCAAGGTATTGCCCAAACTGATGCTGCATAAAAAAATACAGGGCGAGTACTCCAAACAAACCTATACGCGCAGCGAAAGGATCAGGCTGGCTATTGAAGAACTGGGACCTACCTTTATTAAATTCGGGCAGATATTAAGCAACCGCCCCGACCTGCTTCCACAGGAAGTGATAGATCAACTGGAGAAACTGCAGGATGCGGTTCCGGGATTTTCTTTTGATGATGTAAAAGCCATAGTAGAAAAAGACCTGGAGGGCAACCTGGAAGAATTGTTTGCCAAATTCGATCCGGTTCCGCTGGCCTCTGCATCTATTGCGCAGGTGCATAAAGCCACGCTGCATTCCGGTGAGCAGGTGGTGGTAAAAGTGCAGCGCCCAGATATTGCCGATATTATTGATATAGACCTGCAGATTCTTACCGATCTGGCAGATATTGCGGAAACTAGTTTCCCTCAGTTTGCCCGGTTTGAACCGGTTGAATTAGTGCATTCCCTCAAAAAATCCATGCTCAGGGAACTCAACTTTTTGCTGGAGGCCAATAATATTATCCGGTTTCAGCATATGTTTCGTGATGAGGAGCGGATTTATATTCCCAAGGTGTACACCCGCTACAGCACCCGTATGGTATTGTGTATGGAGTTTGTTGACGGCATTAAAATAAACCAGACAGAAGCATTAAAGGCAAGTGCATTTAACCTCGACAACCTGGCCGAAAATGGCCTGCACCTGTATTTTGAGCAAATTTTCAGATACGGTTTTTTTCATGCCGATCCGCATCCGGGAAATGTGTTGGTAATGCCTGGAGAAAAAATTTGTTTAATTGATTTTGGTATGGTGGGTACCTTAAACCGCAAGGATAAAGATGCCTTTAAAGAATTTATTATTGCCATTACCAAAGGAAATTTTAACCAACTGGTTGATGCCATAGAACACCTTACCAAACGTAAAAAAATTACCAACAAAGAAGAACTGGAATACGACCTGAATATTTTGCTGGATGAATTTCCACCTCATACCATTGATGAGCGCAATATGACCGAGGTGGTAGACCGCCTGCAGGAAATTATTTATAAACACAAACTCAGTTTTCCCAACGATTTTTTTCTGCTGTTGCGCACCCTTGTTATTCTTGATGGTATCAGCCGCATACTCAATCCCAAATTTAATACGCTGGAAAGAATTCGTAAACACTCCCTGCGTTTATTTGAAGAAAGTTTTGAGCCTAAGAATATCCTTAAATCTACCTTAGAAATGCTGGTGGATACCTGGGATTATATCCGGGTGCTGCCGGGAGACTTTAAGCGCATTATTGAGAAAATAAAAGAAGGAAAAGTACGCATAGAAATTCAGGGGCTAAACCCATTGCTGCATATGCTGGATATTGTTTCCAACAGGCTGGCAGCAGCTATTGTACTGGCGGCTATGATTATCGGTTCATCGCTGGTGGTATTAAGCCATATCCCTCCTACCTGGAAGGGGATTCCCATTATTGGCCTGACAGGTATCAGCATATCCGGTCTTTTTGGTATCTTTATGCTCATATCTATTTTTAGAAAAGGTAAATATTAAACAATATAACTATGAACACACAACATGTAGAAGAACAATTTAAAACCTGGATAGCCGACTGGAAAACCCGTTTGGAAGAAATGCAGGTACAATTTGGATTAGGTAAAATGGAAGCTGCCGATGCTTTTGAAAAACAAAAAGAGAACCTGCGACACCTGGTGGTGATGCTGAAAGAAAATATTGACAAGAGCACGGATATAGCCGAAGAAAACGCCACCAAATTAAAAGCCCGGCTGGAAGAGTTACAGGTTCAGCTTAACTTAGGCAAGGCCGATTCACAGGATGCCTTTGAAGCCCAGCGTAAAAAAATTGAACTGGCCCTGCACGAGGTATATGTAAGCGGCAAAGCTGCCTACAACAACAAGTTTAATTATATGATGCACCTGTTTGATAACAATGCACAGGCATTTAAAACCGGTTTGGAAATTGTGCAGATGCAGTTTTCCCTGTTAAAAATGGATGTGAAGGATGATGCGGAAAAAGTGCGCAAGGAAATGAACCACAAGATGCAGGAGTTTTACTCGTATGCAGAAAAGGCACAACAAATAACCAAAGAAAATATTGAACAGTGGAACAAACAACTGCACGAAGGATATGAGAAAATGAGCAGCTGGGCAAAAGAGTGGATGGGCAAAAAGTAAAAGACTGTAACATATTGATAAACTCCACCTGAATAGATTGGGTGGAGTTTTTTTTATTATAGGGCAAGCGAGACCCTTCCGTAACAAGTAATGGAATTGTATGACAAGCCATATAGCAGCTAATTGTAATTGCGGCTGTCATGCAACATAAGGCTCATCGGTTTATGCTTGTTTCCTTCAACCGATTCAATATTTTTACAGGGTCAATGAAGAGTTTGCTGCGTTTTACATCTTTTACCAAAGGGTTTACAGAAACCAACAACAATAACAGATGGATGGTGAGTGTAACCCCATTCTTCCTTGTTTTAGTCAATTTTTTCCTGAAGCTTATCTATTTATCATCCAATTCTATTGGTGGCGATGAACCCTTTAGTATTTTTTACGCCCAGCTTGATATTCCTGCCATTGTCCAAATGCTTTATGGGGAGAATAACCCTCCATTGCATTTTTTCTTTTTGCATTATTGGATCAGGTTATTTGGCATAAGTGAATTTGCGGTAAGATTTCCCTCCCTTATATTCAGTGCCCTTACCGTATATTTTATTTACAAAATCGGGAAAACATTTTTCAATTACCGGGTAGCACTTACGGCCGGCTTCATTTTTACCTTCTCCAGTTTTCATGTGGTATTCGCTCATGAAGCCCGGGTGTATCCGCTGTTTGCGCTGCTCACCTCTGTTTCCATGTTCTATTTTCTAAAAACCTGCTATGAAGAAGCTAACCTGAAAAATTATGTTTACCTCACACTAGCAAATATCCTTTTATTGTATGCGCACTACTTTGGTTTTTTTGTCATTTTTATTCAGGTGTTTTTTTCTTTGGTGCTAAAACATAAAAGAAAACAGCTTAAACAGGAAGCTCTTTATCTCTGCTCCCTTTTAATCCTTTATTCACCTAATCTGTATATCTTAATTAAACGCTTTCTGGAGTCCACATCAAATGGTACATGGGTGGAGCCACCAGCCGGCATGGTAAGCCTTTACAATATGTTATGGCAGTTTTCCAATCAGCCTATTACTACCGTTGTATCGGCAGCCATATTACTTGCTGCGCTTGTTAAATACCTTCTTTCAGGAAATTTGAACATAAATAAAAGCACAGTGGTTATTGCCATCTGGTTTTTATTTCCATTTCTGTTTATGTTTGGTATTTCTTTTTGGATTCCCATGTTTATTGGCCGGTACCTGGTTTTTGTTTCTCTTGGTTATTATCTGCTTTTAGCTATTTGCTCATCCTACCTGGTTAAATCTGCCCGCTTGAGCTGGCTTTTATCGGGTGTGGTGGTGCTGTTGTTTGGGTTTACTTTTAATCCCAATGTAGATAACAAGAGGCATGTTAGAGAAACCGTAAATAAAGTGAGAGAATTGAAGGATCATGAAACCAGAGTCTATATAAGTCCATCCTATTTTACCTATAATTTTGCGTACTACTACAGCCCGTCCATATTTAAAGATGTAAGCAACCGGTTCCCCTACCAATACCTTACCGAAAAGTTGTTAAAAGAAGACGTGCATGTGGTGAACAGTTTAAAAGATATCCAATTCAGTAATGATAAGAAGGTTATTTTTCTGGATATGTCATCCCAATCTACCAGACCTGATAATGAAATACTGAATACCCTAAAGAAAACTTACACCCTAAAAAGCACCCACCAATTTTATGAGATATTTTATGTTTATGAGTTGGTGAAAGAATAGGTTAAGCAACCCATGACTTTCATAGCTGGTTGTTCTGAAATCATACGTCACAAGCAGTTGTAGGCAAAATGGAGGCTAAACTTGTGTTGCGTGCAACTTATCGCACAGGTAATATAAATATGCGAGAGCCGGGGATTCGTTTTTCACGTAATGTTAAAGTAATGGCTGCATTTACATCCGCTGCAATAATCCATATGGGTCATGCAGCAAACCACAACCATGCTATATCACCCCTCCACTATTTCCTTATTCATTTTCCAGATCTGGTAAACCATAAAACCAGAAAAAACTGCCACAATAATGGCCATACTAAGAATAAACAAACTGCGCAGAAGTATAAGCTGGGCAATTGCTGTGGTTACTCCATTAATGGCAATAAAAGAAGCCATGGTAATTTCTGCCTGTGCACGCACCTTTCTTTTAGTAAATCTTGTAAATAAAAATACAGCGGCACTTGCCAATGCCACCACATTCCATATGTAAAAGGTATCGCTCTCTATTTTTTGAGCACTTAATACCACTTGCAGGATAAAAATAAAAAACCAGTAGATATAAATGAGTGTTTTCATATAGGTAAGAAAGTAATTGGATTCTGTAGATTAATGAAGAATAACGGCAGACTCCCGCAATCAAACGGGACAGGTTGTGAAAAAACCTATCCACAGCCTTGTATGTAAATGTTGTGATAAAAGTTCAAAAATGCAAGAGTAGCATAGTTCATTTTCAACAGAAGGTTTGTGAGGGTTCAATTCTAAAGCATAATGTGTAATTAAATAAGTAAAATGCTTCGTACTCCTATCTCACTCACGCATCACAAGACTTGTCCCGTTTACGGGATGCGCGAGAACGGAGTCACAATTGTCATTGAAACAAGTAGCACTTTAATTATTTGTGTCGGTTTTTGATTCTTGAATTTTGAACTGTTGCTGTCGATTAGTTATAGTTGTTTTTAGACTGTCAACAGTTTTGAGTAGTGTGGTATTTTCTATGGTTATACGTTCAATTATATTGTCTTTGCGGTATTGATTTATCGATAAAATTGTCGCTATTGAAGTAGCCAAAATTGCAACAAGTGTATTTATAGGTGTCAACAGTTTACCGAACTTATCCCATCCAATATCAAATAATTTACCTAATGGTCTAATAAAAGTAAACCAAGTTCTGAAGATAATTTGTCTCCATGACTTTCTATAGTTTTGAAATGAGCCGTGTACCGATAGTTCATACATTCCAATGTCGGTAAGCATAACTTCTTTCGTGTCATACTCTTCTCCAAGGTCAATGTCATACTCTCTTACAGGCTTCACAAGGTTTGTTGCGAAAGCGAAATTTCTTATAAGATAAACTTCATTCTCAGGAATAGGCGGTAAAAAAGATTCAGGCAGTCCAGAATGAAAATTACCATTGTCATATAAGCCGTCTATTAAAACTCCAACAAGTTGAAATATTCTTTTTCTACCTTTCACGGGTTTATCGTGCATATTTTTTATGTCTTCAAGGTTGGCTATAACATTCCGCGGCCTTACGCAGGTGCAGACTGCGGAACGAAAATCTGTCAACCAAGATAAATAAAAATGCGAAGAAAAGTGTTGATGCTACTAAATTAACAGCACTTGCGTTAAGGCCGCTGTTAGCAGCCGTATTTATGTCCATTTAAGTTCCTTATTTATTAGGATCGGGAACCTTATTATAAAATATGCAATCAGTCCAGAGTTTATTGAAGCAACAATACCTACAATAAATGAAAAAAGATAAGTTTGGGACTGAACCAATAGCAGTCCAAACGGTATTAATACTCCAAAAATTAGACTGAATGTGATGAGGAGCATGATGATAACATTAAGATCAGTCACACCTTTCTTTAGTTCTTTTAACCTGATGTGCAATTCGTCCAAATAGTGCGAACTAAAATCATCTGTTATTTCTTTAAGCAATTTATTACTTAGCTCCTGACCTTCATACTTCTTATTTATTCTGCTAATCGCTGATAAAATATATTCTCTATCCGTCTTTAAGGCTTGGTAATTTATGAGACGATCATCTCTGTCTTGATCTAGCCAATACCAAATTGTCCCGAATATTCCGCATTCAATCCATTTTTCTACTGCTTTAATATTATAAAGTCCCTCCAGTTCAAAGTCTTTATACAATTCAGATTGCCATTCGAAATCGGGGTTATTTCTATTATGAACCAAAGAAAGCATTGCGAGATACAATGTTGTTTGATCTTCTTGAAAATCATCATGTCTACGAAATTCTTTAATCAATTCAGCGTTGTGAGGTACATAATCACTAATAGATGAGAGTCTAAAATCATAGTAGTCGATTGTTTTGAATTTTCCGTGTGCGATTAACGACCTTGTTGATTTATCACTGTTCCAGACTCGATAGTAATAAGTCAACTTATTTAAAATGCGTCTGTATTCAGTTATTTTTTGTGAGAGTGAGATAGCATCCTTAAAAATTTCAAGCTTTCTTTCTTTTGACCAAGTTATTCTTGAGAATAGATACGTTATTAGAATTGCTGAAAAAACACCATTAACTGTCAATAAATTGGTCAAGGTACTATTTGTATCGATTGTTTTAAAGCATTGAGTTTTTAAGAATAGAAAAATAGCCAAAGAAATTTTGATGCAAACTACAATAATGAAAATGTGCGACCAAGGTAATTTCGAAATCGCTGTCAGAATTCGTTTAGTCTTAAGTTGTATTAGTCTATATGTTTTTTTTTCTTTCATTCTTAATGCTCTGATGCGTCTTTTCAATATGGCCGCTAACGTTTCGCAACCTTGCGCAGTTGCCGATTACGGAACGAAAATCTGTCAACCAAGATAAAAAATAAAAGCGAAACGAAATACTGAATTTAACGATGATAACGGCAATTGCGCAAGGTTGCTGTTAGGTGCTGGGCTTTTCTAAGAGACTATTTACGTGACGGATTTTTATATAGTTCCACTGTCATGTTGTTTTTAACAATGATTGAATCTCCTTCAAAATAATCGTCACTACCTTCAATTTCTCCTTTGTCATAAACCAAGGTTATTGGGTCTATAAATGAAAACGAAACGGTGTCAAAACCATGTTTATGTAAACCGTCTTTACTTCTGGGATAACTTTTGAATAGTTCGTCATTATATTTTGGTTGCATGGATTTAATCAATGCTTTTTCTGCGTCTAAAAATATTGTTCTTTGATCTGGTCTATGTTTTCCTGTTACCGCATCAACCATATCGTCAACATTAGAATCATAGCCAAATGTGTGTATTTCAATATTTTCTTGAAACTCAAAGAGCAAAACTGCGATTTCATATGTCGGCAAGGAACCATAAGTTATAGGAAGTTCCAGTGATAGAATGTCTTGTAACTTTTCATGACCAGTTAAGCGTTTCCATATGTCTTGTTTAGTAGCTTGTCCAACGTAATGAACCTTATACTTTGTAAAAGTCCGTATATTTCCTTTTACCGTAGCTTCTAAATGCCCTTTCCAAAAATTCTGGAGAAATTTTTCTGGTGAAAACCACACAAGGAAATTGTCGTCAGATATCTTGTCCTGATAGATTTTAAATCCTTGAACATTGTTGTACGGAAATCCGTTACGAAAATTGTTTTCATCCTTTGTACCTAAATAAAGTAATACGTCTTTGTCCCTATCTGTCGCAATATTATCTTGAAAAAAGGGAACCTTACACTTTAAAAAGTCAGGGTTTTCATTTTGTCTTATCTCAAATTCAATTGCTTCTTCATCTTCTATAAAAGTCAGGTTGTCAAATCGAAGTTCTGGTCTCTGCGCAATAATGTAAAGGCTACTAGTTTCAATTATTTCTTGGATAATTGGATCATGCTTTAAAATTGTAAAGTCCCTATTACATAATGGACTGTATGATAGTATTAGTTGATTCAGTAAAACTTTGTTGTCTTTTTCCATTTTGATTTTAGCCTTGCATATAACGTTTTTCGGCTTGGCGAAGGTGGCGATTTTACCACAAATGTTCATACGAAGCACACACTTCAAATTTACGAAAAACTGTCATACGAAGCACTAAACCGCCACTTTTGCCAAACCGCTGTTATAAGCTGGCCTTCTGTCTGTCGAGGTTGTAAAGTTCTTGTCTGACATTGATTTTGCTGTAATTGTCGAGCTGCTTTTTTGTCGGCTGTGCTGTTGCGGTTTTAAAATTTTTAGAAGGGGAGATTTTAAAAATAATTTTTCCTTGTGTGGCAAAGGTGAAAGCTCTTTTGCAATTTTTGGTTTGTGTGTTGGCTTGTGCGAATTGCAAATGTGCTTACACCTGTGCGATGGTTATTTCCTTCTGTTTATTTTTTCTTTCGCTGTGTCAACTAAATAATAGACCATAGGCACTAAAAATACGGTCAAAATTAATGAGGAAAGAAGTCCGCCTATAATTACCCAAGCAAGTCCGTTTTTCCATTCTGCTGCTGTTCCTGTTGCCATTGCAATGGGAAGCATACCAACAACCATTGAAAGCGTTGTCATTAGAATTGGTCGCATACGCCCTTTTCCTGCAATGATCAAGGCTTCTTTAAAATGTTTGCCTTCTGCTTTTAATTGATTGGTAAAATCTACAATTAGAATAGCGTTTTTTACCACTAAGCCCATTAACATAATTAAACCAAGTAAAGCGAACAAACTCAAATTGCTTAACGATAAATTCAATGCGAAAAACGCCCCAATTGCTGCAACTGGTATAGAAAACAAAACTACAAATGGATAAACAAAACTGTCATAGAGTGCTACCATAATCAGGTAAATCAGCAAAAACGAAATGAGTAAAACAGAACCTAAAGCTCCAAAACTATCATCTTGTCGTTTGATATCGCTTCCCCAAGTCATTTGTATGCCGTTTGGCAATGGATTTTCTTTGAGATATGCTACTACATCGTCTGCTACAGTTCCTGATGGTCTTCCTAAAGCATCTGATGTGAGTGTAACTGCTGGTTGACGGTCTTTTCGTTCTAATAAGGAAGGAGAATTGTCTTGCTCAACGCTTGCAAATTGAGAAACTTCAACTGGTATTCCCATTGGGTTAATGATAGAAAGCTGTTGAACATCTTCAAAATTCTGCCTGCTAAATTCATCTAACCAAATTCTCACAGGATATTCCGTTCCGTTTTCGGTCAAGGTTGCATCATCATTTCCTGTAAAGGCAGTTCTTAGGGTTAATCCAACATAAGCGGTTGTTAAGCCTAACCGTTGCATTTTATCTTTGTCGGGAATTATTTTGTATTCTGGACTTCCTGCTTCAACAGATAAGCGAACATTATCCGCACCCGGAATTTTTTCTATTACTGTTTTTAATTCATCACCAGTTTTCATCACCAAATCTAAATTGCTTCCGCTCAATGTAATTTCAATAGGAGCCGAACGTGGTATTAAACCTAAAGCTGCCATTGAATAATTTATACTTGGAAATTTTGACTTTAGGTCTTCTCTAAGTTTTTTCATAAATGTTTCGGTCGGCACATTTTTAAGTTCCTTTTTAGATTTTAATTGAATGGTAAATTCTGTTTTGTTGGCAGACCCTACACCCAAACTTCCAATGCCCGTGCTTGGACCGCCAATGTTGCTGAATACTGTTGCAACTTCGGGTTGTTGAATAATGTATGTTTCAATTTTTTGAGCAATTAGGTTGTTTTGCTGAATAGAAGTGGATTTGTCAAACTCCAAAGCCATTTTAAACTTCCCTTGGTCGCCTGTTGAGATAAGTTCTTTACCAATAATTCCTTGTTTCATAATGCCTAAAGTCATTGCAAAAAGCACAATAACGATACCTGTAAAAATAAGTTTGTGGCTTAAAATCCATTCTAATTGTCTGCCATACCAATTTGTGAAATTTTCTAATTGATGCTCAAACCAAAGCAAGAAACGATTGAAAAAATTAGTTGGTTGTAAATCTTCTTTCTTACCAATACGTGAAGCCAACCAAGGTGTAAGCGTAAACCCAACTAATAAACTTGTAAGAGTAGATGTTACTACAACAACCGAAAATTGTTTGAGCATATCAGCAACAAAAACTTGTAAAAAAAGAATTGGTAAAAATACCACTACGTCAACTAATGTAATTGACAAAGCGGCAAAACCAATTTCCATTCTGCCATCCATTGCAGCTGTTCGTTTTTCTTTTCCTCTGTCTAAATGTTTTTGAATATTTTCTAATACTACCACTGCATCATCCACCAAAACACCTATGATTAAAGACATTGCAAGCAAGGTCATTAGGTTTAATGTGTAACCCAAAAGCCACATTACCGCAAACGCAGTAACTAAAGAAGTTGGAATGGCAACAATTACAATTAATGAATTTCTAAAACTTCTAAGAAATAATAACATTACTAACGACACCAACAGAACCGCTAAAATCAAGTCAAAAACAACGGAGTTTACTGCTGCAATTGTGTTATCGGTGCTATCGTCTGCAATAATAAATTTTACACCCGAACTGGCATTTTGTTGTTCGATAGATTGAAATTTTTCTCGAACGGCTTTTGAAACATCTACAGCGTTTGCATCACCCTGTTTTTTCAACATTAAACCAATACCGTTTTTACCATTGTAGCGACTGATGGAAGTCGTTTCTTTTATACCGTCAATAACATCTGCCACATCTTTTACATAAACAGGACTTCCTATAACTGGCAATACCACCTGAACATTTTTAATATCCTCAATCGATGCGAATTTTCCTGTTAACCTAACTGAATTACTTTCTTTATCCGTTTGCACCTTTCCAGCAGGTAAGTCTAAGCCAGAACGATTAATTGCTTCAACAACCTGAACCATTGAAATTTTATACAATTTCAGTTTGTCCTGATTTATTTTTACTTGTATTTCTCTTTCCTCTCCACCTAAAACAGTAATCTCTGCAACACCTTTTATTTGTTGAATTTGGGGTAGATAATCATCTTTCATTTTCTGATAAAAATCGGTGGCAGACAAATCACTTGTTGCACTGATCGACATTATTGGCAAATCATTAGGCGAAACTTTACTCATTACAGGACTTAAAATATCCTGTGGTAAATCTTTGCGAATGTTGTCAATGTAGCGTTGTGCATCTTGCATTGACTTATCCAAATCTGTCCCATATTTTAGATTGGCTATGATGATAGAAGCATTGGGCAATGATTTTGTAACCAAGTAATCTACACCCTCCAAGTTGGATAAAGCATCTTCTATTTTTCGTGAAACGGATGTTTCTACTTCGTTTGGTTCGGCACCAGGGTAAACAGTCTTAATTACAACTACGGGCTGATTAAAGTCGGGCATTAACTCGTAACTCAAATTTTTATACCCGATAAATCCTAATAAAGTAAATACGCTGAAAAGCACTATTATCAGAGAAGGACGTTTGATTGATATTTCTGTAATATTCATTTTTCGCTGATTTTATTTAACAGTTACATTCGCCCCATCAAAAAGATTGATGAAGCCATTCGTTACAATTACATTCCCTTCATTTAATCCATTTGAAACAACTGCTTTGTTCTGTATCTTATTTGATATAGTGATGTTTTGCAAAATTGCTTTGCCATTTTTCACAACATAAACCTGTGGTTGGTTGTCAGTTCCTTGTATGGCAGATGACGGTATGATAATTCCCTTTCCAGACGTTTCGCTTTTGAGTAAAACTTTACCAAACATCCCCGATTTTATTTTCAAGTCCGATGTGTTATTTACCGTAAACTGAACAGGAAAACTACTGCCCATATTAGCTTTACTGCCAATCAAAGTAGTTTTTCCAGTTAATAAAATTTTAGAATAGGCATCTGCCGAAAGAGAATAGCTTTGATTTAATTTGAACTGGCTTAAATCTTTTTCGGGAACATTTACGGTGAATTTTAAAGTTGTAATGTCCGTTATTTGGAGCAATGGAACGCCCGGTGCAGCAAAAGCTCCTTCTTCACTTAATTTTGCAGTAACAACTCCGTTAAAAGGTGCTTTGATTGTGGTTTTGTTTATCTGCTCCAACAAAGTTGCTTTCTGAACTTTTGCAGATTTTAAACCTAACTTCGCCTTTTCTAATTGAACTCCTTGAATTGCATCTGCTTTAGCTAAAATGGTATAGCGGTTTACATCTGCTTCCAATCCTTCTATTTGCACTTCAATAGTTTGCAGTTGCAATTTCAGCAATGAATTGTCCAGTTGAATTAAAGTTTGACCTTTACTTACAACGCTTCCAGCATCAACTAAAATGGTGTTGACTTTCCCTTGTAATTCGGTACTTATTTTTGTTTCCTTATTTGGTTCAAATGTGCCTGAATAAGAAAATTCTGTAATCACATTTTCAAGTTGCAATGTATCTACTTGAACATTTATAGCTTGTTCTTTATCGTATTGATACACTTTACTCTGCGTAATATCCTTATTTGTTTTCAACTTAATTACCACAATGGCAATTATCGCCAACGGTATGATGACGTATAGCACTTTTTTTAGAATTGATGATTTTGTATTCATTGTAATAATTATTTATTTGTCGAAATATTACCAGTTAGTTTTTTAAGTTCTAAATCTGCCTTTAGATAATCAATTACAGCAGATAGATAAGTTTGTTGTGCTTCACGCATAGCATTGTCTGCGAGTAAAATATCTGTTAAACTTGCCGTTCCTTGTTTTTGTTGAAGAACGGTTTGCTCATATATTGTTTGTGCCAATTGGATTTGTTCGGTTGTGGTTTCTACCGTTTTTTTAGCGACTTCTCTTTGTAGCTTGGCATTTTCAACTTGCATATTATTTTGTTCGGTAAGCATTCCAAATTGAAGGTCATTGTTTCGGAGTTCAAGTGTTTTCTGATTTATTTTTCGAATCGTAACAGTTCCGTTAAATAGCGGATAAGAAAATTGAACACCTGCAAAACCAATCGGATAAAAATCAAGGAAAGAAGCAGGTTGTCCGTTATAACCAAAGCCCGTTGTTCCATACATTCCAACCAGATTTAGCGAAGGCAGATACCTTGATTTGTTAAGTGTGTTGAGTTCACTCGATAATAAGCTTTTTTGAGTTTTTATGATACGAATATCTAAAGTTGATGCAGGAGTGTATTCATTTGTGTTTTGATATTGAATGTTTGGTTCAATTTGCAAATTTTGTTCAATGGAAATACCCATAGCAAATTTCAACGCATTTAGAACCTGCTCGTATTTGCTATTGATGGTTTCCTTTTGGGTGGTTAATTGTGATACTTGCAATTTTACTTTGTTTACATCTGTTCCTTTGGCAAGCAATTGGTCATTGAGCAATTGCATATTTTTTAGAAGTCTTTCTGCATTAATCAGATTACTGTCAATAAACGCCAATTGATGATGCAAGATTTGGGCATTGTAATATAGATTTGAGATTTCAAAATAGATTTGCTCTTCGGTTTTTTTGTATTGCAAGTCTGTCAATTCCGAAGCAATTTTGGTTGTTTGAATGGCTCCATAAACTTGTGGATTATACAAAGGCATTGAGAGTTGCAAGTTTGCGTTTATATTGTGAGGAACGCCAAACTGCGTTGCCCTGTATTCACCTTCAGGTAGTGCAGGATTAAACGCATTAACAGGTAAAAGCTGATAGGGCAAGTTGGTAAAGTATTTGTAATCAGCATTGGCTGTTACTTTCGGAATTAAATTCGCTTTGGCTTCTTTTTCTCTTTGTTCACCAATAGCAATATTGTTCCTGCTCATTTGCAGGTTTATATTCCGAACCTGTGCTGTATCAATACACTGCTGCATTGTCCAGACTTGGGCTTGTGCTGTTTGAAGCCCTATTACAAAAAGGGAAATGATTAGAAATTGTTTGTGAATATTTACTAACTTCATTGGTCAAATTTTTTTATTTAATGAGTATTAATTGACTTTCAATTGTTCCTTCAACCCAATGCTTTACCATTGGTTCAATGTTTACATAGTCACCTGACAATAGTGTTTCCTTGAGGCCTTTTTCGTTTTCAAAAATCACTTCCCCATCAATACAAATCAAAAGTGCAGGAGTTTTGGTGACATGCTCTTTCAATTTTTCACCTTTCAAAATTTGTATGGCAGTTGCATTGCCAAACTCACTTTTAAAAAGAGAAGTTGCTGAAACTGGTTTTTCTTGTATGTGTAAGTCTTTTATGTTCATTGGAAGTATTGATTAAATATTATGAATGAATTTTCAATTTTTTGAAATTGTTTTTCTGATTCTGTTTCGTCTTTAACTTCTGAAAGTTCTTTTACCAAATCAATGTAGGGCAATAACCACTGATGCAGTTCATCGTGAGCCTTTCCTTTCATTGTGCAATTAGAAGTAAGTAAATCGATATTGGATTGTAATTTATTAGATAAAGATTTGTAATCTTTTTGCTCAACCTTAGCAAAGGAAATAATATCGTTTTCCATATTACGAATATGAGTTATCATATTGGTATCAACATTCCATTTTTCTCCATTGTTAAGTTCGATAGTTTGTATTTCAGCGTTGTGCTGATGTTCTTCGTGGGTAACCGTTTCGGTTTCCGCTTTTGATTTTTCTTTAGAGGTGTTGCCACAACTGAAAAGGAACAAGCTGATTACGATAAGTGATAGTGTTATATTCTTCATAATTTCTTTTTTGTTATTGTGAAATAAGCAATGATTGCAAATGCAAACGTTACAGCAATTCTAAAAAGCATAGCACCTATGGTTTTTGTTTCATAAATACCGCCAGAACTTGCGTGAATTTTTAGTCCGACAAAAGCTGCAATGAGAATGATTGCTGAAATTCCTAAGAGTTTAGCTGTCCATTTTTTGCTTTTGATAAAACCATAAGCAGCAAAAAGATAAAGTATGCTACTGATGAAATTTGACCATACCACAAACAGAACATAATTGCCCTCTTTGGCTCTAATACCAAACAAATCAAAAATTACAGATGTGCTTAGAAATAAAGTAAGCAAGCCAAATCCTGCTAAGACTGATGCTAATAAATAAGGAATTAATTTTTTCATTTCGATTTGATTTTTATTAGAGTCAAAACTGATTGGATCATATTGTCTCCGTTTCTACTTATATCAAATTGAAAGTTTGCAACTCTCCATTTATACATTTGCAACCTGAAAGTTCCCATAATGATATGCATTAGTTCATCGGATGTTATTGAATTTGTAAATACTTTCTTTTGTTGCCCTTCCAGAATAATAGGCATTAAGTGTTTCATTTTTACACCCATTATTTTCAATATAGTTTCATTGATGCGTTGACTTTCTTCCATCAGTCCGTCAGAAAATACCGCAGCTACAAAATGAGGGTTCTTTTTAAAGAATGAAAATTGATTTTGAAACAACGTTGTGAATTTTTCTTCTGGTGATTGTTCACTAGAAATTGCATTGGCATATCGATCATCCATACTCGTAGCAAGATATTCGAGTAAGGCAATAATTATTTCTTCCTTGCTTGCAAAGTGTCTGTAAATAGCACTTTCAGAAAACTTCATTTCCTTTGCAAGGTTCTTAATTGTTAAGCCACTTACTCCCGAAGCAGTCAATATTTTTCCTGCTGCTTCAATAATTTCAAGTTGTCTGTCTGAAATTGTTGCTGTCATTTGTTATTTTTTATTCGATTATAGTTTTCATTTTTAAAAAAGCAACGCCTAACCAAATTACAGAAGCTGTCATAGCTATAGCTCCGATTAATACTAATGCGGGAGGTAAGCCAAAATAAACTTCTGTTAATATTCCTATTGGCATTAATAGGCCTGTAAGTGCTAACCAAGAAATGGCTTTCACATTTTGCAATTTGTCTCTGAAATGTAGAATCAAATAGCCAATAAGGATGTTTAGAAAGGCAAACAAGTTCCCGTGAACGTGAGCCAGTCTGCTTTCAAAGTGTTTCCCTATACTGTATGAGTTTGCCCATTCTTCCTTTCCCGGAGCAAAGTCGCGGAGATAAATTAGTAGAAAGCCGTAAGCCATAAAAAGCCCCATTGTCAAGAAACCAATTGCTATGTTGTTTTTGCCGTTCATTTTGATTGTATTTATTATGTAAGTGAATATTCGCTCACAAAGGTAATTGAATTATATTCACGCTTGCAAGTTTTTTTGAGGAAACTTTAAAATATGACTAAAATCATCTGGTGCGGTGGGTAATTGGCTCTTTTGGGGTTTGCCTGTGTGTCGGCTTGAGGGAAGGGGGCTAACTCCAAATGTGCCAATGTGGGCAGGTTAAAATTATTTTTTAAAATGTGCGGTGGGAAAATTTTTAAAACCTTGCGTTGGATTGAGTGTCGGCAAACTGAATTGGGTCTGTGTCGAGTTACTGCGAAATAGTCAACCGAGTTAAGGTCGTCCAAAAGTTTGTTTGGAAGTAGAAGATTAGTCCCCTTTGTGTCCGACCTATAGTTATTTTGTTTTAATTTATCGTGACGTGTCAAGACGTTTGTAATTTTCTAAAACTACAAAAAACAAAATTCTGAATGGTGTCAAATGGTGTCAAATGGTCAACGGTAATGCACTTGATTTTCTCAAAGAACTTTTTCAGTTGGTCGGTCATTGTCGTTTCCGAATATTGTTTAATTTCTATTCCGCTACATTTTTTTGGTCCCAGTTCTGAGAATGTTCCGATAACCAAAACACCTGTCGGGTTAATACTTTCTTGTGCAATTTGTAAGTAGTTAGCAATCTCTTGCTCATCTGTTAAAAAGTGAAATGCTGCTCGGTCGTGCCAAAAGTCATATTTCTCTGTCGGCTTAAAAGTTGCTGCATCTGCAACTATCCATTTAACATTATTTGATTTGTCACCTAGTCGTTGTTTTGCTCTGTCAATAGCAGCTGCTGAAATGTCAAGAACTGAAATGTCTTGATAACCCAAGTCAAGTAAATGGTCAACTAAAAAACTGTCGCCACCACCAATGTCAATGACTTTTGCAGTTGTAGGCACGTTGAATTGTTTAAAGAAATCCAAAGAAGTTTCCGGTGTCGGTTGAAACCAACTAACGTCTTTCAATTCTTTTGTCTGATAGATGTTTTCCCAATGTTTTTTGCGGTCAAAATTTTCCATTTTATTTTGTCGGTTTAATGATACGGTGTCGTCTTTTAGGCTTGCTTATAACTCATAAATATACGCAACTCCATTTTACATATTTACACATTTTCAGCAAGTTATATATTGCGCTTTTAAAATATTTTTTACCCGTTACATCCGTGTACAAACGTGTATACCCGTGTATTTCCGTTTGTACCCGGCTACACAAAACTCCCCTTCCTTTTCATCAAAATCAAGAGTGAAAACACTCTTTTTTTATAGGGAAAACATTCTTTTTTTTAAGCCCACAAAACCGTAAAAACCTCATTATCATAAACTAAAGACATAATAATGTTATTGGGACACCACGGGGTCAGCAATTTAAACCTCCTTTTTGTAGCAGCACCCCTGTTGGCTTGCACTCCCGATGAAACCGATATCAGATTTTACACCAAAATTAGGCTACTGGCCTTATTTGGCGCCATAAGCAGGGTTTGCCTCCTCCAAAGCGGATTTGGCTCTGATTTATTACTTCCCTGGGTCACCTCAAAACAAAATATCCCGATTGCTGTTATTGAATTTGGAATTTATAGGGCATTTCCTGATATTTCGTTTTTAATTTTTCTCAAGTCATTAACATTTCATAAAATTAGTATTATGAGCAGACGTGTAACTGGTGAATACTCCATCATTGCCAAAAGGTTATTGCGGATTATGAAACTAAAAGGGATTAACAAGGCTACCTTTTATAAAGAAGTGGGTCTTTCCAATGGGTATATAGATACCGCAAACAATATCGGTGCCGATAAGTTTGCCAAGATTTATAAAGCCTACCCGGATGTGAACCTAACCTGGTTAATTACAGGTAGCGGCAACCCGCTTAGCAAAAGTGCAGCTCCTGCTCCTAAAAAGAAAGCAGCAGCTAAACCTGCAGCCAAGAAAAAAGCGGCTCCTAAAAAAGCCAAAAAGAAAGCGGCAAAAAAATCTAAGTAATAGCCGGTGTGCCCTCTTACAGGGGTTCACACGTATTTTATAAAAACCTTCGGAGTATCATATACCCGGAGGTTTATGTGTTTTACTTTCCCTGTAAAACAACAATCTTTTTAGCCATCACCGTGGCTGAAGGCCCGCTTTCTGCTATATAATAAACCCCTGCAGAAAGTCCGTTGAATTGCCAGGTATGCTCCTGCCCACCTTGCAATGTAAAGGTTTGCAATACCTGCCCTATTTGATTAAGTAACACAAAAGTTCCCTTACGTGAAGAGCAGACCGTTATTTCTCCACCCGATGGATTTGGATAAATAAACAAACCAGGTGAGGTAAAAGCATCTTCATTTATCCCAACATTGGTTACTACAATACATGATGAGGTATCCGCACAACCATCTGCCAGCACACGCACTGCGTAATTTCCATTTGATGCTGGTAAATACGATTGACCTGTTGCACCTGCAATGGGCACGTATCCGTTTGGACAAGTAAGCCACTGGTAAGAAGCATTGGCCTGAGCAACCTTTAAATTTGCACCGCTTTTGGTAATAAACATATTTGGTGTAGGTTTTACCCTCACAAAAACACTGTCCTTAGTTTTACAACCATTGGAACCCGTGCCTGTAACCACATGAAAGCCAGTATTAGCTGGCGCATAAGGAATACCATTAACTGCTCCTCCGCTCCATGTATAAGCAACAGATCCAATTCCACTTCCGCTCAAAATAGTTTTTTCTCCAAAACAAACTACGGTATCTGTTACATTGGCTGTTACCACAGGAACCGGAAGTACCGTAACCCGCAACGGGGTTCTTTTTTCGCTTACCCCACAAATACTATCCTGAACATAAAAGGTTTTGTTTGTAGTTAATATGGGTGTAGTAAAAACAGTATCTGTACCTAAAAAGGTACCACCTACAGAATCACTATACCAACTGATATAGCCCTCGCCCATTGCCCTCAGGGTTACCCTCGTTCCTGCACAAATGGTGGAATCTTTTGTTACCAGATTGGGCGGAACCAGACAGGCATTATTGCAAACAAAACTGTTTTTGTTTACCGTACTGCCATCACCCAACTGTCCGCTTCCGTTTGCTCCTGTGGCACAATACCATTTTCTTTCATCGCCCAGGCGGTAACTAAAGTTTCCACCAGCCGTAATACTGATCCATTTATTATCGGTACTTGTTTTAGTTGGTGTGGTTAATGAGTTATTAAATCCGTTGCCCAACTCCCCAAAACCATTATTGCCCCAACCCCAGAAACTGCCATCAGCCTTAACGGCAATGCTGTGGTATTGCCCCGCAGCCACCAACATCCAGTCGGTTGAAGTGCCCACCTGTTGTGGGATATTGGAGCTGGTTTGATTGCCATTACCTAACTGGCTGTATGTATTTCTTCCCCATGCCCACAGGGTGCCATTGGCTTTTAGTCCAAGGGTATGATAATCTCCTGCGGCAATACTGATCCACTTATTATCTGTTCCAATTTGTACCGGGGTATTTTGCTGGTTGTTGTTTCCAATGCCCAATTGCCCGTAAGCATTATCGCCCCAGGTCCACAGGGTGCCGTTGCTTTTAATAGCAAAACTTTGTACAAAACCTGCTTTTACATATATCCAGTTGCTGTCGGTTCCTATGCGCACCGGTATATTTTTATTCACCGTACTGCCATCGCCTAATTGTCCGTTGGCATTGCCACCCCAGGCCCACAAGGTACCATCACTTTTAATGGCGAGGGTATGCACTGCACCCACAGCTATTTTTACCCAGTTGGAATCACTACCGGTTTGTACCGGAGTTTTCTGAGAAACAAAAGTAGCATCACCCAATTGGCCATTGCTGTTATCGCCCCAACACCAAATGGTGCCATTGGCTTTTATACCTGCAGAAAAATTAAACCCGGCAGCAGCATAACTCCAGTTGTTGCCACCTATGTTTACCGGACCAGTTTGCATGGTATTATTTCCAATACCCAATTGGGCAAATAAGTTATCGCCCCAGGACCACAAGGTACCATTGCTTCTTAAGCCAAGCGCATGGCTGCTGCCGGATGTGAGATTAGCCCAACAATTGGTTTTGCCAATTTCAACTGGTACGGAACTATAATAAGAATCACCCAAATAACCTGAAAAATTTGCCCCCCAATGCCAAAGTGATCCATTTGCTTTTTTGGCCATACATATGCTGGATCCGGTTACATAACACCAATCATTATCCAATCCAAACCGTTTAGGGGTATACTGTGGTTGTAACAGGTTTTCGTTACCCATTTCACCGTTGAGATTATTTCCCCAGGTCCAAAGGCTTCCATCTGCCTGAATACCCATTGTTGTAAAATTCCCACTTGCTATATGAACCCACTTGTTGCTGCTGCCAACACGAACAGGTGTTACAGCCTGGCTTATGGCACTGTCGAGCCCAAGCACACCATAAGTGTTCTGCCCCCAACACCAAAGGGATCCATCTGCCTTAATCCCAAAACTCTGGCGAAACCCGCATGCAATTTTAGCCCAATTGTGATCAGTACCCACTACACCAGGCACCAGGTAGCTTACTGTAGCATCACGTCCTAATTGTTTACTGCGGTTATCGCCCCAGGTCCAAAGTGTACCATCAGACTTAAGACCCATAGAATGATCTGCACCTGCAACTATGGCAATCCAACTGTTATCGGTACCTATTCTGATGGGTACACTTGCTTTGGTGGTGGTACCATTTCCAAGTTTACCATAAGCATTGCCACCCCAGGCCCATAAAGAACCATCATTCTTTAAACCCAGGCAATGGCGCATACCGGCAGCTACACTTACCCAGTCGCTATCGGTTCCAATTCTGGTTGGTACAACGTGATCAGTTAAAGGCATTATTCCTAACTGAGATGAATCGTTGGCACCCCACCCCCATAGGGTACCGTCAGACTTAATACCAATCGTAAATAATATACCAGGAGCTACACTTACCCAATTGTTGCCTGCATTAATCTGTATGAACTTTTTTGGAGTTTTTTTTGTAGAATCACCCAATTGACCATTTGAATTTGTACCAGCCGCCCATAATACACCATCTCTTATTTCGAAAATCTGACCTGCTAAGTGCGTTGAAAACAATGCATTTGTTGATCCCCTGTTTTGAGTTTCAAGTTGCATCAATTTTCTATTGAGTTGTGCATAGGAATGGAAATGAAAAAACAGAAATGCACTAAGCAAAAACGTATTTGGTTTCATGGAATAGAGTTTATAATCGTTAGATAAGGCGTATAACGAAAATACCATTTTCCATTTAAGTGCATCACTCATTCTCATATTAATATTTACTTAATTATAAAAAGTGTGTTTCGATGAGAATCCAACGCATCTATTTTTCATCATTGGATAGAAAAGCTATCGAACGGTAATGATGTTTTGTATGCAACAAAAGAACTTGCATAAAATATTTACCATATGCAAAGCACGCATAAACAAAGGCAGCAAGGGGTTTGGGAAGCCCGTTTTTTTGTCGGAGTAAATTGATCAAAACAACCATTAATTAAAATTATTCACCCTCCTTAAATTCATCCATTTCAGACAGACAAGGTTCTGGATTGAAAAAACAAACAGGTATGTAACCATACCAAAGCGATTGCTGAAAAGCTTTAACAGAGTAAGCAAATTAAACACGAAAAACATGAAACTAATTAAATTGGCAACAATGATTTGCGGGGCATTTACTTTTCAAATGCAGGCAAATGCACAGGTTAACTATTATACTGTAGACCTGAGAACAGGAATTGACAACAGCGGGAATTTATTATCTCCCATGGTTGATGATCCGAGATGGACGGTAAGGACACCAACAAGTGCGGTATACCAACCTGTAAAAATAGGTACCGCTACCCCATACGATCCTAACTATAGTTCACCCTCAGGGGCTGACCCCAGCTATCAACCTTTATCCCTAAACTCCTATATGCTTACACCATATCCATGGACACAAACAGAGTTGAGTCAGCCTGGTCATTTTGCATACGCACAACCAGGTGATATGAAATACAGTGCTCCCAACGGAACCTATTATTACCGGTTACAGTTTACAGTAAACTTTCCGGCATGTAAGCGTCCAAATTCTTTAAAACTTTATGTGCGCTCATTAACCGGATTGGAAAGGGCTGATCAGATTAATTTAAACGGCATGGCTCCAGTGAATGTAGCCGACTACTCGCTCAGCAACTTTGCACCACATGTACCACCGGAAAATGCTGCCTTTGCACGTGCAGCTTATATCTCAACAACCTCCTTATATCAGCAATTTCCACATTATGTAATTCCCCTCACTCCTTCTCATTTAATTAATGGGGTAAACTACCTGTACATTACCGTAAAAAAAGAAAGCTCCTACGCCCTTGGTGCCGGTTTAATGGTAGATGCCGAGTTACAATACAATTATGGTCCCGATCCGGTGACCTCGCCAACAGCCCAGATATCGGTTTCCAATCCCATGCTTTGTGTTGGAAATCCCAACCCTCCACTATTAAATATTAACCTTTCCAATCTGGTAAATATTGGGGCATCGGCAACCATCAGCGCAAACCTCCCGGGATTTCCTGTAACCATTCCGCTTAGTTCATATACTCCGGTATCAGTTAATCTTGATCCGATCAATCCGGCCATTTACACCCTAACCATAACCAGTAATGGAGTAAACCAATGCGCCATTACCAAAACGTATAAAACTTACTCCTGCAATGTGGTTGCTATCAATTTAAATCCAAACAACTGGACCGGCAGGGTATTCCATGTTTCGGGAGATCCGGCTAATACGGATGAGCACCTGATTCCCGGTTTTGAAACTGAATGGAAACTGGAAGAGTTGGATGCCTTTACAAACGAACCTCTTTATCAGATTGTAAATCCATCCAACTGGTCGATACCAGCCGGAGAATCCAATTTGTTTAATGGCTTTACGGTAGATAACTCTTATCACGGGGTGGTTGCTGATTTAACCGGAGACCCATCAGTAGAGGGAACTTTCTCTGCCGACAAGATATATCGTTTTACCAGATCGTACCGCACTGCGTTAGATCCGGCCTGGAAAGATTACAGTGTAATCCTTGGACCTGGTTATACCGAACTTTCGCCACCGGAGCCATTTACTACTTCGGTAAACAAAATAAACAAATCCGGAGATAACCAACTTACGGTTTATCCAAATCCTGGCAAAGGAATGTTTCATATCAAAGTACCTGCAAATAATAAAGGGCAGGATATGATTCTATATAATGCTGTTGGCAAACAACTGTTTACTTTCTCAGGCAAACCGGAAATGACAGAATACCGCATTGACCTTTCAGGATATGCATCCGGAATATATTTTATAGGCCTCACCGGAACTCAACAAATGCAAAAAATAATAATTGAATAAGCACCCGGCCTCACTAACCGAAAAAAATAGCTGCCCGAAAGGGTGGCTACTTTTTTGCATCAGCAGAAAGGAGATTACCCTTTAAATAATTTCAAAAACTCTTCTTTATAATTTGCCGATATCAGAATTTCCGTTTCATCCTGCAGCACCACATAACCACCTTGCCCCTTGTGGTAGGAGCTTACAAAATCTATATTAATGATATGCGATTTATGCACCCTTAAAAATGGGTATGGCAATATCTCGGCATAATGTTTTAAAAACCGGCAGGCCATTTTTTTTCTTCCATCATGCAGGTATACATCAGTAAAATTACCATTGCCCTGAAGCCGGGTGATATGTTCCATTTTAATTACCTCAAAACCATCAAGCGTTGGCAAAATAACCTGTCGTTTTTCAGGTGCCTGCTCCCTGAAATTTTGCACCACCACCTGGTTTCGGTTAAACACTTCTTTATTGATAATATGTTGCTGCACTTTATTTACGGCCAATATCAGCTCTTCTATACTCAAAGGTTTAAGCAGGTAGTAGGCCGCACTTTGGTTTAATGCCCTTAAGGAGTATTCGGAAAATGCAGTTACAAAAATGGTTTCAAAATAAAGATTGCGGCAACCTTCTAAAATATCAAAAGCATTGCCAAAGGGTAGTTCTACATCTAAAAATACCAGTTGGGGTTTTAGCTGATGCAATAATTCAATGGCCTGTCTTGCATCTGCCGCTTCGCCTGTTAATTGTACCTGCGGACAATATTTGCCCAGGTAAGCTTTTAAAGCCTCCCGTGCCGACAATTCATCTTCTACAATTACACATGTTATCCTTTTTTCTACCATGATATGGTTACCTCTACTCCTGTTTCTGGCAATGTTTTCTCCTTGATCTCAATTTGAATATTCCGCTTACCTATTTCATTTAATAACGCTATTCTTTCCTCTACATTTTTGAGCCCGCGCGACTCATACATTTTTTGGTTTTTTGTTTTAATCAACTGGCTTTCTTTTAGGCCTATGCCGTTATCATCAATCGACACCTTGGTTAGGCCGCCTTCAGAGATAAAACTTATCTTTAGCAAACCCTTGCTTTCCCGGTAGCGCAACCCGTGCCAGATGGCATTTTCGAGGTTAGGTTGTATAAGCATATTGGGTACCTGAATGGTTTCCTGATCAAGGTTGGGATCGGTATATATCTCAAAATCAAATTTATCAGAGAAGCGCAGTTTTTCCAGTTCGAGGTAGCGTGTAATTTGCTCTACCTCGGTAGCAAGCGATACATCATCTTTATTGGAATTCTCCATGGTTCTGCGCATCAGGTTGGCGTATGAAGTAAGGTATTTATTGGCCTCCCGCTCATTGTTGCTGGCTATAAACTGGTTTACGCTGTTTAAACTGTTAAATAAAAAATGAGGATTCATCTCGCGCCTGAGCGATTGCAAGGCGATTTGTTTATTTCTTTTTTTAATGGAGTACAAGGCTTTTACAATGGCAGCCATCAATATCAGCAGCAATACAACAGAAATAATCAGAATGGTATTATTGGTATTTTTCCTCCTGATCAACTCATCCTTTAATTCTTTCTCCTTTTCCAATCTTGCAATTTTATCTTCAGAGAACTGAAACTGCCGGGCATCAACAAGGCTACTGTCTTTGGCTATGAGCGAATCGAGCTGAAGCAGGAAATGGCTATGCAACAATAAGGCCTCCTTATCCTTACCTGCTTTTTTATAATATCCCGTTAAGGCTTCCACGCTTGCTCTTGCTTCTTTTACATTTCCTTTTTCTATGGATAAGCGATAAGCATCTTTGAGCGTATTGATTCCTTCCGCCACCCTATTGCCCTGAAAATAATAACCGGACAATTTTCTCATCTGCTGCACCTGATTCTCTATTCCATCAGCAGCAGTAGCCTGTTGCACCACTTCTTTCTGAATAAGGATTGCCTTATCAAACTGTTTTTTCTCTACCAGTACTTCAGCCAGATCGCTCCTGATCCGGTTCGATTCATCACCCGTACTATCGAGTACCTTTAGGGCATCAGTATAACTTTTTATGGCCTCATCCGGTTTATTCTGTTTTCGGCTTACCTCAGCTATCTGCTGGTAATTGCTTACCCTTTCTGCCGCATTTCCACTATTGTTCAATATCACCTCATTCTTCTTTAAATAATCTATTTCCTTCTCTGGTGAGGGGGCCTGCCTTAAACGGGCTGCATCGTTTAAATTAATTTGCCTTTGGGTAAGGTCATAGCTATAAGTGGCAGCCAGATCATAACTGGATGCTGCTTCTTTATCCTTCTTTAACTGCTCCTGCAGGCGTGCAAGTTCGCGGTAATAAAGGGGCAGGTTTTTATTGCCTTTATCTCCCAATAATTGAACAATGGCTTTTTTGAGATAGGGTTCTGCTTTTATATAATCGCCTTTTTTTATTAATACCCGTGCCACGGCATAATAATCTGAAGCTATTTTATCACTGCTTACCTCTTCTTCTATGGATTTTGCCAGTTTCTCTGATGAACTGCCAAGGGAGGATGGGGCAGATTTACTCTTAAACTTTTTAGGGCGCGATTTTACTTCTATAGTATCCTGAGCAAGCGTGTTTACGCAGGAAAATACCAATACCACTATAAGAAAAAAGTACTTCATACCGTTACTATTCAATAATAAACAAAGAAAAGCGAATTACCTCAAACGCGGATGGTGTTTCACCCAGTGGGAAACCGGTTTCACCATTTGGCCCAAAACCACTGCAAAAGCCATCATAGTTTTGAGTAAACATTAATCAAAACAATTATGAAAAAGCTGATTATTTTTTGTGCCATTGCCGGCACACTTGTTTTTCTCTTTAGCGAAAAAAGTTATTGTGTAATGAGAAAAGCCAATGGTTCAGGAAGCGGATTTAACACAGCTCTGCCCGACCCCAATCCTCCACCTCCTGATGCCGATGCCAATATTCAGGTAGCCATTTTGCTGGATGCCTCCAATAGCATGGACGGATTAATTGATCAGGCCAAATCGAGGTTATGGAATATAGTGAATACCCTTACCACCTTAAAATACAACGGCAAAACAACGGGCATTCAAATCTCCCTTTATATGTACGGAAACGATGGCCTCCCGGCTCATAACAATTTTATCAGACAGATTACACCATTTACGAGTGACCTTGACCTGATCTCTGAAAAATTATTTGCCATTACCACCAACGGAGGATCTGAGTATTGCGGGGCAGTAATTGATGATGCCGTAAAAAACCTGAACTGGGGCAACAGAAGCAGCGATATGAAACTGATTTATATAGCAGGAAACGAACCCTTTAATCAGGGCGGAATTAGCTATAAAGAAGCCATAAGCGGAGCCACCGGGAAAGAAATTTTTATCAATACCATTCATTGCGGTGATTGTTATGCCGGTGTAAGCGGTTTCTGGAAAGATGGAGCTGAACGTGGAAGAGGTAAGTACTTTTGCATTAACTCCGATGAGCGCGTAGCCTTTATTGAAACGCCTTATGATACCGAGATAGAAAGCTTTAACCAGAAACTAAATGGAACCTATATTTATTATGGTGCGCAGGGTGCAGTTGGTTATACCAAGCAGGCTGAGCAGGACAGAAATGCAGGTCATATTTCCAAATCCAACCAGGCTGAGCGCATTGTATCTAAATCAAAAGCCATATACAAAAACGAGAGCTGGGACCTGATAGATAAGGTAACAACAGACTCTACCTATGTAGATAAAGTGGAGAAAAAAACGCTTCCAAAAGAATACCAGAATATGGCACCTGCACAATTTAAAGCAGTGGTAAAACAAAAGGCAAATGAAAGGGCAACCATTCAGAAACAAATTTCGGAGTTATCGAAAAAACGTCAGTTGTATATAGATGAGGAATCGAAGAAAAAGGCAGGTAAGGACGACTTTGGAGTGGTGGTAAAAAACTCCATACTTGATCTGGCAAAACTTAAGGGTTATAAATCGGAATAAATTCCAAAGGCAAATACCTGTACCCTGCTACCATATTGTTTCAAAGGCAGCAGTGCGTACAGGTATTTGTTATTTACATAATGATATAGCTTCTTTTAACAATAAACTGATGCGTTTTTGAGGCAAATCTTTTTGCGGATCTACCAGTAAAATTTTCATTCTCGCTCTTTTTTCCTGCTCCAGTTCCGGGTGATTCATCCTGTTGCCATCAACAAATCCGATATAAGGTTGATGGCTTTTTTTATGTATCCACAGGTAACAAAAACGTTTTCCCTTATAATTAAAAAATGGCATGCCATACCGCCAGGTGATGCTGATTTCCTGATGCTGTGAAAGAATCAGCATTCGCAGCGCCAGCATACATCCCTTAACAGGTTCTGTATGCCCCATAAAATAAGCATCAATCTGGTTGATTTCCATAGGAGGAAAAAAGGAATCAGCTATTGATAAGCCGCCTGTGGTAATTTACCTGACCAAGGTGATAACTAAGGTGAGCCAGGAAACGGGTAAGATAAAATGCGGTGCTTTGTTTTCCCATAAACTCAAATGGGAAAGGATTGTCGAGGTCGTTCTGGCTCATTTTACCCAACACTTCTGTAACCACATTTTTGGCAGTGGTGATTTCATTTAACAAAGCTTCTTTTGATAGACCCGTTGTTGTAAATTCCCCATCTCGGTCTCTTACATAACCTGTGTCGCCAAGTGTTGCGCCAAGAAAGTGCTGAATGCTTCCCGTTACATGCAAACACAAATTGCCTCCGGAATTGGAAATACCCTCGCGTTTTTTCCACAGATCAGCATCATTGGTATAACTGCTTATTTCTTTATGCAGGTTATCCAGTTCGAAATGATAGAGGGAAATTAATATTGAAATATCCATATGGGTTCTGTTAAAATTTTACTGCTGTGATGATAACCTTATTCGAACGTTGTTTTTTCAATTTCAGAAACGGCATCGCGAACAACCTGGGGCACGTGCACTTTTTTTTCGGTGTTAAAATCATACAATACCATCACATCAACGGCCTCGGCTACTACGTCTCCTGCATCGTTTACCAGCCTGTGGTGCAAACTAAAACTCGATTGTTTGATATACTCCATTCTTGCCTGCACCAATACAAAACCAGGATAAAACAAAGGCTTTTTAAAATGACAGGAAGTGGACAATAACATAGGGCCAATTTTATCCCGGTGATACCATAATGATAACCCGCATTTCTCCCAATAATTTACCCGTGATGCCTGAACATATTTCATAAACATCACGTTATTTACATGTGCAAACATGTCCATCTCACTCCAGTCAATTCGGAGTTTGAGTTCTACATAAAATGGCGTGTCGGGGTGTGACATTATCCAAGCGCATCAATAATATCCTGTTTGGTAATGATGTGAACATCTCCTCCCAGGGTTTTTAACAATACGGCATTATTTTCTTTGGTAATCAGTTTGGAAACCTCTTCCAGCGAGGCATCCGGGTGTACAAATGGAAATGAAGCCTGTACCACTTTGCTGATTTTATCTGATTTTAAATCGGGCTGCTCAATCAACTTACTGAACAAGTGAGAATCATTTAATGAACCAACAAACTCTCCCTTATCATTTACCACCGGAATTTGTGAAATATCGTACTTGCGCATTTTGGCAACCGTATCGTGTATATTGTCGTTTACGTTTGCAGTAACGAGTTTCAGGTGTTTATGTCGTTCAATGAGGTTAATGGCTTTTGGCTGATCATTTACCAGGAATCCGCGGTCGCGCATCCAATCGTCATTAAACATTTTGCCCAGATAACGGGTACCATGGTCGTGAAAAATAACAACCACCACATCACCTTCTTTAAACATGTGGCGCATCTGCAGCAGGCCAGCCATAGCTGATCCTGCAGAGTTTCCAACAAAAATGCCTTCCTCGCGGGGAATTCTTCTTGTCATAATGGCCGCATCTTTATCTGTTACTTTCTCAAAATGATCGATAATACTAAAATCTACATTCTGTGGTAAAAAATCTTCTCCAATACCTTCAGTGATATACGGGTAAATTTCATTCTTATCTAAAATACCTGTTTCCTTATATTTTTTAAATACAGAACCATAGGTATCAATACCCAATACTTTAATGGCAGGATTTTTCTCCTTTAAGTATTTTCCGGTACCGCAAATGGTACCACCAGTGCCCACACCAACAACGAGGTGTGTAATTTTACCCTCTGTTTGTTTCCATATTTCAGGACCTGTTTGTTCATAATGAGCCAATGAGTTGGAAAGGTTATCATACTGATTGGGTTTCCATGAGTTGGGAATTTCTTTTTCCAGTCGTGATGAAACCGAATAATAAGAACGGGGATCTTCCGGATCTACATCGGTAGGGCAAACTATTACTTCTGCACCAAATGCTTTAAGGGCATCTACCTTTTCTCTCGACTGTTTATCCGTTGTAGTAAAAATGCAATGGTATCCTTTAATTACCGCAGCAATGGCAAGACCCATTCCGGTATTGCCGCTGGTTCCTTCAATAATAGTATATCCCGGTTTAAGGCGGCCGTCTTTTTCGGCATCTTCAATCATTTTAAGCGCCATGCGGTCTTTAATAGAATTGCCCGGATTCATGGTTTCTATTTTGGCCAGAACAGTGCATGGCAGGTCTTTGGTAATTTTGTTTAGCTGAACCAGGGGCGTATTGCCAATGGTTTCTAAAATATTTTTATTCCACATGGGGGCGAAGGTAAGAAAGATTTCTAATTTAGGATACTAAGGGATAGTTGTTCCAAAGCCACATGGAAGCAAAGTATGCGGCCACCGTAAGGATAGAAAAAATGATATGCTCGTACATGGCGGTATACTCCCTGTATCGGATTCCTTCCATCTTGCAGTAAATGGCATACATTAACTTTTCAGCCAGAAAAGCAATGGCCGTAGCATAGGCAATTCCGTAAATACCAAACAGGTACATAAACCAAAAAGAAAGCAATACATTGATGATGATATAATTGGCAGATATCACATAAAAAATGCGGTTTTTCATAATGCCCATAATCACCGTTTGTGGGAATATCATTCGGGAAATAATGAGCAGCAGGGAAATATTAAAAATTTTATACCCTTCTACCAACTGCTCGCTAAACAGGTATCTGAAATAAAAGGGACTTAAAAACATTAATAGAATAGTAGCCGGAAACAATCGCCTCATCAGTTTGGTAGATGATTTTTTTAATCGCTGCAGCCCTTCCTTTAATTGCCCCTCCTGATTTAATTTGGCTATTTCTCCGCTATACACATTGCTAAGGGAATTGGCCAAAATTAAAAAGATGGGAAGCTCCTTGGCCCCATACCTGAAAATTACAAACTCTGCCTCTGTATAATAATGCTGCACCAGGTAGCTGCTGATATAATCCATACTGCCTGCCAGCAAAATAGAAAACATAAAAGGCATTACCCTTTTCATAAAATCCAGAATCAGACGTGTATGCACACTGATAATGGAATATTTCATGAGCAAAATAATGGTATAGTTAAACTTAAGCAGAGACAATATAACCCACAGGTTAATGGCCAGGTTTAATGTTTGCCCCATAAGCAAAGGCAAACAAAGCAATACCACCTGCAAGGAGAAAGTAACAACACCCCAGATAATAAGCGATTTATACTTGCCATTCAGGTAAAGAATACTATCGGCTATATAGGTTGGCGTATTTAAAAAGATTACCAAAGAGAAGGTATGAAACAGGTCCTTGGTATGAAACATATCATTCTCCGCATAATTTACGCTGCCAAAAATAAACATGGCAATTGCCGCAAGTGCTGAGAAGGCAGTGAGTAAAACAAATGCGTTAAAAAGAATTCTTTTTTGCTGCTCCTCATCACTTCCATTGTAAAAAGGGATAAGTGTATTGCTGATGCTGGATACCCAGAAAAAGGTTAAACTGGCGCTTACCAGCAACAAGGATTCGTAACGGCTGATAATGAGTAAACCATAACCCGGACTATCGTAAGCATAGGCAGTAATTTTGGCTAACAGGATGGAAATAAGCAAAATGGCCCCGAAACGCAGAAACTGAAATATCTGCAAACTATTAAAGCGGTTCAATTTAATTTCCAATACAGCCAAGAGTGTTCTTTGCTTCAAATAACCATATATGCGGTCAATATTCAAAACCTAAATACACAATACGAAAAATGGCGTAGTTTATTTCAGACGGGTATACCTGAGTCTGATAGAATTACCTATCACAATTACATCACTGAATGCCATAGAGGCCGCTGCAATCATGGGGTGCAGAAAACCAGCGGCTGCAAGTGGGATGGCTATAATATTATAAAAAAATGCCCAAAACAGGTTTTGCTTAATGGTGCGGTAAGTTTGCCTGGCAATAATATGGGCATGAGTAAATGTTTCAAACCCATCCTTTACCAAAACAATCTGCGCTGATTGTTTGGCAATATCGGTAGCATTACTAAAAGAAACGGCAACAGAGGCTTTACTTAGGGCAGGCGCATCATTGATCCCATCACCCACCATGGCTGTAATTTCTTTTTCTGTAAATTGTGTAATTAAAGTAAGCTTATCGGCAGGCAATTTTCCTGAGTACCACTCTTCTATTCCACTTTGGGTTGCTGCCGTTTTGCATTTTTGCTCATTATCTCCGCTCAAAAGCACTGTTTTAATCTGTTGTTGATGCAGACTGGCTATACCCTCCTTTACTCCTGTTTTCAATTCATCGCGCATGATAATGGTTGCAGCCAGTGTTTCATTGATCATCAGAAACAAATCACCGGAGATAAGCTGAACACCACCCGGAGCACGTGTGGTACTTAACTGGTAACGTTCACCGTTTTCAGCAGTTCCAAACATCCCTGCCCCTTTGCGTTCTTCTATGGTTGAAAAATTGATGGTATGCGTAAACCAATCAGGGTGTTTTAATACTGATTTGGCAATGGGGTGAGAAGAAAATTTTTCCAGGTTATAAATGATATTTTTTATTTCAGCCTCGCTGTGTTTATCATGAATGGAGATGGTAAAACTAAACTGGCCTGTAGTTAAAGTTCCGGTTTTATCAAATACCATCCGGCTGGCTGTGGCCAGAATTTCCATGGCAGAAGCCTGTTTTACCAGTATGCCGTTTCGGGCAGCTTTACCAATGCCCACCATAACGGCCGTTGGTGTGGCCAGTCCCATGGCACATGGGCAGGAAATAACCAGTACCGCCACAGCCCGCATCACTGACTCACTCATGCTGATATCCAGAAAAACAAAATTAACCACCCAGGTAAGAACTGCAATACCAAGCACCACAGGAACAAACACCGCGCTTATTTTATCGGCCAGTTTTTGCAATTCCGGCTTATCTGATTGTGCTTTTTTTACCATTTCTATAATGCTGTTGAGCACCGTGTTTTTGTGGGTGGCAATGGCTTTCATATACAAAGTACCCGCCTGAAGAAGTGTGCCCCCGATTACCTTTTCGCCAGCCTGTTTCGGTTGAGGCAAACTTTCACCGGTAAGCATGGATTCATCTGCTTCTCCATTTCCTTTTATCACTTCTCCATCAATTGGAATTTTATCTCCACTATTTACCAGCAGCACATCACCCACCTTTATATCCTCATATTTAATTGGAAAAATTTTCTCTTTCCCGTTTACTTCAAAAATCATTTTAGCCTCATCAACCTTCAGTTGCTGAAGTGCATTTAATTCTGTTGTGGTGCGTTTTACCGAATATTTCTCCAGCAGATTGCCCAACAATACGAGGGTAATAATAGAAGTGCCCGTTTCGTAAAACAGGTATTGATGAACCTGATGCGTGCCGTAAAACATGATGGTGCCGGCTACGCTATACAACAGGGCGGCAAAGGCACCGGTAAATATAAGCACATCCATATTGGGCATTCCGTTTTTAAGGGAATGGTATGCGCTTTTACCAAAAAAACGCAAGCCCATGATATATACTGGAAGAGAAAGTACGAGTTGAACAACAGGTTGATGAAGCGGAGCCCAACTGATAAACATATGCATCAACAGGGGTACCGAGAAAATAAGGGAGAAGTAAAATTTGGACTCAAGGGTACCTAAAAACTTTTTTTCAGCGGGTTTGGTATCATCAACTACTTTATATCCAAGTTCATCTATGCTTATTACAATATTTTCCAGCGGAACCTGATTAATATTCTCAAAAGTAACATCACCGGAAGCAAAATTGACATTTACGTTACTCATCCCCTCTTTTTCCAGCCTTTTACGTATACTCTGGGCACAGTTGGCGCAGGTCATTCCATCAACCTTCAGTTCTGTTAATTGTTGCATAATTGTTCAAACAAAATTAGTTAAAATCCCTACTTTCGAATCTGCTATTTATTTAATTCTATTAACACTTAAGAAGAATGAAACCGAACCGAAGAAATTTTATAAAAGGTGCCACCCTCATCGGGTTAGGAACCATACTTCATACAACCAAGGCTGAAGAGCGCGTGAATCAACTGATTACCTTAACCGGAGCTGATGGTAAATTTGAATTGCCGCCTTTGGGATATGGATTTGATGCGCTGGAACCATTTATTGATGCACAAACCATGCAGATACACCATGGCAGGCATCACCAGACTTATGTTACCAAACTAAATGAAGCACTTGATAAAGAACCATCACTCAAAGGAAAATCGCTGGAAGATTTGTTGCGCAATTTGGGTACAACACCTGAAAGTGTGAGGCAGGCTATCAGAAACCATGGCGGTGGGCACTGGAACCATACTTTTTTCTGGCAATTGCTTAAAAAGGATACACAACCGGGAACCAAAACCCTGGAAGCCATAAACAACAGTTTTGGATCGATGGAAAACTTTAAGGCCGCATTTAATAAAGCCGCAACCGGTGTATTTGGATCAGGTTGGGCCTGGGTAGTAAAAGAAAACGGCAAACTGAGCATCATAACCACACCTAACCAGGATAATCCGATGATGGATAAAACCGGCAATACCGGCAAACCTGTGATGGGCATTGATGTGTGGGAGCATGCTTACTACCTTAAGTATCAGAATAAAAGAGCAGATTATATTGGCGCATTCTGGAACGTACTGAACTGGGAGCAGGTAGAAAAAAACCTTATTGCATAATTTTTTTGCGTAATACTTAGCTTGTATTAAATTTGCACCCTCTTAAACGGTGGTTTTAGCTCAGTTGGTTAGAGCGCCTGATTGTGGTTCAGGAGGTCGTGGGTTCGAGCCCCATATTCCACCCTGATATTGAAAAACCTGCTTCATAGCAGGTTTTTTCTTTTTTAGCGAATTTGAATGGCGAGAAGTTTATCCCGCTATTGGCGGGAAGCCCCATATTCAGTTAGCCCTTTCAATAACCAATCTGGCAACCCCAAATCCTATGGTTATTATAAACAGGTTGAAATTCGTAATCTTGTATAGAGGCATTCAACCGAATTATTATGAAATACTATTTCCTTGTTTTCACTTTTTTGTTCTCAGGACTTACCTGCCTTGGACAAAAACTAATTGACCGATTCCCTGAAACAGATGGCATCATCAATACGATGGAACGTAAAGGTGACACCTTATTTATTGGAGGTACATTTAGCAGGGTATTTGATGGATATAACAGTGGTAAATTCGGGACTGCTTTTGACAGAACAAATTGGGGAATAAAAGCTGAGTGGGCCAGACCGAATGCAGAAGTTCATTGTGTGATACCTGATGGCTCAGGAGGCTTTTATATCGGTGGGGCTTTCACTAAGGTAGGCGATTCAGCAAGAGCTGGAATTGCACATCTGGATAGTTTTGGCAGGGTTACTCAGAAATTTTCAGGTATCACTGTCTCCGGCTATGTTAAAGCATTTACTCTAAAGAATGACACCCTCTACTTTGGAGGTTCGTTTACAAGCGTAAATACACAAAGCAGATATAATCTGGCATCAATCAATATCACTTCCAACACACTAATAAACTGGAATCCCTACGCAAACAATACGGTGAAAGTCCTTACTCATTTTGCTAACACCTTATACATAGCTGGTGACTTTGATACAATTGCCGGACAATACAGAAAAAATCTGGCGTCTATAACCATTCCTCTTGGTACTGTTACCTCATGGAATCCATTACCCAGCAGTGAGGTGAAAGCTATCCTTCCATTAAATTCACGAGTATTTGTTGCGGGTGATTTTGTTTCAGTTGGTGGTCAATCCAGAAAATATGTGGCGTCTCTTGACCCTCAATCAGGTGCTGCCAATTCCTGGTCAATTGATCTTGGCAATTATAAATTTGTAAATTGCCTTGCCTTATTAGGAAGCCGCTTACTATTATACAGCAATGTAAAAACAGGCCCAACCTATCAGGATGGGTTTGCATATATTGATACCAACAGCGGTAGTTTCAGTTTCAAACAGCAAAACAATTTGAATATTACCAGTATGTATGCAGTTGGAAGTAAGGTATATGTAACAGGTGCATACACCCCGATCGCCAGTATCTATGAAAAAATAGGCGTTCTTGATACCAGCATTGGTTATGTGAACTGGTCAGTAAGCATGGTAAGTACTCTTGCAATAGGTGGATCTGCCTATTGTATTGCAGCCTCGGCCACTACCGTCTATTCAGGAGGTTATTTCCCTTTATTAGGTGGAGTAAGCCGAAACTGCATTGCCGGTATTGATCTTACCACCGGCAAAGTTATTAACTGGAATCCTGGATTATCTGATACCGTAAGTTTCAATTCCCATATTGCTACTATGAGGGTAGCCGGTAACAGGTTGTATGTTGGGGGGAAATTTACTTCAATCTCAGGGCAGGTGCGTGGAAATGCTGCCAGTTTTGATTTAACGACCGGGAATTTAACCTCATGGAATCCAAATGCGGATAACAATGTAACTTATATAGAACCTTTTAATAATAAAATTTATCTGGCTGGAAAATTCTACACCGTTAAGGGACAAAACCGATACACGTTGGCCTGCGTGGACACTATTACCGGAAATCCCAATAATTGGCGCCCGGACTCATCAGGGACTGCAGGAAATGTGATGACAATGGTAGGCAAAGATAGCCTCATATATATTGGAGGCACCATGACATACATGAATGGAAAGAACCGAAACAGCCTCCTTGCCATTGATGCGAATTCCGGAGTGATCAGAAACTGGACTGCAAATGTGGGTGGGTCAGTTTACACTATTTGTATAGCTGGCAGTACCATGTATATTGGTGGTTACTTTACAACGGTAGGAGGCCAAAGCAGAAATATTGTTGCAGCAGTTGATGTTGTATCCGGTTCTGTTAAAAGCTGGGGTGTTTCCTCTCTTGGAGGCAACACAGATATCTACAAGATAATAAATGTAGACAGCCTGTTGTATGTAGTAGGAAACTTCATGTTTCTTGGAGGAGAGTCAAGAAAGCTAATTGCATCACTTGATACCATCACAGGAAATCCTACCACTTGGAACCCGAATTATCCGGGTGACAATTTTACAAATACGGTGATTCACTCAATTGTGGTTTATAAAAACATGGCGTATGTAGGAGGAGCATTTTATTCCCTTGGAAAAGAGTCGGCTAACTACTTAGGTGCCTTTGCTCTTCATGACTCTGTTGCCGGCAGCCTGACTATGAATCCAACAGGTTTGACAAATAGTTACTGTGGAGGCCAAAACATACAGGCATCCTTTACTTTTTCACCTGATGCATTCACCGGAAATAATTTTATTCTGCAACTTAGCGATATGAACGGAAGTTTTCAGATTCCCCTTCATATCGGAACGACTCCAGGAATAAGGTCCGGAGTTGTTACCGGTATTATTCCTGCGAATGTAATACCTGGTAGCAATTACCGTGTGAGAGTTGTCAGTACCAACCCCTATTTAGTTAGCAATCAAAATGGATTTCCTATAACAATAAACCCCACTGCTAAAACGGAATTTTTCATCAACAACCAAACTCAGTGTTTGAATGCAAATAATTTTATATTTACTGACACATCTAATATAAGTATCGGCACATATACCCGAAAATGGTATACAAATACAGGTGACACTTCATCCCTTCCTGTTTTCTCAAAGTCGTTTATTTCTGCGGCCACATATTCTATTAAACTTGTTTCTACTTCCAATCTCGGCTGCACAGATTCTGTAATTCAGGTAGTAACCGTTAACCCCATGCCAAATGCAGGCTTTACTTTAAATAAAACTGCACAATGTCTCAATGGAAATGCTTTTCAGTTGAATGATACTTCTAAAATCGCCACTGGTACACTCACTCGTATTTGGCATTTCGGAAACGGAGATACTTCTACATTAAAAACACTTTCAAAATCCTACCCAGTTGCAGGCACGTATACGATCAAACTAAAATCAATAAGCAATATTAACGGATGTTTCGACTCATTAAGCCGGGTTGTTTCCGTTTATGCAATGCCCAAGCTGAAATATACATTGCTGAGTGATTCTACTCAATGTTTTAATGAAAATTCATTTGTTTTCAGCGACAGTTCAACGATTGATTCTGGATCACTCACAAGAACGTGGTACTTCGGTGATGGCAATATATCGGGTAATTCCCCTGTGATGCATTCATATAACATTCCCAAGTCGTATACAATAAAATTAAAAGTGGTATCAGATAAAGGATGTATGGATAGCATTTCCAAAAATATTATGGTGAAACCAAACCCTTCTACAAGTGCAATAACAGGTAATACCTTTGTTCAGGCAGGTTCAATTCAGACATATGGCGTAAGTAATACTCCCGGCTCGCTTTATAGTTGGTTTATTACCAATGGAAGCATAATAAGTGGAAGCACTACAAATAGCATAAGTGTTCAGTGGAACCAATCAGGCCATGATACTGTAAAAGTAATTGAAACGGGTAGTAGCGGTTGTAAAGGGGATACGATGAAACTGTATGTAAATATAATACAGGATTCGCTGGAAATAAGCACGGACACATTATCTGTTTCACCTGCCAGTGGAACTTACTCATTACAACTTAACAGCAACGTAAACTGGGTTGTCAGCAACCCATCATCATGGCTTACCGTTAGCCCGATGAATGGAAGCGGAGACACCACATTAACAATAGATATTTCTACTAATACCGGAGTTGAACGCGCACAAAATATATCCATCACTGCAGGTGCGCTCATACGCAATTTGTTGATCATTCAAACAGCAACCGTGGGTACATACGAAAATGCTGCAATTAACGGAACATTGCTTTACCCTAATCCTTCGTTTGGACGTTTTGTACTGCATAATGGATATTCCGAAAATGTTAATGCGCAGATAATTGATATGACGGGAAAACTGGTGGAAACATTAATCATAATACCTTATTCTGATTTGGAATACAACGCTTCCTCATTAACTGATGGTTTATACACTATCCAGTTGACCCGAAAAGATAGTATACAAAATATGCGCTTAATTATCGCAAAATGAGCCTCCTGTTTGAGGCCAGATTAAACATATCAAACCAGTCATTTCTTTTGAATTTTCGATCTTGAGAGCGTTCAATGTCCCTAAAAAAAGTTACAGCTCCATATAGCGAAGTCTCTATACCAGACAAATCTGGATTTTCATTTGTAAGCGAATACAGCACGTAGAGGCTGATAAAAGACAGCTTAAGTGTTAACCTGATTTCTTCTATTTCAAAAACAATAGCGCAGGCAGTACCCAATAACTAAATACCACAATCAATAAAATACTGATCAGGTTCATGGTAAACCCAACACGAATCATTTGTTTAAGTTGTATGTGCCCGCTGGCAAAAACAATGGCATTCGGTGGCGTTCCCATTGGCATCATTGAGGCACAACTGGCAGCCAGAGTCATTGGAATGCCCAGCATAAATGGATTGATATGAATAGCGTCAGCAATTCCGGTAACAACGGGGGCAAGCACAATAACCTGAGCAATATTGCTCATTACTTCACTCATAAAAATGGAAACCACCGTAACCACCAGTACAATAAGCAACAGGTTAGTTCCAGAATAAGAGGCAATCCACTTTCCAAGCATATCAATCAATCCCGCATCCTGCAGGGCATTGGCGAGGGTAATGCCACCTCCAAACAGTAATAAAATCCCCCAGGCCATTTTATGTGTATCTGTCCACTCCAGTAATTTCTGCTCTTTATTTTTTGCATCACCTGCAGGAATAACAAACATCAGCAATGCACCCAACACGGCAATCATATTATCATCAAGAGATAAATGGCTAAACCGGTTGATGAGATCTCTTGTTATCCATAATCCAGCCGTAAAAAGGAAAATAAACATTACCCTCTTTTCAGGAATACTCATTTTACCAAGACTTTTTAATTCGGTATGTATCATTCCCTTCATATCGTTATTAGCCAGAATATGATTAGGGTATAGCCATTTTACCATTACCAGGTACAGACTTACACAAAGCAATACCGCAACGGGTAAACATATCATCATCCAGTTTGCAAACGAAATATCGTATCCATAATATTTATTGATAAAAGAAGCATAAGCAACATTGGGAGGTGTACCAATAATGGTTGCAATACCACCAAAATTAGAGGCGTAGGCAATGGATAACATGATGGCTAAAGAAAAATTGGCTGCTTTTTTTTCTGCTACATGATGTGTTTTCACCACGGAAATAACAGACAATGCAATAGGAAACATCATCATAGTGGTAGCAGTATTACTTAACCACATGCTTATAAATCCGGTGGAAATAATAAACCCTAATATAATCCTATCTCCGCTGGTACCTGTATATTTTACAATGGTTAGTGCAATCCTTTTGTGCAGGTTCCATTTTTCAATGGCCAGTCCAATCATAAAGCCTCCAAGAAACAAAAAAATAACCTCATTGGCATAAGGAGCAGCCGTTTTGCCCATGGTTGAAATTCCCAGAAGCGGAAACAATAACAAAGGAATTAAGGCCACAACAGGCATTGGCAGGGCTTCGCTTATCCACCAGGTAATCATCAGGGCAGCAACCGCAATTACCCTGCATGCCTTTATATCAAGCCCAAAAGGATTAAATAATAAAGCAATAAATAATAGCGGAGCAATCCAAAACCTGATAAAACGCGTAAATATGGGCAATGAGAAAAACATATGACCTTATGAACCGAAAGTACAATAATTCCGTATTGTTTAAACATCATTTTGGAATAAGGGTATGCTTTAGGAAACAATATCGAATTGATATTGTTATTTTTATTGACGAGCCCGAAGAAAACTTTTCAGCCTTTTTAAGAAATAAACTTGTTAATTTTTTAACATTTTGTATGCAAAACCAAAGTACCAAATACCCATTTTCCTTCATTCAAACCATATTTACCACTACTCATCATCGGATATTGGTCATTCAACCAATTTAACTACCATTTGAGTGCTAAAATTTAAAGCTTGCATACAGAATCCTTAGCAGTTACTTATATAATGTTTCCGTTTATTAATACTAAAAATAGTTTATTTATTTCCATAAAACACCTATTGAGCCATCAGCTTAATCGGGTAACTTTTTATCTTCTTATTTCCCTTTTTGCTTTGGTAATAATGGGAACGCGGAATTGCTATGCACAAAAAACATTTAATGTAGCCAGTGGCAATTGGAATACAGCCGGAAACTGGAACCCATCTGGTGTACCCGGCCCCGGAGACAATGTAACCATACCCGGAAACAGTGCAGTAACCGTTGATATTGCTGCTGAATGCAACTCATTAACATTTACTTCGGCAACCTCGGTATCTTCTATTACCATTAGTGGTTCAAACAGCCTTACCGTTACTACCACCATAAGAATGACAGACCCGGGAAACAGCAGTGGGGATCAAACCATAAATGTGAATGCGGGTACACTTATTTGTGATTCACTGATCATGGCCAATACCAGTTCCAGCAGTGAAGACCTTGCTGTAATTGTTACAACCGGATCTGCAACCATACAGACAGGTTTTGTAATGAGTGGAGCTTCCAATGAAAATGCCTTGAGTGTAACCAGTTCGGGTAATTTAATTTTCGGAGGCTCAGTAAGCAGTTCAAGCACTGGTTTATTGAGCCTGGCTTCCACCAGCACGGTAACCTATAATGGAAGTTCTTCTCAAACAATAAGGGGAGGAACTTACAGAAACCTCGTATTTAGTGGAGGGGGCACCAAAACTTTTGGAGCCACAGTTACCGCTGCACTCGATCTTAGCATAGAAGCTTCAACAGAGGTGATTATAGGTGGGGTTGGCCTTACTGCAAACGGGCTCACCAATATTTCAGGAACCCTTACAGAAAACAATACTGCAGGCACCAATACTTTTGCAGCACTAATTACTATTAACCCAGGTGGCACATGGAATACAACTGTGGCTGAAAATTTTATTATTCAGGGTGGCATAGAAAATAACGGAACTTTTACCTCGGGCAATGGCACGTATACCTTTAATACCAATAACCAGGAAATAACCGGATCCAATCCGCTTTTTATAGCTGCAAATGTTACGGTGACAGGGGTAACAATAACAAACAATATTACGGTAACTATTGGTGGCACATTTTCAGGAACCGGTGGCTGGATTAATGCAAGTGGCTCTTACCTGAGATTAAACGGAACTACCCTATCAATTGCCACATTTGACGCAAGTGCCGGTGACAATATTGTTAGTTACGGAAGAGCAGGCTCACAAACCATACTGGCTTCTACCTATCATCATTTATTAACGGATAGTACCGGAACATATACTGCCGGATCAGGGATTACAGTGAACGGGAATATTCTGGTAAATAAAGGCACATTAAACTGCACGGCAACCATAACTGCATCTGCGGGGAGCCTCCTCACACTTGCAGCAAATGCCACTCTTACATTAGGAGTAAATTCATCAGCTACAGATGTTACATTCCCGGCAGCTATTACCAATGTCAATATCTCTCTGGGAGCAGGAAGCACTGTAAACTACAATACCAATGGCTCACAAACTTTCCGCGATGGCATTTCTTATCATCACCTGAACTTTAATACCGGGAATATTGCCAAAGTAATTACCCCTGCCGCTAATGTAGTGGTATCCGGCAATCTATCGGTGAACAACAATACGGCTTCAGCAACTTTAGACATTAGCACTTTTAACCTTGATATCAATGGCAACCTCAGCGGTAATGGCATTATTACCGTCACAAGCGGCAGTATCAATTTAGCCGGTAACAATACCTCAAGTGGTACCTTTACTCCCGGATCAGGAACCTTTACTTATGATGGTTCAGGAGCTCAAACGGTAAGAGGAGCTACTTATTCAGCTCTTATTTTTTCGGGCAGCGGCACCAAAACATCAGCAGCATCTGCCGTTGCAAATGGAAAAGTAACCATTGATGCCGGTGTTACATTTAACTGTGACAACGATAATTTTACAGCAAACGATAGTCTTGTGATTTCAGGAACCTTTACCGATGCCAGCGCTTCAGGTACCAATACTATTAATCACCTGAGGATAACAAGCGGTGGAACATTAAACTGCACTGTTGCCAATGCATTTAGCATCAGCGGAAGTATAAATAATGAAGGAACTTTTACAAGCGGTACCGGTACATATACCTTTATCACCGCAGGTACTAAAAATCTATATGGCACACTGGCATTTGGCAGTGGAATCAGTATTGCCACAGGAGTTACGGTTCAAAATGCGGGAAATGTAACGATAACCGGTAATATCGTTGGGTCAGCTACTTCTTCCACGTGGGAAAATTTATCTAACTCTTCCCTCACGTTTAGTGGTTCCATGTTAACCACGGGAACACTAACAGCATCAGCCTCGCCTAATACCATTACTTACAACCATTCCGGATCAGTAACCATTAAGGTAGCCACTTATCATAACCTGATAAAAACCGGAGCCGGAACTGCAACAACAGGCAGCGGAACAATAACCATTAATAATGCCTTAACCATTAACGATGGAACAATTATTTGTACTTCTACACTCACTTCCAACAGCGGTGCTAGTGTAACTATGGCTGCAGGCACCACGCTTCAACTTGGAGCAACAAATTCTTCAACCAATGTGGGATTACCCACTTCCATTCCTGCAATTAATTATACATTGGGCGCCAACAGCAATATCCTGTTTAATACCAACGGCACCCAAACATTTGATAACAGTATTCCATATCAGAACCTTACACTTGCAACAGGTACCACCAGCAAAACAATTACTGCGGCCGGAAACCTGAGCGTAAACGGATCATTGGTATTAACCAGCGGAAGCGGAACACTAACACTTGCCATGGGAAGCCATTCACTGGATATTAATGAAGATATTTCAGGTACAGATAACCTCACCTTTAGCAGTGGTACTTTTACTCTGGCAGGAAACAGTGACGGGCACAGCGGAACATTTACCATGGGAACAGGAAGCAGTTTTATTGCCGATGGAAGTGCACTTCAATCACTCAGGGGTGGTACCTACTATAATTTCACATTAGATAATGCCATCGGTGCTGAGCTTACAACAAATACTACCATTGATAACCGGCTGCAAATTAACACCGGAAACCTTAACACTCTAGGTAACTCCCTCACCATTGCCTCCAACGCCTCCCGCACAGCTCAGATAGGAACAGGCAATGCTGGCGGAGGATACATTACAGGCAATGTTACCGTACAACGTTTTTTCCCGGGAGGCACAAGAAGGTGGGCGTTTGTTTCATCACCGGTTACCACTTCAAATGGCATTGACGATAACTGGCAGGTAAATACACCTATTACCGGACCATCCGGTACCGGTGGAACTGCATGTACCAGTCTTTCCGGATCTCCTGTAAGAAACTCATCCGATGGGTTGGATCCTACACAAAGTGGTGCATACTCCATGTTCAGGTATAATACAGGAACCAATGCATGGACCGCAATTGACAATACACTAAGTACAGAATTGCAAAGCGGTATAGGTTACAGAATGTATATGCGTGGTGAAAGAACCCAGGGATGCAGCATTTTATACAACCCACCGGCCACCCCCATTGCAGTAACACTCAGTGCCACAGGAACACTTGCGCAGGGCAATCAGAATATCAGTTGTAATAACAATGCAAATGGCTGGACGCTGGTTGGAAATCCGTTTGCTGCAACTGTTGACTGGAATGCCATTGGCAAAACAAATATTACCGGAACCTATTATATTTTTAATCCCAATGTGGGCCCCAACGGCCAGTACGGAAGCTGGAACGGGTTAACCGGAACCAACAGTGTTACACAATATATTTCGTCAGGCCAGGCATTTTTTGTGCGTACCATTTCTGCAGGCAGTGCCAGTTTAGCTGTTGAAGAAGCGGATAAAGTAACCGCAGAAACAGGATCATCCTTATTTAAATCATCTTCTGTAAGTGAAATAAGAATAACCCTTTCAGATACCGCTCTTCAGGATGAATCCGTGGTATTGTTGTATCCTGGTGCCACAAAAAGCTTCGATCAGCAGTTTGATGCCACCAAATTGAGCGGAGGACTTAACAGCATTTACACCAAACAATTACGTTCATCCACCGTTTACAGCATCAATACTTTTGAGAAAAGTTTACAGGCTGATACCCTTGTTTTGGTTGCGGCAGTTGGCGGGCGCAACGGCAACTGGACTTTTTCTTTTAATGCCCTCCAAAGTATTCCTTCATCTATCAGCGTAAGCCTGTATGATCATTTTACCGGCTTAACCTACCTATTGCGTAACAATCCTCTTGTAACATTTACTACAACAAATGATACCGCATCAACTTCCCTTAACCGTTTTTATCTGATACTGGGTGCTACATCTTCATTACCTGTTGAATTACTTTCATTAACGGCTATAAACAAAAACAACACCCACCATATTGAATGGACAACAGCTACAGAAAAAAATACAGAAGTTTTTATCATTGAATACTCGGAAAATGGAACAGATTTCATTTCTGTTGGTTCTGTGAAAGCTTCAGTGAATGCTTCATCAGCGGTTACCTATTCGTTTATAAATACAGGAACAAATACTGCACTTACTACACATTATTACAGGCTTCGTATTATTGACAGGGATAAGTCGGAACGTTTATCCGCTGTAGTAACAATCTCAAATCAATTATCTGAAAAACCCATTATCCTTTACCCGATGCCCTTTTCTGATATCATACATATCAATGGTGTTGAAAGTATCAAATCCGCCATTTTATATGATTATGCAGGAAATCAGGTAAGCTCAGTTTTGTGCACCAATAACCAAATAGACCTTTCAGCGGAAAACCTGAAAAGTGGTATCTACTTTATTACCTTGCACGATAAAAATGGGGTGCAGGTTAGCCGTAAAAAAATCATCCGGCAATAACACAAAAAATCCCGCCTGCGCTATTGCAAAACGGGATTGATTGTTTTCATACACCAATGAAAATCTTTATTCAATAAGCAGCTTGCGCATCAACACATTTTTACCCTGCTTCACTGTTAAATAATAAATTCCTTTCTCCTCAGAGGAGAGGTCCATTTCTTTACTGAATTTACCTGAGAAATTTTTCAGCTTTTCCGAATAAACAGGTTGTCCATTCTTATTGGTAATTTCTATAGCGGTTGTACCTTTTTCCTTTAATTCAAAACTCAGGTTAAAACGTCCGTTATTGGGGTTGGGATAAAAATCGATACGCTCCACTTTAAGCTCTGCCGCGCCTGATTCGGTCTTACGGGTTTTCTTTTCCTCATCAGTTAACTTCTCTATACTTACCCTTTTGATCACCATTATTTTAATTTCCTTTCTGGCACCCTTTTCATCTGTTTGTACATCTACGTCCCTCTCTTCGGTTATCTTCAACTCTTTTCCATCTATAATTACCGCATTTTTAAAGAACGTATCCTGCTCCAGGTAAGCCCTCAGTTTCTTTTCATCTTTTAACACCTCATCAGGAATTACCGGGGCCGGGTGGTTCTCATCCTCCCCTTCTTTCCAATCCAGTTTTTTAATAATTATTTTTTTATGATCGCCACCTGGCAGATTAAGTATTTCCTCATCATGAATCATAGTTGAATCACCATGGCCACTCTTGTGTCTGATAATTAACATATCTCTTGAATCTTCTTCTTTACCACCTGCCGGATGATCAATCCCTCTGCTTTTCATGTAAGCATCCAGATCAAACTGCGTAGCATTTTCTATAGTGGTATCTATAACTACCCGCTTCCCATCCACTTCCTTTACCATTTTTATACGCATTTTGCTTACCGTCTTTTTTTCCTCCACCACCTGAGCTCTTGTATGAGCCAAAAAATGGATGCTGAAACCCAGTAACAGCATCACTTTAAAAAACATTGTGTTATTTTTCATTGTCTGATAAATTTGTTGAAACAAAATTGCCACATAAAACAACCGCTTATGGTTAATGCCTGGTTAAAACTTGTTAAGGAAATGTTAAAGTACTGTGCGTACCTCACAGGGGTTGGTTACATTTGTATACCATGATGTCGAAAAGGCTCATATTTATTAGCATATCATTTATAAGCATTGCCCTTATTTGTCTTATTGGTTTTCAGGTTGCCTGGTACAATAACAGCTATAAACTGAAAACCCAATTATACGACCACGCTATACAGGCAGCATTAAAGGATGTGGTTACCCAAATTGAAAACAGGGAGGCTGCAAATACCATTACCAATCGCCTTGAGTTTATTGAGCTAAGGCCCGATCATCCCACAGCTCATCATCTTACCAGCCTGACATCTTCTTCCCCGCCTGCTTTGCCCCGTGCACAGCAGCCTTCACATGCAACAGTAAAGCGGAAAATATTGTCATTACCTTCAGAAAATGACACCTTATCAGGAATTGTTTTCAGCGAAATAAAAACACTTCGTTTTGACACCACACAGCTAAAGAAAATAAACAGGATAAGCACCGTTAATTCTCAAATTATGGTGATGACTGATGAGGTGATGGACACCTTTTCATTAAATAAAATGATTGTACGGGTAAGTCATCCCGGATTAATGAAGGAATCCCTCAACATAGAGAACATCCGAACTTCAAATCCTGAATTTGCCTCTATCAAAAGTTCCGGATTCAAAAAGGAAGCTTCAAAAAACGCCATTAAACATAAGCTGGATGATGTGTTGAATAAGCTTGTAAAGGAGCTGCAGTGGCATGATTCCTCCTTTTCCGATAGAATCCGGAAAGATACCCTGGAAAACCTGATCTCCACGGCATTAAAAAACAATGGCATTTACAGCCCGTTTCAATTTGCCATAAAAAAAGACACTGCTGAACAAACAGCCATTGATAGTGCCGGCAAACTGGCATTTAGTATACCCCTGTTCCCTCATGATATCCATTATAAAACCACCACCCTGCAACTTTTATTACCAGGCAGAGAAAACCTGATTAAACGCAGTATGTATCAACACCTGGCCGGGTCACTCATTTTCACGTTCATTGTATTATTGGCTTTTGCTTACACCATTTATGTGATGATGAAACAGAAAAAACTGGCAGAAATAAAAAATGATTTCATTAATAATATGACACATGAGTTTAAAACACCAATCGCTACTATATCATTGGCTGTTGAAACCATAACCAATCAGTTAACATTAACCGATCAGGAAAAGATTAAACAGTATGCCGGTGTTATTTATGAAGAAAACCAGAGGATGAATAATCAGGTAGAGAAAGTATTGCAACTGGCTCTCACAGATAAAAACAATTTTAAAATTTCGCCCGAAAACGGTAACCTGCATCAACTGATAAAAGATAGTCTTGATAAGTTTAGTGTAATTGCAGAAAACGAAGACAGAACGATCAGCTTAAACCTTAAAGCCGAAAATGACAGCATTTTCGCTGATTGTTTTCACCTCGCAAATGCGGTTTCCAATATCATGGATAATGCCATCAAATATTCTCAGTCAGGAACCCCCATCACCATAGAAACCATCAACAGCCATAAATGTATCCTTCTATCTGTTATTGACCAGGGTATTGGAATGAAAAAGGATGTGCAAAAAAGGATATTTGATAAGTTTTATCGGGAGCAGGCCGGAAATATTCATGATGTGAAAGGGTTTGGGATTGGCCTGAGTTATGTAAAAAATGTGATTGATGCCCACAATGGAGAGATTATCGTTCAGAGTACACCTGGCAGAGGAAGCACTTTTACCATTAAATTAAATCAATAAAAAAAATGTATAAAATTATTACACTTACCTTTCTTTCATTTTTACTTTCACCATCGTTAAAGGCGCAGTGGACCGCCAAACCACTTTCTTTCACTGAAGACTCTATTCAAATAGACGGACAATTAAATGAACAATCCTGGGCTTTTGCTGATCCGGTATGGATTGTTAATGGCAGCGATTCCATAAAAATCCGAACTTTGTACAACAATGCCAACCTGTATTTTGCCTTTACAGGAAAACTGGAATCGGCAAATGCCCTTTTCCCGGAAATATTAATTGATGCCGATAACCAACGCGCTGCTACCTGGCAAACTAACGACTGGTGGTTTCATGTATCGGCCACCGATTGCGAGAACAAAGGTGCTTACGGGGTGTATAACAATTGCCTGCTGGTTCAGCCGGGCTGGAGGGGGGTACCTAATTTCAGTCCTGGTATGCCCATGACAGATACGGTAGAAATAGCTATTCCCTTGAGTAAACTGGAGACTACCATTCAGGCTGGAAATACTATGAATATTAGTGTTTTGGTGACCAATACATTCAGCATATACAGGCATTGGCCGGCAACGGCAGACAGAAATAATCCCTCTACCTGGGGTACCTTGTCATTTGTTTTTCAAACCGGCCTTCAACCGGTTCAGCAGGAAAAACTTCCTTTCCGTGTGATCCATAACCAAGGCAACGAGCTCAGGCTATTATTCCCTTCCTCAGCCCCACAATCAGCAATTTTGATGGATTACAGCGGCCGGATAATAAAAACGGCTACTGAAACAAACAGTAATTTCATTACGCTTAAGCACCTTCAACCAGGAATCTATCTGATGAAAACAGAAACAGGTTCCAAAGCCTATTTTTCTAAAATTGTTGTGAATGAGTAATCAAAAAATTCTGCTTGTAGAAGATGATAAAAATTTCGGGATGATCCTGCATGATTATCTCGGTCTGCACCGCTTTGATGTAACCCTTAAACAGGATGGAGAAGACGGATTGGAGGCGCTTAAAAGAAACTCGTATGACCTTTGCATTTTTGATATCATGATGCCAAAAAAAGATGGCTTTACCCTCGCAAGAGAATACAAGCAGCTTGATATTCATACACCATTTATATTCCTTACCGCCAAAGCCATTAAAGAAGATATGCTTACCGGATATAAGTTGGGGGCTGATGATTATATTATTAAACCATTTGACTCGGAACTCCTGTTGTTAAAAATAAATGCCATTTTAAAAAGAAACCAAAACCACCAGACACTTCCGGATATCATACAAATAGGGGAATCCCTTCTAAACAAACAACAACGGGTGCTAACAGTAGCGCAAACCAATATTAAACTTTCGCCTAAAGAATGTGCCTTGCTTTGCCTTCTTACGGAGCACAAAAACAGTGTAATGCCCCGCAACAAAGCACTTACAAGTATATGGCAGGATGACAATTATTTTACCGGACGAAGTATGGATGTTTATATTACCAAGCTGAGGAAATACCTGCAACCGGATTCGAGTATTTCCATTAATAACCTGCATGGAAGCGGTTATATGTTGCAGGAGAATAAGTAATAACGAAAAACCCATCTTAAAAATTGCTGTAATTTTAATCCCTTTACCATCGTTTTACAGGTAAACCCATTGCTTATGAAACGATTATTGGTTACTCTGGGATTTATTGGTTTGTCGGTTATGGCAAACGCCCAATCCGTAAAAAGAAGTATCTACTTTAACTCCGGAAGTTCAGTCCTCTCCTCTCATTCAACCTCCACATTGGATTCCTTTTGTTCTAACCTTGCTTTCGCTCAACACTATGATTTGTTAATTATCGGGTACACCGACAGTGTGGGGAATGAAACATTTAACAAACTCCTCTCCTCACAGCGAACAGATGCCGTAAGACAATACCTTACCTATAAATCCGCAGATCCTGCCCATCTGAAAACCTATTTTTATGGAGAAAACAGACCAGCCAATGACAACGGTGATGAAAATAAGCGAAAAATAAACCGAAGGGTGGATATCATATTTGTTCCTGCTGCCGAAAAACAAATAGCAAAACAAGAGCCTGCAAAAGATTATACCAAATGGCCATACGTGAGAACAGCCGAAAAAGGAACCATTGTTAAAATCAGTGATTGTACATTTAGTCCCTACAAACCGGAGGAGGTAGAAATTAAGGTAGAAGAAGTGCTGGATAAAAACGAGATGCTGAATAAACGAACCACCACTGTTGATGCCAATGGAAATTGCCTGATATCAGGTGGCATGATCTATCTGAAGTGTTATGTAAACGGTAAGCCCATTCAACCCAATAAAAATTGCGGAATGGAAATAAGCATGCCCACACCAGACTTTGATCCGGAGATGAAAATGTACACATCTGCCAATTCAGCCAAAAAAGATGCTGTTTGGAATGAAACAAAAGTGAAACCCAACCCAACCAAACTGGATGGGAAAACGTACTATACTTTTAATAGCAATACAAGTGGTGGAATCAATATGGATAAAGTTACCGGTCCGGTGGCAACGGCTGTTGTTGCGCCTTTTGCACTCCTATCCATCATCCGTGATTTGTTTGTTTATCCAAACACCACGATAAAAATAAAAGGAATGGAAGCGTATTTTGCGTCAAATAAAGCAGAAGTGCTTTTAACTTTTAATGGACAAACAACCATTGTTAAGGCCACACGTGTGAAGAAGGATGTATACCAATTGAAATGCAACTGTCTTAATAACAATATCAATAATGCCGTTTTAGTTGTTCGTTTGCCAGATCGCGAGCCAGTGCTGGTGGCCAATTTCACCGGAGCTGATTACTCCAGGTTTAGAAATCTGACCATATTTAAATCAAATGATTTTAAGGCAAAATACCCTGATGAACTAAATACCTCCGTAAGTATGAGGTAGCGTATCGCAAATATTTAGCGTGGGGGTTGATGGATAAATTCAAACCTTGGTTTAACCTGTCCATCAACTTCTATGTTTTCTTCAAACATTTTCCTGGGCCTTACCCAAATGGCATCATCACCAAAATCAGGTGAGTGGTACAGAGCCTTGTAAACCACCAATTCTTCCAATGTTTCACTGTGTCGGGCAATTCCTATTACCTGGTATTCTTTGCCCTTATAATGTCTGTATAAACCAGTTTTCATTCCCGTAAAAATAAGGGTAACCGGAATAAAAACAAGTAAATAGGTTACCTGATTATAACCACTTTTTCAAGATATACCTGATCAGGTGAAGTAAAGCGAATGGTGTATAAACCGCTGCGCAAACCATCGAGAGTAAGAAATCCTTCATAAGTTAAATCATTAGGTGTATAAAACTGTTCCAGCACTAATCTGCCGTTGATATCATAGAGACCTAACGAGAAAGATTTGGGTTGCGTATGGGTATTGAAAAATATTTTATCGGTGGCGGGATTTGGAAAATAGTTGATAACTTTTGATTCAGGAGAATGCCTCTTTTCAACGCCTGTATGCAGGTTACACATGATCTGATTCATCTCCTTCCAGATCAGCGTATCCAGTACCACCGGTACCAGGTTATTGCTGTCGGCCGACTCCCCCATTCTTACCACCACCATTTGTTGTGACGGCCATATATACAGCTTCTGATCATTTTTGCCCAATGCCGCAACCATATCATCCGGGCCGGGAGGACATAGCTTACCCGGAAAGGTAATTGTGGTGCCGGGAAGTTTGTAAGAACCCTTTCCATTAAGCCACCATAAATAGCCGTATGATTGGTTTAAAGGCTGAGACGTGTTTAACATCTGGTTGTAATAAGAGGTATCTTTGATGATGGTATCAGCAGCCCATATTCCCTTATTTAATACAAGTAATCCAAACCGTGCCATTGATCTGGGTTTTGAATAAAAAACACCATCATACCACAAACCGCTCATTCCGGTTTTAATAGCCAGTTTCTGATTGGTGTATTGCTGCAATGTCTGACCCGTGGCCGCTTCAATCACATCCTGCAACAACAGGTAAGGTGCATTGTGATAAAACCATTGAGTGCCGGCATCTGCCTTATACTTTAAGCAGGAAGGCAGTTTACAATCCCAATCAGGAATAAGGTAATCCAAACCGGTACTCATGGTTAACTGGTGCCTGATGGTGATGAGCTTCTCTTTTTCAGGCGGGCAGGAAGTCCAGCCACTGCCGAGGTATTTCGATGTGCTGTCGGTAATGGATAATTTACCCTCCTGCTGCGCTATGCCGGTTAATACAGAGGTGATGGTTTTGCCGGCAGAAGCCCAGTACCAGGCCGAGTCTTTGGTAAAAGTGCCAAAGTATTTCTCTATTACTATTTTTCCATCCTTCAGTACCAAAAATGCTTTGGTGTTTTTTTGTTCCAGCATCAGAAATAGAGAATCAATCCTGTCAGTGCACCAACCAAGGCTCTGCGGACTAATTGTATCCCATGTTGTTCCGGTTAACGGAGGAAAATATAATTGTGCTTTGGTTTGAAAAGAGGCAATAAAAAAGCAGGCAAGTAAAATGTGTTTCATGTTTTAAATTTAACACACTTGAGACTTGCCTGCAAGCAAAAGGTTTAATCAGGTTAGTAATAAACTGATTGGAGAAGTTTTTTTATTTAGCCGAATGCAAATGCATCAGGTTATTTTCAGAATCTGTAAAAACGGCAAAAAAGCCATACTCTTCGGTGATCACCGTTTTGGGATGTATCACTTTTCCTCCTGCAGCCTCCACACGGTTCAGAACCGTATTCAGGTCGGCTCCTCCGTTAAGGTATACTTTCGGACCTTCATGTGATGGAACGAATCCTTCACCATGCACAATAGCACCACCTATTCCACCTTTTTCCATGTCAGACAAAAGGAATCCCATCCTATTGGGGCCCATTTGCATTTCCGGCATTTCGTAGTCATAAATAGCACTGTAAAATTTCTTTGCACGATCGAAATCCGACACAGGGATTTCAAACCAGCTAATAGCATGTTCTAACATTTCCATAATAGTAGTGTTTTAATATTTCACCAAAATATCAATTATTTGGCTGAATAAAAGTTAATTATTCTTAATGATGCGGATGGCAGAACCCGCACTGTTTTTAAGAATATACATGCCGTTTTCAAAGCTGCTCATATCAATAGCATTTGAAGAGTTGAAGGTTTCTATTAACCGGCCTGTTACCTGATAAAGAAAATAATCATCCTTTGCGGGTAACTGCAGAATATTTTCTACCGGATTTGGATAAACCCTAAACCCCGATCCTTTCTGAATATCCATGATACCGGTGGTATTGAACCTGGGAACAAAACGAAACATAGTTCCTTCTATAGGTACACCTAACATGGCACGGAAAACATAATTTTTTGCGGAATCCAAACGAATGGTTGTTGGCGGCCCATTCACCCATATTTTTTCAAAACATTGAGAAAAATCGACCATGGAAAAAAATGTTCCTACCTGAGGACCATTGGCATTGGTATAGCCGCTTTGGTTGTTGGAAGAGCTTTGCCCGTATCGTATTTCAACCACGCCTGTTTGCTGATAAACCCAGATTTGAAAATTAATAAAGTTTACTGCCTGCCCCTCCCTTATTTTCAGGTTTTTCCATTGCCCTTTAAATATATATGCCCCGGGTGTACCATCAATTTTATAGGATACTGATGAGTTTACATCAATAGAATCGAGGTACATAAATGCACCATCAAAAATAACAATCGCTGAATCATTATCTATACGCAAGTTTCCATTTGATTGTATATAGAACTTTTTCAATCCGCCCATGGGGAAAGGGGTATTAAAAAAATAAAATGTTTGTCCGTTTAGCCCTGGTATGGTATAGAGGTCATTGGCATTAAAGTCTCCCCAGGGTATTGCCGTTGAACCTGAGAGTGGGGTGTAGGAGGTTGTGGTGGCCTGAAAATCGTAAGAGTTTTGGGACAAAGCGCTGCCCGCACCTGCAAGCATAGAAGCCAGCAGGCAAACAAATAATGGTTTTTTCATATCAGTTAATTTTTAAGAATTGGTTTTCGATGTTTTATCCTGAACAAAAAGAAAAACAAGGGTGTATATATTAATCCAAAAGCAACATACCAGATATAAGTACCCATATAGGCCTTATACGAAAGATAATGTGCCTTCATTTTTTCAATTTTTTGTGCCACCTCATCCATACTGTTTCCCGCTTCAATCATTTCCTGTTTTGTAAACTCCAGGTAATTATGTTGGTGTCTGGAATCAAAAAAGGAATTATCAATGAGGCTATACATATTATATACCGTTGCAGTAGTTAAAGATATAAGCAGGCATATCAGTACAAAATGCTTAAAAACAACTTTTTCCGTTTCCTTTACATGTTGCCTGAGCGCAAAAAACAATACAACAGGCAAAATCAATATGGCCAGATAACCAAGGTAAGCGCCCCAGATACTGGTATATATTATTTTCGATGCATCAAGCATGGTAACATAGATGGTAAGTAAAATACCAGCCAGCGTTCCATAATAAAATATTGATCTGTTCATGTTCTCCTGATTACCATACAAAAGACAATAAAATAGTAAAATTAGTTACACAACAAGGGGGTTGAAAAAAGGTGGAGAGCAATCTAAAAACCTGACAATCAAAAAACTATTTATTGTCAGGTGGAGTAAATTTCATCCCAAGTTCCCTGCGCGAGTTTACTCCTGTTTTCTTATAAATATTGTTAATATGCGTTTTAAGCGTGCTCATCTCAATGTTCAGTTTATCGGCAATAAGCTTATTGGAATCATTACCCGACAGTTGTTGAAACACCTCAAGCTCACGTTTTGATAATAATTTTGTTAAATCCTCTTTGGCAACTTCAGTGTCCTTCTGCTTCCTGTTGTCTTTTCTGAGATAATAGTGAAAAAACCATCCTCCGGTTGCAAAAAAAATGGCCACCAGGGTTAAAAACAGATCAGGGGCTGATCCGGTAAAATAATATTCACTTTTAAGCCATGCAAATGCCGCTATAATAAGGCCCGCCAGCAAGCCATAGGTGAAATATCGCCCTATATTGATTCCGAATAACATGGCTCACAATTTACCAATCAGTTTTAAAACCATGTTTCAATTTACACAAATGGCAGTAAAATCAATTTTGCGGCTTAATTTAATTCCTACATTTTTGCCTCTTACCATGTCTGAAACCTTTTTCGATATTATTATTACCGGTGCAGGACCTGCAGGATCAACCTGTGCCCTTACGCTAAAAAACAGCGGGCTGCGCATTGCCCTTATTGATAAAGAAACTTTCCCCCGCGATAAAATCTGTGGCGATGCGGTAAGTTCTATTGCCAAACGAATCCTGCGTCAGATAAACCCTGACCTGGAAACGAGCCTGCTTGATTTTGCACCTAAAACCAATATTACCAAAGCCAAACTTTACAGTCCCAAATTTGAAAGCCTGGAAATAGGATTTAGCAAAGTGGGGCATTGTATTAAAAGAATGGATTTTGATAACTGGTTGTTTACCGAAGCCACTAAAAACAACCCAGCCCTAACCGTTATACAGGGAAAAGCCGTTAAAGACGTGATAAGGGAACCGGGCAAAATAAAAATCAAGCTCGATGATGGAAACACCCTCACATCTGATCTATTGATTGCATGTGATGGCGCCCATTCCGTGGCAGCAAAAAAACTGGCTAATATAAAGGTGGATCGCAAACACTACTCAGGTGCAGTACGGCAGTATTACAAAAACATCAAAGGCCTGGGAGGAGATGCGCTTGAAGTTTATTTCCTGAAAGGATATTTGCCGGGTTATTTCTGGATCTTTCCTTTAAGCAATAATGAAGCTAATGTGGGTTTTGGGATGCTTAGTGATACCATTGCAAAACAGAAAATAGACCTGAAGAGAAGTATGTCTGACATCATAAACAGCATCCCCGAAGTGGCGGAACGTTTTAAAGATGCTGAACCACTTGAGGATGTAAAAGGATTTGGATTACCTCTTGGCTCAAAAAAATATGATATTAGCGGAGAGCGGTTTATGCTTTGCGGGGATGCAGCTTCATTAATTGATCCTTTTAGCGGAGAAGGAATTGAAACCGCGATGGAAAGTGGAAAGTTTGCTGCGGAACAGGCGTTAAAGTGCTTTAAAGAGCAAAACTTCTCCCCTGCTTTTATGAAATTTTATGATGAGAGGGTTTACAAAAAAATGTGGGGCAATTTTAAAAACCATTACCTGCTTCAACGTTTATTAAGCGACCGGATATGGTTAATCAATTCCCTCATCAGTTTTGGAAATATTCCTTTTGTAAAAAAAAGAATCCCTAAATTATTTTATTAATCATGCTAAAGAAAATATTGCTTTGGGTTGTGCTTCCGCTAATTGTGCTGGCTTTGGGTGCTGTGGCATGGGCATACTGGTATATTTCTCCCAATCCCGACAGGGTGCTTGCCTTTATAAAAAAACACCCCAATAAAGCTGCCCTTTTCTTTCAATGGAATAATGAGGTGCTTGTTTCTCAAAATGCCGATACGGTAATGCCAGTAGCAAGTACCGTTAAAACCCTTATAGCTGTAGAGTTTGCCAGACAGGCTGCCGAAGGTTTGATTAAACCGGAAGAATGGGTGGATACCCTTGAACTGGATAAATTCTATCTGGCAGATACAGATGGAGGGGCTCACCCGGCCTGGTTAAGCCAAGTGAGGGAAAAGCAGCTTATCCAAAACGGAAAAATATCGCTGCTGGAAATTGCCAAAGGCATGATCCGTTTTAGCTCCAATGCCAATACCGAATACCTGATGAGCAGGTTGGGTTTGCCTGCCATTAACGCCACCAAAGACAGCCTAGGTTTTACCACACATACCCCTATCTATCCGTTTACATCAGCCATGATGGTATTGCAAAACACCCAAAAACAGGAGTATAAAAACTTTGTAGAACGGGTAGACCTCATGTCGGAAAATGATTATTTTCTCGCTTGTGATAGCGTACATCGGAGCCTGAAAGAAATACCCGGATTTAAAAACCAATTTAACCCGGCCGATCTTGACCTGAAGGTACAACGCATCTGGTCGAACCGCTTACCAGGTGGATCTGTAAAGGAGTATGCAGGTTTGATGCAGAAAATAAACAACCAGAGTATCCTGGATTCTGCCGGACAATTAATACTGGAACGCATAATGGAGCAGGATATGGATGATAACGAAATAGCCTCCTTATTCAAGAGGTATGGCAGCAAGGGAGGATCTACCGCTTATGTGCTTACTGAAACTGTTTATATGACCGATAAACAAAACAATACCGGGGAGCTGGCTGTTTTCTTTAACAACCTTACACAATTGGAAAACCTTAAATTGCAGGCAAGTTTGCATGAATTTGAAATAAAATTATTTACTGATGAAACATTCAGAAAACAGGTAATAGCAGAAATAAACAAACCATGACATTTAGAATTTATACAAAAACCGGTGACAAGGGAGAAACCTCGCTGATTGGTGGAATCAGGGTTCCCAAACATCACTTGCGTATTGAAGCATACGGAACCGTTGATGAACTGAACTCGTATATCGGGTTGATTATAGATACGTATCAGAACAAAGAAAAAAGCAAGGTATTATACGAAATACAGGACCGTTTGTTTACCATTGGTTCTGATCTGGCCAGCGATCCCGAAAAATCAAAAATGAAAATCCCTGATTTACTGGAATCAGATATTGAATTGCTGGAAAAAGAAATTGACCGGATGGATGACCTGTTGCCACCTTTAAAAAGTTTTATCCTGCCAGGAGGTACTATTGTTGCATCGCACTGCCATGTGGCCCGTTGCATTTGCCGCAGGGCGGAAAGAATAACTGTGCACCTGGCCTCCGAAACAGAGGTACATGGCATAGTCATCCGTTACCTCAACCGCCTGAGTGACTACCTCTTTACTTTTGCCCGCTTTGTGGTATTTGAGTCAAAAGCAACTGAAATGCCATGGAAGCCACGCATGTAAATCACTTATGATTCAGCTCAATTATAAACAATACGGTAGTTCCGGTCCTGCACTTATTATTCTTCATGGTTTTCTTGGCTCACTGGATAACTGGCATACCCTGTCCACTGAGTGGGGCAAAGCCGGATTCATGGTATACGCCATTGACCAGCGCAATCATGGTAAATCCCCTCATACCGCCACACATACCATTGCAGATATGGCGGAAGATCTGTATGATTTTATGTTCGACCACCACATAGAAAAAGCCACCATTCTCGGCCATTCCATGGGTGGAAAAGTAGCCATGTTTTTTGCACTAAAATACCCTGAAAAAACCGAAAAGCTGATAGTGGCAGATATGGCACCAAGGGCTTATAAGCACGGGCATGATGATGTATTTAATGCGATAAAAAATGTGAACCTCACTGCCATACAAACACGCAAAGAAGCTGAAGAAGCCATGAAACCATTTCTTGGAGATAGCGGAACCAGGCAGTTTGTGCTTAAAAACCTGGAGCGAACAACGGAAGGCAGGTACACCTGGAAATTTAATTTCGAAACCCTTTACCGGGATTATGAAGACATATTAAAACCTGCCGAAACAACAAGTTTTTATGCAGGCAAAACCCTATTTATAAGAGGCGGGCTTTCCCTCTATATCAGGGATAAGGACATGGAACTCATTCATACCTTATTTCCGGAAGCTAAGCTGGAAACCATCAATCAGGCAGGGCACTGGTTACATGCGGAAAAACCCACTGAGTTTTTTGATTTGGTAACGCGCTTTATGTTACAGTAAGCTACTGCCCAGTTCGTAAGCTTTGTTTATCCATTCGTTTCTTTTTTGTTCAGTGGAGAACCGGATCCGGTCGAACACCGAAACTTTTACAGGTTTAATGCCGCAAAACTCCAACGTGGCAGCTTTCATGGCATAGATATTTGCCCGGTGGTAAACAAGCCTGTTCCACAATCCCGGGGAGTCCATAGTAAGAATAATACGCGCTGATCGTCCACCCAAAAATTTATCCCAGAAGGGGGAATTTTCACGGTACTTAAAAGCAAACCCCGGAAGAAAAACCCGGTCGATAAAACCCTTGAGCAAAGCAGGCATATTTCCCCACCAACTGGGATAAACAAATACCAGGTGATTGGCCCATTTGATCAGTTCCTGAGATTTAATCAAATCAGGTTCAAGTTGTTGAATTTCATGATACCCCTTGTGCAGAATGGGGTCGAATTGAAGTTTACCCAGTTCGAGAACTTCAACTGCAGCTCCTGCATCCTTTGCTCCCTCTGCATAAGCGAAAGCCAGTGCCGCATCAAAACTGCCCATATCAGGATGGCCCAGCACAATAAGTATATTCATTACTCAAAGGTGGTTCAATAAAAAAAGCTTAAAAATGATATTTCTCATGCAAAATTTTATATTGCACCAATAATGCGTTTAGAGGAAGAAATAAAACAAAGCAAAAAATTCACGAATGAATACGAGCGTTTGCTTGTAAATTTGATGTTTACCGCGAGCTGGCTGGAGTCTAAAAATATTCAGCGCCTCAAACCATTTGGTATTTCACCTCAGCAATACAATGTACTGCGTATCCTGCGCGGTTCAAACCCTAAACCACTCATGCTATCCGATATTGCATCACGCATGATTGATAAAAACTCCAATGCCACACGCCTGGTAGAGAAACTTCGTATTAAAGGACTGGTAAAACGGGAGATATGCGAAAGCAACCGCAGGCAGGTTGATATTTCTATTACTAAAAAAGGATTGGACCTTTTGACAGATATTGACACCGTGGCCGACAAATGGTTTGATAACATGAAAACCCTTACCAAAACAGAGGCTCAGAGCGTAAATGAGTTGTTGGATAAATTAAGGGCGTAAAAAAATTTCTGCCATTATTTGTATATACATTTATTGTTTATACATTTGTATGGTATTTGTTAGATATAAAGCATTACTAAAAGACATATGAAAACAATTATTTATCCGGCAGAGAACCGCGGACATGCCAATCATGGTTGGTTAAATGCCCGCCACTCTTTCAGTTTTGCCCATTGGTACGATCCCACCAAAATACATTATGGTGCCTTAAGGGTGCTCAATGATGATGAGGTGGCACCGGGAATGGGCTTTGGTAAGCACCCGCACGACAATATGGAAATAATAACCCTGGTGCAGGAAGGTGCTTTGGAGCATAAAGACAGTATGGGAAATGGTTCGGTAATGCGGGCAAACGATGTGCAGGTAATGAGTGCCGGAAGTGGCGTTTTCCATTCGGAAATGAACCATTCTAAAACGGAAGCAGTAAAGTTGTTTCAGATCTGGGTTTTTCCAGATAAGGCAAATGTTACCCCCCGTTACGATCAGAAAACCTATATGCCCGAAGGACGCAAAAACCAATGGCAACAAATTATTAAACCCGATACACAAACAGCAGGTGATGCTATCTTTATTCATCAACAAGCCTGGTTTCATTTAACAGATCTTGATGCCGGAAAAAGCCTGGTTTATGAGAACAAAAAAAACGGAAATGGAGCCTACCTGTTTATGATTGATGGAGATGCAGAAGTTGCCGGCAACCAACTAAAACGAAGAGATGCGATAGGAATAAGCGAATACGACAAGTTTGAAATAAAAGCAATATCTGATGCCCACATTCTGGTAATGGATATTCCCATGATAGAACTGAACTAATCATTTCACGAGTTGGATGTGAAGATGCGAAAATGTGCAGATGTGCAAATGAACTTACATCCTCTTAAGGCAACTTGACCCTTAAACTTAACATTTAAAACTAATCAAAACCTAACATGACAACACAAGCAACAACCAAATGGGCAATTGACCCAACCCACTCTGAGATTGAATTCAAAGTAAAACATTTGATGATCTCTACTGTAACAGGTAAATTTAATTCCTTTCATGCAGAAGCAGAAACCATATCAGATGACTTCAGCAATGCTTCTATCCGTTTCCACGCAGAGGTGAACAGTATTAATACCGGAAACGAGCAGCGTGATGGCCATTTAAAATCTGATGATTTCTTTAATGCAGAGCAGTTTCCAACACTTAGCTTTGCTTCCACTTCATTTACAAAAAAAAGTGATTCAACCTATGTACTTGCCGGCAACCTGACTATTCGTGATATAACAAAACCGGTAGAACTGGCCGTTGAATTTAATGGTGTGATGACCGATCCATACGGAAATACCAAAGCAGGATTTGAACTTAGCGGAAAAATTAACCGCAAAGATTTTAACCTGAAATGGAGTGCCACAACAGAAGCCGGAGGTGTGGTGGTAAGTGATGAGGTAAAGCTGGTATGTAATGTGCAATTGGCAAAACAAGCTTAACTAAAAAGGCAGAGGCAGGTTTAAACTGCCTCTGCCAATATACAAACACTATGAAAACAACAACACTTTCCGCATCGTTAAAGGCCGCATTATGGGCAAGCCTGTTCGGAGCTATTGGAAATTCTATATGGAACTTGATCCTTCAGCAGGTATTTACCTATACCAACCTGCCAGAGGGTTTTACCTTTGCCATTATCATCTCCTCTTTTCTTCCGGTGCTGCTATCCGGAGTCATATTTTATCTGCTTATTCGTTTTTTACCTAACAAAGGGCTTTTCATCTACTATGCACTTGGTATTGCCTTTATGGTATTTAGCAATATACCTGCTTGGGGAAGTACATTGCCTGATGGCAAACCTATGCCTGAAAACTTTGCATTGCTTGTAGTGCCTATGCACTTTATATCTGGTATATTAGCATTGTACTTTATTCCTAAAAAATCGCTCTATGGAAAGCAATAATATCCTCGAATATCCGGTTCATGCTTTAATCAGCAGCCGCAAAAGCATACGTGCATTTAAAAATACCCCAATTGCTGAAGATCATGTACACAAATTGTTTGAAGCTGCACGGTGGAGCTTTAGCAGCGGCAATGAGCAGGCATGGAGATTTATTTATGGAGTAAAGGGAACACCCGGATGGGGGCAATTGTTTAACCTGTTAAATGATGGAAACAAAACCTGGTGTATGAATGCGCCTATGTTGGTTCTTACCCTGGCTTCCAAACAAACATCAAGGGGAGCATCTTACCGGCACAATCTGCATGATGTGGGTGCGGCAACGATGTTGATGGCTCTGGAAGCGGTTCATCTCGGAATGCAGGTTCATCCCATGGGAGGTTTTAATGCAGATATGGCAAAAGAAACCTTTTCTATTTCAGATGATCTGGAAACCGTGACCATGCTGGCGATAGGTTATCCGGGAGAAGATTTATCCGCCTTGAATGACAGGCAGCAACAAAACGAGAAACAAAGAAGTTCCCGTTTTACACAGGACTCCTTTATTTTAAAGTAAACAACCATTAACCCTTGCGTTTCTATCTTACCATTATTAATTTATTTGCTTAACTTACGCTTTAAATAACCCACCTATGGAAAGAGACATCACAAAAAAATATACCAATGATGAGGTAACAGTAGTTTGGAAACCTAAAACCTGTATCCATTCTACCTTATGCTGGAAAGGACTTGGAGAGGTTTTTAACCCCACCAAACGCCCCTGGATTGAATTGGGTAATGCCACAACTGAAGCCATTATTGAACAGGTTAGAAAATGTCCGAGTGGTGCATTGAGTTATTATATGAATGCAGAAATGGCAGATGACTCGGTAAAAATAGATGCTGAAACCATTATTGAAACGGCAAAAGATGGTCCGCTGATGGTATACGGAAATGTAATTATAAAAGATGCAGAAGGAAACGAAACACGCAACAACAAAGTAACTGCCTTTTGCCGCTGCGGTGGCTCATCCAACAAACCATTTTGTGATGGAACACACCGTAAAATAGGTTTCAAAGGCTAAGCGATATCAGAAATAAATTTATTGGATGCTTCCTGCATCACTCTTTTATGAATGTCAAATCACTTTTTTTCTTTTTGATGTTGATGCCGGTGCTTAATAGCTCAGGTACTTCATCTCATCATCTTATGAATACACAAAAACCAAAAATAATCTATGTATTTGATCCCATGTGCGGCTGGTGTTACGGGTTTAGCAAAGTAATGGACAGGTTCGCCACGGAATACAAAGACTCCTTTCAGTTCGAAATCATCAGTGGAGGAATGGTGGTTGGAGAACGAGAAGGTCCTGTGGGAGACTTTGCCGATTATATTCTCGGTGCTTATAAAAGAGTGGAAGAATATTCAGGCATGACTTTCGGTGAAGCTTATCTGGCTCAGTTGAGAACAAAAAAATTATGGTCGTCATCCGTAACTCCCGCCATTGCTATAGAAACCTTTAAACAATTTAAGCCTGAGGAAGCCATCTTCTTTGCCTCATCGGTACAATATGCCTACTTTTTTGAAGGTAAAGACCTGAGAGATGAGCAGGTTTATATTCCGCTTGTTAAAAAATATGGGATTGATGAAAAGCTTTTTATGGAGAAAATGAAATCGGCAGAAATGAAACAAACTGCAGAAGCCGGTTTCCAGCAATCTTCGGCATTTGGCGTAAGCGGGTTTCCTTGTGTAATTATGGAAATCAACGGAAAATATTATGCACTTACACGGGGCTTTACCGATTTTGAATCCCTTAAAAAAACTGCTCTTAAAGCATCAACTCTTTAATGACAACCACATACACCGCATACCTTCCCTCTCCTGTTGGTTTACTGCATATTCAATCATCTGAAACGGCCATTACAAAAGTTTTGTTTACTGAAGAGGAGACGGTGGCTCCAACAGAACAACCGGAAGTACTTAAAGAATGTTTGCATCAGCTATCTGCTTTTTTTGACGGTAAACTGCAGGATTTTTCAGTAGCATTAGAACCGGCAGGTACTCCTTTTCAGCAGCAGGTTTGGAAACAATTAGTAAAAATCCCTTACGCAGATACCATCAGCTACCTTGATTTAAGTAAACAATTGGGTGATGAAAAAGTAATCCGTGCAGCTGCCTCTGCCAACGGAGCAAATCCGATTGCAATTATTATTCCTTGTCACCGGGTGATTGGAAGTAACGGAAGTTTAACCGGTTATGCAGGTGGTTTGCACCGTAAACAATGGCTGCTGGAGTTTGAGGGAAAAACAAGCGGCAAGAAACTAAGTTTATTTTAGGCTACCTGCCTTTCACCTTCATCCTGATGCCATTTACCGAAAAGTACAGTAAATAATAAGTGGTAGTGTACATCTTCGCACTTCATGTCCGTATTTAAAAAGAAACCTATGATCGTTTTTATTGCCATTCTGCTTACCCTTTCCGGTGGTGGTTATCTCTTTTTTGAACAAAAACAATTTGGCAAACTACCCACCGGCAAACGCCTCGAGAGAATTAAACAATCTCCCAACTACCGTGATGGCAGTTTTCAAAATTTAAGTGTAACACCTGATCTGGCTGAAGGTGCAAGCATGATGAAAATTATGAAAGCATTTCTTTTTAACAGAGAAGAAAGAGAACCCGGAAAAACGTTGCCTTATGTGAGGGCCGACCTACACGAACCGGCCGACAATGAACCGGAAATTACCTGGTTCGGTCACTCCTCCTATCTCATTAAAATTTCAGGTAAAACCATTCTGGTAGATCCGGTATTTAGCGGCAACGCCTCCCCTGTTTCTTTTTTTGCTAAAAGTTATAAAGGAAGTAATGAGTATCAGATGGAAGATTTTCCGGAAATTGATGCAGTTATCATCACCCACGATCATTACGATCACCTCGATTATGAATCGATACTAAAGTTAAAAAAGAAAAAGACACATTTTTATACTTCCCTTGGTGTGGGTGCACATCTGGAATATTGGGGCATTGAAGATAACCGGATAACGGAATTCGACTGGTGGGATCAAATCCATATTGATTCAAACATATCTTTAACAGCAGCACCGGCAAGGCATTTTTCCGGAAGAAAATTTAAGCGGAACCAATCAATCTGGTCTTCATTTATTTTAAAAACATCCTCATCAAATATATATCTTGGTGGCGACAGCGGATACGATACCCACTTTAAAACCATTGGAGAAAAATACGGCCCGTTTGACCTTGCCATTCTGGAATGTGGCCAGTACAATGCCTGGTGGCCATATATTCACATGATGCCGGAGCAAACTGCACAGGCTTCCATTGACCTGAAGGCAAAAGTATTGATGCCCGTTCACTGGAGCAAGTTTACGCTTGCCCTGCATAACTGGAACGAGCCCATGAAGGCCATCTATCAGGCATCAAAAGAGAAAAACATAATACTCACCACCCCCATGATAGGGGAACCGGTTTCGTTAAACCACCACCTGCCTGATAGTGTATGGTGGGAATTTTAATTCGCAAATAATCAGGAACATAAAAAGGATCTTACACCACTTATTTGTATATGCAAATTAGAATAATACATTTGTTCCGGTAATGAAAACAAGCGAAAGCAACTACTGTAAATGTCTCTATTTTGCATCCGGTGCCATGTACCGTAAAATAGAAAAGCTGGCCAATGAAAGCTGGAAACCGGTAGGCCTTTCGCCCAGCCATGGTTACCTGCTGATGCTGGTAAACAAGAACCCGGGTATGCAGCCAACTTCGCTTTGTGAACAGTTGCAGTTAAGCCCGTCAACCATTACCAGGCTTATAGAGAAGCTGGAAGATAAAAAACTGGTGATTAGAACAACAGAAGGAAAACTAACCAATGTTTACCCCACCCCTAAAGGCAAAGCATTACAACCAGAACTGGAAAGTGCCGTAAAACATTTTTACGAAACCTATGCAGCTGTTTTAGGAAAAGAAGAAAGTGCCCGACTCGTGCAGGACCTTAACAAAATTTCAGACAAACTATAATTTTTTTAATTAATCATTTGTACATACAAATTTAACATTCAATTTATGAAAAAAATCGGAATCATCGGATCGGGCATTGTTGCCCAAACCCTCGGAATGGGATTTATGAAACATGGCTATGAGGTGCAATTGGGCACCCGGGATGTTTCAAAGTTAAGCAAGTGGATTGAAGAAGCCGGCAATGCGGCAAAAGTTGGAAGCCCTGAAGAAACAGCGGCTTTTGGCGACCTAATTGTGCTGGCTGTAAAAGGAGAAGTGGCAGAAAACGTTGCACGTAGCCTGGCTCCCCTCCTTGCGGGAAAACCGGTTATTGATACAAGCAATCCTATTGATCATACCAAACCACCGGTAAATGGGGTACTGCCTTACTTTACCAGCCATGAAACTTCTTTAATGGAACTTTTGCAACAGGCCGCTCCTGTAGCTCACTTTGTAAAGGCATTTAACAGTGCCGGAAGTCCAACCATGGTAAATCCTTCTTACCAGGAAGGCAAACCAAGTATGTTTATATGTGGCAATAATGCTGAGGCTAAACAAGCGGTAACCACTATTCTTACCCAATTTGGATGGGAAGCGGAAGACATGGGTAAAGCTGAAGCTGCCCGTGCTATTGAACCGCTGTGTATGTTGTGGTGTATTCCCGGATTTACCAATAACCAATGGTCGCATGCATTTAAATTATTAAAAAAATAACCAATCTATCAATAACATGAAAAAAATTATTTCCATTATTGGTGCCACAGGGAATGTTGGCAGCAAAACCGTTCAATTACTCACAGGAAAAGGGCATACCCTACGTTTAATAGCCAGGCATGCTGATAAACTGGCTTCCTTTGCTACCTCTCCGGATGTAGAGATTCATGCAGGTTCAGCCCTTGACACTGCTTTTCTTACTTCTGTTTTCAAAGGATCGGATGTGGTACTTGCTATGATGCCGGGAGATTATTCATCCACCAATATCGGTGCATCTCAGGACCAAATGGGCCTTGCTATTTTGGAAGCCATTAAACAAAGTCATGTGAAACATGTGCTGAACTTAAGTTCTGTTGGCGGACATACAGAAGAAAAAACCGGCATAGTGGCCGGACTTGCACGTCAGGAAAAAAGACTAAATGAACTGGCTGATGTGAATGTACTGCACCTGCGCCCAACTTATTTTATGGAGAACCTGCTTGGCAATATTGGCATGATAAAAGGAATGAAGATCCATGGAAGTCCACTAAAAGCCGATAAGCCATTTCCGATTATAGCCAGCAAAGATATAGCCCATGTAATAGCCGAAAAACTGCAGCAGGCTAACTGGACAGGCAAATCCGTGCAGCCATTACTTGGTGCTAAGGATTATACCATGACAGAAATTACGCAAGCTATTGGAAAAGTAATTGGTAATCCTGAATTGCCGTATGTGGAATTTCCTTATGATCAGGCCAAACAAGCCATGATGAATATGGGTTTCACAGAAAGTATAGCTGATGCATTTGTTGGATTAAACGAAGGAATTAACCTTGGGGTTTTTGACCTGGAGGAGCGGAATGCTGATTCTACCACGCCAACTTCCATAGAGGAATTTATGAACGAAGTATTTGTTCATGCGTATAATGCGTAACTTGCCTCAATGAAACTGGCAATTGTTACAGGTGCAAACAGCGGAATAGGAAAAGCAACAGCAAAGGCGCTGATGCTGCAAGGGAATGAGGTTATACTTATTTGCCGCAACAAAGAAAGAGGCGAGCAAACCCTGAGTGAGCTAAAAACCCTAAAACCGGATGCCCGTTTGCACCTGTACCTTTGCGATTTATCATCCATTAAAGATGTGAGGCACATATCAGATGAGATCAGGAGGGTATTTACTAAAATAGATATCCTGGTGAATAATGCAGGGTCTTATTTTTCATCAAGAAAGGAATCGGTTGATGGACACGAGCTCACCTTTGCTACCAACCACCTGGGCGCTTTTCAGCTTACCAATCAGCTTTTGCCATTGCTTAAAAATGCAGAATCAGCGCGTATTATTAATGTTTCCAGTGAAGCCCACATGATGTCTGTGTTTAACCCGGACGATCTTGAATTGAAACATACGTACAGCGGAAAACTGGCTTATGCCAACAGCAAGTTGTACAATATCCTTTTTACCTACGGGCTTGCAGAACGATTAAAACATACCCGCATTTCTGTTAATGCCATGCATCCGGGAGGCGTAAATACCAATTTTGGGAAACACGTAGACGGTCTGCTTGGTTTAGCCTTCAGGTGGCTGGGTTGGCTCATGCGTACACCGGAAAAAGGAGCTGAAACCATTATATGGCTTGCCACTTCACCGGAAGCCACACCTTATACGGGAAAATATTTCCTGGATAAAAAGGTAACCGATACGCTTCACATCACAAACGTAAAAGAAGAAACAGACCAATTATGGACCGTTTCAGAACAACTCATTAACAATAAAATTTTAACGGATTAGTCATGATGAACTATACCTTATTAGGCCGCAGTGGTCTTAAAGTATCAGAGCTTTGCCTGGGAACCATGGGATTTGGAAAAGAGTGGAACTGGGGGGCAGATAAAGAAACCAGCTTTGCCATTATGGAAACCTTTGCCAATGCAGGCGGGAATTTTATTGATACGGCCAACCGCTACACAGATGGCACCAGCGAAAAAATAATTGGTGAGTTTATTCAGCCAAACAGAGACCATTTTGTAATAGCCACCAAATATACCCTGCATGATAACCTCACCAATGTGAACGCTTCGGGCAATAACCGTAAAAATATGATGCGCAGTGTGGAGCAAAGTTTAAAGCGGTTAAACACCGATTTTATCGATTTGCTTTACCTCCATATCTGGGATCAGCTTACCCCGGTTGATGAAGTAATGAGGGGACTTGATGACCTGGTATCTCAGGGAAAGGTAAATTATATAGGTATTAGTGATACACCGGCCTGGGTGATCAGTAAGGCACAAACACTGGCTGAACTGATGGGCTGGAGCAGGTTTATTGCATTGCAGGTTGAATACAGTTTGCTTCAAAGAACACCGGAACGCGAATTGATTCCGATGGCAAAACATTTTAATATGACCGTTACTCCCTGGGCTCCGCTGGCTGGTGGTGCACTCACCGGAAAATACCTGAAAGGAGATAAAGGACGGCTTCCTGAAAACAGCAAAAGGCTAAATGAACGTGCTACAACCATTGCTACTGAAGTGGTAAAGATTGCAGAAGAATGCGGTGTTTCTCCTTCACATGTAGCACTAAATTTCACCCGGCAGCAAGGTTTTTCTTCTATACCCATTGTAGGTGCCACCAAAATAACCCAACTGGAAGAAAACCTGAAAAGCCTCGACTTTACCCTTAACGCTGAGCAACTTCACCGTTTACGTGAGGTAAGCAAAATTGAGCTGGGATTTCCGGGCGATTTTTTTAATGAAGATGGGGTAAAAATGGTGACGTACGGTGGATTTTATGACAAAATCAGGCACCGCCCAATAAGCTGATCTGGATCACTTTTATTTAGAATAAGGCAGCGCATATTTGTAGCGTGAACAGACCTCCGTTGGTTTACGTTTTGGTATTTGTGCATGTGGTTTTAGGACTAAATGCATTGTATGGAGGAGGTGCGCTGGTTGTGGCACCTGATGGCTCTTTGCTTCAATTACCATTGGAATGGATTAAAGGCACCCCTTTCACAAACTACGCGATTCCGGGAATAGTCCTCTTTTTATTTTTGGGTGTGATTCCCCTCTACACCAGTATAGCCTTACTGATAAAACCTGCTGTTTACCTTCCGGAAAAATTCAATCTGTTTGATGACAAACACTGGGCCTGGACATTTTCTTTATACATTGGCATCACCACTATTCTTTGGATCATTGTTCAGCAATTGCTGACAAGCTACTTTATTCTTCAACCCATTATTACCTCTCTGGGACTGTTTATTGTGATCCTCACATTATTTCCATCTGTTCAATTGCATTTCAAAAAAACATAATATGTTGGGCGCTGCATTAGTTATCCTGCTTATCGTTCATGGTGCCATACACCTTGCTGGTTTTGCAAAATCTGTGCGACCGGAAAGGATACCTGCTATAAAAAAAACAGTTGGTAAAATAACGGGCTTATACTGGCTGGCCACTTGTATTCTCTTTTTCATCAGCAGTATGCTTTTTCTTTTAAAGACTGATAGTTGGCTTATCACAACAACTGCAGGAATACTCCTGTCACAATTCCTCATCATTACCCATTGGAGCGATGCTAAATATGGAACTTTGCTAAATTTTATTTTACTGCCGGTTTTAGCGTTTTCCTTTGGGAACCGACAGTTTAACCAAATGGTAAAACAGGAAACAGATCATTTGATCAGTGCAGCAGGAATACCGGATCCAATTGCGGTGATGGTAACTGAGAGCCAACTGAACGGACTCCCTCCTGTGGTTCAAAAATGGCTGCGCCAATCCGGGGTGGTAAAACAGGTTATTCCGTTCCAGGTTCAGATATTACAATCCGGCAGTATGCGCACCAAACCGAACAGCGAAACCTGGATGCATTTTACGGCTGCGCAGGTAAATACCATCATTACACCCGGATTTATATGGTATGCAGATGTAAATATGTTTGCAGGAATAGGTTTTAAGGGCCGAGACAAATTAGTGAACGGGCAAGGCAACATGTTGATTAAATTTCTCTCCTTAATTCCTGTGGTGCATGCCAATGGTAAAGAAATCAATCAGGGATCTATGATCAGAAACCTGGCAGAAATATGCTGGATACCATCTATGGCCGTTTTGCCCTATATCCAATGGAAACAATCCGACTCATTATCGGCTATTGCCACCATGACCATTAACAACGTGAGTGTATCCGGAACATTTTATTTTAACAATGCAGGTGAAAACATCCGTTTCGAGGCCCAGCGGTATTACGATCGCAAAGAAGGAGCTACACTTGAGCATTGGGTAGTTGATAATGATCCACAAAGTATAAGGCTGTTTAATGGAATACGCGTGCCGACCAAAAGCACCATTACCTGGAAACTTAAGGAAGGAGATTTTACCTGGTTAAACCTAACTGTAGAGGATATTACCTATCAGGATGCCAACTCATTCAATGCTTTTACCAACTGATCAAGTTCTTCGGTTTGGGTAAATACGTGAGGTGTAATGCGTACCCCATGCACCCCTGCATTTTTATTATCAATGGCTACCGTCCAGATTTTATATTTCTCTAAAAGTATTTTTGCCAAATCAGCAGGTTTTATTCCTTCAATTCCAATATTGGCAATGGCACAACTCCGCTCCTCCTTCTCAGGTGTATTGAGTATGATTTTCTTTTTATTTCGTACCTGTTTGGTCCAGTATTGTTGCAGGAAACGCAAGCGCTCCTCTTTGCGTGTGGCACCCAGTTTTAAATGGTAATCGATAGCCTGGTTAATGGCCAGATCTGCCGCTACCGGAATGGTGCCCGTATGGTTTAGTTTTCTGATATCGTTTTCAGCAAAAGCACCTTCGCCAAATAGCGGCCATAGTGCAGTTATCTTTTCTTTTTTTATATACAACACTCCACAACCCAGTGGAGCTCCAAGCCATTTATGCAAACTGCTGCCATAATAATCGCACCCCAGCTCCGTGAGATTAACAGGAATATGAGCAACAGCATGTGCCCCATCTACCATCACCTCAACTCCTTTGCGGTGTGCCATTTCACAAATTTTCTTTACCGGCAAAATCTGACCTGTAATATTAATCATGTGGCATACCATGATTAAGCGGGTTTTAGGGGTAATGGCATTTTCGTATAGCTGTACAATTTCTTCATCGGATTGCGGATGGTTAGGAACAGAAATTATTTTATTGATGATACCATTCCGTTTTGCCTGTTGTTTAAACATATCCAGCATACTTCCATAATCCTGATGCGCCATAATAGCCTCATCACCCGATTTCCAATTTATACCGCTTATAATGGTATCAAGCGATTCGGTGGTATTGCGGGTAATAATCAACTCCTCGTTTTGGCATCCCAATAAAGCGGCCAGCCTGTCGCGGGTTTTGTATTTGTTTTCAAACTGTACGGTGCGCATATAGTATGATGCCTCACGATTCACTGTGCGGATATGATTGATATAAGCTTCCATAACGGGTTTTGCCATCATACTGTAGTAACCATTCTCCAGATTGATATAATCAGGTTTCAAATCATAATCAGCTCTTACCGATAACCAGAAATCATTACCGTTGTTGGGCGTATTCAAAGATTGAAGCCAATCCAGATATTTATCCGAAGAGGCAACAAATGGAAGCCCTGCTGACATGACCATTGTTTTTAAAAACTCACGCTTATTTACCATTGTTTTTCGTTTAGGAATGAGAGAATAATCTATTCAACTTATACTTATTTTCTTTCTTCACCAAAATTGAATCAAACAACAAACTGATTGGATTGATACTTTGCGTGCTCAATGATTGATAAGGAAATTCCCTAATAAAGTTCTACCCTCTTTAGCCAAGTGTTACCACTACAATTATTTCGGACCATTACAAGATCTGTCTTATTTTAAATTCCTCCAAATCAATCTATTTAGAATTATTCTACATAATAATTTTAATTTGTAATTAACTGAATTACATTTGCTATTATGGCATATGTGTACTCAGAGCACAAGCGCGGGATGGATATTAGACATTTATCTATTACAAAGCACCGAAAACTATAAACTTGAGCAAAACGCTCAAAAAAAAGCCTCCAATCTGGAGGTCTGGAGGCAAATATTAGAAATGGACTATGGTTTTAACCACTCGTCATCTGGTTTAGTAATAAGCCGTGCGTTGTTTATAGCCATGTCCAATGTTAAGCAGGTGCGCCCATTATATGTACCATCTTTTTTATATACAGCCAAGGCTAAATCTGCTTTCGCAGGATCTCTTAAACACAGTGGTAATAATAATTGTAGATGCGCAGAAGGTGTTAGGTTTCCTCTATAATATTGTGGTATAGCGGTCAAATAGTTTCTTTTTACACGCTTAATGGCGTGTTCTATTGCACCGTTAAAGGTGTTATGAAGCTGATGTTTTGGCCAGCTCCTAATATCTGTTGGGAATCTTGAAACGTTTTCTGGGTCTTCTATAATGTGGTCAATTTGCACCCTCAGTGGCAGGCTTGTATCATATATTAACTCACTTGCGCTTGTGAAATACGATGCTCTTTCAGGTAGTGGGTTAAACCTAAGTAATAGATTCGAACTGCTTTTGCAAAACGCATGAAAGAACCTGTTTCCAGTATTCTTACTTTGTTTAAAAAGCATAAATATCTCTTCTTGGTTTGGAGTGACAAGTCCGGTATTAAAGCATGAGTAAAGGTCTGAAACGGCAATTTTCCCCTCTTCCTCGACTCTAGCAAATGTATGGAGTAAGTAGTTGTAAAGAATTGGGTGGTTTCTAACACTTGACGAATTAGAATAATCCCAAGACTCAGGCATCGCCATAGATTTGAGAGTTTCTAGAGTATTGTCAATATTGGGCGGAGGGGCGGACTCTCGGTCTTCTGGACTTATTCCTCCAGGATACGACTTAATAGAAGCGTATTGAAATAATGCAGGTTTTTGAGCACCTTGAGCTTCTTGTTGTTTTTGTTCCATATGAGTAAATATGAAAGTTTAATTAACATCAAAGCCCCACTTTATTAGTGAGGCTTTGATTATGTTTTTCTTTTCGTCTGTTTTTTTAAAAAATCTTTTTCGTTTTTTTTAGGCTTTTCATGGTCAAGGACTTTTTGTCCCAGTTGCTTTTTTGTTGTGTTTTAGTTTAGTTTTCAAAAATACTATGCCTCATTCAAGGCACATATGATTTGTTTTTTATTATTGTTTTGTACTATGTACATGGACAAAGTAAATACCATTAGAATTAACTGTCAATGATAAAAATCAACAAAATTTATAAATCATTAATTATCAAGCAATTATAATTTTATTCATATTTCAATTTCACACAAATTCAGCACTTCTGTTTAATATTTTATGCTTTACTATGTGAATTAACGTACACAAATATACAATTGTTTTAATTTAATGCACTGAATTGTTTAAAGTATTTAAAATCATTAACCGCTCCATCCTTGCGACTTTTTTTATCTTATGATTTTGAGTTTTGGTTTATCGGTCAAATAATATTGTTCAAGTTCAGATGGCAGTAAACAAAGCATTGAAGCTAGTTGTTCTTTAGTATAATCAAGTTCAGAAATATGTGCTTGTATTATTTCTGTAATTAAGGTTGGTTGCTCACGGTCTATTTCAATTGGCTCATTCTTTCTATAACCTTTAGCACTAATTTGATACCATAAATACTTTACTTGGTTATCACTTAAAATACCGCTCTTACTTATCCAGTTCAATATGGCCTGCATTGATACTTTCCAATATCTCTTTAAGTCTGCCAACGTTGATAATGTTACCTTTGACGGTACTTGAGGGATAAACTCGTTTTTTGGCATCATAAATTCACCAGCAAAAAGCCACGCCTCTTCTTCCTTTTCATCCTCTGTTTTATTGAACATGTAAGAATTAGAGAGATGTAATATAATGTGTGCGCCCTCATGCGCTAATGTTAGTCTAAGCCTATCACCGCTAAACGCCTTGTTTAAAAATATGATTGGATGCCCATCCTGTGTAATCATACTTCTGCCGTCAATTTTGTCAGTACCAAAATCAAAATGTACTATAATAATTCCCTTGCTCTCAAAAAGCTTAGTCAAATTATCAATTGGCCCTTTAGGAACGTTCCAATATGCCCTTAACTGTCTGGCTACGTAAATTGGATCAATTTCTTCTCTATCAATAACCGGAAATTTTTTATCTGGCAATTCAACTGACTTTAGAAGAAGGTGAATATTTGCTCTATATATATTCATCATTGCTTCAACCCTATTAATTAACTTTACCGGAATAGCTGTTCTTTTCCTATAATCTGTATTAGACGGGTAAAGGTTGTGTGATTGGAAAAAGAAACTATCGGGATAAGATAAATTTTCTGCAAAAACCTTTATTTCTTCATCAGACACACCTCGAAACCCTTGTTCTATTTTTGATAATATGCTTTGCTGCATATTAACTTTATTAGCCAATTCTGACTGTGTTAATCCCCGTGAATCCCTCGCAAGGGTTAACATTTTTGGATTAAAAACTTTGCTCATATTTATTTATTTTCTATTTTCTTTTTGTCTTTAGTGCCTTTGATTGTAACACGCTTTGTAATCTCTATTTGTTCTGGCAATTCTTTTATATTAAGATCCGGTTTTTGTGTTAGTATTTCAAAGTTAAAAGGTAAGGTAAATACAACTTGGTTATTGTTTCTGTATATGACCTGAAGTGCCTCAAATCCCGTCCAAGTGCTATTTATCTTATACCCAATATCAATGTGTTTTATTTCTGAATCCCCAAACAGGGTAAGCTGTTGAGAAACTATTGCATTATTCCTTGTTGTATTAATATTACTTGGTAATCCTTTTGCATTTAACTTTTTGAATCGCCCAGAAAAAGCACTGTTAATTACGATATAAATTGTTTGATATTTCTCGACAATATTTACATTTCTGGCGGGGAAATGGCACTTGGCACAGTTCATCAAAATATTATGGAAAAGAGTGGCTTTAGTTCTATTCGTTAAAGACTCTCCTAATGAAGTAAATGCACCCATTTTATTTAATGCGGTATCATATATTTCCTTAAAAACAGGTAACAGTGGGGTGATATTCTCATCTGCCCTTTGGGTTAATTTTTCAATACTATCCATACTATATTTATTTATGGCTCAAACATACACCACTTTTTTGAAATAAAACAATTTTATTCGATATTTTATTTGTAAAAACTCTTGTTTTTATTCGATATTTGATTATATTTGCCTCTCCAACCAACAAAACAGGGCTATGAACAGGTTTACAATATCGCAATTTAGAAATCAATTTCCAACCGAGGATGCTTGTTTGGACTATTTGTTTAAGCAAAAGTTTGGTGAATTAACCGGATGCCCTGATTGTGCCGTTGAATCAAAATTTAGCCGTGTGAAAAGCAGAAGGTCTTACCAATGTCCAATCTGTTCCTATCAAATTTATCCAACAGCCGGAACGATATTTCACAAAAGCACAACCCCGCTTACTTATTGGTTTTACGCTATCTATTTGTTTACCGCTACCCGTAACGGTGTTGCGGCTAAAGAACTGGAAAGGCAATTAGGTGTATGCTATAAAACAGCTTTACGCATGGCGCACCACATCAAAATACTAATGAGTGACCCCGATAATTCTTTGTTTAAGGGCGAAGTGATGGCCGATGAAACATATATTGGTATGAAGCCAAAAAACCAGCATAAGGACAAGAAATATGGTATTGTGCTAAATCCTAAGCCTAAAACCGGAATATTGGGTATAATGGAGAAAGATGGAAGGGTATTTACCCAAATTATTGAGCATGATAAACCATTTCATTCAATACCTAATACAGTTAAAAAGATAGTAGATAAAAATGCTGTATTGGTTACTGATGCAGCCGGACACTATGGATTAATGGAGGAGCATTTTAAAAAGCACGTGGTAATAAACCATATGCTGAATCAATACGCAAAGGATGGGTTTAGCACCAATAAAATAGAAAACTACTGGTCAACCCTGAAACGAATGATTAAAGGTACTCATATACATGTAAGCCGTAAACACCTGCCTAAGTATTTAGCTGAAAATGCTTTCAGGTTCGTTCATAGAAATGAGCCTGAAAAAATGTTCCATAAATTACTGAATAGAGTATGACAGAAATGTATATAAATGAAATTGCCCAGTCTCGAACACTGGGCAAAATCCTAAAAAGAAAGGAGGTGGTTATGGATGGCTAAGCGTTATCGCTCTGCAATCAACGGACAGTATGTACCTAAAATAGTTTCTATTTTACGGCCAAATACAACTGTTGCCGAAACAATCAGAAAACCTAAACGGTAATCTGATCTAAAGATGGGTGGCTATTTGCCGCCCTTCTTTTTTACTCCCTTCAAAGACCTTTTTACTACCTTCTCAAAATCTTCTTTCCCACTATCTGAATACCCTTGCTTTTCAACAAGCTTTTCAAAGCCTTGCGTTAGTTCTTCTATACTCTTTACGGGCTTCTTTCTCTTTGATTTCACTCTGCAAATGTAAATAATTAATTTGATACTCAGGCTTATTTATAATTAGTCTAAATAAATATTGCTTCGTAATGTATTGAATTATAAGTTTGTCAAACGGCATCGTACCGGATAAATAACTTGTTTATGTCTTGAGTACACATCTGCCGCTATTATTTAGAATTAATCCAATTATGAAAAAATTTGTGGCTATCAACTACATCCAATGTGATGCAAATTATCAAACCCGTTTTGAAGAATTATTCGGTACCCGTGCAAAGGCAATTGACCGTATGCCCGGTTTCCAGTTTATGAATGTGTTGAAACCAAAAGGAGCAGGAGATCCATACCTGATTGTTAGTTTTTGGGACAGTGAAGAACAGTTTAAAGCCTGGACCAATTCACCTGAATTTATTGAAGGACATAAGCGTGGGTTTGAAGATATCCGCAAAGCAAAAGAAGAAGGCCGCAAACCACCTATGACATCCTCGTTTAAAACCTATGATGTGATAGCTGACTAATGATGGCTGCAGAAAAGAAACCGGGAAAATTTATACCCTACTTAAAGAAGCTGGGCTGGGCCGGATTTTTATTTTTTTTGATTAAAGGATTGCTGTGGTTATTGGTACCCTATTTAGCATCCCGTTTTTTTTAGGCAATGGAAAAACCGCTGGTTAGGCTTATTGCATAATAAACCAATCAGCGGGTTTTCTTTATGCTTTAAAATGTTTGATTAAGCCCATCAGATTTTCTGTTTGCTCCGGGCTTATATCGAGATGAAATACGAAACGCAGGGCATCTGGGGCTACCTTATTGGCCAATACCTGATGCTGGGTGAGGTGCTGCTGAAAACGGTCTGCCAGCTCCGGTGTGCTCACCTGAAAAATAATGATATTGGTTTCTACCGGCAATATAGAAACCACCCAGGTTTGTTGCTTTAAAACCTCTGCCACAGCCTTTGTTTGCGCATGATCATCCTTTAACCGTTGAATATTATTTTCCAATGCATAAATACCAGCAGCGGCAAGGTAACCTGCCTGCCTCATTCCTCCTCCAAATACCTTACGTACCCTTTTGGCTTTACTGATAAAATCCCTTTTTCCCAGCAATACAGAGCCAACAGGAGCTCCAAGGCCTTTGCTTAAACAAACAGAAACACTGTGGAACACGCTGCCCAATTGTGAAGCCGTATAATCAGCCTCCACCAGTGCATTAAAAATACGTGCGCCATCAAGGTGTAAAATCAGGTTGTTTTTTAGACAAACCTCTTTTATTTCCAACATATCAGAAAAGCTGTAAATGCTTCCTCCACCTCTGTTGCTGGTATTTTCGAGGCATACCAAACGTGTAGTGGGAAAATGCGGATCGTTTCCATTAATTACCTCAGCTACCTGCGGAGCACTTATTTTTCCCCGATCACTTACCACTACCCTGGCCTGCACTCCTGAATTAAAGGCAATACCACCACCTTCATATTTAAATACATGCGCATTATCGGCACAAATCAATTCATCTCCAGGTTGGGTATGTACTTTAATAGCAATCTGGTTGGTCATGGTGCCACTGGGGCAAAACAATCCGGCTTCCATTCCAAATAGTTCGGCCGCCATTTGCTGTAGTTTATTTACCGTTGGGTCTTCTCCGTACACATCATCTCCAACCGGTGCGGCCATCATGGCCTGCAGCATGGCTGTGGTAGGTTTTGTTACGGTATCACTTCTTAAATCAGTTTGCATGGTAAGGGTGTATTATCAGTTGCTGTTAAACGATAAGTAAATATAATAATCAGTAATGATATGCTCAATTAAAATTAAATTTCAAACATCGGATCAAATGTCTATTTACCTTAATCTGATTCTTCTTCCGGGGCGTAATTTGGTTTTGGTGGAAATACGGTTTATACGTGCCAGTGTTTTTACGCTCATGCCATATTTGTAGGCAATCTTCGAAAGGGTTTCTCCTTTTTTTACCAGGTGATACTTGCTGCGCAGTTTATTTGCCTGCACCTTATACAGGTGACTAAAACAACTTTTATCAATCTGTAGGGAATCTCCTAACAAAGAACCCGTGGGGAAATACACAATTTTATTGGGGTCGAGTTTTTCTCCCTTATACCGCACCTCAAAATGCAGGTGGGGACCGGTGGAACGTCCGGTGCTGCCTGCAAGTCCGATGATATCTCCTGAGCGCACGGGTGCTCCCGGCCAGGTGAGTAACTGATTAAAATGGGCATACAAGGTTTCCAATCCGTTATAATGCCTGATTAATACCACATAACCATAATCTGCGCTGCGCTTGGCTACACGCACCACCCCATCAAACATGGCATAAACAGGATCGCCCACTTCCATGCGCACATCCACACCAAAATGGAACTTGGGTCTTCGTCCCCATCTGCGGAAACCAAATGTAGAGGTAACATCACCTAAAGCCGGTGGGTGAAAAGAACAATCCATACTATCGCGCAAGGCAAGCAATATGGTATCATTCATATTTTTCAGATCAACTTTATACGGATTAATGGTGAGGGTATCCCAGCCTGCAGGATAATGCTCATTGGCCGGAATCATTGCACTGTCGAACTTAAAATTGGGTATACGGATAAAATCCCAATAATTGAGGTCTACATACCCGCTGAAATTATCAAAATCTTCTCCTTCATCATCCAGCGCTTCTTCGGCTTCTTCTTCGGTCATCACGGAATCTTCTTCCGTAACCTGGGCATACCCTTGAGGTGCGCTTAAGAGCAGCAGCAACAAGAGAAGCGACAGTTTAATAAAGGTGGAAAGTGAAACGGAAATATGGTTTTTATATAGTTGGATAATCATTGATAAACTGCTTTGGCCAGGATTTGTAAGGCGTGCAATTTATCTTTTTCCAACTGTTTTTTGAGTTCATCGAGTCCTGAAAAGCGCATTTCTTCCCGCAATTTATCAACATAATGAATGGTGATATTTTTTGTGTAAATATCTTCATCAAAATCAAACATATTTACTTCTATCATATGTTTCTTGCCATCCACCGTTGGTCTGAATCCGGCATTCAACATTCCGTTGTAACGTTTGCCATCCACGGTAACCTGCACAGCATACACGCCATCAGCAGGAATCAGTTTATCTTTATGATCGGGTTTGATATTTGCAGTAGGATACCCAATGGTGCGCCCCAGTTTATTGCCATGCTGCACCTCACCTGAAATGGTATAATGGCGCCCAAGGTACTTATTGGCAGTAGGTATATCACCATCTTCGAGGGCTTTGCGGATGCGGGTAGAACTTACGGAGATATGATCCACATCCTGTTCCGGAATCTCTTCCACATCAAAACCGTAGAGTGAAGAATATTCCTTTAAATGTTCGAACGTGCCTTCCCTGTTTTTACCGAAACGGTGGTTATATCCTATCACCAGAACCTTTGTACCAATTTTGTTTACAATAATATCCCTGATAAACTGAAGGGAACTTAAACGGGAAAACTCTCTTGTAAATGGAATAACCACGAGGTGATCCACACCTTCCTTTTCCAGTGCTGCTATTTTTTCATCAAGGGTATGTAATAAATGAAGTCCGTGGTCATCGGGATAAAGAACCATTCGGGGGTGCGGCTCAAACGTCATCAGCACGGTTTCCCCATGGTATTGTTTGGCAAGCTCTTTCAGGCGGGAAATAATCACCCGGTGAGCTGCATGCACTCCGTCAAATGTGCCCTGAGAAACAATTGCGTTTTTAATCTGAGGTAAATCTTCCAGGCTTCGGTAAACTTTCATCCGTGGCAAAAATATCCTTTTCAGGTAATTAATTAAATGTTGCCTGCGCTATTTCCTTTGCCCCCATTCTTAAGCCCTTATTTTTCAAAGGTTTTACGGGTACCCACCAAATTGGGAGTCCCATTTAATAAAACTGGTAAATCGCTGGTAAAACCTTATTTTCGCGCCCGAATGAAAAACATCAGGAATTTTTGCATCATTGCCCATATAGATCACGGAAAAAGCACCCTTGCCGATCGTTTGCTGGAGTATACCAAAACTGTGAGTAAGAGAGATTTACAAGCTCAGGTACTGGACGATATGGACCTTGAAAGAGAGAGGGGAATTACCATAAAAAGCCATGCCATCCAGATGGATTATGAGCTCAACGGACAGAAATACGTATTAAACCTGATTGATACACCTGGCCATGTTGATTTTAGCTACGAAGTATCCCGTTCTATAGCCGCCTGTGATGGCGCCCTGCTTATTGTAGACTCTTCACAAGGCATACAGGCTCAAACCATTTCTAACTTATACCTTGCCATTGAGCAGGGACTGGAAATAATACCGGTACTGAATAAGATTGACCTGCCACACTCCATGCCGGAAGAAGTAAGTGATCAGATTATTGACCTGATAGGTTGCAAACCGGATGATATTTTAAGAGCCAGCGGAAAAACCGGACAAGGTGTACTCGAAATATTACAAGCCATTGTAGAGCGCGTTCCTGCTCCAAAAGGAGATGAATCTAAACCACTCAAGGCTTTGATTTTTGATTCGGTATTTAACTCGTTTCGCGGAATTATTGCCTATTTCAGGGTATATGACGGGATTATTCGCAAAGGCGACAGGGTGAAGTTTTTGGCAACAGGCAAAGAATACCTTGCTGATGAAGTAGGCGTATTAAGGCTGGACATGGAACCCAAAAATGAAATTAAAGCCGGAGACGTGGGCTATATTATTTCCGGAATTAAAGAAGCACGGGAAGTAAAAGTAGGTGATACCTTAACACATATTGACAGGCCTTGCGAAGAAGGGGTAAAAGGATTTGAAGATGTGAAACCGATGGTATTTGCAGGAATATATCCGGTGGATACAGAAGATTTTGAAGAACTGCGGGAGAGCATGTACAAGCTGCAACTGAATGATGCCTCATTGACTTTTGAACCAGAGAGTTCGGCAGCATTGGGTTTTGGTTTCCGCTGCGGGTTCCTTGGTATGTTGCATATGGAAATTATTCAGGAGAGGCTGGAACGTGAGTTTAACATGACCGTAATTACTACGGTGCCAAACGTAAGTTACCATTGTTATACCAATAAGGGTGACATGATTGTGGTGAACAACCCAAGCGATTTACCTGAACAGAATTATATAGAACACGTGGAAGAACCTTTTATTGCTTCTACCATTATTACCCGTTCTGAGTACGTTGGTGCTATTATGACGCTCTGCCTTGGCAAACGAGGTATCCTTAAAAACCAGGTATACCTTACTGCCGACCGTGTGGAAATGAAATTTGATATGCCCCTTGCAGAAGTGGTATTCGACTTTTTTGATAAACTGAAAACCATTTCAAAGGGATATGCCTCGTTTGATTATCATCCGATAGGATATGTAGACAGTGACCTGGTGAAACTCGATATTTTGTTGAATAAAGACAATGTGGATGCCCTTTCAGCTATTATTCACCGCGACCGTGCTTATGAGTGGGGTAAGAAAATTTGCGAAAAACTGAAGGAACTGATTCCAAGGCACCAGTTTGAAATACCGGTGCAGGCCAGTATCGGGGCCAAGGTAATAGCCCGTGAAACCATTAAAGCACTGAGGAAAGATGTTACGGCCAAATGTTATGGTGGTGATATTTCCAGAAAGAGAAAACTATTGGAACGCCAGAAAGAAGGTAAAAAACGCATGAGGCAGGTAGGTAGTGTTGAGATTCCTCAAAGTGCATTTATGGCAGTTTTAAAATTGGATTAATAAACAACGGCAGGATTTTTATCTTGCCGTTTTATTTTATACGATATATATTCTTTGATAAGAAACCATTTAACCCTATTTAGAATATTATTATGCAACTGCTAAACGGAAACGAAGTATCGAAAAAACTAAGGGCCGATATACAGGCCGAAGTAGCTGCGCTTAAAGCAGCAGGTAAAAAAGTACCACACCTCGCAGCCATACTTGTTGGCAGCGATGGAGCCAGTATGACTTATGTGGCAGCCAAAGAAAAAGATTGCCATGAAGTTGGATTTGACTCTACCGTGCTTCGTTTTGATGCATCCACCACTGAAGAAGAGTTGCTTAAGGAAATTGAAAAGCTGAATAATAACCCGGCCATTGATGGTTTTATTGTGCAACTGCCCCTGCCTAAACATATCAATGAAAAACGCATTACCGAATCCATCAGTTATAAAAAAGATGTAGATGGTTTTCATCCCATGAATGTGGGCTTAATGTTTAAAGGATTGCCCTGCTTTTTGCCTGCCACCCCTTTTGGTATTGTAAAACTGCTTGAACATTACCAGATAGATACCACAGGTAAACATTGTGTGGTGGTAGGACGAAGTGATATTGTTGGCAAACCAATGAGTGCGCTGATGTTGCAGAAAAACTGCACCGTTACGGTATGCCATAGCAAAACAAAGGACCTTGCTTCATTTACACGCCATGCAGATATTGTGATTGCAGCCCTGGGTATACCTGATTTTTTGAAAGGAGATATGATTAAAGAAGGTGCCATAGTGGTAGATGTAGGCATTACACGTGTAGAAGACGCTACTGCAAAAAATGGTTTCCGCTTAAAGGGTGATGTAGCATTTGATGAGTGTGCAGCCAAAGCAAGCTGGATTACTCCGGTGCCAGGAGGTGTAGGCCCAATGACCAGGATTGCCCTCTTGCTGAATACGCTGAATGCAGTGAAGTAAATCACGCTGAACAATCCATATTCAATTGATGACTGAAACTACAAGCTCACCACTTCTTCCCGTAATGGAACATTTTTATACCATCCAGGGAGAAGGTGCATACACCGGCCATGCAGCCTATTTTATCAGGCTTGGGGGTTGTGATGTGGGTTGTGTGTGGTGTGATGTGAAGGAAAGCTGGGATGCAGATAAACATCCAAATTATACCGTTGGTGAAATGGTGAACTGGGTGAAAGCAGCGGGTGCAAAACTGGCTGTGATTACAGGAGGTGAACCATTGATGCACCAACTGGATGAGTTAACTGAAGCTTTAAAAGCGGCAGGTATTCAAACCAATATAGAAACATCGGGCTCCTCCCCTCTTTCGGGCAAATGGGACTGGATTTGCGTATCGCCTAAAAAATTTAAAGCGCCATTGGATGAGGTGGTGAAACAAGCCAACGAATTGAAAGTAGTGGTGTTTAACAAAAGCGACTTTGAGTGGGCAGAAAAGTATGCTGCGATGGTAAATAAGGATTGTAAATTATTCCTTCAGCCGGAGTGGGATAAATCAGCTCAGGTAATGCCTCTGATTATTGATTACGTGAAGGCAAATCCGCAATGGCATATTTCGCTTCAAACACATAAATACCTGAATATTCCTTAAGGCTGAACCAGGCCGATAAAATCAGGCAGCTCGTAAGCATTCTTTAATAAAAATTCTCCTGAACGGGTGCGGCACAGGCTGTGCAAATAGGCACCGCTTCCGAGGGCTTTTCCGAAATCGTAAGCCAGAGAGCGGATATAGGTGCCCTTGCTGCATACCACGCGAAAATGAACAAGTGGCAATTCCACTCCCGTAATATCAAATTCCGCAATAGAAATTTTTCGGGGTGTTAAAACTACCTCTTCACCTGATCTGGCTGATTGATACAGCTTTTTACCATCTTTTTTAATAGCTGAAAAAACAGGAGGTAACTGATCAATTTCTCCAATAAATTGTTGGGTGGTTTGCGAAATAAGTTCGGGTGTGATATGGTTGGTTTCAAAAGTGCCGTTTACTTCTGTTTCCCTGTCGTATGATGGTGTGGTGGCTCCCAGATAAAATGTTCCGGTGTACTCCTTCTCTGTAGCCATGTACTGATCAATATTTTTGGTTTCCTTACCCAGGCAAACAATAAGCAAACCTGTTGCCAACGGATCAAGTGTGCCGGCATGGCCTACTTTTACTTTTCTTTTTACACCCTGAGATTCCACTTTGTGGTGGTGCATATACTTAAGCAAGGCGTATCGGATTTTATTTACCACATCAAAGGAAGTCCACTCCAGTGGTTTATTAATCAGCACCACATTTCCTTTTTCGGTATCGTAAGTAAAACCCATGGTGAAGTGATTAAACCACTTGCAGGTTGTAGCCCATAAAATACAGGGCCAGAATAATGATTCCTACAGCAATACGGTACCAGCCAAAAATGCGGAAACCATATTTGGTGAGGTAGGTAATAAAACCTTTGATGGCAATCATGGCTACTACAAATGCCACTATATTGCCTACGACCAATAGAGATATTTCCTCGCCACCAAAAGTGTGGCCTTCATCTATATATTTATACATTTTGTATGCAGTAGCAGCAAACATGGTAGGTACAGCCAGAAAAAAGGAGAACTCCGCAGCTGCTTTTCTGCTTAATTTTTGGGTAAGCCCCCCGATAATGGTAGCAGCAGAACGGGACACTCCGGGAATCATGGCGATTACCTGAAACATCCCAATTTTCAACGCCTTTGGATATGAAACCTCATCGTTGGTTTCTCTTTCATTATTGATCAGCTTATCAATAAAAAGCAAAACAAAACCACCAAGTAATAAGGTAATGGCTACCACCACTGCGTTTTCAAGCAGGGCATCAATCTGATCATCGAACAATTTTCCGAAAATGGCAGCCGGAATAAATGCCACAAACAGTTTCAGGTAAAACTCAAATGATTGAAGAAATTTTTTCCAGTACAGCACAATTACTGATAGGATAGCACCAAACTGAATGGCCACGGTAAACATTTTCACAAAATCGTTGGAAGCAATGCCCATCATGGATGAAGCAATAATCATGTGGCCGGTTGATGAAACAGGCAGATACTCCGTTATACCTTCAACAATGGCAAGTATAACAGCCTCAAGTGTACTCATGGGAAATGCTTAGTCTTTTGATTTGTACAGAACGGCTACCAGTTCAATGGCAAAACCGATAACAATTACAATAGGTGCAACGGTAAGTTTGGTGGTATTAAAAATATCTTCGGTACCTGACATAAGGAAAAATCCGAGTGCAATAACCAATACCCCGGCAGCCATCATCATATAGTTTTCCTTACCAAACACAAAAGAGTATTCCATTTTAGGAGTTACCTTTTCCGGTCCTTTTTTCACAGTTGCTTTTTTATCTGACATAGTAGTGCAATATTAATAAAGATCATCAATTTTCATACGCAGATAATGATTGGTTGAAATCAAACTGCTGATCATACTGATGATGATACCTGCAATAATAATCACAACAAACAATATTGCAAACTGGGTGGTATCATAAAGCAACTGAATATCAGCTACTAAAAAAGGAAGCCAATACAATAATCCCCCCATGAGCAGGCAGGAAATAATTCCCCCGTACAAGCCATGAAGAAATGATTTTATGGCAAAAGGCCTTGTGATAAACCAATGTGTGGCACCCACCATTTGCATACTTTTAATTAAAAATCTGCGTGCGTAAAGGTTTAAACGGATGGTATTGTTAATTAGTGTAATGGCTATAATTAAAAAGATGATACTTAGCGTAACGAGGATGGTACCAACGGTTTTCACGTTTTCGTTAATTTCTTCGATAATGGTTTTCTGGTATACCACATCCGTAACCTCAGGATTTCTTCTGATCTCTTTATCAATTTCGGCAATTTTTTGTGGGGTGGCAAAGTCGGATTTTACAAATAACTCTACGGAGTTTAACAGCGGATTAAAACCCAGAAAGCTCACAAAGTCTTGCCCAATTTCCTCGGCAAACTGTTTGGCTGCTGCTTCTTTGTTTACATATGTTGCCTTGCGTGCATAAGCACTTGTTTCAATCATCTGGTGAATTCTTTTTGCATCCGCCTCATTCACGTCATCTCTGAAGAAAACGGTTAACTGAAAGTTTTCTTTGATATGATCAGACAGTTTTTTTCCATTGATAAGTATAATGCCAAACAAGCCCAGCATAAACAACACCAATGAAATACTGATAATTGAAGGCAGATAAGATATTCTGCGTTTTTTAATGATTTTACCTTCCTGTGCTGCCACAATAGTTAAATTTATTGCAACAAATGTACTCAATTAAACAAGGCAAGGTTAGCGGTAATACACAGGCTAATTGTGAATTGTTAAATGCGATTTCAAAGGCTTACTATAGCCACAATCGGGCTATATCGGCAGCTATACGCTCACTGCCAAACAGATTGGCCTGCTCATTACCGGCTGCTATCAATTGATGACGGATATGGCCATCCATCACCTTATTCATTAAATCTGCAAGGGCATGATGGTCGCCCGGCTCAAAATACAAGGCTGCTTTACCACCCACCTCGGTAAGGGAAGAACTATTGGCTGCCAATACCGGCACGTTGCTTCTTAAGGCCTCCAGAATGGGAATGCCAAAACCCTCGAATAAGGAGGCATAAATAAATGCTTTGGCCCGTTGATATAAGGCCGGGAGATCGGCATGCGGAATACCTTCCCTGAATATCACCGTGGCCTCCAGTCCATATTGTTGGATATATTTGTCCAGTTCCTCTGCATAAGCGGTTCTGCGCCCAATAAATACAAGCAATGTTTGTGGCAAAGCTGCCTGATGAAAAGCTTTTAATACGGTAAGCTGGTCTTTTCGGCTTTCTATAGTACCTACACAAAGAACATAATCTGGTTTGCTTATACCGGCAGATTTGAGCACAACCTCCACCCTTTCAGCCTGCACCACCTCTTCAAAAACCGGATCGCAGTTTTGGTAAATGGTTTTAATTTTTTCAGGTGAAGTTCCAAAATAGCTCACCAGATCGGCAGCAGTTTGGTTGCTGGCAGCAATTACCACATCTGCCATTTGACAAGCGGAGCGGAACTTACGTGTATAAATATACCTGTCGATATTGTTGTAATAATCGGGGTAACGCAAAAAAATCAGATCGTGAATGGTAACCAGTTTTTTGCCTTTAAAATGTTCCATACCCACCGGTAACTCATTGCTGAGCCCATGGTACACATCTATTTTTAACTCATTACAAATACCTGCTATGGAATAGGAGCGCCAGAAAGAAGAGAAGGTTTTTCCCAGAAAAGAATCAGGCGTAATCAGTTTAATGGTATCCGACTCCTGAATAAATCCCGCAAACTCAGGCTTTACAGTTGGAGTAAAAAGGAAATATTCATGCTGAGGGAAATACCGCGTGAGCGCACGAATAACAAAACGCGAATAGTTGCCCAAACCCGTGCCGTTATTAAACGCCCGCTTGGCATCAAAAGCAATGCGCAAAACAGGTGTAGAAGATAACTTGTTACTGGAACTGGTTTTAACCATTGGATGATTTGAATGCTGAGGGTTAAGGTTGAATGTTGAATGTTGAATGTTGAATGTTGAATGTTAAGTTTTAAGTTGGGTTATATATACTTGATATATAAAAACAATGACTAACCACAGGTTATTCCTTTTACATTGAGACTAGCACCCCATGCACTGTGCACTGTGCACTTTACACCTGCCCGTTGTTCCATTACACTGCCACGCTATGGTCGCGGAGGGCATCGTTCAGGGAGGTTTTTTTATCGGTTGATTCTTTGCGTTTACCAATAATTAATGCGCAGGGTACCTGAAAATCTCCTGCGGGAAACTTTTTGGTATAGGAACCCGGAATAACCACGGAGCGTGAGGGCACGTATCCCTTGTGCTCCACCGGCTGGTCTCCGGTAACATCAATAATTTTGGTCGACATGGTTAAGGTAACACCGGCACCTAAAACAGCCTCCTTCTCTACCCTTACCCCTTCTACTACGATGCAGCGTGAGCCGATAAAACAATTGTCTTCAATAATAACCGGAGCAGCCTGCACAGGTTCGAGCACACCACCAATACCCACGCCACCGCTGAGATGTACATTTTTTCCAATCTGGGCACAACTGCCCACAGTGGCCCACGTATCCACCATGGTTCCTTCATCTACATAAGCTCCAATATTTACATAAGAAGGCATCATTATAACCCCTCTTTGAAGAAAGGCGCCATAACGCGCAATGGCATGCGGTACCACCCTTACACCCTGTTGTGCATAGTTCTTTTTCAGCTTCATTTTATCGTGAAACTCAAAAGGCCCCACTTCAATGGTTTCCATTTGCTGAATGGGGAAATACAATATCACCGCTTTTTTTACCCAATCATTCACCTGCCAGCCATTGGCAGTAGGTTCTGCAGTGCGCAAATTACCCTGATCCAACAACTCTATTACCTCCCGGATGGTTTCCCGGGCGGCTTCTTCTTTAAGCAATTCCCTGTTTTCCCAGATTTGTTCAATTGTTTGCTGTAAACTCATAAATACTTCGGTTATGTGGCGCTAAACTAATGGTTTTGGAGGCAAATGCGATAATTCATTTTTCAACGCTTAAATTCGTGCCTTAATTGTTTACCATGAAAACGCGATCATCCAGAAAACCCAAACTGATAGAAAGACAGGCTGAAAGAAGCGATTTTGACGAGATTATCAAACTCTCCAAAATCTGTTTCCCCGATACCGAACCCTGGAGTTATGAAATGCTGGAAAGCCAATACAAAAACTTTCCCGAAGGAATGCAGGTAATTGAATACGAGGGAGAGATTGTTGGCTCAGCAACCAGTTTAATTATCAGCTGGGATGAGTATGATGATGACCATACCTGGAAAGAAATATGCGATAACGGCTATATCACCAACCACGATGAGGAAGGTGACACGCTGTATGGTATTGAAGTGATGGTGCACCCGGATTACCAGGGATTAAAAATTGGCAGGCGTTTATATGATATGAGACGGCAGTTGAGCGTGGACAAAAACCTTAAAGCTATTTTAATTGGCGGGCGTTTGCCTAATTTCCATAAGTATTCAGGCAAATTTGGGATAAGGGCTTACGTAAAAAGGGTAATTGAGAAAAAAATCAAAGATCCGGTACTTACCTTCCAGTTATCGCAGGGATTTACCATTCAACGGATTATTAAAGACTACCTGCCTGATGATAAAGAAAGTGAAGGATATGCTACGTTGCTGGAGTGGATTAACCTGGATTATATTCCGGAAACACGGGAGCGTAGTGTATTGATGAAAAAGGTGCGGATCTGTTCTATACAGTACGAGTTACGTAAAATTAAAGCATTTAAGGAATTTGCCCAGCAATGCGAGTATTTTACGGATGTGGCATCCAATTACAAATCAGATTTTGTGCTGTTCCCTGAATTATTTACCACCCAGTTGCTTTCCCTGCACGAATACAAGAGCATGAGTCCGGAAGACAGTATCCGTAAAATTGACGAGTATACCGAAGATTATATCGCCCTTTTCTCCAGGCTTTCCATGGAGTACAATATCAATATTATTGCCGGAACCCATTTGCAGGTAGAGGGCGATAACCTGTATAATATTTCTTACCTGTTTAAACGTGATGGAACTTATGAAAAACAATATAAAATTCATATTACCAGCAACGAGGCCAAGTGGTGGGGAGTAAAACCGGGCAATGAGATCAAGGTATTTAATACGGATTGTGGCAAAGTGGCCATTAATATTTGTTATGATGTGGAGTTTCCGGAAATGGCTCGTGTGGCCTGCTCCAAGGGTGCCAAGATTATTTTTGTACCCTTTTCAACAGATGAAAAACACGGACACCTGCGGGTAAAAATATGCGCCCAAAGCCGTGCAGTAGAAAATCAGATTTTTGTGGCAACGGCCGGAACCATTGGCAATATTCCTTCAGTAGATAATATGGACATTAACTACGCACAATCCGGCATCTACACGCCAAGTGATTTTGCCTTTCCTCCGGATGCCATTGCAGGCGAGTGCAGCACCAATATTGAAACCGTAGTAATTGCCGACCTCGACCTTGCCGCCCTGGAACGGGCACGCAATACAGGAACCGTACTAAACTGGAAAGACAGAAGGCTGGATATGTATGAGGTGTTGGAGAAGTAGAGCTGAAATGTTGAATGTTGAATGTTGAATGCTGAATGTTAGTTAAGGAGTTTTTAGTAATTTTAAATGTTAAATTTTAAATGTTAAGTTATGCTGAGCACTATGCACTGAGCACATGCACTAAGTACAACATAAAAAAGCCCCGGAACTTGCGTTGCGGGGCTTTTTGGTAAGGTTATATTGACTGATTACTCGGCAACTACTTCAACACCGATATTAACTGCAACATCGCGGTGAAGGTTTACTGTGGCTTCGTAGGTTCCAACCATTTTAATATCCGACACTTCAATTTTGCGTCTGTCGATATCATATCCATGGTTTTTCAATACTTGTGAAACCTGTAATGGGGTTACAGAACCAAATATTTTACCATTTGCACCGGCTTTCATGCCAATGCTGATGGTAAGGCCATTCAGTTTTTCTGCAAGCGTAGAAGCATCAGCTTTCATTTTTTCACGCTTTAATGTACCCTGACGGTTGTTCTCTTCCTGCATTTTAATGTTGGAAGCAGTAGCCATCATCGCCATTCCGCGGGGGAACAGGTAGTTGTTGGCATAACCATCTTTTACAGTTACGATATCTCCCTGGGCTCCCAGGTTCTTCATGTTTTCTTTTAAAATAACTTTCATCTCGTTTTTCCTCCTTATTATTTTAATTGATCTCCTACATAAGGTAAAATAGAAAGATGACGGGCTTTCTTAATGGCCTGCGCAATTTTACGCTGATACTTCAGGGAAGTACCGGTAAGTCTGCGAGGAAGAATTTTACCCTGGTCATTTACAAACTTCAACAGGAAGTTGGCATCCTTGTAGTCAATGTATTTGATACCGTTTTTTCTGAAACGGCAATACTTTTTCTTTTGAGGGGCCTCAGGTGTAGTGTTAAACACCATGGCCGGATTAATTTGTGCGTTTGGTCTGCTCATAATTACTTAGCCTCCTGTTTTTCTTTTTTGTTTTGATTGAATTCACCATTGCGTTTGCGTTGGTTGTAGAGCAGCGAATGTTTGTCAAGCGCTGTTGTAAGGAATCGCATAATCCGTTCATCACGTCTGAAGGCCAGTTCAAATTTAGAAATGAAGTCACCGCTGGCTTTGTACTCATAAATATGGTAGAATCCGGTCGTTTTTTTGTTGATCGGATAAGCCAGCTTAGTTAAACCCCAGTTTTCCTCATGAACCAGCTCTCCACCTTCTTCTTTGATCAGATTGCGGTACTTGGAAACAGCATCTTTAAGCTGCTCCTCGGAGAGTACGGGTGTGAAAATAATCACAGATTCATAATTGTTTAAGACAACATTTTCATTGTTTGTCTTTGCTTTAGCTGCCATTTATTTTTTTGGGTTTTAAAATAAGGACGGCAAAAGTAGGCTTATTTTTATAAATGCCAAACAATTAGCCCCAAAAATATCGCTATCACTACTGAGGTACAGTGTATTGGTACTCTGTCTGTATCTCGGCAGCGGTTTTTTCAAGCACCTTTACCTGCATTTTTATATCGGTTAAGGGCCTGTTGGTAGATGAGTTTCGGGGTTGTTTTACAATAGAGTCGGCCACATTTAAGCCTTTAATAATCATCCCGAAAACGGTATACTCATTATCTAAATGCGTGTTGTTTACCACATTAATATAAAACTGGCAACCACTCGAAGCTTTTTGAGGGTTTTGCGCATTGCCCAACCTGGCAGCCGCCACTGAGCCTCTCACATTTTTATAAGCAGGCAGTATTTCTGCCGGAATGGTATAACCTGGCCCACCCTGCCCGTCATTATTCGGATCACTGTCTTTGCTGTTGGGGTCACCTCCCTGAATCATAAAATCGGGTATAATGCGATGAAAGGTGGTATTGTTAAAAAAACCACTATCAGCCAGTTTAATAAAATTGTCCCTGTGTTTTGGGGTTTCCTTATACAGCCACATATACATATTGCCATAACTTGTGCTGATCTCAATAATTTTTTCCTTTGCAACAGTTGGCTGGTCAGCAGGCTTATCGTCATCATCATCCTTTTTGCAGGAGGAAAAAACAATTAAGCCGGCAATTAATACTAAAGCTGATTTTTTCATGGCATGAAGTTTTGATCAAATGTAAGTGGCTGTTGCCTGAAAACAAAAACGGGCCGGTAAATACTACCGAACCCGCTCTTGATACCCAGCTATGAAAAGTATGTTACTTAATGGTAATGGTTGCTTTATTGTCCTTTACCTCTGTTTTTGGAATTTCAATTTTCAGGATTCCGTCTGTTAACTCAGCTGTGATGGCCGATTTATCAACGTTTTCCGGCAATGTAAAACTGCGTGAGAATTTACCGTAGAAGCTTTCAACCATATGGTATTTGGCTTCATTGCCTTCGGTTTTTAGTTTGCGTTCACCTGAGATGGTCAATATTTCGCCTTCTACTTCAAGGCCAATTTCTTCTTTTTTCATACCAGGCAGGGTCATATGAACCTCAAATGACTTTGCGTTTTCTGCTACATCAACACGTGGGGTGAAAAATACATTTCTTTCAAACTTTGCAGCATTCTCGTTAAACAGGTTATCGAACATGCTCATTACAGTAGCCGGAATCATTGAATCCCTCAATAATTCTCTGGTGGTGGTTGGTTTAAATTTTATTAGTGTCATGGTTGTTTTTTTAAGATGTGAGATACAACTCAAGATACGTTCCAACCGGAAAAACGCGACTAATTGTCAATAAAACAGTGGGAAGTGGAATATAAATGATTAAATAAAAGACAAAATGACTTATTTGATATATAGAGCAACTGCCTTATTAACCTGGTCAGTGAGATCAAGGATCAGCTCACGGGATAGTTCATCTTTACCCAGCAGTTTTCTTTTATCATTAAAAAAACGTTCTCTCCATTCCTGATTGGGTGGAGGCATTTGGTTATCGGCAGGCAGGGTTTCGTAGAGGTTATTTACTTTGCCATTATAGGAGTAAGCATGCACCTGATCTTTTTTCTCCAGTGTATAGTTTTCAGTAAATAAAGTGGCTCCGTCAGCCACCCTTAGTATATATAAGGCCACTTTATACCTTATGGTTCTGGCCTCGTAAGTATCGAGGTAGGTTATTTTTTTAAACTTGCTGATATAAGTATACGTACCGGTATAAGGATTGGGAATATTCTCAGTAAAGGCTTCATATGCGGGTCTTTCTTTTTTCTCTGCCTTTTCCACCGAATCTGATGCAGACTCCAGCACCACCCGGATGACGTATTGAAGGCCAACGCTTTTGGCTGCCTGTAGCGTGGTTTCCTGATCAGGCAGGTTGGTAAAACCTCTTGCTTCAATAACCCTTTTTATTTCATCCGAAGGAATAAGACTGATAAATGATGCCCCCGCTTTAATCCGCTTGTTTAACATATCAGCTATGGCATTTTCTTCTCCGGGCAATGCCGATAAATTCTGAACCGGAAAAATTCCAACCTTGCTGGTGGCTTTTGCAGCGGCTTCTTCTTTCCTTGCTTTTACATCTTTAAACTGATCATCAATTTCCATCAGCCTGGTAAACGTCTTGTAAGCTTCAGGGTATTTTCCGGTTTGGAGTTGCCTAATGCCTTTATTATACAATGGTTCAAGCACGGTATGCAGCCGCAGCACCGAAACGTTCTGATAAGATGAGTCATAAGTAGCAATTCTCTCAAATTGTTTTTCAGCCAGGTCGTATTTCCTGTTATTCATCATGATTAGTGCATCATCAAACAATTTTCCCAGGTATTCCTGTTTGATATCCTCATAAACTTCTTCGTATTCATAAGGCCAGGCCAAATCAACCCCCACACTTTTGGCATTGGCTGCGTACTTCTCGGCATAGGCATACTGTTTCATGGATTCTTCTATTTTCTGATCAACAACCAACTTGCTAAAAGAAGCAAACTTCTCATTAAGCACCACCTGGCCTGATTGCAACAATCCTGATCTGGCTTTTTCGTTCTTTCTGTTTTTCAGCAGGGCATTGTAATAATAGGCAGAAGCCTCATCATGATTTCCTTTTGCCCTGAACTGATCGCCTGTGCGTGTATATTTAGAAGAAGTGGCACAAGCTGCAAACAGCAGTACCGAAACAGCAAACAACACGATATAGGTTAAGCGCAGATTTGGCATTTACATTCTTTCAGGAGCGCGGATTCCCAGTATTTCAACACCAGATTTAATAATGGCTGATGCCAGCACGCATATCATTAACCGGAAATTCCGCTGGTTTATATTTTCCTCTTTCAGAATAGACAATTCATGGTAAAAATGGTTGTATGCTTTTGCTACCTCATAGGCATAATTGGCCACCACACCCGGGTTCATTTCCCTGCCTGCCTCCTCAATTACAGATGGATAGCGGTACATGATTTCCAATATTTTTTTTTCAGGTTCAAATAAAACAACAGATGCAAAATCGGTTTGATCCAGTGTGCTCAAATCTCCATTGCGCAAAACAGAACGGATACGGGCATGGGTATATTGCACAAATGGTCCGGTATTGCCATGAAAATCGATTGATTCAGCCGGATTAAACAACATTTTTTTGCGGGGATCTACTTTAAGTATAAAATACTTTAAGGCACCCAATGCTATGGTTTCGTTGAGTTGTTTCAGTTCCTCTTCTCCAAGGCCCTCTGTTTTTCCTAAGGCCCTGGTGGTTTCTGTTGCCGTAAAAACCATTTCATCTATCAGGTCATCTGCATCTACTACAGTACCTTCCCTGCTTTTCATTTTCCCATGCGGCAATTCCACCATTCCATAACTGAGGTGAAAGATACCCGGTGCAAAAGGTTTTCCCAGTTTTTTCAGTATAAGCTGTAATACCTTAAAATGATAATCCTGCTCATTACCTACCACATAAATACTACGCTCACAACCAAAATCATCAAATTTAAGCTGAGCTGTACCTAAATCCTGCGTGATATAAACGGATGTTCCGTCACCTCTTAACACCAGCTTTTCATCCAACCCATCATCCCTTAAATCAACCCAAACGGATCCGTTTTCTTTTTTATAAAACACCCCTTTGGCAAGGCCCTCCATCACAATATCTTTTCCTAAGAGGTAGGTATTTGATTCGTAATAAAATTTATCAAAGCCAACACCCAGTTTTTTATAGGTGATATCAAACCCTGCATATACCCAGCCGTTCATCATTTTCCAGATGCGTATGGTTTCTTCATCTCCTGACTCCCATTTGCGCAACAGTTCCTGAGCTTCCAAAATAGAAGGGGCTTGTTTGGCCGCTTCCTCCTCGGTTAATCCTTTTTCTATTAATGCTGCGATTTCTGCCTTGTAGGTTTTGTCGAACGCTACATAATATTTACCAACCAGGTGATCGCCTTTTAAACCGGATGTTTCTGGTGTTTCACCATTTCCGTTTTTCATCCAGGCCAGCATACTTTTACAAATATGAATCCCCCGGTCGTTAATGAGGTTGCTGGTATTTACCTGATATCCGTTGGCTTTTAGCAACTGTGCTATGGAATAACCAAGCAGGTTATTGCGGATATGGCCCAGGTGGAGGGGCTTATTGGTATTTGGTGACGAATATTCCACCAGTACTTTAGCACCACTATTGGGCGGTGCAAATCCGTAACCAGGTTGTTTATAGGCCGACTGTATAAAATCAAACCATACCTGATTATTTAATACCATATTTAAGAACCCCTTAATGATATTAAAAGAAGAAAGAAAAGGCATATTGGCCTTCAGGTATTCTCCTATTTCTGTAGCGGTTCGTTCAGGGTTCTTTTTACTTTGTTTGAGGTAAGGGAATACCACAAAAGTATAATCACCCTCAAAATCGGATTTGGTTGGTTCAATCAGGATTTGTTCGGCCCCGGTCTCTATCTGGTAAAGTGATTTTAAGGCGGCAGCAATATGCGATTTAATCAGGTTTTCGGTCATGTAACTTCTTTTTTGAAAGTGGGCAAAGATATGATTTACCCGAAGTTTTTATGAAGTGATTTAGGGCAGCGGCCTATTTAAGAATGGGCAAAATTTGTCCCATACGGTTAATATAGATACTGATATTGTGGTACAATACATCAGCCACCCCATCATGAAAAGAGCCTGCAGCATCAAACTCAGCAGGAATCATCACTTTGCCGGTAGCATCTATATAACCCCATTTGCGTTTATATAATATGGCACATAAACCTTCGGAAAATATACCGGCTTCATCAAACACATTGCGTATTATCCAGGTTCCGTTTCGGTCAATAAACCCCCATTTCCCATCTTTTTTAACAGCAGCTTTACCTTCTGCAAAAGGTTTAATGGCTTCAAACTGTGGTTGTATTTTTACCTCACCGGTAGAATCTATAAAACCATAACTTCCTTTTATCCAAACACCGGCCATCCCTTCATTAAACGGATAGGCAAAATTATATTGGGGTTTAATTATCACTTCTGCCTGCTCATTGATATAACCATAAACACCACCCTGATCAATTACCGCTTTGCCTTCGTTAAACAACCCGATATTATTATAGGTGGGTGGTAAAATTTCTTTCCCCTGAGCGTTTACCAGTCCAAATTTAGTTCCTTTTTTCACCCTCGAAAAGCCGCTTTGCATATCATCGGCATCTTCATAAACAAAACCGGTAAGCGCTTTACCTGTGCGATCAATAAAACCAAACAGGTAGCCAAAGGTGGCAATATCGCGGCCGAACTTTGTTTCATGCAAATCGGTGGCCTTAGAAATCACTGCCACCCCATGATAAAAAGGGCGTGCCTCGTACACCTCTTCAGGCAACGAAATCACTTTTTCTCCTTTGGTATTTAAGTAAAACCTTTTCCAGTTATAATCCGTTACTGCACTTAAACCTTCCGATAAAGGGCCAATAGTTTGGTACAAACCGGTATCCACCACGCGCTCAGCTTTTGTATTAATTAAACAGGGCATTCGTTTTAATGCAACTACCGCAAAGCCTTCACGGAAATCATCGGCATAATCAAACTGGGCAGGAATTTGCATCTTGCCTTTGGTATCCATATACCCCCATTTTCCTTTTATTTCTACAGGAAAAAGTTTTACCTGACCCGATGCAGATGAATAATAAATGAAAACAAACAGACAAATGAATAAACGCATGCGTACTAAAATAATGCTGCTAAATTAGTTCTCTAAGACCAAGCTTAAATGAAATAATATCAACAGCATTACCTGATGTGTGTGCAATAAGTCTCCATCAAACATATTATTATTGCCTTGTTGCTAATACATGAACTACCTCCAAACATCTATAGAATACCTTAAAGGGGTTGGAACAGCAAGGGCTGATCTGTTAAAAAAGGAACTGGGTATATTTACCCTCTCCGATCTGCTGTTCCATTTTCCATACCGGCATATCGACCGTTCACAGGTGTATCATATCAGCGACATACACGCTGATTTACCCTATATACAATTAAAGGGCAAAATAAGCCATATGCGGTTGGTTGGGCAAAAGCGCGGGCAACGTTTGGTTGCTGATTTTAGTGACGGAAGCGGCAAACTGGAACTGGTTTGGTTTCAGGGTATAAAATGGGTAAAAGAATCCATTAAAGAAAATAAGGATTACCTGGTATTTGGCAAACCATCGGAGTTTAATGGCACGTTTAATATGGTGCATCCAACCATTGATGAAACGGAAACAGCAGGTCAAAAACACTACCTGCGTATTATGCCATTTTACAGTGTAACGGAGCGGATGCGCACCAAAGGGCTGGACTCCAGAACCCTGATGAAACTTACCAATAACCTGATTACCGACCCAAGGTTTTTTATGGAAGAAAACCTGCCTGTGCAATTGGTAAGGGAATTAAATTTAATGCCAAGAAAGGAAGCTTTTGTTCAGATTCACTTTCCTGAAAATGCAGAAAAACTAAAGGCAGCAGAAAACCGGTTGAAATTTGAAGAATTGTTTTTTATACAACTTCGTCTGCTCCGTTTTAAATTAACCCGTAAACAAATTTTTAACGGCATTAAGCTGGAAACCATTGGAGATTATTTTAACACCTTTTACAATACCAAACTCCCTTTTGATTTAACCAATGCGCAAAAAAGGGTTATAAAAGAAATAAGAGCCGATGTAAAATCCGGAGTACAAATGAACCGGCTGCTTCAGGGAGATGTGGGAAGCGGGAAAACCGTTGTTGCCCTGATGACCATGCTAATGGCGCTCGATAACCAGTACCAATCCTGTTTGATGGCACCAACAGAAATTCTGGCGCAACAACATTATCAAACCATTTGCGGGCTGCTGGGCGAAATGCAGGTAAATGTGCGTTTGCTTACCGGCAGCACCAAAACCAAAGAACGAAAAGAAATTCTGGCAGGGATATTAAGTGGTGATATTCATATGCTGATAGGAACACATGCCCTTATTGAGGAGATTGTGCAGTTTAAAAACCTGGGCATTGCCGTAATTGATGAACAACACCGGTTTGGTGTGGAGCAACGGGCCAAACTTTGGAAAAAAAACAAGTACCCGCCACACGTGCTGGTAATGACCGCCACTCCGATTCCACGCACCCTTGCCATGACCCTCTATGGCGACCTCGACACCTCTGTAATTGATGAACTTCCGGCCGGCAGAAAACCCATTAAAACCATTCATAAATTTGATGCCAACCGCCTTCGCATTTATGGTTTTATGAAAGAAGAAATTGCCAAAGGACGTCAGGTGTATGTGGTATATCCGTTGATTGAAGAAAGTGAAAAAATGGATTATATGAACCTGCAACACGGGTTTGAAGAAATACTAAAACATTTTGAACAGCCCACCTATCAGGTATGCATGGTTCATGGAAGAATGAAACCTGTGGATAAGGACAGGGAGATGGGTTTATTTGCCAAAGGGAAAGCACATATTATGGTAGCAACAACCGTAATTGAAGTGGGTGTAAATGTGCCCAACGCCAGTATTATGATTATTGAAAGTGCTGAACGTTTTGGGCTTTCGCAATTGCACCAGTTGAGGGGGCGTGTGGGGCGAGGTGCAGAACAATCTTACTGTGTTTTAATGACCAGCTATAAACTGAGTGCCGATGCCAAACTGCGTTTAAAAACCATGTGCGAAACCAATAATGGTTTTGAAATTTCTGAGGTTGACCTGCGTTTGCGTGGTCCGGGCGAGCTGGAGGGAACTGCACAAAGCGGGGTACTCGACTTACATATTGCCGACCTTGCAAAAGACCAGGTGATTTTGCAACAGGCAAGAAATATGGCCCAACAGATTTTGGATAAAGATCCGGAGCTTAAAACAGAAGAGAATAAGAATTTACTCGGTTATTTTACCGCATATACACGGCATGCCCGCTGGGGCAGAATCTCCTGACCTTTTCCTCTTTATTGTTTAATTAACTTTCTGATAGCGGTACCACTTTCAGTGTTTATATGAAGGAGGTAAATGCCCTTGGGTAATACCGAAATATCTATTTTATGTTGCCGCAGAATACCTGTTGATACTACCTCGGACAACAAGTTATATATTTCAAACCCCACTCCTTCGTTGATACCTGTAATGGTAACACAATCTGAGGCAGGGTTAGGGAAAAGTAAAATATTACAATCGTTTTTCACAGGTTCATTATTACCGGTTAGTACTTCTCCACCGCTATAAATAAATTTGGTATTGTTTAGCCAGGTATTGCTATCGGGATCCCACCCGAAAATAATTTCTTCAGCCAGTCTGTTATTATTAAAAATAAGCTGATGAAGGTTACGATTGTTCAGTTTTAAGCCCACACTATCTCTCCAGAACTCTTCATAAAGCAAGGTATATCCGAAGGCATCAACAGAATCTCTGAAAACAGAAAACTCTTTCCAGCTTGCATCAATCCATGAATATCTTTTAGTAAACTTATTGCGGTTGCTGCCTGTTATTTCATGCTTGCCCAGGTTGTTCCATTGATTTGACTGATACCGTTGAATGGTATAGGCATTCAGGTCAAACTTTTCGGTGATGGTTCCTTGCATATTGAACATTCTTTCATCATCAACCCAGATACCGTTGTTGTTCAATTGAAAAACAGCAGTATCCGGTTTGCCTGCTCCATTATAAGAAACTCCTATTCTGGTAACATCCACCCAATCTCCGTTTAAAGGAGCTGCATTTATTCGCTCTGTAAGTTCTCCATTCTGATTATAGGTATAGTAAAATTTAGCATCCGGTTGCCATTGTCCTATACCAAAACGTTCAGCAAACTGATAGCTGATCCGGTGGGTAAAAATGGTATCATGTTCCAAAGTACTTCGCTCCGCAATTTGCAGGTTCCAGTTATTGCCTGAACGATAGTAAAATCCATGAAACAACTGATGACCATGTTCATCATAAACATAATCATCCTTGGAGGTACTGTCTCCTGTTTTATTCAGATAGGCTTTAGTGATCAGCCTGCCATGCTGATCATACGTATAAGATATATTGTGGCTTTCTTTCCACTCGCCCCCCATCCATAACAGCATTTTTACGTATTGTGGTTTACCCAAAACAGATTGTGCTTTTACTGTTGATAAGGAAACAAAAAGGAACAGGAAAATCAGGTATATACTTCTCATGGTTTCTATGTTATTTGTGGTACAAAGGTGTTTAATTAGACATGATTAATCCTCATTACCCCCAATCATACCTCATTGCTTAAACAGAAAGACAAATCGAAACACCAGCAAATAAAGGGTGAGGCAAAATTGATATTACAGAATAACCCGTGGGTTTAAACACCAAAATTACCCTTTCATTACATCCCCGTTCACTTTAACTACATGATCCTACACATTTAGCATATTTTCTTATAAGTTGCAGGCATGTTGTTCAAAAAAACCTGCCTGTTTTTTGTTTGCTATCTGTTTATATCAGGGTATTTTATGTTGATGGGACAACCTGCTGGTGGCAGGGGAATACAGCATTCCGGGAATATCAGGGATACGGCCATTATCCTCAAAATGGCAGAACGTGCTTTTGATATTGCCGGTTCCAACCATGAGCAATGCAGGCTTATTTGCGATTCCATTATTGAGAAAAGCAAAACCACAGGCTATCCATCAGGAGTTGCCATTGCGTTTAATATCAAGGGTAACCTGCTAAGAACGGAAGGACAGTATAATGATGCCATTGATTTACACCTTGATGCTTTGCGCATATTCGACTCAGTTGGAGACCACAGCATCAGCTATATTTCATGTCTGGTAAATACCGGAACAGATTATTTCTTTTTGAAAAACGAGGATAAGGCTTTATTCTATTACAATAAGGCTTTACCGGCAATTTCTAAAACCGATTACCGCAGAATAACCGCAGTAAGTAATAATATTGGAATGATATACCATGCAAAGGGAGAATACGATAAAGCCATTGGTATATTTACAAAAGCATTACCATCAGCCATGGCCGACAGTTCGCACCATGCACAGGCAACCTTATTATCAAGTCTAGGCATTTCCCTTGCGGCAAAAGGGAATAAAGCAGAGTCCATAGATTATCTGAAACAGGCATTGGTACATCAAAAAACAGCAGGAGTACTTAATCATTATGCAGCCACCTGTAATACCCTGGCAGGCATGTATATTGATGCGCAACAATACCAACAAGCGGAACAATTGCTGCAGGAAGGTTATCGCACCGCCATTAAAGTAAATGCAAAATCTGTAGTTGCCAATTATTACAGAAACATGGGGTTACTATGCAGTAAAACAAATCGTTTAAAAGAAGCCTACGAATGGCAGAGCAGGTATATTTATCTTAATGATTCTTTGATTAATGATGCCCATATAAAACAGCTTGCTGAAAGTGAAAACCGGTATCTTCTGGATCTTAAAAATCAGGAATTGGTTTTGGCAAGGTTGGATAATGAACTTAAAAAAAGCGAGATCGGCAAAGGACGTTTATGGAGATTTGTTTTGGGCGGATCACTTTTGGGTGCACTTTTTCTTGTGGTGTTGTTGTATATCAATTTTCAGTTAAAAAAGAAAGCCAACAATATCCTTCTTCTCGAAAACGAAGCATTACAATCAGCCAATACCTTTGCCAAGTATGAAACATTAAAAAATCAGGTGAATCCGCATTTCCTGTTTAACTGTTTAAATACATTAAACTCGCTAATTGATTCAGACAGAACAAAAGCACAGGAATTTATTGCAGTTTTCTCAAGGGTTTACCGTAATATTCTGGAGCAAAACCACCACCATGTCATCCAGGTTAGCGAAGAGATGAAACTGACAGGAGATTATATTTACCTTCAAAAAATACGTTTTGGAAATTGCCTGGTGATTAATAAAAATATAAGCGTTGCAGCACTGCAAATGTATATTCCTCCCTTTAGCCTGCAAATGCTTATAGAAAATGCAATAAAACATAATATGATAGATGAAGACAAACCGCTTACCATTTCAATACTATCAGAAGGAGAATACCTCATTGTTTCGAACAACCTGCAGCCAAGAGGAGAAAAAATACAGAGCACCGGAATGGGGTTAAAAAACATCACTGACCGGTACCGTTTTATCAGTAATGAATTGCCTGACTTTGATTTGCAGAACAACTTGTATGTAGCACGCATTCCCCTGTTAAAAGCATAATATGAAAGTAGTTATACTGGAAGATGAAAAACCAGCCTCAGATTACCTGAGAAAGTTATTGGCAGAAATTGATCCGGCAATTAGTGTAGAAGCTGTAATTCCCTCGGTTACCAAAGCGGTGAAGTGGTTTACCCAATTCCCAACCGGAACCGATCTGGTATTTATGGACATTCAGCTTTCTGATGACATCAGTTTCAGAGTGTTTGAAGAAATAACCGTGAAAGCCCCGGTTATTTTTATTACAGCATTTGATCATTATGCAATCAGGGCGTTTAAACACAACAGCATTGATTATTTACTGAAACCGGTAAGCAAAGATGACCTCCTGTTTGCATTGAATAAATACAAGAATCACTCCTCGCCTCAAACCATTGATTTGCCCGCCTTATTATCCGCATACAAAAAACCGCCTGAGTATCAAAAACGTTTTATGGTAAATACCGGGAATAAAATAAAGTCGGTTCCCGCTGATCAGATTTCATTTATACAATCGGAAGGAAGATATGTGCGGATGGTTACCATGGATAACAGCGGTTATATGATTGATTATACCATGGAAAAACTGGAAGAGTTGCTTGATCCTGATATGTTTTTTAGAATTAACCGCCAGTTTATTATTGCATTTCAGGCCATTTCCGGAATGCAGGCATATACCAAAGGCCGTATTATACTTACCCTCTCCCCCGGCACCAAAGCTGATGTGATTGTAAGTATTGACAAGGCCGGACAATTTAAAAAATGGCTCAATAAATAGTTTGGTATTACTCCTCTTAAAAAAGTTTTGATAATTTTGGAGCATCATGAGTAATAAAAACAAAAACCGCGATGGCATCGTATATTCAACCAATAACGATTTTGAGTACCAATCTTTTTCATCCGATGATGGCAACACATTACCCAACCAACAGCAACAACTGAAAATTTTTCTCGATCGCAAAGGCGGAGGTAAACTGGTTTCCCGTATCAACGGATTTATGGGCACTGAAGAAGATCTTGAAAAGCTTGGATCAGCATTAAAAAAACATTGCGGTGGTGGTGGTGCAGTAAAGGACATGGAAATAATGATCCAGGGAGACCACAGGGACAAAATATTAACATGGCTTACCAAAGAAGGTTATAAAGCAAAAAAAGCGGGAGGGTAATCTATCTCGTATTATTTCAGGTTGGCCACGCATTTATTGTTTTCCTCTTATTCTGTTTCATTTTTTTATTACTTATACCGCTTTCAGCAACTCCTTTAAGAACTTTACATTTCCTAAAAATAAACCTAAAAAGAAGATAAATTATCTTAACTTTACTTCTCAATTTTTTTTACATAAAAAAACTGATGTTTTTTTTATTCATTAGATGTGATTAGTGATGCATCAAAAACGATATTCCTGCATCTTATTTTGTTACCTATAATGTAAGTGTAACTTCAACCATCAAACAGGTATCTGTGCTTGATATATTTGGTAAACTTATCAAAACCATAGGGGTGTCGGTATCTAAAGAACTGTTATTTGATCTCACTACCCTCAGCAAGGGGATTTATATGATTGAATTAACAGACGAAAACGGAAATGTGAGTATGAATAAATTCGTGTTGAAATAACCACATAATATTACTAAAGAGGTTGCCTCAGTAATCCCAAACGAGGTTACCATTTTAGAAGAAGCCGCTGATTGAGTGATAAGTGGTTCTTTTTATTGCTTAAGTTCCTCCAGTCATTAACGTTTTGCGAAAATCATTCTTCGATGATTAAATGAAAATTTTATATAATGTATCTTATTAAATCTTAAAATTAACATAATATTTAAATCGGCCATTTTTATTATTAAATCACATATAATATTATAACTTCGTTAACAAGTCTTTACTCTTTTATTAACCTAATATTTGCTATAAACTATGAAATCAACTCTACTTTTTTTTGTATTTCTATGTTGTTGTATTTCTGTATTCGGTCAAACCCCTACATACATAAATACATCCACTCCATCAGGCAACTGTAACTCTTACCCTTTAAATGCTACGGCACAAAACAAGGTTCAGTTTTTATATTTGGCCGGGGATTTTCCCAGTGCACCTGCAGGTTATATTACTCACATTTATTTGAGACCTTGTACAGGTAATAATGTTGCCCTGGTAAATTTTAAGATTGCCATGAAGCAGGAACCGCCAACCTTTACGGTTTTCCCTTCCGGCACCTACGTAACTCCTGTTACCACTTGCCTTGAGGTAGCCTCTTTTCAGGCCATAACCACCGCCAACACCTGGTGGCAAATCCCTCTTTCAACACCATTCTATTACGATCCAACTCAATCTTTAATTATTGAAGTCAATCAATCAAATACGGCTGCACCTGGTATTACCCTTAACCAGCAAAGTTTACCTGGCAATAGAAGGATATGGGGACTGGTTGGGGCCGCAACCGGAACAGCCGGTACAGCACATGCTGATCTGGGATTAGACATTGCTGCAGGACCTCCGGGTGGTGGCCCACAGGTACCTGCTTTAGCAAGTTTTAATTATGATATTCTTACAGATACAGCCTGGATAGAGAGTCCACATACTTTTGTAAATACCAGTAATAATATACTTAGAAGTTATTGGGATATAACCGCGTTTAGTTCTGTAAGTGCAGCAGGCCCTTATACCGCATGGAGCGCTGCACGTAAATGTGGCCCGCCAACAGGAGCCAACGGTTGTTATATTGATACCACCAGCATGAATTTCAAATATACCTTCCCTACCCGTGGCTGGTACAAAGTAAAATTGAAAGCAAGAGGTGCGGTTCTTCCACTTGATAGTATTGAAAAAGTGGTGTATGCAGATACTCCTTCCAGTCCTCCTCAGATTGATTTCTTTTCAGAAAAACGGATTGTGGGAATTTTCGATCAGGTGGGATTATACGATATCAGCAATTATGGCCCTAACCAATGGAACTGGTATACCAACCCTGCATGCGTTACCTGTGGTTTGTTATCCAACTCTTTCTCTCCAAACAATACCGATCAGAACCCCAAGTTTAATGCCTTTGATGGGGGTACCTACGATTTGTGTTTAACTGCAAGTAATATTCGCGGTACCAGCACGGTGTGTAAAAGCAATTACCTGCGTGTGGTACCCGGTTATCAGATGTGCAACGGATCCGATTCCGTATCAAGA
>JBPXJS010000001.1:0-5752 GCA_051715425.1 Bacteroidota bacterium | reverse complement strand
TTTAGCGGGTCAACAGGTATATATTGCTTTTGTTGTTGTGATGAACCAACCAGCAGCAACATTAACCGGCGACAGATGGATTGTAGATGATATACGATTTGTAGAACAATGTATAGATCCAACCAACATTACTGTTGGAGGGATTACTCAGAATAGTGCTAGTATCAGTTGGTTAAACCCTGGTGGAGCTTCACAGTTTGAAGTAGAGGTTGTTGAGGTTCCAAATGCTCCAACAGGAGTGGGTGTATTAACAGGGCCAAGTCCATTTGTGGCTAATGGTTTATCCCCAACCACACAATATCAAGTTTATGTAAGAGCGGTTTGTTCACAGAGCAATAGTGCTTGGGTAGGACCGGTTAACTTTATTACTACTACACCGGGAGCGGCTTGTAATTCAGCAATTCAAGTACCTTCTTTACCTTATTCAACCACTGATAACACTTCAAATTATCAAGATGATATAGATGGAAGTCCTGGAGCAACAGGTTGTGGAACAGCAGGGAATTTTTTAAATGGAAACAACGTTTATTATAGTTATACTGCAACTACTACCGGTGTGATTAATTTAACGATGACACCAACTGGTAACAATTCAGGTATGTTTGTTTATAACAGTTGTACCAATGTTGGTGTAAGTTGTGTTGCTGGAACAGTTAGTACAAATGGTGCTCCTTTGGTTATAGATTTACCAGTTGTTGCAGGGCAAACGTATTATATTGTAATTTCTACTAATGGGAATCCTAACACGATTCCTTATACTTTATCCATTCAAGTTGTAAACTGCGCACCTCCAACCAATTTAGGAGCAGTTGGTGGTCAAACAAGTGCAATTTTAAATTGGGATGCAAACGGAGCAACATCTTGGGAATATGCGGTTCAGTTACTAGGAGGGGTTATTCCAACCGGTGCAGGTGTTCAAACTAATGCTTTCCAAAATGTTAACGTTACAAATTTATTAGACGGAACGCCTATTCAAGCGGCTACTCAATATCAATATTGGGTTAGAAGAGATTGTGGAGATGGTACATTTAGTGCATGGGCAGGACCCTTCCCATTCAACACTACCATTTGTGAAACAAGTCAGCAATGTAACTATACCTTCGTATTAAGAGATAGTTTTGGTGACGGATGGAATGGAGCTACTATGCAAGTAAGACAAAATGGAATCGTTGTGGCAACATTAGGGCCAACTTTCACGGCAGGTGGTGGACCAATCAATATTACAGTACCACTTTGTAACGGATTACCATTTGATTTATTCTGGAATGCAGGAGGAACATTCCCAACAGAGGTAAGGGTTCAGATAATTAATCCAGCACCTTTTAATCAAACTTTATACAACATGACCACTCCATCAGCCGGATTGGTTAATACGGTTTTATATTCCGGTACAGTAGATTGTTTTAATCCGGCTTGTATACCACCAAGTGGTGTAACAGTATCCAATATTGGAGGGACATCGGCACAAGTTAGTTGGACTCCAATACCAACAGTAACACAATATGAAGTGATTGTTTTACCTGCGGGTTCACCTGCACCAACAGCAGCTTCAACAGGAACGGTAACAACAGATAATCCATTTACGATTAACGGATTAACTTCGGCTACGTTGTATGATGTATATGTTAGAGCGATTTGTGCAACACCAATTCCAAGTAACTGGACACCGGTTACTACATTCAACACGACATTGTGTGAGGTAGCAGACCAGTGTTTGTATACCTTTAGAATGCGAGACAGTTTTGGTGACGGATGGAATGGAGCCAGAATGCAAGTGAGACAAAACGGAATTGTAATTGCAACTATTGGAGCAACCTTCAATGCAGGGGCAGGACCAATTGATGTTCAAGTACCATTGTGTGATGGTATACCTTTTGATTTGTTCTGGAGTGTAGGAGGTACTTTCCCAACAGAAGTAGGAGTGGAAATTATAGATCCATTTAGTGAATCAATGTATGTGATGGGATTCAACTCTTCAAATTTAATAGGAACAGTTTTATTCAATGGTTTTGTGAATTGTACACCGCCTACTTGTCCTAAACCAAATAATTTGAATGTAACTTTGATTAATCAAACAGGAGCAACATTAAGTTGGAACGAGGTTGGAACGGCTACTTCATGGGAAGTAATAGTATTACCTGCTGGTTCACCGGCACCACTTCCAACAGATACAGGTGTGATTGTAACAACAAATTCCTATGTCGTTTCAAACCTTAATCCAGGGACTTCTTATGTTTTTTATGTTAGAGCATTGTGTGCAGAAAATGATTTAAGTAACTGGTCAGGTCCAAGAGCATTTGTGACCCAAATTGCAAATGATAATTGTGGTAATGCTATAGTTGTTCCTGTAAATCCTGACACTTCTTGTGCATTAACGACAAATGGGACAGTATTAGGGGCAACAGCTTCAAATGTACCTTCAACTTGTGCGGGTACTGCAGATGATGATGTTTGGTTTGAGTTTGTAGCAACTGCTACTACACATTCCATTGATTTATTAAATATTTCCGGTTCAACCGCAGATTTATATCACGTACTATACCAAGGTAGTGATTGTAATAATTTAACACAATTATATTGTAGTGATCCAAATCAGAGTGTTGCAACAAACTTAATTATAGGACAAACCTATAAAATCAGAATATATACATGGACGGCAACTCCTAACCAAACAAGTATTTTTACGGTTTGTGTTGGAACAATTCCACCACCAATTGCTGCTAATACAACACAGTTTACCGCTCAACAACTAGTTGAAGATATTTTGTTGAATACAACTTGTGCTTCTGTTTCAAATATTACCTTCTCAACAGGAACAAATTTTGGCTCAACTAATGGAATTGGCTATTTTACCCAAAATGGTTCTTCATTTCCTTTTGAAGATGGAGTTGTTTTATCAACAGGAAATGCGGCTAATTCTCCCGGACCTAATCTAACAGTTTTAAGTGAAGGGGCTACTACATGGACTGGTGATGCTGACTTAGAAGCGATAATTTTGGCAGCAACCGGACAGCCTATGAATTCCAGAAATGCTACGAGATTAGAATTTGATTTTATTCCTCTAACAGATTTTATCAGTTTTGATTTTATTTTTGCATCGGAAGAATATGGTACTTTCCAATGTACTTTTTCAGATGCTTTTGCATTTTTATTAACAAATAATGCAACTGGAGTTACCACTAATCTAGCTGTAGTTCCAAATACAAATACACCAATTTCAGTTGTGACGATTAGAGATCAATTATATAATGATGATTGTGGGTCAGTTAATGAAGAATTTTTTGGAGAATTTTTTGGGGATAATGGTTCAAGTCCATTAGGAGCTCCTATTAATTTCAATGGTATGACTGTTCCAATGACCGCATCAGCAACTGTAATACCAAATACTTCTTATCATATTAAATTAGTAATTGCTGACCGTCAAGACACATTGTTTGATTCAGCTGTATTTTTAAATGGCGGAAGTTTTAATATTGGAAACATTGAACTTGGTGATGACTTTTTAGTTGCTCAAGGAAACGCAATATGTGCCGGAGAAACAGTTGTTATTAATACTGGATTAAGTCCTTCAACTTTCACATTCTCATGGTTACTAGATGGACAAGTTATCCCTAATGAAACTTCACCATCATTAACTGTAACTTCACCCGGAGTATATTCGGTTCAAGCTCAATATATTAATACTACATGCTTGGCTACAGATTCAATAACAATAGAATATTTTGATGAAGTTGTACCCGGCACTCCAAATAATCTTTATTTCTGTAGTGCAACAGGAGTTGGAACTTTTGATTTAACATCAAACAATACATTACTAACTGCTCCACTTGGTTCAAACTTTGGTGTTACAGTTTTCACTTCATTAGCAGATGCACAGGCGAATACAAATGCTATACCAAATCCTACCAGTTACGTAAATACTTCAAATCCTCAAACGGTTTATGTTAGAGTATTTGATTTAAGTGCAGGTTGTTTTGGCATTAGTTCTTTCCAATTGATTGTTGAAGATCTAACTCCACAATTCACTATTACACCTGATTTTTCAATTTGTGAAGGTCAAGAAGGTTCTATTGTTGTGACTCCTGTTAATTACACTAATGATCAAGTTACTTATACTTGGACTTTAGATGGAAATGTTTTGAATGAAACTTCTAATGTTTTATCAGTATTAACTGGAGGAATTTATCAAGTTGTTGTTGATTTTGGAGGATGTACAGCACAAGCGACAACAACTGTTACTGTTGTTCCATTTATTAATTTAAATCCAGTTCAAGATGTAATTGCTTGTAATGAATTTATATTACCTGAATTAACAGTGGGGAATTATTATACAGAAGCTAATGGACAAGGCGAAATTATTCCATCAGGTACAGTTATTACTGAAAACGCTACAATTTATGTGTTTGTCGCCAATGAAAATTGTACAGATCAGGAAGTATTTACGGTTACAATTAATTCAGTAATAGTTGATGTGTTACCAAATATTTCGGCATGTGATAGTTATCAATTACCTGCATTAAGTGCTAACAATGCATATTACACACAACCAGGTGGTTTAGGGATACAGTTGAGTGTGGGAGATTTAATCACCACTTCTCAAACTATTTACATTTATGCACAATCGGGAACAACTCCGAATTGTGTAGAGGAGAGCAGTTTTGTGGTAACAATTGGAACATTAGTACTTAATCCAATTGCAGACGTTACGGCTTGTGATAGTTATATTTTACCGGCTCTACCACAAGGGAATTATTATACCCAATCAGGTGGATTAGGTTTGCAGTTGAATGCAGGTGACAGTATTGAATCTACCCAGTTAATATATGTGTTTGACGAAGATGGAACATGTTCAGATGAAATTAGTTTTAATATTGTTATTAATACAATCAGTGCAGATACAATTCTAAATCAAACCGTATGTGATAGTTATCAGTTGCCTTCTTTAAGTGCAAATAATGCATATTATACACAACCAGGTGGTTTAGGGACACAGTTAAGTGCAGGAGATTTAATCACCACTTCACAAACCATTTACATTTATGCACAATCAGAAACAATTCCAAATTGTGTTGCAGAGAGTAGTTTTGTGGTAACAGTTAATACCACACCACAAGTTTTACCCATCACAAATATTACGGTTTGTGATAGTTACACTCTTCCAAACCTTACAATTGGTAACTATTATACCGGTTCGGGAGGAACCGGAACGCAATTGGCAGTAGGTCAAGTGTTAACATCCTCTCAAACGATTTATGTATTTGCTCAAAGTGGAACTATACCAAATTGTTTTACTGAAACAAGTTTTGTTTTAACGGTTAATAGTATAACAGCTGATGTAAGACAAAATGTTACGGTTTGTGATAGTTTCGTATTAACTGGACTGAGTGCAAATAATGCCTATTATACTGCACCAAATGGAGGGGGAACTCAGTTGGCAGTAGGTACTTCAATAACATCTACTCAAACCATCTACATTTATGCACAAACCGGAACAACACCAAATTGTACAGCAGAAACCAGTTTTACGGTTACTGTAAATACAGCTCCTTCGGTTGATGTGATTCAAAATGCAACAGTATGTTTGGCAGATGGAGGATACATCCTTCCAGCCTTACCGGCAAACAATTCTTATTTCACGGGTCCAAACGGAAGTGGATTGAGTTTAGCGGTTGGATCAACGGTTTCTAGTTCACAGACGATTTACATTTATGCACAATCGGGCACTGTACCAAATTGTACGGCAGAGAGCAGC